>CANJIL010000042.1 GCA_947474455.1 Hyphomonadaceae bacterium | reverse complement strand
CTTGCGACTTCCTTCAGCAGGGTCGGCATGAAATTCGGCATCGACCGCCTTCTGGCTGATCCCGCCCTACGCGCGCCCCTGAAGGGCAAGCGAGTGGCGCTTGTTGCGCATCCCGCGTCGGTCACGACTGACCTTACGCACTCGCTCGACGCGCTGGCCGCCACAGGAGACCTGAAGCTCACCGCTGCTTTTGGCCCTCAGCACGGCATGCGCGGCGACAAGCAGGACAACATGGTGGAGTCGCCGGATTTTGTCGATCCGATGCTCGGCATTCCGGTGTTCAGCCTCTACGGCGAACATCGCCGCCCCACCGGCCAGCAGATGAGCACGTTCGATGTCGTGCTGATCGATCTGCAGGACCTCGGCTGCCGCATCTACACCTTCATAACGACGCTGCTCTATGTGCTTGAGGCCGCGGCGAAAGAAGGGAAGTCCGTTTGGGTGCTGGACCGTCCCAATCCGGTGGGGCGACCCATCGAGGGTCTCACGCTTCGCGGGGGGTATGAAAGCTTTGTCGGCGCGGGGCCGATGCCGATGCGCCATGGGCTTACACTTGGCGAGCTCGGCTACTGGTTCATCGACCACTACAAGCTCGATGTCGACTACCGCGTCATCGAAATGGAGGGATATCAGCCCGACGCCGCGCCAGGTCATGGCTGGCCCATTGGAGAACGCACCTGGGTCAATCCAAGTCCGAATGCTCCCAATCTCTGGATGGCGCGGGCCTACGCGGGAACCGTGATGCTGGAAGGCGCGACCCTGTCCGAGGGCAGGGGCACGACGCGGCCGCTGGAGCTGTTCGGTGCGCCGGATGTTGACGCACGCCGGATCATCTCGGAAATGCATGCGCTGGCGCCGCACTGGCTGCGAGGTTGCAAGCTGCGTGACTGCTGGTTCGAGCCGACCTTCCACAAGCATGTCGGCAAGCTGTGCAGCGGGGTAATGATCCACACCGAGGACCCGGCGCACTACAATCATCAGGCCTTTCGGCCGTGGCGTCTGCAGGCTTTGGCCTTCAAGGCGATCCGCAACCTGAATCCAGACTATCCGCTCTGGCGCGGCCTTGAGTTCAAGTATGAATACACGAAGGGCCATCTGGCCATTGACGTGATCAATGGCGGTCCGCTCCTGCGCGAATGGGTTGACGATCGTGCCGCCACGCCGGCGGATCTGGACGTGATCACCGAGCCTGATGAAAAGGCGTGGGAAGCCAGGCGTCGGTCGTATCTGCGCTACTGAGGCGCTGTCTCTCTATCTCAGTCCGGCGTTGATCGTCTCGAGCGCTGCGCTGCCCGGGATCAGCTGTGCGTTGCCGAGTTCGTTCAACGGTTGTGTTGTCGTTCCCAGCCGGTCGTGCAGATCGGTCGCTTCCGGGTCGACGTAGAGGAGGCCAGTGACGATTTCGCCTTCCGCATGCCGCTCCTGCAGGTAGTTCGCGGCGACAATCTTGTCGGTCGGATCATATTCCTCCGCGAGCTTCCGCAGACGCAGGATCGAGCCATCGTGCTGTTTCACTTCCCGCAGTTGTCCGGGCGCATAATCAGCCGTGATCGGCGTGCGGCCCAGGATGACATCGAGCCGGTTCACGGCCTCGTTGTGCTCGCGGACATAGTCGAAACTCTTGGTGGAGCCGGCGTGGTTGTTGAACGCGACGCAGGGGCTGATCACGTCAAGGAAGGCCGGGCCATGATGGGACAGAGCGCCCTTGATGAGAGGCACGAGTTGCTCCTTGTCGCCCGAGAACGAGCGCCCGACATAGGTCGCGCCAAGCTGCAGGGCGAGTGCGACGAGATCGATGCCGCTCTCCGTGTTCTCGATGCCCTTCTTGGATTTCGAACCCGTGTCCGACGTCGCGGAGAACTGGCCCTTGGTGAGGCCGTAGACGCCATTGTTTTCGACAATGTAGCTCATGTTCACGCCACGTCGTATCGAATGCGCGAACTGGCCGAGGCCGATCGAGGCGCTGTCTCCATCGCCCGATACGCCCAGATAGATCAGGTCGCGGTTGGCTAGGTTGGCGCCGGTCAGCACGCTGGGCATGCGGCCATGCACGCTGTTGAAGCCATGGCTCTGGCCGAGAAAATAGTCGGGCGTCTTGGACGAGCAGCCGATTCCGGAGAGCTTCGCCAGACGGTGCGGTTGGATATCCAGCTCCCAGGCGGCTTGCACGATGGCCGCGCTGATTGAGTCGTGCCCGCAGCCTGCGCAGAGCGTGGAGACGCGGCCCTCATAATCCCGCCGCGTGAAGCCGAGGTCATTCTTCGGCAGGCTGGGGTGGTGAAGTTTCGGTTTGAGAATGTAGGTCATTTTTTGTTCGCCTTGTCGGTGACCTGGCGCGTGGCCTTGCGGGCTTCGAGGCGCTTGCCGATGGCGTCGATCAGGAAGCGCGCTGTGATCGGCGTGCCGTCGTAGTGAAGGATGGAGGTCAGTTGGGAGGCGTCGATATTGCCCTCGATCATCAGCAGCGAGCGGAGTTGCGCGTCGCGGTTCTGTTCAACCACGCAGATTTCATCGTGCGCGTGAATGAAATCATAGACTTCTTGTCCGAACGGGAAGCCGCGCACGCGCATGGCGTTGATGTGATGGCCCTGTGCTTCGAGGGACTCGAGGGCTTCGTGCATGGCTGGCGCAGTCGAGCCGAAATAGATCGCGCCGATCTTCGTGGGACTTTTTGCCTGCCGGAGCCGAGGCTTGGGCACGAGCGTCGCCGCGGTTTGGAACTTCTTTAGCAGCCGCTCCATGTTGTCCTGGTAATCGACGCCTTTTTCCGAATAGCCAGCCATCCGATTGCGCGAGGTGCCGCGCGTGAAATAGGCGCCTTTCGACGGGTGCGTGCCGGGGTAAGTGCGGAACGGGATGCCGTCGCCATCAACGTCAGTATACCGGCCGAAGAATTTTCCGCTTTCGAGTTCGGGTGCGGTCATGACTTTGCCGCGGTCAATCGTCTGCGCATCGTCCCACTTGAACGGCTCAACCAGCCATTCCTGCATGCCGATGTCGAGATCAAGCATGACGAACACGGTCGTCTGCAGGCGCTCGGCGAGATCAAATGCTTGCGCGCCCATCTCGAAACATTCGCCAGGGTCAGCTGGCAGCAGGAGAACATGCTTGGTGTCGCCATGGCTCGCATAGGCGGCCAGTAACAAGTCAGACTGCTGCGTGCGCGTTGGCATGCCGGTTGAGGGGCCGCCACGCTGCACGTCGAAGATCACGGCGGGAATCTCCGCGAAATAGGAGAGGCCGATGAACTCGTTCATCAGTGAAATGCCAGGGCCGGAGGTGCAGGTGAAGGCGCGGGCCCCATTCCATCCGGCGCCGACAACGATGCCAATCGAGGCGATCTCATCCTCGCCCTGCACGATGGCGTAGTTCTTCGCGCCGTCAGGCCTGGTGCGGAGTTGTTCGCAATAGCCGGTGAACGCCTCGGCCAGCGATGTGGAGGGCGTGATCGGATACCAGGCGCACACCGTCGCGCCGCCATAGACAGCGCCGAGTGCTGCGGCCGCGTTGCCTTCGACGAAAATGCGGTTGCCTACGGCGTCCGCTTTCTCCAGCTGAAGGCCGATTGGTTTCATGCGTTTTTGAGCCCACTGCCGGCCGAGATTGAAAGCGTTGAGGTTCGCGCCAATGAGCTTGGGCTTGGATGCGAACTCCTCCTTCAGCAACTGCTCGATGACAGCAGGATCGATGCCGATGAGATGCGACAGGGCGCCAACATAGCAGATGTTCTTGAACAGCTGCCGCTCGCGCGGGATCTTGTAGGCCTCGTTGCAAATCGCGGTCAGCGGCACGCCGAGAACATGGATGTCGTCCCGGAATTTCGAGGCGGGCAGTGGTTTTGTTGAGTCGTAGAGGAGATAGCCGCCGGGCACGATCTCCTTGATGTCGTCGTCCCATGTTTGCGGATTCAGCGGCACTGCAAGATCGACCCCGCCGCGCCGGCCGAGATGCCCCGCGCCGGATACGCGCACTTCATACCAGGTCGGCAGCCCCTGAATGTTCGAGGGGAAGATGTTGCGGGCCGCCACGGGCACGCCCATGCGGATGATCGACTTGGCGAAGAGGCCATTTGCGCTGGCCGATCCTGAGCCGTTCACGTTGGCAAACTTGACGACGAAATCGTTGACCGCCGTGAGTTGAGCAGGGGCGGCGCTTGTTTGTGTCAGCGTGTCCGGCATGTGCCTGCCTGTGTGATGTCGATCAGATATTTCTGCATGTCCCAGGCCCCCGTCGGGCAACGTTCGGCGCAGAGCCCGCAGTGAAGGCAGACGTCCTCGTCTTTCACCATAACGCGGCCTGTAGGCAGCCCATCAGCAACATAGAGGTCCTGTGCGAAATTGAACGCAGGCGCCTTCAATCGTTCGCGGAGGTCCTTTTCCTCGCCGTCGTCAGCGAAGGTGATGCAGTCCATGGGGCAGATGTCGACGCAGGCATCGCACTCGATACAGACTTTCGGCGTGAACACTGTCTGCACGTCGCAGTTGAGGCAGCGCTGCGCCTCCTTGAAGCCGACAAGTTGGTCGAAGCCCAGTTCGACCTCGGCCTTCACGTCCTTCAGTGCAAGCGCCTTCTCGCGATGCGGAACTTTGTAGCGACGGTCATTCGCGATGTCGTTGTCGTAACTCCACTCGTGAATGCCCATCTTCTGAGAGATCACTGTGACGCCAGGCGCTGGGCGGACGCTGATGTCTTGCTTGTTGAGGAACATGTCGATCGAAACAGCAGCGGCATGACCATGGGCGACAGCCCAGATGATGTTCTTCGGTCCGAAGGCAGCATCGCCGCCAAAGAACACGTTGGGAATAGTGGCCTGCATCGTCTCCTGGCCGACGACTGGCATGTCCCATTTGTCGAACTTCATCCCAATGTCGCGTTCAATCCAAGGAAAACTGTTCTCCTGACCGACTGCCACGAGAACGTCGTCACAAGCGAAATGCTGGTCCGGCTCCCCGGTCGGCACGAGATTGCGGCGGCCCTTGGCGTCTTTTTCGGCTTTTACCTTCTCGAAGGTCATGCCGGTGAGCTTGCCGCCTTCATGAATGAAGGCTTTCGGCACGAGATAGTTAAGGATCGGAATATCCTCTCCGATCGCGTCTTCCTTCTCCCAGGGCGAGGCTTTCATTTCCTCGAAGCCGGAACGGACAACGACCTTCACATCCTCGCCGCCGAGGCGGCGTGCGGTGCGGCAGCAGTCCATCGCGGTGTTGCCGCCGCCGAGAACGATGACGCGCTTGCCGATCTTGCTGATGTGCTCGAACGAGACGTTCGATAGCCAGTCGATGCCGATATGGATGTTCGCCGCCGCTTCCTTGCGGCCGGGAATGTCAAGATCGCGTCCGCGTGGCGCGCCAGTACCGACGAAGATCGCGTCATAGCCTTCGGCGAGCAGCGCCTTCATGCTGTCGACGCGCTGCGAGAGATGCATCACAGGGCCAAGCGACGTGATGTAGCCCACTTCCTCATCGATAACTTCTTCCGGCAGCCGGAAGCGCGGGATCTGACTGCGGATCATCCCACCCGCTTTCTTGTCCCCGTCATAGACGTGAACTTCGTAGCCGAGCGGGGCGAGGTCGCGCGCAACTGTGAGGGAGGCAGGCCCGGCGCCCACACACGCAATCTTCTTTCCGTTGCGCGGGGCGACCCTGGGCAGGAGGGCGGCAATGTCGCTCTTGTTGTCAGCGGCGACCCTTTTTAGGCGGCATATCGCCACCGGCTCCTCTTCGACTCTTCCGCGACGGCAGGCCGGTTCACATGGGCGGTCGCACGTCCTTCCCAGAATTCCCGGGAAGACGTTCGACTTCCAGTTGATCATATAAGCGTCGGTGTATCGCTGGTCAGCGATCAACCGGATGTATTCTGGCACGGGCGTATGCGCCGGACACGCCCACTGGCAGTCGACAACCTTGTGAAAATAGTCCGGACGACTGATGTCCGTAGGTTTCAAAGGCGACCCCCCTCAAACAGCGACCACTCCAAAAGGGCCGCGACTTGTGTTCACCTGTTTCGAAGCGCCACGCACAACTGCGGCCGTGTTCTTTTCGCAGTTGCGAAAGGCGCCCAGATTCATACGGGCGCATACTGACGAGCCGGCTCAGGCCCGCTGACGTGAGACCGAGACTACTCCTGTTTTTTTGGAGACGTCTACTGCCTTCAGCGGGGAAGGCTGCTGGATCCCATCAGGTATTCGTCAACTGATCGGGCGCATTGGCGTCCTTCGCGGATCGCCCATACCACCAGCGATTGGCCGCGCCGCATGTCGCCGCACGCGAAGACTTTGTCGGTCGATGTGCGGTAGTCGTTCACGCTTGCTGCGACGTTGCCGCGCGCGTCCAGCTTCGCGTGTGTCTGATCGACGAGGCCAGGTAGCACTGGACCCGTAAAGCCCATCGCAAGCAGGACGAGATCGGCCTTGAGTTCGAACTCCGATCCTTCGACCTCCTTCATCTCCATGCCCTTGGCGCCGCGCACCCATTCGACGCGCGCACAGATGATGCCTTTCACCTTTCCCCCTTCACCAACCGCACGTTTCGTAACGACAGCCCAATCGCGATCGCAGCCTTCTTCATGGCTTGAGGAGGTGCGCAGCTTGAGCGGCCAGTCCGGCCAGGTCGTCGACTTGTTCTCGTGCGCCGGCGGCCTCGGCATGATCTCGAGCTGTGTAACCGAGGCCGCGCCGTGGCGGTTGGATGTTCCAATGCAATCGGAGCCGGTGTCGCCGCCGCCGATCACAATGACATGCTTGCCCTTCGCGGAAATCGTTCCGCCAGGCGCCGCGATCCTCTCCTCGTCGCCTGCGACGCGCTTGTTCTGCTGCGTGAGAAAATCCATCGCAAAGTGGACACCGTCCAGTTCGCGCCCTTGCACTGGCAGATCACGAGGTTGTTCCGCGCCGCCGGCCAGCACCAGCACCTGATAGTCGTCGAGCAGGCGCTGCACGCTGACATCGATCCCGACATACGTTCGCGGACGGAAAACCACGCCTTCGGCCTCCATCTGGCGGATGCGGAGGTCGATATGCTTCTTTTCCATCTTGAAGTCGGGAATGCCGTAGCGGAGCAGGCCGCCGATTCGATCCGACTTCTCGAAGACGGTGGGGGAATGGCCCGCGCGGGCGAGCTGCTGGGCGCAGGCGAGGCCGGCCGGGCCGGAGCCCACGATCGCCACGCGCTTGCCGGAGCCACGTGGGGCCTGCTGCGGCTTGATCCAACCTTCTTCCCAGCCGCGATCGACGATCTCGCACTCGATGGTTTTGATCGAGACCGGGTTGTCGTCGATGTTCAGCACGCATGAAGCCTCGCAAGGGGCAGGGCAGACGCGGCCGGTGAATTCCGGGAAGTTGTTGGTCGAGTGTAGATTCTCGAGTGCTTGCTTCCAGTGGTCACGATAGACCAGATCATTCCAGTCCGGGATCTGGTTGTTGACGGGGCAGCCCGGCGCGCCCGGGGCGACGGAGCCTGTGCCCTGGCAGAACGGAATCCCGCACGACATGCAGCGGGCCGCCTGAGTGCGGACTTCCGCAGTGTCCATGCGCTTCATGAACTCGTTGTAGTACCCGAGCCGCTGATCCGGCTTGTCGTAGCCACGCTCTTTCTTGTCGTATTCGAGGAACCCTGTGGGCTTGCCCATATCTCTGCTCCTTGAACTCTACTCTGCCGCCGCGATCGGTTGACGTTCGGACCGCATGTCCTTCAGCGCGCGCGCGTAATCTGTCGGCATGACTTTGACGAAATGTGTGAGCGCCTCGCCCCAGTTGTCGAGCAGCTCCCGCGCACGGGCGCTGCCGGTGTGGAGCAGGTGTCGTTCGACCAGGATGCGCAGGCGTTCCGCATCAAAGCGAAGCATGTCGCCCATGCCGTTGTTCTCCACAGCAGGCGCGCGTTGCAGCGGAGCATCAGCTTCCGGCCCGCCTTCTGCCTGCTTGATCGGTTCAAGCGCGACCATCGAGGCGTTGCACCGGTCGGCGAACCCTTTCTTCGGATCATAGACGTAGGCAACCCCGCCCGACATTCCGGCCGCGAAGTTGCGCCCGGTCTGGCCAAGCACAACAACAACGCCGCCGGTCATGTATTCGCAGCCATGGTCGCCGCAGCCTTCGACGACAGCCACCGCGCCGGAATTGCGCACGGCGAAGCGTTCGCCCGCGACGCCCTCGAAATAGGCCTCGCCCGCGATCGCGCCGTAGAGCACGGTGTTGCCGACGATGATGTTCTCGGTCGGCTCGCGCGAGACGGTATCCGGTTGGCGCACAATCACGCGGCCGCCCGACAGGCCCTTGCCGACATAGTCGTTGGCGTCGCCTACGAGGTTGAGCGTGACGCCGCGCGCGAGGAACGCGCCGAAGCTCTGGCCCGCAGTGCCGGCAAGCGCGATCTGGATCGTTTCGTCCGGCAGTCCGGCGTGGCCGAACTTGCGCGCCACCTCGCCGGACAGCATGGCGCCGACCGTGCGGTTCACGTTCCTGATGGTCTCTGTGATCTTGACCGGCTTTGGGGTTTTCGTGAACGTGGGCTTCGCCGCCTTGATCAGCTTGTGGTCGAGCGCAGCTTCGAGGCCGTGGTTCTGCTTCTCGCTGACGCGGATCGCCACGCCCGGTTTTGCCGGCGCCCGGTAGAGTAACTTCGATAGATCAACGCCCTTGGCTTTCCAGTGATCGACCGCCTTGCGCATGTCGAGCAGGTCAACGCGGCCGATCATGTCCTCCAGCTTGCGGAAGCCGAGGCTGGCCATAATGCCGCGCAGCTCTTCCGCCACGAAGAAGAAGTAGTTGATGACGTGCTCGGGCGTGCCTGTGAAGCGCGCGCGCAGAACCGGGTCCTGCGTGGCGACGCCCACGGGGCAGGTGTTGAGGTGGCACTTGCGCATCATGATGCAGCCCGACGCGATCAGCGGCGCCGTCGCAAAGCCGAACTCGTCCGCGCCAAGCAGGGCCCCGATCGCCACATCGCGTCCCGTGCGCAAACCGCCATCGACCTGGACGGCGATGCGGCCACGCAACTCGTTCAGCACCAGCGTCTGCTGCGTCTCCGCCAGCCCGATCTCCCACGGAGAGCCCGCATGCGTCAGCGAGGTCAGGGGCGAGGCGCCCGTGCCGCCTTCGAAGCCAGAGATCGTCACATGGTCGGCGCGCGCTTTCGAAACACCCGCAGCGACCGTTCCGACGCCAACCTCCGAGACCAGCTTTACGGAGATCCGCGCTTCCGGGTTCACGTTTTTCAGGTCGTGGATCAGCTGAGCCAGATCCTCGATCGAATAGATGTCGTGATGTGGCGGGGGAGAAATCAGACCGACGCCTGGCGTCGAATGGCGCACCTTGGCGATGTTCTTGTCGACCTTGTGGCCTGGCAGCTGGCCGCCTTCGCCTGGCTTCGCGCCCTGCGCCATCTTGATCTGAATATCGTCGGCGTTGACCAGATACTCCGTTGTCACGCCGAAGCGGCCCGACGCCACCTGCTTGATGGCCGAGCGCATCGAGTCGCCGTTCTTCATCGGCTTGAAGCGATCAGATTCCTCGCCGCCTTCGCCGGTGTTGGAGCGGCCGCCGATGCGGTTCATCGCGATCGCAAGATTGGTGTGCGCCTCGCGGCTGATCGAGCCGAAGCTCATGGCGCCCGTCGCAAAGCGCTTCACGATCTCGGACGCCGGCTCAACTTCATCGATCGCGATGGGCTTGTCTGCAAGCTTGAACTGCATCAGGCCGCGAATGGTCAGCAGCCGTTCGCTCTGCTCGTTGATGGATTGCGCGAAGGCGGCATAGTCTGCCGAGATGTTGCCGCGAACAGCATGCTGCAGCTTCGACACGGACTCCGGCGTCCAGGCATGATCCTCGCCGCGCGGGCGGAAGGCATAGTCGCCGCCGACATCGAGCAGCTCGCGATAGATCGGATTGTCGCCGAACGCGTTGGCGTGACGGCGGACGGCTTCCTCGCCGATCTCCAGCAGGCCGACGCCTTCGATGGTGGTCGACGTGCCGGTGAAGTATTCCGCGATCAGCTCCGACGACAGGCCTACGCCGTCGAAGATCTGCGCGCCGCAGTAGGATTGATAGGTCGAGATGCCCATCTTGGACATCACCTTCAGGATGCCCTTGCCGACCGCTTTGATGTAATTCTTCTGCACATCCTTCGCGGACAGCTTCATGCCTTCGCGCACGCGGATCTGCTCCAGCGTCTCGAAGGCGAGATAGGGGTTCACCGCTTCTGCGCCGTATCCAGCCAGCGTGCAGAAGTGATGCACTTCGCGGGCTTCACCCGTTTCGACAACAAGGCCGACCTGCATGCGCAGGCCCTGCCGGACGAGCTTGTGGTGCACTGACGACAGCGCAAGCAGCGCCGGAACGGGAATGCGCTCTGCCCCAACGGCGCGATCCGACAGGATCAGAATGTTGATGTCCTGCAGGACGTGCTCGGTCGCCTCCATGCGGATGCGTTCGATCGCATTCTTAAGGCCGGCTGCGCCTTCGCTGGCGTTCCACGTGATGTCGATCGTCGCCGTGCGGAATGCGCCGTCGACCAGCTCGCTGATCGAGCGGATCTTGTCGAGGTCGGCGTTGGTCAGAACCGGTTGGATGACTTCCAGCCGCTTGTGCGTCCCGGCGGCGAGGCCGAGCAGGTTGGGCCGGGGACCGATCATGGAAACCAGCGACATCACCAGCTCCTCGCGGATCGGATCAATCGGAGGATTGGTGACCTGCGCGAAGTTCTGTTTGAAATAGTTATAAAGCAGCTTCGGCTTGCGTGAGAGCACGGCGATCGGCGTGTCGGCGCCCATGGAGCCTATCGGATCATCGCCCAGCGCCGCCATCGGTTCGAGGAAGAACGAGAGGTCTTCCTGCGTATAGCCGAAGGCCTGCTGGCGATCGAGAAGACTGACAGATGTGTTGTGGACGGTCTGCAGGGCATCATCATGCGCCGGGTCAGGCAGCTCTGAAAGCTTGAACTGCATGTCGTGCAGCCAGTTTTCGTAGGGATGCTTGCTGGCGATGGCGTTCTTGATTTCCTCATCCTCGATGATGCGGCCTTCGTCGAGATCGATCAGCAGCATCTTGCCGGGCTGGAGCCGCCACTTGCGCACGATCTTCTCTTCCGGGATCGGCAGCACCCCGGATTCCGAGGCCAGCACCACGAGATCATCGTCGGTGACGATGAAGCGCGCGGGGCGTAGGCCGTTGCGATCCAGCGTCGCGCCGATCTGGCGGCCGTCGGTGAACGCGATGGCGGCCGGGCCGTCCCACGGCTCCATTAGTGCAGCGTGGTATTCGTAGAAAGCGCGCCTCTTCGGATCCATCTGGGGATGTCCGGCCCAGGCTTCCGGGATCAGCATCATCATCGCGTGGGCGAGCGGATAGCCGCCGGCCACCAGAAGTTCGAGCGCGTTGTCCAGGCAGGCCGTGTCCGACTGGCCATGCGGGATCAGGGGCCACATCTTGTCGAGATCAGCGCCGAGCAGCGCGCTCTCCATCGAGCGGCGGCGGGCGTACATCCAATTGACGTTGCCACGCACGGTGTTGATCTCGCCATTGTGCGCGATGAAGCGATACGGGTGCGCCAGCTTCCAGCTCGGGAAGGTGTTGGTGGAAAAACGCTGGTGAACCAGCGCCAGCGCGCTCTGGCACAGCGGGTTGGTCAGGTCCTTGTAGAATGTGCCGACCTGACCGGCGAGCAGCAGGCCCTTGTAGACAATCGTGCGCGTGGACAGCGAGGGCATGTAGAATTCGGCGAGGCCCGGCAGGTTCTTCTTGACCGCCACTTCCGCCAGCGGGTTCTGGGTCTCCTTGCGGATGGCCAGCAGCTTCCGCTCGAACGCATCCTGGCTCATCGCGGGCGAGCCTTTTGCGATGACTGCCTGCTTTATCACGGGCATCGCGGCGATCACGGCTTTGCCGATCCCGTTGAGGTCGGTCGGGACGTCGCGCCAGCCCAGCAGTTTCTGCTTCGATTTCTTGAGGAAGCTTTCGAACTGCTTCACCGCGAAGTCGCGCGAGGGGGCGTCCTGCGGAAGGAAGCACATGGCCACGGCATAATCGCCTGGCTTGGGGAGCTCGACCTTGGCCTTCTTGGCCCAGTCGCGGAACAGCGCGTCGGGAATCTGGATCAGGATGCCAGCGCCATCGCCCAGCAGCGGGTCCGCCCCCACGGCCCCGCGATGGTCGAGATTCAGCAGGATCTGGAGGCCCTGCGCCACGATGGCGTTGGATTTGTCGCCCTTCACATTGGCGATGAAGCCCACGCCGCAGGCATCGTGCTCATTGCGGGGATCGTACAGTCCCTGTGCCGGGGGCAGGCCCATTGTCATGCGTGCAAACTCGTAATGTTCTTCCCAAACTGAGCGGGTAGCAGGTGGGAACAAAATTTCAATCGGATAGCCAGTCCTGCGGCAACGATTGCGCCAAAGTGCATGACCCGGAGGGAGTTGCGCACAGGTCATGCCCAGGCAAGCTGCATTCGATCTTCGGGGCTGAAGCGGAAACGCAAGTCGCGTTGAAGGGCTGGGCCGCAATCTCTTGCCGCCCAAGGGCGTGCTGGCGGCATTTCCGTCGAAACGCGCCCCGAGCTAGCGAGGCGTATTGAAGGAGCGGGTGGCGGCGGCGAGGGCGCGGACGACTTCGCGATCGTCGGGTGTCAGCAGTGGGTTCCACACGTCGAAGATGAGAACGACCCGCAACTCGTCACTGTCGTTCCGGGCCATGTGCTCGATCGTATCGTCGAAGATCAGCAGTTCGCCTTCTTTCCAGAGGCGATGCTCGAAGCCGACGCGATAGCTGCATTTCTCCGGCACGATCAGGGGCAGGTGAACCACCAGCCGGGCATTGGTCTCACCCGTATGCGGCGGGATCTCGGTGTGCGGGGCCAACGCCGAGAACATGGCGTTCGGGCAAAGGCCGGCGATCTCGGCCATGTCGACGGCCTCAAGCGCCTTGCGCGTCTCCGGGCACTTGGCGAGGTGGGCTTGATCCGGCTGGCCGTTCCGCCAGAGACCGTAATGGCTCCACCGGGCAGAGTGGTTGAGATCCTTCCACTGGTCCACGGGCTCGCCGGGTCGCAGCGCGATGTAGGGCGAGAAGTCCTTCTTCTCGTCGGCCAGCGCTCCGCGCAGCTCCTCACGGATCACGGCGGTCTTCGATTCAAGCTCTTCCGCCCATGGGAAAAGCTTGCAGTCATAGAAGGGGATCGCAGGCAGGCGAGGCACATAGAGCTGGTTGGCTTGCTGCAGATAGGGTTGGGTCGCCCCCGATATGATGGACGCCGCTTCGCGCCACCGCTCGGCCTGTTCTGGCGGCATTCCAGACAGCACGCCCGCCAGGGCGCCATCCAGATGAGCGAGCTGCTGCGTCGAGATCTTTGCCGCAAAATCCCGCGCATGCGTGAGCTGTTGCCGCAGGACGTCCAGCCACACGTTCTCCGGACCGGCGACCTTCACCGCGTTACGGTAGAACATCGCGGCTGTCGGTGCATTTCCAATTCGCTCCAACCTCTGCGCCTTCGCCAGAAGGGCAGGTAGATAGTAGGGGTCGATCGCGAGCGCTGCCTCGATCGCCCGCCCTTCGCCGTCAGCGTCGCCATTTTCCCGGCGCGCTTTGGACAGCGTGAGTAGTATGAACGGATCGCGCGGGGAGGCGTGGTGGGACTCTTCGATAAGCATGCATGCATTAGCGAAGTCCCGTCGCTGCAGCGCGTGCACGCCCAGGCTGAATGCAGCGCGCGAATTGCGGGGATCGCGGCGGCGGACGTCTGCCCATAGCCTTTCAGCGAGGTCCCAGCGTCCTGCATTGGCGGCCGTCTCGGCCTGCCTCACCAGCTGTGCGATTTCTTCACTCATCTCATCATCGTGCCCCTGGCGCCTCCGTCGATCAACGCCTTACCCCAAAAAGTTGCGGCGGCCCCTAAGGGGCCGCCGCATGGCAGATCGTTTCGATCGACTGCAGACGACTAGAACTTCGTCGTCACGCCAACCGTGAACACGCGACCCAGGACGTCGTAGGTCGACGGATAGGTGTTGCCCGAGTTGAAGGATGTCGATCCTGTCGACGTCTGCACAAACGGGGCCTCCTCGTCGAACACGTTGGTCACTGAAAACTTCAGTTTCGCCCAATCGGTAACCTGCCAAGCAGCGGCGAGGTCGATGTAGCTCACCGCGTCGATCTTGGAAGATGCCGCAGGTGTCGTGGCGGCTTGGGTTGCGTCAACGTCCGCCCCGCTCAGGTAGCGCCAGAGATATGAGACGTCGAAATCGCCGAACGACCAGGTCGTGCGCTGCACGAAGTGATCTTCAGGCGTCGGGCCGCCGGTCGATTGGGAGACGGTCGACGGCAGGCCACACTGTTTACCGTAGCTTCCGACGCAATCGACGTTGGCCCCGCCAGGGGACGGAACATAGCTGGCGTCAAGCACGTGTGTGCCGTCAAGCGCAGCGTCGATGCCTCCCCAGGCGCCGAGATCCCACTGATAGCGAACGCTATAGTCGATGCCTTCCGCGTGAACCGCGCCAATATTCCGTGTCACCTGCACGGTGCCGAATACTTCATCGCCTTCGAGGTTGCCGACCGTCGTATTGCGGACGATCAAAGCGCAGTTGGCGTTGGTTGCTGACATCGTGGTGTTACGCGCCGAATTGTAGCAACCGTCGAGGATGTCGTAGTTCGGCCGGATCGAAATCGCGTTATTGACCTCGATGTCGTAGTAATCGACCGTTAGCGACAGGCCGGGAACGAAGTCCGGCTGCCAGACCGCACCGAAGGTGGTCGTGTCGGCTTCTTCAGGCGTGACATTCGGGTTGCCGCCGAAGAACGAGTTGATCTGGCCCGACGTCGGCTGAGGCAGGGTGCCCCCCGTAATGCGCGCTGAGGGCACTCCCGTGGCGATGCAGAGCGCCGCGAGCTGGCCTGTCAGCGGAGTTGCCGGCGCGCCGTTCGCGCAGGGGTCCACCAGCAGGTCGCCTGTTCCAGATACGATCGGGTCGAACAGCTCGCCGATGTTCGCGGCGCGGACGGCGCGCTGGAACATGCCGCGGAACCGAAGACCATCGACAGGGGACCAGTCGGCGCCGGCCTTGTAGCTCTCGACGCTTCCCGACGTCGAATAGTCTGACGTGCGGTAGCCGAGTTCCACGTTGATCGACTTCGCGAAAGCCATGTCCTCAACAAGGGGGATGATCGCCTCGCCGAAGCCTTCGGACACGTCGTACTCACCCGTCGTAGGCAGCGTGGTGCCGAAGCCGGGAGAAATGCCGCTCGCAGAGGCCGAATCGGGCTGATAGTCTGAAGACTCAAGACGGTATTCAGCGCCGACCGAAACGGCGATCGGTGAAGTGGCCCATGGGCTCTTGAAATCGCCAAGGTCACGGGTAGCCGATGCCGTTACGTAGTCTTGCTTGGTAACTGACTGGACCTGGAGGTTGAGGCGAATGAAGTCGAGCGAGGCTGGGTTGGCCGCGATCGACGGATTGAACAGGTTCAGCGGCGAGCAGAAATTCGACGTGTCGAAGCATGTCGTCGTGTTCGTGGCGAAGAGGGCCTGCTGGATCCGGCCCGAGTCAATGTCGTTGCGTTGCTGGCGCTGCAGGGCGGTTTCGCCGTGAGCGGCGGCGACGTCCCAGTCCCATCCCATGAAGTCGCCACGGAAGCCTGCCATAGCTTGGAAGGTTTCATACGCGAAGACATACTGACGAGCACCGACGTCTGCGGCGCGCCAGCGGAGACCGACGTTCACGCAGTTACCTGGAGGGGCCGAAACCGAGAAGGGGTTGAGGTTGGCGCAGGTGTCGACCGTGTTGTTGGCCGCCAGGTAGCTTGCCGCCTGCGTGGTCAGGAAGGGGTTGTTCAGCGGTAGAGAATAAGTACGGCCGAACGTGCCGGTCGAAGCAACCTGCGGTGCGCTGCGCGAGTTCGCGAAGATGAACCGGCCATAGGCTTCCACGTGGTCGTTGAGGTCGTACTTGGCCAGCGCCGTCGCGTTCCAGCGAGACTGCGGCGATTGGTAGAGGTTCTGCGGGTTGAAGTTGAAGCCCTGATAGAAGGGAACGAGGTTGCCGGCCGAGCTGATCTGCGTCCTTGGGCCAACCGCACTGTCGATAGCCGCGGGCGTTGTCGTGGAACTCGCACCGGGCGTGAGCGATGCGGGTCCGCGGGATTGATAAACGGCCTCTCTATTCAGGTAGCCTACGCTGAGAACAACGTTACCACGTCCGTCGTCGAAACCAGCGCCGACCGTTGCCTGGTAGTTTTCCGTCTCGCCGTCACCATGATCGGTGATCGAATAGTTGGCGTCGAGCTGTGCGCCTTTGAAGTCGTCATTCAGGATGAAGTTTACGACGCCGGCGATAGCGTCAGAGCCATACACGGCCGAAGCGCCGCCGGTCACAACGTCGACACGCTTAAGAAGCGCAATCGGGACCGAGGTCACGTCGAACAGGCCCTTCGGGTCGTATGCGACCATCCGCTTGCCGTCGATCAGCGGCAGCGTGCGCGGTGTTGTCAGCCCGCGCAGGTCGAGGGTTGAGACGCCCACTGAACCGTTGTTCACCTGGGCGCCGTTGCCAGCCGCGAATTGCGGCATCGAACGGAGAACCGTTTCAACGTCGACGGGTTGCTTGAGCTCCAGCTCTTCGGCGCCGACGGTCATGACCGGGCTTGAGGAGACGAGGCCTTCGCGCTGAATGCGCGTGCCGGTTATGAAAATACGTCGCTTTCCTCAGCAGGCGGCTGGGCCTGCTGGGCCAATGCGGGCGCTGCGAGAAGCAGTGGCGAGCCCATCAGGCCCAGAAGCGTTGTGCTCAGAAGCAAGGGCTTCAAGCGGAAATGTTTCACGTCTCACTCCAAATCTGCGATTAAGCCTACAAGCCGGCGACGCCATTTGCCTGACCCCGCGTCCCGATCTTCAGGCTGGTGATGGAATTGTGATGGGAGGCCTGACGCCGTCAATTATGACTGCCGTGTCTCAGTCAACGATTTCCGATTACCTCGCGGGGTGAAACATTTTTGCATCAAGGCCATGTTCTGGAAGAAATCTTTGCCCGGCTCGCGTCCCGAGCGATGCTTCGTGCACGGGTGGCGACAAATCGGATCTGTGATGGATGATTTTGCCCGCTTCCCTTTGGGCAATCTCCAGAATGAAAGAGTTGAAATGATTTGCCTTCACGCTGGGGCATGGCATGGGCCGGCCACTTTCCTAGACGGTCGCGCCTTACAGTTTGGGCGTGCTCCTCAGCATCGCGGGCGTATGATTCCTTGAGCGTCGTCTGGTTCAGGAGCATCGATGCAATCACTTCGCTGCCGCTGCGATGATAAACGAACGTCCGGGTCCAGTAGCTTTCGGTCCACCGGCTCCCCGTCAGCGCAACGATCTCACGTTCGATCTCGTAGTCCTCGCCGACGAACAACGGGCGTTTGATGAGTCTGATCTCCTGGTAGGCAAACAGTCCCACCGCAGGCCCGCGAATATCCAGGCCATCCTGCCGCGCCACGTACTGCAGCAGCGCGCTGATCATCTCGAAGGGAGTGATCGCCCGTTTCCATGGCGTGTCGGCGCCGGAGTACCAGCTCGACGGCTCGGTTATTTTCGCCAACTTGTCGTTGAGCGAGAAGCGGTAGAGCGCGCCCATATGCTGGTTCGCATCCATGCGGATCTTCACCCCGCGTGTGCGCTGGCCAACGCGAAGGTCGCGCAGGATGACCGGTTGCTCAAGCAGGCCCAGTTCATTTAGCCGTATATCCAGCGCGGTTGGCGGCGCCTGCGGCCCGACGGAGGCCGTGCCCTTGAGAACTTCCGTCCCGTCCCGTCCCGCTTCGTCGCCCAGATCTTTGCGTGATCCTCACCCTGCGCCCGCCCGATGAAGGCGCGCACCTTTTCGCCTTCCATCACCATGTTGCGATAGTGAGCCGACAGGCAGCCCTCGCTCAGGAAGCGCTCGCCCCAGACCGCCTCGCCCAGGGACGCAAACTGCGAGAAATGCGTCGGGCCCTCGATCAGCGCGGCCTTGAACCCCAGCTTCTGCGCCATCGCATCGTGATGCAGCGAGACATGGTTGTGGTATGCCTGCTCGAGCAGCGTGTTGATGGGCTTTGGTCAGGGACCCGCAAGCACCTGTCCGATCGTCTCAAGGCGGGTGTCGAAGGCGTGGTTGCTTCTGGCGTGTCTCCCTGCGCCCAACTAGCGCGCCAGCCGCCGTGGTGGCGCAAGCGGCCGATAACCGCTACATTGCATTGGCGGCTTTGGAGACAGCCATGACAAGGCCCCTTCGCATCGACTTCGTGTCAGACGTCGTCTGTCCTTGGTGCGTCGTCGGCCTTCGCTCGCTCCAGCGAGCGCTTGTAGCCATTGGCGCGGAGGTCGAGGTCGACCTTCACTTCCAGCCCTTCGAGCTTAATCCCGACATGCCGCCCGAGGGCGAGAACACGACAGAGCATGTGATCAAGAAGTATGGCTCGAATGCCGAGCGCTCGGCCGCATCGCGCAATGTGCTGAAGGAACACGGCGAGGCGTTGGGCTTCACGTTCAACTACGGACCGGCGAGCCGAATCTGGAATACGTTCGATGCGCATCGCCTGCTGCACTGGGCCGAACTTGAGAGAAAACAGCTGGCGCTGAAGGAGGCGCTGTTCAAGGCCTATTTTACGGATCAGCTTTCGGCCAGCGATCATGATGTGCTTGCCAGCGCGGCGAAGACTGCGGGACTGGACGAGAAGCGTGCGCGCGGAGTGCTGGCTTCGGGAGAGTTTGGCGAGGACGTGCGGCGCGATGAGATGCTGTGGCGCAATCGCGGGATCAATGCGGTGCCGTCGGTGATCTTCAACCAGCGCTGGATGATCCAGGGGGGGCAGCCGCCGCGGGTTTTCGAACAATCGATCCGGCAGATCATTTCTGGCGAGGCGGAAGTCGCTACGGCGTAAGGAACAATGTGCGCTCGCGGGCGCGCCGCTTTGCGAGCGCCTGTATCACGACGCCGTTCATGCGGTTCCACAACAGGAAAGCGTTGGCGGCGCCTGGGCGATCTTCGTCGTTGATGCGTTTCACGATCGACGATCCGCGCGTCTTGCCGCTGCCGACATTGTAGCAGAACGCGACCATGGCGCTGAACTCGTTCAGTGTGACGGGGATCGTGACGTATCGCTCGATCGCGCCTTCGCACCAGTGCAGGTCCTCGACCAGGAAAACGTCGGCTTCTTCCTCGGTAATCACGTCCTTCTCATCTTCGAGCATAAGGTGGCCGTAGCCGATGAGCCAGAGGCCGCCAAGTTCGTAGGCTTCGAGCTGCAGCGTCTCTTCTTCCTTGATGATCTGCACGGCGGTGTGGTTGGTGTTGTAGACGCCAGGCATCTGGTAGATCGGCTGCGGCTCCAGCGCGTCGAGGAAGTTGATCGGCGCAGTAAGCGGCACGAGCGGGATGCCGTTCGCGGTGGGGATGGAGTCGGCTTCGACGTCGGGCGTAAGAGTGGGGGCGGGTGTGGACGTCGCGTGGGCTGGCGCCGCTGCGGGCAGCTCGCCGGCATCGGACACGCGGCCACAGGCGGAGGCCAACAGCATGGCGTAAGCAGCGGCGAATCCAGCAAACGCCTTGAGCACGTCACCTCTCCCTCTTCGTTCCCGCCCGCCCGGCGCAAGACAACCACAAGAGGCGGTGTTGTAAAGCGCCGCGCGGCAGTCGGCGTTGATGGCTTTTGTGCAATAGGCGCAAATGGCTGCGACCTCGCAGGTGAGGGCGAGGTGGGGACATGAAGTTTGCGACTGGGGGAATCGCGACGGTCCGCGCGCGAACACACAGCCCCATAAAGGTGAGCAGCCGCCAAACCATAGGGCGTGCGCGAAAGCGTCCACAGGGCATCATCCGTCTACGGACAATGCGCCCGCGTTTACTTTCTGATTACTATGGTCAATGAAATAAACTCAAACAAAGTCGAGTAGAAAATTGCTTCAAAGTCGATCGACTTAGCGAT
Source organism: Hyphomonadaceae bacterium (assembly GCA_947474455.1). Classification (GTDB taxonomy): domain Bacteria; phylum Pseudomonadota; class Alphaproteobacteria; order Caulobacterales; family Hyphomonadaceae; genus UBA7672. The sequence goes on along the minus strand of CANJIL010000042.1, from coordinate 6,162 downwards.
TGCTTAGGTATGCTCGTGTAAGTTCACCATAAGCCGACAAGAGCGGCACAGAAAAAACGATGGTGGTGGTGATGATGATGGCGAACGCAAAGATCCGCGAAAGCGGAAACGACGAGAACGTTGAGCAGTCTTTCCTGAAAGCCCTGTCGCTTCTGGAGCAGGCGCATCGCCGTCTGCACGACGTGGTGAAGGACAATCTGGAGCGTAATGGCGAGCGGTCACTGACTGGCGTGCAGGCTCTGCTGCTTTATGAAATCGGCGAGAGCGAAACCCCGGCCTCGGCGTTGCGCGCCCGCGGCTCGTTCGCTGGCACGTCGATGTCGTACAACGTGAAGAAGCTGCAAGAAGGCGGCTATCTGATCCAGTCGCGTTCCAACGACGACCGCCGCACGGTTCGCCTCAAGCTGACCCCGTCCGGCAAGGCCGTTCGCAACCATGTCGCTGACTTGTTCGAGAAACAGGCTGGCGCCCTTGAGCCGACTGCTTCGGTGCGTTCGGATGATCTGGACCAGCTGAACAAAGCGCTGGCGCGTCTCGAACGCTTCTGGTCGGACCAGATCCGTTACCAGCTCTAGGAATAAATACGGACCCTGGCCTGATAGTCTGGGGCTGACAAACTTGGGGAGGAACGGCGGCCCTGGCGTCAACGCTAGCCCGACCTGATGACCCAAACCGCCGGCCTCTCGCGAGGCCGGCGGATCTGCGTTCGGGGACACCTGCGAGGCCTCGCGCCTCTCGGCGACGCGGCCTGTCTGCAGGATGTTTGGTCATCGAATAGTTCCCTTCATGGCAGGCGCACTCGAGCACACGGCTGTCCGTGCGATGCACGACGAATTCAGCGCTGAGCGGTTGGTTTGACCATCTTCAGCTTACGCAAGGTTGTCGCCTTGTTGCGAGCGAGTCGCAAAAACTACTGCGACTTGAGGGCGCTATCGGCAGTTCCGCTTGATCCAAGTCTAGGAAACGTTTGCAGCTATGGTTAGTTTCCGGACCGACACACCCATTAGAGGTGTGAGGCAACGCCAAGAGAAACGCACCGATGAAGCATCTGGTCCATTTCGAAAACGCGATCGAGGAAATCCGGTCCGAGGGCCGATACCGGGTGTTTATCGACCTCAAGCGCTACAAGGGCGAATTCCCGAAAGCGTCTGTGCGCCACAATGACGGGCGCGAGCAGGACGTGATCGTGTGGTGTTCGAACGACTATCTCGGCATGGGCCAGGATCCCGATGTGATCGAGGCCATGAAGGAGGCGGTCGATACGTTCGGAGCCGGTTCAGGCGGGACGCGGAATATTTCAGGCACGACGCGCTATCATGTGGAGCTCGAGAAGGAGCTCGCGGATCTGCATGGCAAGGAAAGCGCGCTGCTCTTCACGTCGGGCTATGTGTCAAACGAGGCGACGTTGTCGACGCTCGCCAAGATCATGCCGAACGTCATCATCTATTCGGACGAGCTGAACCACGCCTCGATGATCGAGGGTATCAAGCGCGCCCACTGCGCCAAGCGTATCTTCCGCCACAACGACATGGCGCACCTGCGCGCGCTGCTGGAGAACGACCCGGCGGACGCGCCGAAGGTGATCGCGTTCGAGAGTGTTTATTCGATGGATGGCGACGTCGCGCCTATGCACGAGATCTGCGACCTCGCCGAAGAGTTCGACGCGATGACCTATCTCGACGAAGTGCACGCGGTCGGCATGTATGGCCATGAGGGCGCGGGCGTCGCCCAGCGCGATGGCGTGATGGAGCGCATCACCATCTGTGAAGGCACGCTGGCGAAGGCATTCGGCGTGATGGGCGGCTATATCGCCTCCAGGCGCGCGATCGTGGACGCCATTCGCTCGATGGCGCCAGGCTTCATCTTCTCAACGTCGACCTGCCCGGTGCTGGCGGCGGGGGCCTTGACTTCGATCCGCAAGCTGCGGAGCGATTACGGTCGTGATCTGCGCACGGTTCACCAGGCGAAGGCGGAAATGCTGCGCCAGAAGCTGATCGCGGCTAAGCTGCCGGTAATGATGGCGGATACACATATCGTGCCGCTGCTGGTGGGCGATCCGGAGCGCTGCAAGGCGCTTAGCGACACGCTGCTGTTCGACTTCGGCATCTATGTGCAGCCGATCAACTATCCGACCGTGCCGAAGGGTACGGAGCGGCTGCGCTTTACGCCGTCGCCGCAGCACACCGAGGCGATGATGGACGAGCTGGTTTCGGCGCTGTTGGCCATCTGGGCGCAGCTGGGACTACAGCGGGCCGCGTAAACCGGCGCCAACGCAGCGGAACTTTGATTTTGCGGCAACCATGCCTAAGGTCGGTGCATGGTGCAGATTGTCTATCTCAAAGCTGGCGAGTCGACGCCCGATGTACGCGACTACGAACGGTGGCTTACCGTGGAGGCGACATCGGACGGATTATTCTACGGCGTCGGAGCTTCGCTGAAGCCCACCGGAGAATGGGTAGGCTATTCTTCTCTTCCAGAAGACGATGAGGATCTGGAGCGTGCGCTTAAAGCAGCCCAGGTCTGGGCTGAGCACTACAACGTACCCACAATCTGGGTGCAAGCCAGCGTGAACTGATCGCCTTCGTGGACAAGTGACGCGGGAGCGGGTTCATGACCTCCGAGCCGGAAGAGCATGACGGCGTTGTTGTCATCGGCGACATTCTCACCGTGGACTGTCCCGCCGGCCTTGCGGCGCCGACGGTAAAGTTCGTTCATTATCCCGGCGCGCAGCAGCTGACCCTCTGGCTGCCGAAGCCGGGGCATGAGGGATATGTCGAGCTGTCGGTCACGCGCGAAGGCGTGGACATGGAGCGCGGGCCGGTTGCGAACCGCATGAACGGCAGCGTGCAGATTCTCTTCGCCACCCTGGGATGGCCGCCGGGTGATTACCAGGTCACCATCACACACAAGGATGGGTGGCGGCACTTGGTTGAGCTAAGGAAGTATGCGCCTGGCGAGGCGCCGCCTCCCTCGCCGCAAGAGCCAGTGGTGGAGCGCTCCGCCGACGGCCCGATCGTCTATCGCGATGGCTTCGGCAACGTGATCGAGGATGCCGATCTGGAGATGCGAGACCGCGCACGGCTCGACATTGCGCGGATATTCGGACGACTGCTGGAATATGAAGGGAATTTTCGCGCGGGGACGATCGTCTACGTCGAGGGCGGCACGCGGATCAGGTTTTCGCATGTGATGAGCGGAGGAGATGTGAAGTTCTCGATCGAGACGCCGGCCGCAGAGCATTGGGAAGGCTTCACCAGGACGCCGCTGTCGGCGCGCGAGGAGATTGTCGCTTTTGTCGCCGAGCGCGTGCGGATCGAGAAGGCCAACAACTGGCGCTATGTGATCAACGAAGAGTCGATCGATTTCTACGAATGCTGAAATGGGTGCGGCCGCGGGGCCGGCTACGTCTTTGGCGCGGGGTCCTTGACCGATATGCGGCCAAAGGCGCTGAGCAGGCCGGTCACGGCGCCGACCACCGAAATCAGCAGGGCAATGGCGGCGATCGCGAGAAGGACAAGGCGGGCACAGCCTGCATGAACGACTCATGGGGCGCCCAGGGCAGGGCGAGGATCACCGCGGTCAGCGAGATCCAGGCTCCGAATGCGTAGAGGATCATCTCTCCGAGACGTCCGAGGCCGTTATTTCAGACAGTATTCATACTGACCCCTAAAAAGGTTCAGCAGCCAATCTAAACGCGGCCGGGGCCAAGGCGAACGGAGATGGCAGTAAAATCAGGAGTTTCCGGTGATTGACGTTTACGTCACACCGTTCGCTTCCGACAATTCTGCATGGGTCATACGCAATTGTGCAATCGTACTCAAATTGCTTTCGTAGCGGAAATATGGTCGAGTTAACTTGTTGAACTTAAACGCAGCAGGCCTCCCCAGCCGCTGCGGGATGGTTCGCCACTCCACTCGCGCGTGACGAATACCTCGCACGGTAGGGGGGGGGTGGATTGAACACGTCGGGGGATGCTCGTGAGCGCATTGTTGATCGTTCCGACCGGCGGAGAGCTCCATAGCCGCACAACGGAAGGACTACCATAGTGAAATATTCCTCGGTCGTTGCTTCGCTCTTGTACGCTCTCGCGATGGCTCCGATCTCGATGGCGCAGGCCTCGCCGGCCTACAACCCGCCAAAAACCACCTGGGGCGTACCGGACCTCACGGGCTTCTGGAGCACAGCTTCGCTCACAACCATGACGCGGCCTGAAGGGGCGAGCGGGCTGATTGTCAGCGAGGAGGAAGCGGCCAGGCTGTTCAAGCGCAACATCTACACGCGCGTTGCGAAAGAAGAGGCCGCGCTTTCCCCGGCAGAATTGCTGAAGGATGCGAACCCTGACCGGGCTTACAATCGCTTCTGGATGGATCCGGGTTCGGACATTGCAAAGATCAACGGACAGTATCGTTCGTCCTGGATCGTCGAGCCGGCCAACGGCCAGATCCCCTACATCAAGGCGCCTAGCTCCGGGATTTCGTCGCTGGCTTCCGAAGAAGAGCAATACGCGGATCTCGGGAGCGATAACCCTGAGGATCGTGGCCTTTCGGAACGTTGCATGTGGTCCAGCTCGGTCAATGGACCGGTGATCAGCAACACAATGTACAACAACAATATTGAGATCGTTCAGAGCCCGACCCACGTGGCGATCCAGGGTGAGATGAGCCACGAGGTGCGCGTCATCTCAATGGAAGGCAAACGCAATCCGAGCAGCGTGCCGAAATGGGGTGGGGATTCGATCGGTCACTACGAGGGCAACACGCTCGTCGTCGAAACCGTCAACGTCATGCCGCGTCAGAACAGCTACATCTCGGACAAGGGCAAGGTGACGGAGCGGTTCACGCGCACCAGCGATGGCCAGATCCTCTATCAGTACACGGTCGAGGATCCCACGAAGTACACCCAGCCGTGGAAGGGCGAGATGCCAATGAACGCATCGCCGGGCCTTTATGAATATGCCTGCCATGAAGGCAATTACAGCATGTTCAACCTGCTGTCGGGCGCTCGTCAGTATGAGCGCGAAGGCCGGAAGAACGGCGCGAGGAAAGCGATCTTCGCCGGGGTCAAAGCGGCGGACGAATAAGGGGCTTCCTGCGGGAGGCCGTATGATCTGGTTTGTCATGGTGCGGCGCGACGCAGGCATGACGGGTATTTGGATGAGGGAGACGTGCCGTGAAGTATTCACCGATCCTGGCTTCGGCCATTTGCGCGATCGCAATGACGCCGATGGCTTTGGCGCAGGCTGAGCCCAACTACACCCCGCCCAAGACCAGCTGGGGCGCGCCCGACATTGGCGGCATGTTCACCAGCGCTTCGCTGACGAGCATGGTGCGTCCCTCCGGGACAAGCGGTCTCATCGTCAGCGAGGCGGAACGGGACAAGCTGTTCAACCGCAACATCTACACGCGCGTCGCGAAGGAGGAGGACGCCCTTTCCCCGGCAGAGCTCCTGAAGGATGCAAACCCGGATCGCGCCTACAACCGCTTCTGGATGGATCCGGGCGCAGACCTCGGCAAGATCAACGGACAATATCGCTCGTCCTGGATCGTCGAGCCGGCCAACGGCCAAATCCCCTATATCAAGACGCCGACAGGTCGGTCCAGCAACATCCAGTCAGACGAAGAACAGTATGCGGACCGCGCGAGCGACAATCCCGAGGATCGTGGCAATTCGGAGCGCTGCCTTCACTTCGGCAGCTCAGGCCCGGTGCTGAGCAACACAATGTACAACAACACGCTGCAGATCGTTCAGACCCCGGACAATGTGATGATCCTGGGCGAGATGGTCCATGAAGTCCGGATCATCAAGATCAATGGCAAGCATGGTCCGGACTCTATGCCGGTATGGAGTGGAGATTCGATCGGCCACTTCGAGGGCAATTCCCTCGTGGTCGAGACCGTCAACGTCGAACCCAAACAGAACAGCCTCATCTCGCTGAAGGGCAAGGTGACGGAGCGCTTCACGCGCGTGAATGACGGTCAGGTCCTCTATCAATACACGGTCGAGGATCCGACCAGGTATACGCAGCCCTGGAAGGGCGAGATGCCGCTGAACGTCACGAACGACAAGCTCTACGAATACGCTTGTCTCGAAGGCAATTACAGCATGTTCAACCTGCTGGCTGGTGCGCGCGCTTATGAGCGTGAAGGTCGCAAGAACGGCGAG
>CANJIL010000041.1 GCA_947474455.1 Hyphomonadaceae bacterium | reverse complement strand
CGGCGCTGGCTCCATGGTGAGCGTGAGCCCGTCTTCGCCGAGGCTGACCTGGCCGGCGCGCCAGTCATTGTCCATCCACTCGCTGTTGCTCCAGCCGTCCGACACGAACCAGCGCTCGCTCAATTTATCTCCGTCGAAAACCTCCACGAAAGGTTCGCCTAGCGCGGGAAGCGCGGGCGCGGCGGCAGGCGCAGGTGTGGCTGGTTGCGGCACAGCCGTTGCGGGTGCAGATTTAGTTTCGGCTTCAGGCGCCTTGGGCGGCAGCACAGCGTACAAGGGGTGTTCGCCCGAAGCGATCGCTTGGGCCTCCATGATGCGCCGCTGGTACGTCTCGCCATAGTTCAGCGATAGAAGAACAAGCGCCGTGACAATCGCAATCGCCGCCAGATGGCTGGCCATATCGCGCGGAAGTGGCTTTACACCGGCCAGCCAGTCCTGCCGTGTCCAGGCTCGGACGTGGTTGGTCCAAGCGCGTCGGACCATGGTCCAAAGGCCCATGAAACCGACGTGCTGCGGCCGTAACTGCGATTCAGCTTTCCCTTCCATTCCCCATGGGTCGCAATGAGCATGCCATTCAAGCTAAAAAGCCTGATAGGCGAACGGTTTGCCGCAGATCTGGCGGTCGTACTTTCCCCTTTTTCCGGGGTCTGCTAGACGCCGCGCCAAGGAACAAAAAATGACTCCCCGGAACAAGATCAGAAACTTCTCTATCATCGCCCACATCGACCATGGCAAATCGACGTTGGCGGACCGCATCATCCAGATGACGGGGGGCCTCGCCGAGCGCGAAATGACCGAGCAGGTCCTCGATACGATGGATATCGAGAAGGAACGCGGCATCACCATCAAGGCGCAAACTGTGCGCCTCGACTACAAGGCGAAGGATGGGGAAACCTACATCCTCAATCTGATGGACACACCAGGCCACGTCGACTTCGCCTACGAAGTCTCGCGCTGTCTCGCCGCCTGCGAAGGCTCGCTGTTGGTGGTCGATTCATCGCAAGGCGTGGAAGCACAAACGCTGGCCAACGTCTACAAGGCGATCGACGCCAACCACGAGATCGTGCCCGTCCTCAACAAGGTGGACCTTCCTGCCGCCGAAGTCGGCCGCGTGAAGCAGCAGATCGAGGATGTGATCGGCATCGACGCCTCGGACGCGCTCGAGATTTCTGCCAAGACCGGCTTGGGCGTGGACACTGTGCTCGAAGCAATCGTCAACCGCCTGCCGCCACCCAAGACGGGCGACGTCAACGCGCCGCTGAAGGCGCTGTTGGTAGACGCGTATTACGACACGTATCTGGGCGTCGTTGTCATCGTGCGTATCGTGGATGGCACGCTGAAGAAGCGCCAGGCGATCCAGATGATGAAAACCGGCGCGCACTTCGTGCTCGACCGCGTAGGCGTGTTCCAGCCCGGCAAGCTGATCGATGTCGACGAACTCAGCCCAGGCGAAGTCGGCTTCTTTACCGCTTCGATCAAGACCGTTGCCGACTGCTCGGTCGGCGACACCATCACCGACGAACGCAAGCCGGCGACCGAAGCTTTGCCCGGCTTCCGCGAAGTGCAGCCTGTCGTGTTCTGCGGTCTCTTCCCGGTTGACGCCGCGAAGTTCGACGACTTGCGTGCGGCCATGGGCAAGCTTCGGCTCAACGACGCCAGCTTCTCCTACGAGATGGAAACGTCTGCTGCCCTCGGATTTGGTTTCCGTTGCGGCTTCCTTGGCCTGCTGCACCTCGAAATCATCCAGGAGCGCCTGAGTCGCGAGTTCGATCTCGACCTCATCGCGACCGCGCCCTCGGTCGTCTACGGCCTTCACATGCGTGATGGGTCGCTGATCGAATTGCACAACCCCGCCGATATGCCGGATGTGATGGCGATCCTGAGTATCGAGGAGCCATGGATCGAGGCGACCATTTTCACACCTGACGAATATCTCGGCGGCATTCTCAAGCTTTGCCAGGATCGCCGCGGGATCCAAACTGAACTCAGCTATGTCGGCGCGCGCGCTATGGTGAAGTACGAACTGCCGCTCAACGAGGTGGTGTTCGATTTCTATGATCGCCTGAAGTCGATCTCGAAAGGCTATGCATCGTTCGACTACAACCAGATCGGCCGCCGCGAAGGCGATCTGGTGAAGCTGCAGATTCTCGTCAACGACGAGCCAGTGGATGCGCTCTCCATGCTCACCCACCGTGGACGCGCCGAACAGCGCGGCCGGGCGATGTGCGAGAAGCTGAAGGATTTGATCCCGCGCCAGATGTTCAAGATCCCGATCCAGGCCGCCATCGGCGGCAAGGTGATCGCGCGCGAAACCATCTCCGCCCTCCGCAAGGACGTCACCGCCAAGTGCTACGGGGGCGACGCCAGCCGCAAGCGCAAGCTCCTCGACAAGCAGAAAGAGGGCAAAAAGCGCATGCGCCAGTTCGGCAAGGTCGAGATCCCGCAGGAAGCGTTCGTGGCCGCGCTGAAGATGGACGAGGACTAGAGGGGGCGAGCGTATCAGCGTCTGTCTGCCAGCCCCCCTGTCGCGAAGCCCGGTCTGCGCTAGAGTGTGGCGGACAAGTCAGGGAGAGGGTAGGGCCATGTCTGGAAACTTCCGTCGAGCTGTTGCGGTTGTCTGCGCCGCTTTTGGCATGCTCGCGCTGTCGCCTGTCGCGGGCGCCGATCCAACGGTTGTTTCAACCGGCGTCGTCCAACTGCCGAGCACGGGGCTTGTGGTTGACCTGCCCGCGAGGAGCGAGGGAGTCTATAACGTCTCTGGAAGCTGGGCGTTGAATGCTGCGGATGGGGTCTTCGATTCACGCGACGTCATCGACGAAGTCAATTCCGCCGGTAACCTGACGGCGGGCAACTGGGCGCTGGTTGGCTATTTCGATGCCGGCGAGTGCGGTGCTGTGCTTGGCTCCGAGAAGCTCGATGCCTCCTGGACGACGACGCAGGATCTCTGGGGACAACGCTGGTCAGTTCGGGGCGGCATATTCACGTTCGATGGCGCGCTCGGAAGGCGGCCAGCCGCGATACTGTGCCGCACCGAACAGAATGGCCCGACCCTGCCGCTCTATCGCTTCCTCACGGCTGCGCCGGAGACGCTTGACCAGGCGGCGATCCTCGCCGATGTGAAATCGTCGGTTGTCTTTCCGGCCATTTCCAAATCCTTCGATAGCAAGCGGACGGGGCGATACATTCCTCTCGGGCGTGCCGACTTGCGCAATCGTGGAACGGCCGACGCCGCGCGCGCGGTCACGCTGCCTCTCAGCAAGCTGAAGATCGACCTGCCGGACGATGGGTTCCTCTGGCTGGCGCGCACCGCCGACTCCAGCGACATGCTCGACCGGATGCTGCCCGTCCTGCCGGATACGAGCCTGGAGGTGATGGCCGTCGAAGGCGTCAAATGCGACGACATTCTCGAAGGCCTGAAAGACGGCGCAAAAGCCGGAGCAGAAGCGCAGAACCTGCCGGCTGGTTGGATTGTGGGTCCTGCGGTCGTCGTCGATGGCGAGATCGAGCCAGTAGCCTGCTATCCTGCCAGCTTTGGCACGCTGGTCGTCGGCCTGTTGCAGGGCGGCGATCGCGATTTTCTCCCGTTTCATTCTCTGCTGGGCGCGCTCACCCGCGCAACACGTGTTCCCTGAATTCAGGGCGCAAACGTAGATCTTGCCGTGATGCCCCAGAAGCCGTCGCGGAGTTCGATGATATAGAGGCCGCCGTATTTTGCGTATTCTTCGCCGTTGGCGTGCAGGCGCGCGAAGCTGGCGGTGATGTGGGCCTTGTCCTTGCTGCACTGGATGATCGTGCGGTCGTCCCAGCGTGAGCGGGCCCAGCCTTCTTCGCCAAGATGCCCGAACACGTCGTCCTGCTGGCCGGGGCCGGTGAGGATCTGCAGCGGATAGCTGGCGATGCGCAGGTGTGGAAAGTGAAAGGTCTTTTCCAGCGCCGGCATGTCCTTCGCGTTGAAGGCGGCGATGCAGCGGTCCATTACTTCAATTGCAGGTCTCGCGCCGGCGCAGGAGGCAAAGTGGTTCGCTTCGGCTGCATGCGCATCCTTGGGCGCGCAGTTGGTGAGCATCAGCAGGGCGGCGAGCGAGGGGAGCAGAACGCGGGTCACGCGACTTTCCTAAATCAGGGACGGCGCGCGAGGAAGGCGCTGCAGGTGATGACGCGTGTGACGCTGCCGCCGAACTGTGCACGCACGATGCGTTCGGTTTCGGACAGCAAGCGTTCCCGCGTCGCCGCCGGCGCCATGCGCACGCGCGAGAAGGTGGCATAGAGCGCCGCCAACCGTTCCGGCGTGAATGTGATTTCCTGCCGGAACAATGCGTTCCTAGGGTCTGCGAAGCCAGCGGTGCGCAGCTCGCCCAGCCGCGCGGCGATGTCAAGCGCGAAGGCGGCGCGTCCGCTGGTCGCGCCTGGATCCTGTTCGATCCCCGCGAACAGGTGCTCTGTCGCGCGGCCGAAGGCATCCAGGTTGGCGCTGTCGTGGTAGACATTCCACCACATGGCGAAATGGCCGCCGGGTTTCAGCGCCGCGTACACCTTTGACAGCGCCTTCATGCGCGGCAGCCAGTGCATCGACATTGCGGCGAACGCGAAGTCGAACGCTCCCTGTTCAAGCACAGCGTCTTCGAAACGCGCATCCATGATGACGAGCGGCTGACCATCGCCGGCTTTCTCGCGCAGGCGTCCGCCCAGCCTGATGTCCGGCTCGATCGCCGTCACGCTGCGCACCGGCATCGCCAGCACCGGCAGGGTTGCATGCCCGGTCCCCGCGCCGATCTCGAAACACACGCTGTCTGGATCGATATACGCGCCCGTCTTCAGCCAACTGAACAGTTCGTGCGGATAATGCGGCCGCGCGAAATCATACAGCGCCGGATCTTCGCCGAACTTCGTGCCGCCGGGAGAGGAATGGATCGACGCCATGGCCTGCGGCGCAGCGCTAGAGCGGCTTGCAGGCCTCGGCAAGCCAGGAGCGATCTTCCTCGCCCAGCAGTGGGCCGACTTCGGCCAGGACCCGCGCGTGATAGCGGTCGAGCCAGATCCATTCCTGCTCGGAAAGCAGGCCGGGCAGGATCAGCTTCCTGTCGAGCGGCGCTAGTGTCAGCGTTTCGAAGCCGAGCATGTCGCGGTCGCCGCCGGCAATTGGCTTGGCTTCGGTCACGACCTGCAGATTCTCGATCCGTATGCCCCATGCATCGGCCTTGTAGTAGCCCGGCTCGTTCGAGACGATCATGCCCGGCTCAAGCGCCACCGTGTTGCCCACCTTGGAGATGCGGTGCGGCCCCTCATGCACGCCCAGATAGCTGCCAACGCCATGGCCCGTGCCGTGATCATAATCGACGCCGGCCTCCCACAGCGACATGCGCGCCAGCACGTCGAGCTGAGAGCCCGTCGTACCCTTGGGATAGCGTACGCGGGCGAGGGCGATATGGCCCTTCAGCACGCGCGTATTACGCTCCTTCATTTCCTCGGTCGGCTCGCCGATCGCAAGCGTACGCGTGACGTCGGTAGTTCCATCGAGATACTGGCCGCCGGAGTCGAGCAGGAAGAGCGTGCCTTTGGCGAGCTTGCGGTTGGTCTGCGTGTCGGGGCGATAATGATTGATCGCGCCGTTCGGTCCCGCGCTCGAAATCGAGTTGAACGACAGGTCTTTCAGCTCGCCGGTCGCCTCGCGAAACTCCTCGATCTTCTTGGCTGCGTCGATCTCGGTTACGTCTCCGGTTTGGCCATGCTCCTCGAACCAACGCAGGAAGCGCGACAGGGCCGCGCCGTCGCGCCGATGCGCCTTGCGCGAGCCCTCGATTTCAACTGCGTTCTTCTTTGCGCGCGGCAGCATCACCGGGTCCGGCGAGCGCACGACCTCGGCGCCCGCCTTGCCCAGCGCGCTGAAGAACCATGACGACGCCATCGACGGATCGACACTCACGCGCTTGCCCTGAAGCTTAGACATCCGCCGTTCCAGCTCATTCGCCGGGCGCAGCGTGACTTCATTGCCAAGGTGCGCGCCGAGCTCTGCGCCGATTTTGGCCGGATGCAGGAACAGTTCTGTCTGTCCATCCGAGAACAGGAAGGCGCGGCCCAGGGGCAACGGCGTGCGCGAAACATCGCCGCCGCGGATGTTGAACAGCCACGCGATGGACGCAGGCGAGGTTATCACCGCCGCGTCCATCCTGCTGTCGGCAAGCATCTTGCCCAGGCGCGCGCGTTTTGACGATGAGCTTTCGCCAGCATAGGCGACATCGTGCGGGACGACAGCATGAGTCGGCTCGGTCGGCCTGTCTGTCCAGGCTATGTCGATGGGATTAGGATCAGTGGCGACAAGTTCCGCGCCGGCTTTCTTCGCTGCGTCGATCAGCCGATCCAGTGCATCCGGCGACATCAGCTTCGCATCATAGCCGATCTTCTGTCCCCCAAGCTGTTGCTTCGCCAGCCATGCGAACGGACCCGGGTCGGTCAGATCGCCGACCTCGAACATCTTCGGCGCAAGCTGCTGCTTCACCTGCAGCGTGTAACGGCCGTCGACGAAGACGATGGCTGCCTTCTGGAAAACAAATGCTGAGCCGGCGGAGCCCGTGAATCCTGTTGCCCAGGCCAGCCGCTCATAGCAGGCGGGTAGGTATTCATTCTGATATTCGTCGTCGTGCGGAATATAGAGCCCGTCGAGCTCCAACGTCTTCAGCGTGGCGCGCAAAAGCGGCAGACTAGCCTTGCCCACGCTGGGGCCGCCGATGACTTCGTATGTCTGTCTCATGATGCTCGACGCTTGAGAATAGAGCCAAATCGCTAGCCCCAGTCTAATACCAGCCACGCGTTTGCGGGATAGATTGCATCACGAATTTCGTGCGGCCTAACGCGCCAGCCGGGCATAGGTCAGCGTCGACCAGCCATTGAGCCGGCGGCGGCGCACCAGCGTCAGGCCCTGCCCGGAATAGGCAGCGCGCACCTGCGGCTCCTGATGGACAAGCAGGCCGGACAGGATGATGCGGCCGCCCGCCGCCGTCATTCTCGCGATCTCGGGCGCGAGGCCGACCAGCGGTTTTGCGAGAATGTTGGCCAACACCAGATCGTAAGGCGCCTGCGCGCGGATCATCCGATGGCCTGTCCCCCGCGCATGCATCAGCTTCAGCTTGCGCCCCGCCGAATTGTTTTTCCCATTCTCACCGGCGATACGGATCGACTCCTTATCCATATCCGTTCCGAGCGCGAAACTGACGCCGTACTTGACCGCCGCGAGAGCCAGCACGCCCGATCCCGTGCCGACATCCAGCAGGCGTTGTGGCCGCTTGCGCTTCAGTTCCAGCGCAAGCGCTTCAAGGCAGCCCTTCGTGGTGCCGTGATGCCCGGTACCGAAGGCTGGCCCCGCCTCGATCCACACTGGAATCTTTCCACCTTCGAGATGCGCGAGCTCATGCCAGCCGGCCACGACGAAAGGCCCGGCATGCACCGCGGGAAGACCAGCAAGGCTCACCGCCACCCAGTCCTTGTCGTCAAGCTTCTGCACCGCAGCTCTCGCCGACGGGACTTCCCATTCGATGATCGTCGCGGCTTCCTTCGCGAGGTCTTCGTCGATGCAGAACGCATCGAGGCTCCACATCACTTTCGACGCCTCTTCCACAGAGACGGCGGACGCAGGCGAGGGGTCCATTTCGCTCAGGAGATCGGACAGCCGTTCGGCGTCGGTGCGGGCAAGCAGGCAATGAACGCGGTACATGGATGATCCCGGGGAAAGCGCGCGCCTTATAGCAGCGCTTTGCTCTGTGTCATCTGTCGCTGCAAACCATGCAGCTTAATGGCCAATTTCGAGACCGCGAACCCTAAAGCGTGTCATCCGCCACACACTGTCCGCCGCATGAACACTTTCCCGGGATTGCGCTGAATCCCACGCGCTTGGGGTGAAGCTGCTCACCGGATACTGTCAGGAGCCACTCCCCATGATCTTTCAACTTCTGCGCCGTCCGAGAGCCGACTGTCATGGTCATGCAAAACGCCGGACCGACAGGCCCCGGGGTTTGTGTAATTTGAGATAACCTAGAACTTGAAGCCAAGCGGGACAGTCGCGCCAGTCCATTGACCGCGTCGAAGCAGTACTAAGTGCTTGTTAGGGTGATCGACTGTGACTGCTTCGTCGGATTAGCGCCGGGGACGTGGGATCGTGTTGCGGAGCTCCGCTGGATTTTGAGGGCTTGGCTGCGGCGTATGGATCGCGCTGCGTGGACATCGGCGTCTCCTCCGGGCTCGGCCCAGACATGAAAGCGGGCGGACTACAAAAGGGGTTCCGCCGGTTCTGTTTGAAGATTTTTGCCTAGCGGCGACGGCCGCCCAAGGGCTGGCGGTCACCCTGGTCTGTGTCGCCTACGTTGCGCATGGGTTGAAAGCCCTCGGGCTGAACAGCGATGCCGATCTGGTTGACGTTTTCACCGATCGCGCCTGGGGGCGTATCGTCATAGAAACCATCGGTATCAGATCCGAAGATGGCGTCGTGAATTGGGTGATTGACGTTGAAGTCGGCTTCCTGGTTACGGGGCATGGGTCGCATTTTCCTGCAATTGTGTGTGCGGGAGAAACGCGTGAGGTTGCGAGGGGTTGCGAGTTCTTAGTCGTCGGCGCCGGAGCGGGAACTCGTCGGGAGGGGCCTCAGGCCGGCTTTTCTCACGACGCGGGTTGGGGTTGTGGGGGCGTGTTGCGGAGCGGCGAGAGCGGCGCGTTCGCGAGCGGCTTTGGCCGGATCGTAGGGTTGCCGGGCAGGGGGGGACTTGCGGGTCATCGGACGAATTTCCTGCGCGAAGCGCCAGGGGATTCCGGAAGTCCGCCTCTAGCCTCTAGCACGCTTGACACAAAAAGGGGGAATTTGTTGCAGATGCGGGGTCGCGCTCCCGCAGATGCCTCTGCAGGGTCAGGGATTGCTGGTTTTCCGGAGGTTCAAGGCGGCGCGCCGATGCGCTCCACGGCGGGCGGCGCTATGGCCATGAAGAACTGGCAGGCGTCAGCCGATGACGAAGCGCCCGCATCATGAGGATGCGGCGCACTGACGTGAGCCGGGCTCAGGATGCGCGCGGCGCGGCCGCGGGCGAAGCGCTCCACCATCTTCAGTGATGCGCGTATGCGATGATAGCGTTTCATCAGGTTCGCGAAGGGAGGCGGCTTGGACGGCTCGGGCCCCCGCCGCCTGCGTCCGGTGTGCCCGAGCGGCAGGCCCAGCAAGTTGCGCGCGCAGCGGGATAAGAAAGTGGATCCCGTCCTCGGCGAAGTCGATTCCGGTCTGGAAGACGCCGCGGCCTTCGGCGCTGTCGCGGCGATCAGGGCGCATCTCCGGGTCGGCCAGCGTGTTCTAGAGCCTTTGCAGGAAGAACAAGCCGCCGCGCCACAGCTCCAGGACGGGCCGCGGCGGCGAGAGTCTCGCTAGAAGAAAGGCGCAGGCTAGTGTCGTGCCGGCGCATTACAGCCCAGGTCAGCGGGGTAGGGATGGAGCGCGCGCCATCCAACACATGCTCACGCGCCAGATCCTGATTTCATAGGCAAAATACGATCATAGCGCGCGTGAGCTCCGCGGAGTTGCGCAGCTATTCGCCCGGATCGGGATCGAGCGGTTCGCTCTGCACCGGGTCGATATGCGGAATTGGGCGTTCGCGCGGGTCGCGGCGGCCGGGATCGGAGGGCTTGGGGCGCATGTCGAATGTGCGCTTGTCGTCGCGCGGTAGCACAGGCGCCGCCGGCTTAGCGCCGACGGGCGGATTAGCGGTGAATTTCTTGTACATGCGGGCCATTGAGCAGTCTCCGTGGCGCGAGACCTGAGGCCCATCCCCCGCCACACGCGCTCATATATGCGCCTTAACCGTCCTCATTACAATCAAGTTCGCTCTTGCGCAGCAACGAGCGCGCGTGCGCGGAACGCGCTGCCGCAACGGATCGTTGATCCTGCTTGAGTGAAGAACCCGTACATCCGACGAGTTCGCCCGTGCTGGCCGCTATCGCCGGGCTCGCCATTATCGTTCTCGGCGGGCTGATGCTGATCGACGCGTTCTGGCAGGCCTCCGGTCCCGTGATCTTGGCAACGCCGTCAACCCCGACGACGCCACAGGCCCAACCGCTGCGGGCAGCTCCGGCATCAGACGTCGCGCCTGCGCAGACACCGCTAGGCACATCGGTTTGTTTTGGTCGACGGCATGTTTCACGCGTTCGACCCAAACGACGTGGCGTTAGTGCACGTCGATAACTAAATTACGCCGCGCCGCCCCTGTGGAAGGGGCGCGGCCGGAGCCGTGTCGTGTTCGTGTCTAGCGCCGGCCGCCGCCGGGTTGGTAGTCGGCCTGGTCGGTGTCCCCGATGTGACGCAGCGGCTTGTGCGGCTCCAGCTCGACAGCGGGGAAGCCGAGGTTCACGTTCGCGCCGATCGCGCCCCTGGGCGTGTCGTTCACGCCTCCATCCGGGTTGGAGCCAAATACCTCGTCGTGCAGGGGCGCCTCGACATACTCCTCAAGCGCCTCCGACGTTGTGCGAGGTTTGTTCGGGTCTCTTGGATCGTGGGTCATGGTGCAACGCCTGCCCTGAGGCCGCACGGGCCTTCTTCATCCTATATAGGATGGGGCAGAGAACTTGGGAGAGGCTGCGCACGCCTTGTGCGCATCAAACCCTTTTCACGAAACTTTCGACCACTTTCTTCACGCCGGACTTGTCGAATGCGACGGTAAGCTTGGCCCCTTCGATTTCCGTGATGCGACCATAACCGAACTTGTCGTGGAAGATGCGATTGCCGACTGCCAGGCCGCCGGCGGCGGCGGGGTCTGAGGAGGCGAGCATGTCTCCCGGCGTGCGGCCGCGCGCGAGGGGGCGGCCATCGCTGACGTCGCTGCGGAAAGCGCGACCTTCGATATCGGGCGGGCGCGTGGCGCCGCGCAGGGCTGCAGCGGCCTGAGCACGCTTCCAGCCGGGGGTGTCGTAGCCGCCGCGTACAACGTTCGCGCGGGCGCCGTCGCGCAGGCCGCTGGGCGTTGAGTCGAAGACGGCTCTCTCGTCTGCCGGTTGCGTGTCCCACCGGCTTTTCACTTCGCTGCCGTAGAAGCCCCCGCCGGGGGAGACGTAGCCGGTCTCGCTGACCGCATCGACGTGTTTCGGCGGGAGTTCGTCGACGAAGCGGGAGGGGAGGACGGAGGTCCAGCGGCCATAGATCTGGCGGTTGGCGGCGAAGGAGATGTAGCAGCGCTCGCGCGCGCGTGTGATGCCGACATAGGCGAGGCGGCGCTCTTCCTCGAGGCCCTTGGCGCCCTGTTCGTCGAGCGAGCGGCGTGAGGGGAAGACTTCCTCTTCCCAGCCGGGGAGGAAGACCATCGGCCATTCGAGACCCTTGGCGGAGTGGAGGGTGAGAATCTGGACCTGGTCGTGGCTGTTGGCGCCTTCGGAGTTGTCCATCACGAGTTCTACGTGTTCGAGGAAGGCGTTGAGGCTGTCGAACTGGCCCATGGCGCGGACGAGTTCCTTCAGGTTGTCGAGGCGGGACTGTGATTGCGGGGATTTGTCGGCCTGCAGCATGTCCGTGTAGCCCGACTCCTCGAGGATGATTTCGAGGAGGCGGGGGTGTTCCGTCGTCGTCGTCTGCGCGCGCCAGCGTTCCATGTCGAGGATGAAGCGGCGAACGCCGGTTTTTGCCGGGCCGCGGATTTCCTCGCCGCGGATCATCATGTCGGCGGCGCGCGTGAGATAGGTGTTCAGGCTGCGCGCAGCGACATGCATCTTTTGGATGGTGGTGTCGCCGACGCCGCGCTTTGGCTGGTTGACGACGCGCTCGAAGGCGAGGTCGTCGGCCTCCGAGCGGATGAGGCGTAGATAGGCCAGGGCGTCGCGAATCTCGGCGCGCTCGAAGAAGCGAGGCCCGCCGATGACGCGATAGGGCGTACCGGTGACGATGAAGCGCTCCTCGAAGGCGCGCATCTGCCATGAGGCGCGGACGAGGACAGCGCAGTTGTCATAGCGCCGGCCGGTCTGCTTCCACGAGGTGATGTCGTCGGCGATGAGGCGGGCTTCCTGCTCGCCATCCCAGACGCCGCGGACTTTGACGAGGTCGCCGACGCCCGCATCCGTGCGGAGCGTCTTGCCGAGGCGGCTGGCGTTGTTGGCGATGACGGCGGAGGCTGCCGCGAGGATGTGGGCGGTGGAGCGGTAGTTCTGCTCAAGGCGGATGACTTTCGCGCCGGGGAAGTCGCGGTCGAAGCGGAGGATGTTGTCGACCTCGGCTCCGCGCCAGCCATAGATCGATTGGTCGTCATCGCCCACGCAGCAGATGTTGTTGGCGCCCTGAGCAAGGAGACGCAGCCAGAGATACTGCGCGACGTTGGTGTCCTGGTATTCGTCCACCAAGAGATACTTGAATTTCGCGTGGTAGTCGGCGAGCACTTCGGGATGCTCGGTGAAGATGCGGATGGTGTGGAGCAGCAGGTCGCCGAAATCGACGGCGTTCAGCGTGGCGAGCCGGTTCTGGTAGATCTGGTAGAGCTTCTGGCCCTTGCCCTCAGCGAACTGGCGGCCCTCGTCGTGCGGCAGTTTCTCTGGTCCGATCGCGCGGTTCTTCCAGCCGTCGATGAGCGAGGCGAGATAGCGCGGCGTCCAGCGCTTCTGGTCGATGCCTTCGACTTCGAGGATCTGCTTGATCAGGCGCAGCTGGTCGTCCGTGTCGAGCACGGTGAAGCCGGATTTCAGCTTCGCCAGTTCCGCATGATGGCGGAGGATCTGGGCGGAGACGGAGTGGAAGGTGCCGAACCAGCGCAGGCCCTCGCCGTCCGGGCCGATGAGAGCGAGCGTGCGCTCGCGCATCTCGCGCGCGGCCTTGTTGGTGAAGGTGACGACCAGCAGCTGCGACGGCCAAGCCTTGCGCTGCGCCAGGATATGGGCGACGCGCGTGGTCAGCACCCGCGTCTTGCCCGTGCCGGCGCCGGCGAGGACGAGCAGCGGCCCTTCCGTGCTCAGCACGCCTTCGCGCTGTTCCGGGTTGAGCCCTTTCAGATAGTCGGCGTTTGGATCGGCTTCGCGATCCGGCCGCGAGGCGGCGGCGCGCTGCGAGATCGGGCGCGTGTCCTCGACTTCAAGTTCGGGCTCGGCCCAGCGGCTGTCGGCCGGATCGTTGTCGCGCTCTTCGGGGAGGGGCGGATCCTCCCCCGGCGGCAGGTCAAAGCCCAGCGGCGGCGCGCCGCCCTCGGGAATAGGCTCGTCATCGTCGGAACCGGGTTCGCGGCCGACGGGTTCGTCGTCTGGAAAAGGAATGTCCGAAGGATCACGGGAATCTATCATTCCGCGCTGATCTGACTGGGGTTTTCCCTTTGCGCAAGGGCCGGGCTGTAGGCCGTTGCTTTACGGTTTGTTCTCACCCGCCGATTGCCCGCCATCCTACGCAGGCGGCGACCAAAACGATGAGCGCGGCGAAGAGGGTTCGGGCGAGGCGCGCGCGGGTGGCAAGACGCTTGGCGGCGAAGAGGCCGGCTGTCCCGCCGGCGGCGCCGCCTAGCAGGAGGAGGCCGGCGAGGGGCCAGTCGACTTGTCCCGAGAGCGCATAGTTGGCGGAGGTGGCCGCGCCGAACAGGGCGACGGACAGGAGGGATGAAGCCGTCGCATTAGCCATCGTCATGCCGGTAGCGAGCATGAGTCCGGGCACGATGAGGAAGCCGCCGCCTATGCCGAAGAAGCCAGCGGCGAGGCCCACGAGCAGACCGAGCGGTGCGAGGCGGACGACGAGCTTCATGCTGATGTGGACGTCCGGATCGCCCTCGCTTTTGGCCTTGCGGAACATGGAGAGGCCGATTGCCGCCATGGCGAAGGCGAAGGCAAGCAGGAGGTGCTGGCCGTTGATCAGCTTAGCGAGGCTTGAGCCGGCGAAAGAGCCGGCGAGGCCCGCGATCGCGAAGACGGTGGCGCAGGGCCATTTGATGCGGCCGCCGCGCCAGTGCCCGGCGAGGTTGAAGGCGGCGTTAGCGGCGACGGCGGCGCTGGCTGTGCCGATGGCGACGTGGGCGTCGGTGACGCCGCCGAGAAAAAGCAGGACTGGCGCGGCAAGCGCCGACCCGCCGCCACCGAAGACGGCGAGGAGGAAGCCAACGAGGGCGCCGCCCAGCACGATCGCGATGGCGGGATCGATCGGCATGGATGCGTCTTATGCGGCCTTGCGGTTCCACGGCATGACGGCGAGCATCTTCGCCATGCCACACCAGCCGGTTGAGCCCGCGAAGATGAGGCCGGCGCCAATGAAAGCAGACAGCCAGATGAAGGCCGGGTTCGCCGTGGCGGCGAGGATGGCGCCCAGGACGACGATTGAGCCGGCGGTAATCTGGACCTGGCGCATGATTTCAAGCGGCGCTTTGCGGTATACGTTGGTGGCGAGACCGGCTTTCTTCCAGCCATCAAGGCCGCCATCGAGGACGTAGGCAGGTTCGTCGACATGGGCGGCGAGACGGTCGCAGCTCGAGTTAGTTCGCATGCCAGTGCGGCAGGTGAAGGCAACGGGCGTTGTACCGCGCAGGGCGACATGGCCGGCTTCGAGACGCGAAAGCGGCAGGGAAACGGCGCCTTCGATGTGCTCGCGAGCGTATTCGTCGGTCTCGCGGATGTCGATCAGAGTGAGTTCGCGCGATTTGAGGCGGCGGGCGAGCGACTGGGCGTCGATGGGGGTGAGGGTGGTCATTCTACGTCTTCTTTTTTCTGGCAGGCTTTTCGGGACAGAAGATAGCGGCGAGCGTCTCGATGACTTTCACCGCGGCGGGTGGCGAGGACGCCAGCTTCGCGCAACACAGCGAGATGTTGCGAGAGCGCAGACTGCGAGAGTCCCAGCGGCTCCTGCAGCGCGCCGGCGGGGAGTTCGCTGTCGCCAAGCTGGCAGAGGATCATCAGCCGCTTCTCATTTCCGAGCGTGCGGAGAAGGCCGGCGGCCTTGCCGGCGCTGGCTTCGAAATCGGCGAAGGAAAAGGTCTTCAAATCCATCATGCGCCAAATATATTCGATATCGATAGTGTGCCAAAGACTAATATATGAAAGCCTGAACTGGCGACCGCAGAGGGTTACACGCCCGAGATTGAAGCGTTTTATGATCCAAACACGTCGACCGCGTCCTATCTGGTGTGGGACCCGGCGGCGCGCGAGGCGGCGATCATCGACGTCGTGCTCGATTTCGATCAGCCGACGGGCAAGCTGACAACAGCGTCGGCGAACGCGATGCTGTCGCGCGCGTGCGCGCTGGAACTGAAGTTCAGTTGGGGTCTGGAGCCCTATGCGCACGCTGACCATCCTTCAGCGGCTGACTACATTCGACGCAAGACGGGCGCAAAGCCGGGGATCGCGCCGGCATCAAGGGCGTGCTGGCGAACTTCCGCGTGCTGTTCAGCGCGCCAAGCGCGGAGACGGAAGCTCCGTGTTTGACAGGTTGTTTGAGGATGGGGAGGCGTTCCGCATCGCCCAGGCGGAGGCGCGCGTCGTGCATACGCCGGAACATGCGCCTGTCTGCGTGACCTACGTTGTAAGCGATGCAGCACTCGTGGGAGATACGCTGTTCATGCCGGGCGATGGTACGGTGAGGGCCGATTTCCCCGGGGGAGATGCGGCGACTCTGTATCGCCCGAGACGCGGATTTTTGTCGGTCAAGGCTACCTACCTGAAGGTAGGAGTCGCCACGCATGGGAGACGACGGTGGCGGATGAGCGCACTGCGAACATCCATGTGCACGACGGCGTCGCGGAAGACGAGTCGTGAAGCTGCGCACGGCGCGTGACCGGACCCTTGCGGCGCCGAAGCTGATCCTGCCGTCGCCGCAAGTGAACATTCGCGGCGGGGCGCTGCCGAAACCAGACGGGGATGGCAGAGTGTATTTGAAAACGCCGGTGAGTATGATTTGATGACCCGTTCGCTCACCTTGCGGTGATGTCAAGCTCACTTGCCGGGCGCAGAGTGCTGCGCCAGTTTCCCGGCAGGATGCGGACGCCTCAGATGTCGCCCCGGGAGAAGTGCATGAAGCGGTTTTTGGCGGTGGCGTTGGCGGTGCTGGCCGTTGGGCTGGGGTCGGGCGGGGCCCATGCGCAGAAGGTGGCGAGCCTCTACATGGCGGGGATCGACCCGCGCTCCGGCAAGGCGCCGAAGCAGGTCGTCATCCTGTTTCATGGATTTTCGCAGCGCGGCGTGGCGATGAAGGCGGTAGCGGATACGCTGGCCAAGCGGCTGCCGGATGCGGCTTTCATCTTTCCTGATGGCCCGCTGCCTCAGACGCCAGGCAAGAGCTGGTATGTGAACCGTGGCGATGAGAGCGGCGCGTCCAGGGATGCGGCGCGGCAGCTTGCGGTCGACACGGTGGAGAAGGTGTCCAAAGGGCTGAACGTGCCGCACGAGAACATCGTGGTGGTCGGCTTCAGCCAGGGCGGCGGCATTGCGCTCGAGGCGGGGTCGTGCGTGTCGCCGGACGTGAAGGCGATCGTGTCCATTGCCGGCGTGCTGACGAAGGACGGCTGCAAGAAGGAAGCTACCGGCAAGCCGGCAGACGTACTGATCGTGTTTAACGAATTCGATCCGGCCGTGAAGATGCCGCGCATCAAGCAGTTCCAGGATCAGGCGATCCAGAATGGCTATGACGCGAAGCTTGAAGTGTTTCCGGGATCGGAGCACTGGCCGGCTCCGGAGGGCATCATTCGAACGGTGGATTACATCGTCGACCTATTCGGCGGGAAGCCGCGAGAGCATTGATGTATCGCGCTTCGCTGCGAGTCTGCCGCCTATTTAGCCTGCACGCTTTCAAGATAGGCGATGAAGTCGGCGGCGGCTTCTGCAGTGAACTCAAATTCCGGCATGTCGGGATGGCCGGTCATCATGCCCTCGACCAGCGACTCCGCGAGTGAATCAACCGGATAGAGCCGGGAAAGGGTGCGGAAGGCAGGTGCATCGGGATGCTGGCTGAAGCCGGTGCGGCCGACAGCATGACAACCGCTGCAGTATGCCCGGGCAATTCTTTCGCCATGTGCAACGCCCGGATCCAGGTCCGCGGCGGGCAGGTCTGGCGGACTCGCGCAGGCGGCCGCCATCAAGGCCATCAGCATCGAGGTGAGGCGGACAGGACGCCACATTGTTCAGAGGACTCCACCGGCGGAAGCCCCATCCTGCTTCGGCGCTAGTGCGACCGGGTTGACCGGGATCAAGGACGCTTGCGTCGACTCAGCGACTGCCGAGCAGGCGCCCGTTGCATGGGAAGCGGGCGCCGCCCAACTTTTCCACCGGCGCGGCACACGGCAGCCGATGCGTCCTGCAGCGACGCCTATATGGTCGCATGGGCGATTCATGCGCAATCCAGGGGCTGGCCATGGGACTGTTTTCGTTTCTGTCGGGTGCAAAGAAGAAAGAGCAGAAGGCTGCTCCGGTGATGGCGGCGGCGCAGTTTGTTGCGAAGGTCGCGGAGGTGAAGGCTGAGCCGCCGCCGAAGGTTGTTGAGCCGGCGCCCAATGTGATGACGGCGACGGGCGTGGCGCAGGCGAAGCTGCGGCTCAAGCTGGCGGCGTCGCTGCGCGCGGGAGAGCGGGTGGCGGCTTATGAAGCGGCCACGCGTCTGGCGGAGATCCAGACCAAGGCAGGGCGGCCCACAGTGGCGCGCGTGTGGCAGGTCCAGGCTGCGAAGATCAGGGCAGGAATGGCGGCCTAGATCGCCTCGAACATGCCTTCGCAGGTTTTCACCAGCCCGTACTCGTCGAGGCAAAGGCTGGCGGTAAAACCGGCGGCTACGCCAAAAAAATAGCGCCAGTGCCGATCCGCTCACCGCCGCTTACCTCGCCTCCGACACCATGACGATCCAGCCTTCTCGCAAGGGCTACGAGAAGATCAGCCATGCCGTCGCGGCCGAGCAGGCGCACGGCCTGTGCGTTGCAGAATGGCGTGGCAGAGAGGTTGAAATGAATGCGGAGCTTGATGCGCTGCGCTGTGTCGGCGTTACCAAGGTGCAGGTTTACCGTCACGCGACGGCCAATGTCGCTCAGCGACGCGATGAAGCTGCCGGGGTTGAAGAGCAAGGCGCTTTCTCGCGCCTAGCAGCAACCGCGGGCGCCGACTGCCAAACTGCTGCAGGTTCTGGTGAATTGCGTTGACGTTCATTCACCGGGGATCACGCTCTTCAGGTGCTGGGTCGAAGGAGGCGGAATGTCGACTGAGTTCGAACGTAGGCTGAAAGGCGCCACGCTGCTGACGGCCGAGGTGCTTTACTACATGCCCGATCATCCGAGGCTGCTGCAAACATATCTGTGGCAGACGATCGATGAAGCGCCGAAATTTCCAAGGCTCGCGGCTTTTCTCGATAACTGGCGGCAGGAGATCGAGGCCGTGATCCATTCGGTGCGCGTTGCGTCCGGCGAGCCGCTAACGCCGCCGGCTTGGCGCAAGGTGGACAGCCTGATCAGAATGCACTGAGCTCTAGTAGCGCTCAGCCTTGATGCCGCGCTCCTTCAGGAGCTCCTGCACGCTCTTGGGTCCGACCAGATGACCGGCGCCGACAGCGATGAAGTGCGTGCCGGATCCCTTCAGCATGGCTTCGATCTGGTTTACCCAGTTCTTGTTGCGTGCCTGACGCTGGGAGTCGAGCGTCCTGCGGCCGCCTTCCTCATCATCGGGAATATCCGAGCCGAAATACGTGGTGAGCAGGTGTTCATCGCCCTCCGCCCAGGCGATGAAGGCAGCCTTGCTCTTCCTGGTCATCATCGCGATCTGTTCAGCGTTGAAGCCAAGAGCATAGCGGAGGACGGCGATCTGCTCGCGCTGCGTGCCTGAGGAGAGAATTCGCGACTGGTCCTCGATCGTCTCGAGCCCATGAATGACGGCGCCTTGCGCGGTGGCGAGCGACGCGATCTTGAGATCCATGCCATTCTCGCCGCTGAAGCCGGCCTCTTTCAAAGGCGAGGAGCCGATCAGCATCGTCGCGTACCACGGCTTCATCGTGTTGATGACGTCGACCAACCGCGTCGGCATGCCGGAATTCCTGAGCTTCGTACGAAGCGTCTTTACCTCTCTCTTGGTGAGGTAGGCGGAAATCGGTTTGCCGACTGTCCGGGCATAGCGCAGAATCACTGGCCCGGCGCGCCGCGCGAACGTCTTCCGGTCGGCGCCGATGGCGAGTTCAAGCCAGAGCTCTTTCGAATCCCGGATCGCCCTCACCAGCTTCTCGCTTTCCCACTTGATGCCCGGCGGCAGCATGTGGACGGTGCCGGTGATGTAGACGGTAGAGTCAGTATCCCTGATCACCCACATGGGCGGACCCGATGTCGCTGGAGCAGCGGCTGCAGATGACGCAGCGGGTCTCTGAGCTTGAGCCGGCACGAACGCACCAGCGAACAGGCAAGCCACACAGGCGAGTGCAGCGCGAAACATACCGGGGCTGGTAACTGACATGATGCGCCCTTTCATGGCGGCGTACCAATGCGAGTCGTGCACCGTCATCTTGAATGACAAGCAAGGTTGTCGTCGAAAATCTGCGGGCGTCAATGGGACGGGCCGCCGTCTTTTCCCTAGTTAATCTTGAGGTTCTTTAGTGCGGCGAACGGGTTGCTGGAGTCGTCGGACTTCGCGGGGCCTGCGGACATTGCCGGTTTGCCCGGCGGCGCCTTGCCCAGGGTCCTGGGCTCAGGCTTGCCCTGGGCGCCGCTGACTTCACGTTTCATTGAAAGGGCGATACGCTTCCGATCGAGGTCGACTTCCTTGACGCGCACGCTAACGACCTGGCCGGCTTTCACTACCGCGGCCGGGTCTTTCACGAAGGTGTCGGCGAGTTCGGAGATGTGGACGAGGCCGTCCTGGTGCACGCCGATGTCGACGAAGGCCCCGAAGGCGGTGACGTTGGTGACCGTGCCTTCGAGCTTCATACCCACCTTGAGATCGGAAATTTTTTCGACGCCGTCGGCGAAAGTGGCGGTCCTGAATTCCGGCCGCGGGTCGCGGCCGGGCTTCACGAGTTCGGCGATGATGTCGGTGACGGTGGGAAGGCCGAAGGTTTCGTCGGCAAAGTCCTTCGGGTTCAGCGTCGAAAGGAAGGCCTTGTCGCCGATGATGCTCTTGAGCGGCCGGCCGGATTTTTCCGCGATGCGTTCGGCGACCGGATAAGCTTCCGGGTGGACGGCCGATGCGTCGAGCGGGTTCTTGGCGTGCATGATGCGCAGGAAGCCTGCGGCCTGCTCGAATGCTTTTGGTCCCATGCGCGGGACTTTCTTGAGGCCGGTGCGCGCCTTGAACGGGCCGTTCTCGTCACGATAGGTGACGATGTTGGCGGCTACGGCGCTGTTGAGGCCCGACACGCGGGCGAGCAGCGGGGCGGAGGCGGTGTTCACGTCGACGCCGACAGCGCTCACGCAAGTTTCAACCACGGCATCGAGCGAGCGGGCTAGGGCGTTCTGGTCGACGTCATGCTGGTACTGGCCGACGCCGATGGCTTTCGGTTCGATCTTCACGAGTTCGGCCAGCGGATCCTGCAGGCGGCGCGCGATGGAGACGGCGCCGCGCAAGCTAACGTCGAGATCGGGGAATTCCTTGGCTGCAAGTTCGGAGGCGGAATAGACCGAGGCCCCGGCTTCAGAGACCATCACGCGCGTGAGCTTCAGGTCGGGCATCTTGGCCGAAAGCTCGGCGACGAGCTTGTCGGTTTCGCGGCTGGCGGTGCCGTTGCCGACGGAGACAAGTTCGAGGCCATGCTTCTTGGCGAGGATGGCGAGGGTTGCGAGCGAGCCGGCCCAGTCCTTCTTCGGTTCATGCGGATAGATGGTGGTGGTTTCGAGCAGCTTGCCTGTGGCGTCCACTACAGCGACCTTGCAGCCGGTACGGATGCCGGGGTCGACGCCCATCACGACTTTCGGGCCGGCGGGAGCGGCGAGCAGCAGGTCGTGCATGTTGCGCGAGAAGACGCGGATGGCTTCAGCGTCGGATCGTTCCTTGAGGCGATCAATGAGATCGGTGGAGGAAGAGGGGGCGAGGCGTTGCTTCCACGCCTGGCGCGCGGTCTCGGCCAGCCACTGGTCGGAGGGGCGGCCTTTGTCGGAGATGTTGAACTGCGCCATGATGGTGGTGACGGCGGGGTGGCGCTGCTTCTCGTCGTGCGGCAGGTCGAGGCCGACTTTCAGCACGCCTTCCTTCTCGCCGCGCAGCAGGGCGAGCGCGCGATGCGACGGCATGTTCTGGATCGGCTCGTCGAATTCGAAATAGTCGGAGAATTTGGAGCCTTCGGCTTCCTTACCCTTCACCAGCGCGGAGGCGAGCTTGCCGCCGTTCCAGACTTTTTCCCGTATGGCGCCGACGAGGGCGGGGGTTTCCGCCATACGTTCGATCAGGATGTTACGCGCGCCTTCGAGGGCTGCGTCGGCGCTTTCGATGCCCTTGTCCGTGCTGAGATATTTCAGCGCCTCGGCGACCGGATCAAGAGAAGGGTTGGCGAGCAGGCGGTCGGCGAGCGGTTCGAGGCCAGCTTCCTTGGCGATTGACGCCTTGGTGCGGCGCTTGGGGCGATAGGGGGCGTAGAGGTCCTCGAGTTCGACCTTTGTCGTCGCGGCGCGGATCTGCTTTTCAAGCTCGGGCGTAAGCTTGCCTTGCTCAGTGATGGAGCGCAGCACGACTTCGCGGCGGTCGGCGAGAATCGTGAGATATTCGAAACGCTCAGCCAGCGTGCGCAGCTGCGTATCGTCGAGGCCGCCGGTGCGTTCCTTGCGGTAGCGCGCGATGAAAGGGACGGTTGCCCCTTCCTCGATCAGCTGGATCGCAGCGGCAACCTGGCCTTCGCCAACACCCAGTTCCTTTGCGATGATGCGGGCAATTTCGGCGACGACGCGGGGATCTTTGCCGGACATGTCTTCTACCTCATCTCGCAGTTTTTCGGGTCAGCGCGGGCGGCAAGCTAGGGGCAGCCGCCGCTGGTGTCACGATGTGGCGCGCAATGGTTAGCGAGTGGTTAGAAATCCAATCGCGCCGCGCCTTGCCGCATGATAGTTGTTGAGAACGCGTAGGGGAGGAACCAATCATCTCTGCGCAAAACGTGGCAGTCGTCAGAGGTATCTACGAGGCGTTCGGCATGGGCAATGTGCCCGCCGTTCTCGGCGCCATGTCGCCGGACATCGTGTCGAACGAGGCGGAGAATTTTCCGTATGCCGACCGCAACCCCTATGTTGGTCTGCAGGCCGTGCTCGAAGGCGTGTTCGGGCGCGTGCTGGCTGACTGGGAGGGTTTTCAGGTTGCGCCGGACGAAATTCTGGACGCGGGCGACACGGTTGTGATGCTCGGCCGTTATCTCGGCACATGCAGAGCGACGGGCAAGCCCCAGCGGCCGCAGATCGTCCATGTCTGGCGCGTCAAGAACGGCAAGGCGACGCAATTCCAGCAATACGCTGATACGCTGCATGTCGCGCGCGCGATGGGCCACGTCAGCTAGAACTGCTGCTTTTTCGTCGTGATGGTGACGTCGCCCATCTGGATCGGGATTGCGGTGTCGGGGCGAGCGTCTGCAAGCGGGCGGGCTTCAGGCGGGAGGCCGGGCCATATGCCTTGCACGACCCAGTCAGGCCTGGCGGCTGGGGCGTTTGCCGGTGGTGTGAGCGTGAACTCGAGTTCGGCGCCGTCGCAAGCGCGGCCGACGATCTCTACAGTGAAATAACCTGATAGCGGTTCGACCATCGCGGTCGGGCGGCCGCCATAAATCATTTGCGCGGGATAGGCACCGGCGGGAATGCGCAGGCGGACGGTGCGTGCGCCAGGTGCGGACATCTTCAGGCGGATGATGCGCTTGCCGCCGGCTGCGGGCAAATCGCCGATCAGCGTGGCGGTGGCGTGCGGAGGCGAGGTGAAAGCCAATGGCTTGGCGGCAAGGCCAGGAGGACTGCCGATGGGCGAGGGTATCTGGCCGACGGTGAGCTGGTCTCGTACTGCCTTCGGGAGAGCGCCGGGGCGAACGCCGGCGAACAGCGCAGCGCTGCTCTTGTCCATGTCGTACTGCGCAGAGAAATTCAGCGCGAGCGGGCGTTCGACGCTGTAGGCGGG
This sequence comes from Hyphomonadaceae bacterium, assembly GCA_947474455.1. Lineage (GTDB taxonomy): Bacteria > Pseudomonadota > Alphaproteobacteria > Caulobacterales > Hyphomonadaceae > UBA7672. The sequence continues at coordinate 4,224 of CANJIL010000041.1, read as the reverse complement.
CGCGAGGAGCGTTGCGGCGAGGCCGGCGACGAAGGCTGCGCCGAGAGCGGCGAGCACCGTTCTCCGTCCTTCGCGCAGGTTTCCCACCATAGCCAGCATGGGCGCCAGCACCATCGCTTCCACCACGCCGAACATGGCGGCGAGGCCTAGGCCCATCATCACATCGAGCAGGTAAAGCACGGGGAAGAACATCAGCGCCAGCATGGCGCTTGCGACGCCGTAGGCGATCAGCTGGTGGCGCGGGTACAGCCAGGCTGCGCCGCCTGCGAGCACGAAAACGACGCTCGGTATCAGGAACAGCATCGAGCAACCTGGCACGGCGATCGAGAGGCCCATGCCGATGATCAAGAACCAGAACCAGCCGGAGGCAAACAACGTTTCACGCCTTGCGTTCGGTGCGAGGAAGGACAGGCCGAGCGCCCCCAGGAGCGTCGCGCCTGCGAAGATCGCCATGTTGAATGCCTGCGGATGCGCATTCCAGAACGAAGGCTCGGGCCGAATCAGGGCGATCACTTGTCCCGCGAGGAAGGCGAGCAGACCGGCGGCGGCATAGAGGGTCGGCGGCAGGGCGAGCGAGCGCCAGTCGAGCTTCCGCCAGCCGCCATCGCGCGAGGGGCGCACCAGCAGCATCGCTGCGACAGCGAAGCAAAGGCCAAGCAGCACCAGCGAGAATATCTGCGGCAGAGCGACGAACAGGCGCGCGCCGATGTCGGAATACGCGATCTCGCCGCCGTTGACGTCGCCGCTCCAGTCGCTTGCGAGGAAGGCGCGCGCAGCGCCGAGCGCTTGGTCGCCCATGTGCTGCACGCTGGTGGGACTGAGACGCGCGAGATTGTCGTGGCTGGTGTGGTAGAAATTGAAGCCGTCGGCGATGGCGATGTTGATGCCGGTGGACTTGTCGTCGAGGTGGACTGTCAGGTCGGTGGAATTCGGCAGCAATTCATAGACGGCTGTCATCATCGAATTGGCGACAGGACGCGCGCCGCTCTTCGACCAGTCGGAGACGATGCCGGCATTGGGATGTCCCGTCTCGAACATCATCGCCGGACCGCGCACGCCGCGCGCTTCAAGATTGATGATGCGGCCGACTGTGACGCCGTATTTTTCCTTCGAATCGACGAAGGCCTGCGCGCCGAGCAGGGCTGCTTCCTCGCCATCGGTCAGCAGGAAGAGAACGGGGCGTGCAGGTGGCTGCTGTTTGAAATGATGCGCCGTCTCGAGCCAAACACCTAAGCCGATGCCGTCGTCTCCGAATCCCGGGCTCGCCTCGACGCTGTCGTAGTGCGCTGTCAGGACGAGGGCGGGGCCATCGCCGGAACCCGCCTTGAAGAAGACATTCTGGACAAGGGCGCAGCGGATCGACGAGCCTGTTATCGTGCCGTGGCAGGCGTTCTGTGCGATCACCTGGGGTCTGTAACCCAGCGAGGTGATCTCGCGCAGCAGGCGGGAGCGCGTCGTGTCGAGCGCGTCTGAATCGACCGGGTGGGGCGCGCCATCGAGGACGCGTGAAAGGCGGTCGAGCGCACGGTCGGTATCGAACTGATCTTCCGCTTGCGTCGTGCGCACGGGATCGAGCGCCAGCGTTGCATCGCGGAAGAAGAACGCCACGAAGAGAACGGCGAACACGGCAAGCGGCCATAGTGCGGGCGAACGCTTACGCGCGAGCAACGGCGCCTGATCGTCGGTGTTCATAGGCGTTCTCTGCCGTTCTGCGGGGTGAGGATAGAAGAGGTCGCGGTTCAGCGCCAGCGCAGCATCTGGCCAGTCTCTTCGCTCGCCGCGGGCGCAAGCCGGCGCACCGCCATGCAGGCGATGAAGCAGCCCAGCAGGCTGACCGCTCCAACTTCCGGGGAGCCGGAGAGTTCGAGGGCCAGAACGGCTGCGGTGAAGGGTGCGTTTAGCAGTACGGCGACGGAAAGCGCCATTCCGAGCAGACCAAAATAGACCTGCGGCGCAGCAACGCCCAGCACCAGACCCGCGACGACGCCCAGGCTCGCCCCGATCATCGCGCCGACATACAACGATGGCGCGATCGGTCCGCCGCCCCAGCGGAAGGAGAAGGTGACAGCTGTCGCCGCGATCTTCGCGAGCGCAAGCACGGGCATCAGTTCGGCGGTGTAATTTCCGCCAAGCCCCGCTGCGAGTGGTTCGTATCCGATGCCGAGCACTTGGGGGAATGCCAGTGCGATGATCCCGAGAATGACGCCACCGATGATCGGTAGCAGCCATAGCGGCAGGCGGATGCGTGCCGCGAACGCCGCCAGCATGATCGGCGCGCGCGCCCAGACCAGTGTCGAGGCGTAGGCGAACATGCAGAGAATCGGCATCGCCAAGAGCGCAGCTACATGAACTTGCGGCAGGATCACGCCGACATCGGGGATGTCGATGATCGCACGGCCGTCGATCAGCCATCTGGCGAACAGCCATCCACATACGGACGCAATGACGACTGGCCCGAGCTGCGATAGACGTAGACGGCGCAGCACGAGTTCCCGCGCCAGGAACACGCCTGCGAGAGGCGCATGCAGCGCGGCTGAGATCGCTGCAGCAACTCCCATGCCCAGCAGCATCCGTCGCGCGGCGAGATTGAGCCCCATCAGGCGGCCCGGAAGGATGGCAAGGCTGGCGCCGAGGTGCGCCGCCGGCTCCTCGCGTCCGGCGCTGCCGCCCCAGCCAAGCGAGATAATCGCGATCAGCGCTGAGAGGAAAGCGTCTCGAAGTGAGAGCGTCGTGGAACGGATCGTGCCGCGCAGGCGACGGTTCTGCACGACGTCCTGCAATCCGAAGGGACGGGGGGCCGGCCCCCAGCCGACCGATATGCCAAGGCGCAGCAGCAGGCAGATCAGCGCGCCGCCGACGATCGGCCCGATGACGCGGCCCCACCACGGCATTTCCACCAGCCGGGAAGACAGCCGCCCCGAAGCGCTGCCGAATGCCAGAAACTGGGCATAGAGAATCAATGTCTGGATCGCCGCAACCGCAAGGGCCGCCAGGGCGCCGACGAGAATCGCCAGCCCCCACATGTAAAGGCCGCCGGCTTTCGGCCGGCCAATGACTTCGCCTGATGGACGATAGATCGCACGCGACATTGAACAGGAGTTCTGCGGTCCCCACGGCCGCGGTCAAGTCGCATGAACGACGTGGAGAAAAATTCAGTGTCCTGATGGACCTGAAACGTGGGATTCCCTCCGCGGAAACGGTATGCGGACGGGCGCCTCATGCTGTGGACAGTCGATCCGGCTTGCGACAGCTTCCGTCAAATCGCGGAGGTAATGATGCGAGCGGCCTTTTCCGGGGTCTCATTGTTGCTGCTGGCTGCGTGCGGCGGACCGGGCCAAGCGGGCGGGCCGGGCGTTCCCGAGGTGGTGGCGGAGGCGTCGGCGGCTGCGAGGGCCACGGCGAGGATTCCTGCGTCGATCGCGGACACGCTTACAATTGTTTGCGGCAAGCCCTTTTCGCAGGACGCCACAGCCGGCACGCTCGCAGAGCTTTTTGGGGCGGCGGATGTGATTCCCGAAACGCTGGATGGCCCGAACGGGGAGCGGCGCAACATCACCGCGATCTATCCGTTCGATCGCTCGCGCCGCATCGAAGTGACGTTCGGGAATGAGGAAGAGCGCACCCTGCTCACGCGCGTCACCATCAAGGGCGAAAGCTCGGAGTGGACCGGGCCGGGCGGGATCAACCTCGGCGATGGCGTCGCGTCAGTGGAGCGGCTCAACAAGGGACCATTCACGCTCTCCGGTTTTGGCCAGCCGGATGGCGGCTACGTTACCGATTGGCAGGGCGGCGTCTTCAAGGAGATTGCAGCGGGCTGCCGGACAACCGTGCGGTTCAGCCTGCCGGATGATGTCGAACCTGCCAGTGCAATTGTTGGGGTGGGCGGGCACTCATCGCATGAGCCTGCGGTGCTCGCGGCAGCGCCGTATGTGACGGAGATCTCGATCAGCTGGCTGGAAGAACACGAATACTGATCAGTTCTGCTCTCTTGTGTTACAGGCGCGGCCGATGAGTCTGGCCAGACAAGCAGACCTTCGGGGTTCGATATGCGTTTCCGGAAAATTGCGGCGTCGCTGGCGAGGTCCGGTTGACGGGGTTCTTTGGGATCGGCTTGGCGTTGACAAGACCGGCTTCGCCAAGCTGCCGGTATGCGGTGCGCCAACGGTAGAAGCTCGCTCTGCCAATGCCAAAGTAGCGACAGGTCTTCGCCACGCACCCTGATTG
>CANJIL010000040.1 GCA_947474455.1 Hyphomonadaceae bacterium | reverse complement strand
CTTAACCGGAGGATCCATGTCACGGCGTCAGCTTTGCGCGTGTCAATCAGATCGATTTGCGCCAGGGCGTCAGTTTGCGTCCCGAACGAAGTCCCCCCCGCCGCGCCGGGCGTCGCCCCCGACTTGGTCAGCCAGGCTTTAAGCCGCAGGGCGAAATGACGGAACACGAGGGCGAATGCTTCGCGGGTCGTGTTGCAGGGCCGCCATATTGGTGGGTTTCTCGATGAATAGCGGCGCCTCGACCGTGATGCAGGTCGTGGAAATGATTGGATCAATCGCAATCCGATCCCGGCCCCGATGCGTAGTTGTCTCATGCCTGTCCTTGCGCGGATGGGTTTTTTCGGAGCCGCCATGTCCTTTTCGTCAACCGACAACTTGAAAATTGCCGTGGTTGGCTCAGGCATATCTGCCCTGTCATCGGCTTGGCTTTTGTCGAAACGCCACCGGGTGACCGTTTACGAGAAAGCCGACCGTCTTGGCGGCCACTCTAACACCGTGACGGCCGGCGTCGCGACGGGCGATGTTGCGGTTGATACCGGGTTTATTTGCTTCAATGACGCGACTTACCCCAATTTGATTGCTTTGTTCGAGCACCTGGGGGTCGCTACGCGTGCGACGGACATGTCGTTTGCCGTTTCCCTGGATCACGGGCGTTTTGAGTACGCGGCGCCTGCCCTGTTCGCCCAACGGCGCAACGTCCTGCGGCCGCGTTTCTGGTCCATGCTGGGCGAGGTTCTGCGTTTCTACCGGGATGCTCCCGCTCAACTGGGCGCGCTGACCGATCCCAACCTGACGCTTGGCGACTACCTCAAGCGCGAGGGCTTCAGCGCCGCTTTCCGGGACGATCACCTTCTTCCCATGGCGGCGGCCATCTGGTCATCTCCTGCGCATACCTTGATGGACTACCCCGCCGAAGCCTTCATCCGCTTCTGCGGCAATCACGGGCTGCTGAAACTGATCGGACGACCACAGTGGCGCACCGTCGAGGGCGGCAGCCTCGTTTATGTCGAACAAATGGCGCGGACGATCAGCGATGTGCGTCTGAATTGCGCGGCTAGCACTGTACGCCGCACCGAGCACGGCGTCATGATCCACGACAGCCAGGGCGGCATCAACCGGTTCGACCATGTCGTCATCGGCGCCCATGCGGATCAGGCTCTGGCCATGCTGTCGGAGCCAACGGCTGAGGAGAGGCAATTGCTGGCCGCATTTCGCTACAGCCGCAACCTGACCGTTCTGCATACCGACCCCCGTCTCATGCCGCATCGCCGTCGCGCCTGGGCCAGCTGGAACTATATCGGCGCGGACGATGGCCTGTGCGTCACCTACTGGATGAACAAGCTGCAGGGCCTGTCTGGTCAGGATCTCTTCGTCACGCTCAATCCCCCGCGCCCGCCGAAACGCGGCGCCCTGCTGCGCAGCGAGATCTACGAACATCCCATCTTCGACCCGGCCTCAATTCAGGCCCAGAAGCAACTTTGGAGTCTGCAGGGACATGGGGGAGTCTGGTTTTGCGGCGCCCATTTCGGCGCGGGCTTCCATGAGGACGGCCTGCAGTCGGGCCTGGCCGTAGCCGAGCAACTCGGACAGGTAAGGCGACCGTGGTCAGTCAAGAACGAGAGTTCCCGCATTCATTTGTCGCACGCGCCGTCAGGCGCGATGGAGAAGGTCGCATGACGCAGGTCTCGGCCCTCTATCGCGGCGAGGTCATGCATCGCAGGCTGCGACCCAAGGCGCATCGATTGAACTATCGTGTCTTCTGGCTGCTGCTCGACCTGGCGGAGATTGATGGGCTGGATAAGCGCCTGCGCCTTTTTTCGCGCAATCGCTTCAATCTGCTGTCATTCCATGATCGTGATCACGGCGACGGCTCGGGCGCGCCGCTGAGGCCGCAGATCGAGGCGTGGTTGAGCCGGGTCGGAGTCTGTATCGGCGAAGGGCCAATCCGCCTGCTGACCATGCCTCGCGTGCTAGGTTACGTCTTCAATCCTATAAGCCTTTACTATTGTCATCACGCCGACGGCCGCCTCGCGGCCATGATTTACGAGGTGACGAGCACATTCGGCGTGCGCCATGCCTATGTCATTCCTGTTCCGGTCGAGGATCAGGCGGCGGGCCTGATCCGGCAGGGCGCGGCCAAGGCTCTCTATGTCTCACCCTTCATGGGTATGGAGATGGACTACGAGTTTCAGGGACACGCGCCAGGGAAACGCCTCGATCTGACGATCAATGGCCGGGACGCGGAGGGGCTCCTGATCGCGGCAGCCATGAAGGCGGACAGGCGGCCGTTCGAGGATCGCGATCTGATGTCGGCCGCGGTTGGGCTACCGCTTATGACCCTGAAGGTCGTCGCGGCGATTCATTGGGAAGCGCTGAAATTGTGGATCAAGGGCGTGCGGTTGACTCCTCAACCTGCGCCGGCGCCGGCGCCGGAGCCGGTGACGCTTCAGCTGGGTCCCCGCGAAAGCCGCCTTGGCCGCTAGATCGCGCACGTCCGATCCGGTTGTCGACGGCTCCGCCTTCAAGGCAGTCGTGATCGCCGAGTAGAACAGCCCCGTATTTGCTCAATCTACTATTTCGAAAGCCGGCCGCGACGGTGTTGATGGCGATGAGAATGCTTGCGCGCGTTGCCTCGCTTTCCTCGCCCCTGCCACGGCGGGCGATCGGTTCGCTCTGGATATGTTTGAGCAGATCGTTGCCTGCGCGCCATTCCCTGGGTCTTCTCGTGGGCGCAGTCGCGCGTGATGCTTCAGGCCTGGCACGCCTTGCAGGCTCCGCTGGCCCCTAGAATCGCTCAGACGATTTGATCCGCATCAGATTCGAAGCGTCCGACTTCTGACAATGCTCCCTCAGAGGTACCCCAATGCTCCTTCGATCGATCTCGAATATGTCCGCCCCAAAGGCGATTCTTGTTGGCTGCTTCAGCATGATCGCGCTTGGCGCATGCCAGACGCCGCCCCAGCCGGTTCACAAGGGCGATGCTGTGGAAGGCCGCCAGGTTGTCGAGCGATTGTGCGCGGACTGTCATGCGATTGACCCGGGCGCCGTTAGTCCAAATCGCGCGGCGCCTCCCTTCAGCGAAGTACTCGCGCGGTACGGCGCCACAGCGCTTGCGGAAGACCTCGACAAAGCCGTTCCGGTTAGCCATCTGCGCATGCCGACCTTCTATCTCGGTGATGGGAATGCTGCAGATATCGTTGCTTATCTGAAGTCGTTGGGGGCAAAAGCCGGTCCGAATTGACCGGCGCCTGCAGCGAGCATCGCTGCGACAGTCCGCAACTAACAAGGACCGCCGGGCTGAACTTGAACACGACAATCGCCGGGGTCGGCCTCCGTGCGTACTCTCGTGCGGCTGCGCGTTTGATTCCTCCGGCCCGCGAATGTGCAGTTCGCTCCCCGAGTGAGCGGACGGGCCTGGCCGGAACCATCAACGCTATTCATCGTGGACAGACCGCTCGCGGGCGGCGCGTGAGGTCCATGCGTCGGCTTTAGATTGCCATGCTGTGCCGAGCGGGCGCGAGATGGAAACTGCCGTCGAAACAGCTGGCGATATTGCGCACATACGGACGCCCGCGCGACGTAACGGTCAGGCGCGTTCCAGCCAGACTCGCCAATCCATCAGCGATCATGGGCGTAAGGACGGGGCAGGCGGCGATGAGCAGCTCGCCGGGGATATCGGCTTCGAAATTGCAGAGAATGTTGTCGATCACCCGGCCCGCACGGATATCCGCTTCGCTCGGCGCAATGCCCCGAACGACGGGCAGATCGCTGATCACCTGCTCGCGATATATCGCCGTATCGGTCGTGTTCTGGTAGACAAGGCCAGGCAAGGACGAGATGGCGGATGCGCCAAATCCAATCAGCGCTGCCGCGTCATCATCTGTGTAACCCTGGAAGTTGCGCCGCAGACGGCCAGTACGTTCAGCAGTTTCCAGTGAATCGCCCGGCGCGGCGAAGTGATCGAAGCCGATTGGCGCATAACCTGCCTGTTCCAACGTGTTCGCGGCTGCTTCGGCCTGTCGAAACCGTTCCTCGCCGGCGGGCAGGTCGGAAGTAGAGATGCTCTTCTGGTATCGTTTCATCCAAGGCACGTGCGCATAGCCGAAGGTTGCGACGCGGTCGGCATTTCGGGTCGCAGCATAAAGGGCGGTCTCGACCACATGGTCGCGCGTCTGACCCGGAAGCCCGTACATCATGTCGATGTTGAAAGTCCCGACCCCGGCACGGCGCAGTATGTCGATCGCCGCATCAATAACCTCACGCGGCTGGATGCGGTTGATACGCGCCTGAACGCCTGGGTCGAGGACCTGCACGCCAAGGCTTGCCCGGTTGAGGCCTCCGGCGGCGAAGGCGTGCACGACTTCGGGGGTGATTCCGCGCGGATCGAGTTCTGCGGCGATTTCCGCCGATGGATCGATCCGGAAATAGGCAAATAGCGCGGTGAATATCTGTTCCACTTGTTTCGGCGAAAGAATGTCGGGCGATCCTCCGCCAAAATGAATCCGCGTGACGCGCATCGTGTCGGAAAGGGCGCCGGCCACGCGTGCAATCTCCGCGACGACCGCATCGACATAGGCCTGGACCGGATCGGCGATGGTGGGCACGCTGGTGTGGCACCCGCAATACCAGCACAGCTTCTTACAGAACGGGATGTGCAGGTAGAGGGAGAGCGTGCTTTGGGCGGGTAATGCGCGCAGCGCGTCGCGCGCCCGGCCGGCGCCGACATCGGCAGCGAAGCGATTGGCGGGCGGGTAGCTCGTGTAACGTGGAATCTGCGCCTGTGCGTAGTCAGCGAGATAAGTCCACGCGCGCATGCCGCTATGTCGGGAGACTCTCACAGCCGCGCCCTCTCTGGCCGCGCTGTCGTATGGGACATAAAGAGGGTCGAGGTAGCCGCAAGTCCAACGCCTGCCGCAATCAGCGCGCAGCCGGCGCAATGGCTATGTGTGGCCGCAAACATCTCCGGCGCTTTGCCGCACCATGCCGTCATCAGGTCGATCGGAAGCTGGGAGAAGGCGCTATCGCACGCTCGAATGAAGGCGCCTGCGACCATAGTCGCTAGTCCCGATAGTAAGACAGCCACGGCTCGCACAGGCGCCTCCACCCAACGAACGCCCCTTGGTTGGGGAATCGGGGGCGCCGTTGTTGCTAACTTGCCACGCGCCTGCCGGCCGCAGCTTGAGATGGATCAAGAGCCCTTCCGGTCGGGTCAGCCATCTGACGATACCCGAGCGTGCCTGCAGGCCGCTCGTCCCCTCGAGAGGACACGAACATGGCGGCCAGCGTTTCGGGCAGTCAGGGCCCAGATTCAAGCACGCTCATGGTCGGCTTGGTCATGATCGCTGTCCTCATCCTGGGGATCAGCGGCGCAGTCAATGCAGCCGACTGGGCATTTGGCGTGCATGCCGGGATGTTCGCCGCCGCCGCCGCCATCGCGCTGGCGGGTCTTCTGTTCTGGCACGAACAGACAGACCCCCCGCAACGCTTCGACCCGAAAATATATGAGGAGGGCATCGTCAAGGCGGGCATCGCGGCAACCATGTTCTGGGGCGTTGCGGGTTTTCTCGTCGGGCTGGTCATTGCACTTCAGCTGACCTGGCCGAACCTGTTCTACTTTCCCGATCTGGGCTGGACAAACTTCGGGCGGATGCGGCCGCTGCACACCTCAGCGGTCGTGTTCGCGTTTGGGGGAAACGCCCTGATCGTGACATCGTTCTATGTCGTCCAGCGGACGTGTCGAACCCGCCTCGCCGGCGGCATGTGGCCGTGGTTCGTCTTCTGGGGCTACCAGCTCTTCATTGTTGTCGCCGGAACCGGCTATCTGATGGGCGTCACCCAGTCGAAGGAGTACGCCGAGCCGGAGTGGTATGCCGACATCTGGCTCACGATCGTCTGGGTTGCCTATCTGTGCGTCTTCCTGGCGACCATCCTGCGCCGCAAGGAAAAGCACATCTACGTGGCGAACTGGTTCTATCTCGCCTTCATCGTCACGATCGCGCTTCTGCACATCGTCAACAACCTCTCGCTGCCCTCCAGCTGGGCTGCGTCCAAGTCGTTCTCGGCGTTCAGCGGGGTGCAAAGTGCGCTCATCCAGTGGTGGTATGGTCACAACGCGGTGGGCTTTTTCCTCACGGCGGGGTTTCTCGCCATCGTCTACTACTTCATCCCCAAGCGTGTCGAACGTCCCGTCTGGTCATATCGACTTTCCATCGTCCACTTCTGGTCGCTGATCTTCATCTACATCTGGGCGGGTCCGCACCATCTGCACTACACGGCGCTGCCGCAATGGGCCCAGACGCTTGGCATGACCTTCTCGATCATGCTGTGGATGCCGAGCTGGGGCGGGATGATCAATGGTTTGATGACCCTCTCGGGCGCATGGGACAAGCTGCGGACGGACCCGGTCGTGCGCATGCTGGTTGTCTCGGTTGCCTTCTACGGCATGGCGACCTTCGAGGGCCCGGCAATGTCGGTGCGCGAGGTCAACGCTCTATCGCACTATACCGACTGGGGCATCGGGCATGTCCATTCCGGCGCCCTCGGCTGGGTCGGCTTCGTCAGCTTTGGCGCGATGTACTGCCTGACGCAGTGGGTCTGGAAGCGCGAACGCCTCTACTCCAACGCCCTTGTCGAATGGCATTTCTGGATCGCAACGCTTGGAATCGTTCTCTACATCACGTCGATGTGGGTGTCCGGCATCATGGAAGGCCTGATGTGGCGGGCCTACAATGAGTACGGCTTTCTCGAATACTCCTTCATCGAGACCGTCAGCGCAAAACACATCTCCTATGTGATACGCGCCCTCGGCGGCGGGCTCTACCTGCTCGGCGCGCTCATCATGATCTACAATCTGGTGCGTACGGCCCGCGGCGACGTCCCTGCAGACGAACGGCGGCGCAAGCCTTCGGCGCCATCCCTTCAACCAGCGAAGTAGGCGTTCATGGCCACGCGTCAGAACTGGCTCATGCGGAATCACAAGCTGTTTGAGAAGAACACGTTCATTCTTCTGCTGGGCATTCTCATCGTTGTTGCGATTGGCGGCATCATCGAGATCGTGCCGCTGTTTTATCTCAAGAACACGATCGAGAAGGTCGAGGGCATGCGGCCCTACACCCCGCTCGAACTCGCCGGCCAGCAGATCTATGTCCGCGAGGGCTGCCATGTCTGCCATTCGCAGATGATCCGCCCGCTGCGCGACGAGGTTGAGCGCTACGGCCATTACTCGCTGGCCGCCGAGAGCATGTATGATCATCCTTTCCTGTGGGGGTCGAAGCGTACCGGCCCTGATCTGGCTCGCGTGGGCGGCAAGTATTCCGATGAATGGCAGAAGCAACACCTGATCGACCCGCGCGCGCTGGTGCCGGAGTCGATCATGCCGCCTTACGCCTTTCTCGCTGGACGGCCGCTGGATCTGACGATGCTCACAGGCGAGATGTCAGCGCTCAAGACTGAGGGCGTGCCCTATTCGAAAGAGATGATTGCCCGCGCCGCTGATGATGCGCGGGCCCAGGCTGGCGAAGATTATGACGTTGAAGCGCTGCGCGCCTCCTATGACGCCATCGCCGGCCGCAAGGGCACCGTACCGGTCCGTGATTTCGATGGCGAGCGAGGAGATCCCTCCGAACTCGACGCTCTTATCGCCTACCTGCAGATGCTCGGCACGCTCGTGGACTTCTCCACCTACGAAGCCGCCGACCTGTCGAACCAACGGTGACGCCATGACGTACGAAGCCTGGTCGCAATTCGCTCAGACCTGGGGAACAGTCTATTTCGTCGCCATTTTCGCAGGCGCGCTTGTCTATGCACTGTGGCCTCGCAACGGGCGAGACTTCCGCCGCGCCGCTCAGCTTCCCATCCGAGAAAAGGAGGACGGCGATGACCGACCCCTCGCCTGAAATTGACAGCCACAGCGGCGTAGAGACGACCGGCCAGGAATGGGACGGCATCAAGGAACTTAACAATCCGCTTCCCAGATGGTGGCTCTTCATCTTCTGGGCGTCCATTCTCGTGGCGGTTGCCTACTGGATTCTCATGCCGGCCTGGCCGGCCTTGCCTGGCTTCCAGGGCAACACCACAGGCATCCTTGGCCAGTCCGACCGCGTCAGGGTCGCTGCCGACATGTCCGTGTTGAAGGCTGGCCGCACGGCGCTCAGCGCGCGGTTGACAGCAACTGACGCGGCCAGCGTGCTCTCTGATCACGAACTCAGCCAGCAGGTGATGGCGCTCGGCGATAGCGCCTTCGGCGACAATTGCGCGACATGTCATGGGGCAGGGGGTGGAGGAGCAAGCGGCTATCCACGGCTTGCCGACGACATCTGGCTATGGGGTGGCGCGCTGCAGGATATCGAGCGAACCATCCGCTACGGTATTCGCGCGGAACATGCCGATACACGCACGTCAGAAATGCCCGCGTTTGGACGCGACGCATTCCTGACAGCAACCCAGATCGATGATCTCGTCCAATTCGTGATCTCTGCGTCGGGCCGCAAGGCCGACGCCGGAGCTGTCGTGCGCGCCCGACCGGTGTTCGAGCAGAACTGCGCGAGCTGTCATGGCTTCGATGCCCACGGGGATCGCAGCAAGGGCGCACCCAACCTCACCGACGGGGAGTGGTTATATGGAGGCGATCCCGGCGCGATTCGGCGCACGATCGTCGGTCCCCGCAATGGCGTGATGCCAGCGTGGGGCGGTCGCCTCGACCCGGCGACTGTCCGCGCCCTCGCTATCTACGTTCATTCCCTGGGAGGGGGTGAGTAGCGTGGGCAGCGCCACCCTCATTGATCTCAAGGCAAGGCGTGGCTCCGCTGGCGGCCCATCTCCGCCCGATGATGAGGAACCCGTGACGCTCTATGCGCGTCGCAAGCAGATATACCCGCAACTGGTCTCTGGACGCTTCCGGACGATCAAATGGGCCGTGCTGGCGGCGACGCTGGGCGTATACTATCTGTTGCCTTTCCTCCGCTGGGACCGCGGGCCAGACGCCCCCGACCAGGCCGTCCTCGCAGACTTCGCCGGCGGCCGCTTCTACATCTTCGGGCTCGAAATCTGGCCTCAGGAAGTTTTCTACATTACCGGCCTGCTTATCCTGGCCGCAGTGGGACTGTTCCTGGTCACCGCACTCTTTGGCCGGGTGTGGTGTGGATACCTGTGTCCGCAGACCATCTGGACGGATCTGTTTATCGTCGTCGAGCGCCTCTTCGAAGGCGATCGCAACGCCAGGATAAGGCGCGACAAGGCGCCTTGGAGTTTCGACAAGGTCTGGCGCAAAATCGCGAAGCACGCAGTCTGGCTGCTGGTGTCGTTTCTTACCGGCGGCGCCTTCATTCTCTATTGGCACGATGCGCGCGACCTGACTCAGACATATTTCTCCGGCCATGCTCCGATGACCGCCTACGTCTTTGCGGCGCTGCTCACCGCGACGACCTATGCGCTGGCCGGGACGATGCGCGAACAGCTCTGCACATATATGTGCCCATGGCCGCGCATCCAGGCGGCGCTCGTCGACAGGAACACGGTTGCGGTCACCTATCGCTCCGACCGCGGCGAGCCGCGCGGAGCTCATAAGAAAGGGGAGTCGTGGGTCGGGCGAGGCGACTGCATTGATTGTAAGCAGTGCGTCGTCGTCTGCCCGATGGGGATCGACATCCGCAATGGTCCGCAGCTCGAATGCATCCAATGCAGCCTTTGCATCGATGCCTGCAACGCGGTTATGAAGAAGGTTGGCCGTCCCAAGGGCCTGATCGCCTACGACACGGATGATAACGTGGTGCGGCGAAGCATGAAGCAGCGCCCCGCGCCCTTCCAGCCTTTCAGATCGCGGACTGTCCTGTACGCGGTAGTCTTCGCGCTGACGGGCGGGCTCATGGCGTTCGGTCTCGCGACCCGCTCTGATCTCGACCTGTCAGTCTCAAAGGATCGGGCGCTGCCCTATTTGGAGCTGGCGTCGGGTGATGTCCGGAACGTCTACACGATCAAGGTGGCTAACAAGCAGCGCGCCGTTCGCGACCTTGCCCTCAAGGTCGAGGGAATCGTCGGGGCGCAGATCGAAATCGTCGGTGAAAGCGATGCGGCCGCGCCAGGTCACATCACGCCCGCGCCTGACGGCGTCGATCGCTACCGGCTTCTTGTTACCGTACCCGCCGCAAGTCTCGGAGCGACCTCGGCGCCCATCAGCATCCTGTTGTTCGACGGCGGGCGGCCCGCAGCATCAGCCACGACGCAGTTTCAGGGACCGGAGCACTGACATGTTCGCCAGCCCTCTTCGCGGGATTCACGTTTTCTGGATGGTCTTCGTGTTCTTTGCTGTCGTCTTCGGTGTGGACACCTTCTTCATCGCGCGTGCAGTTGGGACCTTTCCAGGCGAGCAGGTCAAGAACTCCTACGTCCTTGGACTCGATTACAACCGCGAGGTCCAAAGCCGTGCGCGACAGGCGCGCCTCGGTTGGACTGCGCAAGCCGGCCTCACGCGCAAACAGGACCTCTCACTGGTCCTGCGGATCGAGGATCGGGGTTCCGCGCCGGTTTCCGGACTCTATGTAACGGCGGAGTATCACGTCCCTGGGGAGGGGAGGGATGAGCAGATCGTCGTGCTGCGCGAGGTCGCGCCCGGCGAGTACGAAGCGCCAATCGGCCGGTCTAGCGCCCGTCGCATTGATGTTTTGTTTTTTGCCCGACGAACTGCGTCTGACGCGCCCGAGTTCGAGGCCAGCAAAAGCCTGGTGATTTCATGACCGCAGTCAAATCGGGGCGCCCAAGCGGACTGTCGCCTGCCGGCGGCCTGGCTCTGGCTCAGGATCCCGCGGCTTTCATGCGTGAACGTGATGGTCGCAAGTCACTCGATATCCTCGTTCGGGGTGCCAGTTGTGGCGGCTGCCTCGCCAAGATCGAAAGCGCAGTCGCACGCTTGCCCGGCGTGGCCCTCGCCCGTCTCAATCTATCGACAGGCAGGCTCCGCGTCGAATGGACAGGCGCTCTGCGGTCCCGTCTGGTCGTCGAAGCCATCACCTCACTTGGCTACGGCGCTTCAGCCTTTGAGCCGGCAAAGGCGGACGAGGCCGGAGCGAAGACGGAGCGCGATCTCTTCACGGCTTTGACCGTTGCGGGCGTCGCGACCGCCGCCATCATGTTCCTCTCCGAACCACTCTGGTTTGGGACCGATCTGCCGCAGGAGACGCGCACCATCCTGCGGTGGATATCAGCCCTTGTGGCGATCCCCGCAGCAGCGTTTGCTGGCCAACCCTTCCTTTCCTCTGCCCTGGCGTCGATCCGGAGCCGGCGCCTCAACATGGATGTCCCCATTTGCCTGGCGGTCGTGTCGGCGCTGGGTCTCAGTCTTTTCGAGACAATCAATGGAGGCAGACATGCCTTCTTTGACGCCGCCGTGATGCTGCTTTTCTTCCTCCTGATCGGCCGCATTCTCGATGCGCGACTGAGACGTCAGGCCTACACAGCCGCCAATGCGCTGGTCGCAATGCAGACTGCAACTGCCACGCGGATCGCAGCGAGCGGGTCGACCGAGGCTATCCGGGCGTCAGACATTCGTTCCGGCGACATGCTGCTCATCGCAGCTGGCGAGCAGCTTGCGGCAGACGTCGAGATTGTAACAGGCGAAAGCGAAGCCGACCTGCGGCTGGTGACCGGAGAAATCGAACCGGCTTCGTGCAGGCCTGGCCAGGTACTGCACGCCGGATCAGTGAACCTGTCGGTGCCGATCCGTGTGCGAGCGCTCGCCCGCGCAGACCAGTCCCTCATGGCCGACGTCGCACGGCTTCTCGAGGCGGGCGAACAGAAGAAATCAGCGTACCGCAAGCTTGCTGACAAGGCGGCCGAAATCTACGTACCCCAGGTTCATGCAACAGCAGCCCTCGGGTTCGTCGGCTGGTTGATATTCGGAGCGACACCCGCGCAGGCCCTCCATGTTGCGATCACCGTCCTCATCATCACCTGTCCTTGTGCGCTGGCTCTGGCGGCTCCTCTGGTGCAGGTCGTCGCCGCAGGGAACCTGTTTCGCCGCGGAATCTATCTGACCTCCGGGGATGCGCTGGAGCGGCTCGCCACTGTCGACCATGTCATCTTCGACAAGACCGGCACACTCACTCTGAGCGATCCGGTTCTGAGCGATGCGCCATGCCGGGCTGGCCTCGTCGCGGAAGCTGCCGCACTCGCACGCGCCAGTCATCATCCATTCTCGCGCGCTCTGGTTCGCGCCGCGGGGCCGGGGCCTGTTGCATCCGATGTCGAAGAACACCCCGGGCAGGGGGTGTCAGCCCTTGTTGACGGCCGCAAGGCAAGGTTGGGCTCCGCCGCCTTCGTCGGCGTTCCGCCTGGCAGCGGATCGGAACTCTGGTACGCGGTGGATGGTCGTGCGCCTGAAGCGATTCATTTCGAAGATTGTCTACGATCGGATGCGCACGACACTGTCGCTCGGCTGAAGCGGATGGGGCTTGGCGTCGAGCTGCTGTCGGGGGATGCCGATGTGCGTGTCGAGCGGGCGGCGGTTGCAGCAGGCATCAAGCAGTGGCGAGGCGGAGCAACGCCGTTGACAAAGGCAAGACACCTGGAGGCCCTGCAGGCGGCGGGCAAGAAAGTGTTGATGGTCGGAGACGGGCTCAATGACGCTGCTGCGCTGGCGGGCGCCCACGCCTCCATTGCGCCCGGCGGCGCCATCGACGTCGCCCGGCTAGCCAGCGACTGTGTATTTTCTGGCGACAGCCTGGCGGCGGTCGTGACGATCATCGAGGTTGCGCGAAACGCGAGGGCGCGCATGCGCGAGAATTTTGCATTTGCTGCACTCTACAATATCCTTGCACTTCCCGTTGCGCTTCTCGGCTGGGTAACGCCGCTGATCGCGGCGCTCGCCATGTCCGGGTCATCCGCTGTCGTGACGCTGAATGCGTTGCGGTTGTCGCGCGAGGCCAGAAAGAATGCAGGCGCCGCCCCGTGAACGCATTCCTCTTCATGCTTCCCGCCGCGTTTGGTCTGGCCTTGGCAGGGCTTGTCGCGTTCCTATGGGCGCTGAAGTCGGGCCAGTTCGAAGATCCCCAGGGAGACGCTTCGCGGATTCTCATGGACGGCGATGACCCGGAATAGGGCATGCGGCGCAGCGAACGCTTGGCGATCCTCTGGCCTACGATGTATGATAAGCGCCACTGCAAGGGCCTGTGAATGCGTCGCAGGCCGATTGGGGAGGCGGCGTCTAGAACGTGTCGGGGTCAGCCGCCAGGGCAAGGCTACTTGTCGTCGATGATGACAACGGCTTGCGCGAGATGCTGGCTGATTTCTTTGAAATCGAGGGTTATCACGTCGCCCAGGCGGCCAATGTCGCCGAGGCGAAAGCGCGTCTGGCTGAGGGGGAACATGACCTCCTCCTGCTAGACATCAACATGCCAGGCGGCGACGGCCTGACCTTTGCGGCTGAGATGCGTTCGCGCCTCTCGACGCCGATCATCATCCTTTCCGGCAAAGGCGCAATGATTGACCGCGTCGTCGGCCTCGAAGTCGGAGCCGATGATTATGTCGCCAAGCCGTTCGAGCTGCGCGAACTTCTCGCCCGGGTGCGGGCGGTTTTGAGACGGTCGCGACCGCCTCTGCCGGGAGGCGGCGAGGGCGAGACGAGGGAGCGCAATGCCCGCTTTTCGAATCTGGTCCTCACCCCGGCACGGCGCAGCCTGTCGACAATCGCCGGACAGACGATCGAACTGACGGGGGCCGAGTTCAACCTTCTCGCAGCCTTTGTCGAGCGAGCCAACAAGGTCTTGTCGCGTGAGGCAATCGCCGACGTGACCCGGAAGGACGATTGGGAAGGTTTTGACCGCAGCATCGACACGCTGTTGAGCCGGCTGCGGCGAAAGCTCGCCGCGCATACCGACGCATCGCATCTGATCCAGACCGTTCGTGGGGAAGGCTATGTGCTCGCTGCAGAGGTAAAGTGGTCCGGATCGGAGGGCGACAGACTCGGCCCGCGTCCAGAACGGTCCTGACGAGTTGGGCCATCTGAGCCCTCATCGCCTGTTTGGCGAGAAACGGGCGACTTGGCCGCCATTCGCGGCGCATAACCCGATGTCAGGATCAGTCCTCATGCATCGCTTGAATATTGTGCGCCTGCTCCGGAGGCGTTCGTGCCGGCGGCAGCCCGGGCATGGCCGGCTCCACGTCGCGCAAGCGCTCTGCCGGCCATGCCCCGGCTAGCGTCAGAGGTGATGATCAACTAATATCAGACTTGGACCGTTCAGCGAGTGCCGATCACCATCGCACGAGGAACGACGCTTGAGCGGGATCCGGTTTTCGCTAGCTGCACTTGGCGCTGTGGTCCTGGCGGCTCCCGTCATGGCGCAGGCGCCGAAGGCAGTCGACGGCAAGCCGGATTTCACGGGGATCTGGAGCAACGCGTCGGTGACGCCGATGACGCGACCGGCGTCGCAGAAATCGCTCGTCGTCAGCGAAGAGGAAGCAACGCGGATCGCCGCCGGCGTTCCCATGGCTGGCATTACCGAGGAAGGTTTCAAGGGCGCTACGTATTCCGATCCCAACAAGCGCGCGCCTCCCAAGGGCGACAAGGCGTTCGGCGTTCTTGCTTACGACTCCTACTGGATGGATCCCGGCGCCACGCTCGCCTTCGTGAAGGGCGAGTGGCGCACGTCTTTCATTGTCGAGCCTGACGACGGCCAGATGCCGCTCGTAGACCCGGCTTCATGGGCGAAGAAGCGCAAGGACTTCGGTGAGGACTATGCGACCGGCAACGTTGATTACGCTGGCCCGGAAGTGCCGACTATTGCGGAGCGCTGCCTCGTCTTCAATTCGAGGGCGGGTCCGGGCATGATGAGCGCGACGTACAACAACAATTACCAGTTCGTCCAAACTCCTGAGTACATGATGATACAGGTCGAGCAGGCGCATGATGCGCGCATTGTGCCTATCTTCGCGACGGCGGAGAAAGCTCGCGAGAGCCACAAGCCATCTGCCATCAAGCCCTGGATGGGCGACTCGGTAGGTTGGTGGGAGGGCGACGTGTTCGTGATGGAAACGATCAACGTCCATCCGTTGCAGGCTGAGGGTCAGACCTTCCCGCTCTCGGCGAAGGCGGTCGTCACGTAGCGTTTCACGCGCACCAGCGACAAGGACATATTCTACGAGTTCGTTGTTAACGATCCAGTGAACTTCACCATGCCATGGAAGGCTGAGCTGAGCTTCTATCCCTCGACCAGACTCTACGAATACGCCTGCCTCGAAGGCAACTACAGCATGTTCAATCTACTTTCCGGCGCCCGCGCGATCGAGCGTCGCGCGGCGGCAACCAAGCCAGGCAAGACCAGGAAGTCCAATGTCGCGGACCAGGTACAACATTAGGAGAGGCGCTGTGAGATATTTGTCGGTCCTGGCCTCGTTGGCGTGCGCGCTCGCAGGAGCGCCAGCGGCGCTGGGGCAGAACGCCCCTGCTTATGATCCGCCGAAAACAAGCTGGGGTGTGCCGGACGTACAGGGCATTTTCAGCACCGCGTCGCTCACGACCATGACGCGCCCCCCTGGGGCGTCTGGTTTGATCATTAGCCAGGAGGAGCGCGACAAGCTCTTCAACAAGAACATCTATACGCGCGTGCACAAGGAAGAGGATGCCCTCTCTGAGGCAAAGCTTCTGACGGATGCGAACCCGGATCGTGCCTACAACGTCTTCTGGATGGATCCGGGCGCGGACCTCGGGAAGATCAACGGGCAATATCGCTCGTCCTGGATCGTTGAACCGGCCAACGGCCAGATCCCATACATCAAGTCTCCTTCGGGGCGAGGGACGCGTCCCGCTGATGCCGCAGCGGAGGAAGAGTTTGCGGATCTTCTGAGCGATAATCCCGAAGATCGCGCTCTCCCCGAGCGTTGCGTCTGGATGGGGTCTATGGGGCCAGGGCCAGTGCTGGGCAACGCACTGTACAACAACAACTTCCAGATCGTTCAGACGCCGGACAATGTGGTGATCCTGTCGGAGATGGCGCATGATGTGCGCGTCATTGCGATCAATGCCACGCGCAACCCAGTGAGCATCCCCAAGTGGGGCGGCGACTCGATTGGTCACTACGAAGGCAATTCACTGGTCGTCGAAACCATGAACGTCATGCCGCGTCAGAACAGCTTCATTTCTGAAAAGGGCAAGGTGACCGAGCGCTTTACACGCATGAGCGATGGTCGTGTCCTTTATCAATATGCCGTCGAGGACCCCACGAAGTACTCGCAGCCGTGGAAAGGGGAGATGCCGCTAAATATTTCGAATGGCCTCTATGAATATGCCTGCCATGAAGGCAATTACGGCATGTTCAATCTGCTTTCCGGCGCGCGCGCGTTTGAGCGCGAGGGACGCAAGAACGGTATTCGGAAGCAGATTTTTGCAGGCGTGCCGGAATAGCTTGACCGCCTGTCGAAACAGCGACGGACGCAAGGTTAATCAATAGAACGATGCCCAGAGCGTGCATCGAGAAGAAAACAGGAGACGCGCCGTGAAATACTTGCCAATTGCCGCCTCATTCGCATGCATTCTCGCAGCAGCCCCGGCCGCCTTGGCGCAGGCTGCGCCGGCCTACAACCCGCCGAAAACCAGCTGGGGCGCGCCGGACTTGCAGGGCATCTTCAGCAGCGCTTCGCTCACATCCATGAGCCGCCCCGCGGGCGCCACCGGCCTGATCATCAGCGATGAGGAAGCGGCCAAGCTGTTCAACAAGAACATCTATACCCGCGTGGCGAAGGAAGAGGCTGCTCTTTCCCCCGCAGAGCTGCTGAAGGATGCGAACCCCGACCGCGCCTACAACCGCTTCTGGATGGACCCTGGCGCTGACCTCGGGAAGATCGACGGCAAGTACCGCTCGTCCTGGATCGTCGAACCCGCCAACGGCCAGATCCCGTACATTGATTCTCCCACGACTGTGCGTTCCTCGATAGCCTCGTCGGAAGACGAGTATGCGGATCTCCCGAGCGAAGGACCTGAATCACGCAGCGTTGCAGAGCGCTGCATCTGGCTCGGCAGCAGCGCAGGACCTGTGCTCAGCAATATCATGTACAACAACAACCATCAGATCGTTCAGACCCCGGACCACGTCATGATCCTCGGCGAAATGGTCCACGATGTGCGCATCATTTCGCTCAAAGGTGTGCGCAATCCTTCGAACATCGCCAAATGGGGCGGGGATTCGATCGGTCACTACGAAGGCAACACGCTCGTCGTTGAAACCATCAATGTCGAGCCGCGCCAGAACAGCCTTATCTCGCCGAAGGGCAAGGTGACCGAGCGATTTACCCGCGTGGCCGACGGGCAGATCCTCTATGAATACACAGTCGAGGATCCCACGAAGTACACCCAGGCGTGGAAAGGCCAGATGCCGCTGAACGCCTCGCCCGGGCTTTACGAGTATGCGTGCCACGAAGGCAATTACAGCATGTTCAACCTGCTTTCGGGCGCCCGTGCGTATGAGCGCGAAGGCCGCAAGAACGGCGCTCGGAAAGCTATCTTCGCTGGGGTCGCTGAGGCGGAGTAGGCCAGGTTAGCGCCGAGGGCTGCACGCGCTCTCGCCATGTCGAAGCAAGAAGTACAACCACAGCGCTTCAGCACCAAGTCTGAGCGTATCGAAGGAACAAGGAGACGCGCAGTGAGATATTCAACGATCCTGGTCTCAGCCCTATGTGTCCTCGCAGCCGCGCCAGTCGCGCTGGCGCAGGCCGCCCCTTATACGCCCCCCAAGACCAGCTGGGGCGCGCCCGACCTGCAGGGCGTGTTCAGCAGTGCTTCGCTCACGACACTCCGGCGCGCGCCGGGAGCTTCCGGACTGATCGTGAGCCAGGAAGAAAGAGACAAGCTGTTCAACAAGAACATCTACACGCGCGTTGCGAAGGAAGAGGACGCTCTCTCCCCGATCGAGCTACTGAAAGATGCGAACCCGGACCGGGCCTACAACCGCTTCTGGATGGATCCAGGCGTTGACCTGGGCAAGATCGACGGCAAGTATCGCTCGTCCTGGATCGTTGAGCCCGCCAACGGACAGATCCCGTACATCAAGGCTCAAAGCGCGGGCATCTCCGCTCTGGGTTCGGAAGAAGAACAGTATTCAGACCTTCCAAGCGACAACCCGGAAGATCGTGGTCTGTCGGAACGCTGCGTCTATTTCGATCGCGGTGGGCCAGTCCTGATCAACCAGATGTACAACAACAACTACCAGATCGTTCAGAGCCCGACCCATGTGCTCATCCTGACGGAGCAGGCTCACGAAGCGCGGATCATTCCAATCGACGGCAAGCATGGGCCCGCCGATGTCCCCAAATGGGGAGGAGACTCGATCGGTCACTATGAGGGCAACACGCTCGTCGTTGAAATCGTCAACGCCATGCCCCGTCAAAACAGTTTCATCTCCGAGAAGGGCAAGGTGACCGAGCGTTTCACGCGCGTGAGCGATGATCAGATCCTTTATGAATTCACGGTCGAGGACGCCTCGAAATACGCGCAGCCCTGGAAGGGGCAGATGCCGCTGAATGCTTCGAAGGAGGGGCTCTATGAGTATGCCTGCCTCGAAGGGAATTACAGCATGTTCAACCTGCTCAACGGTGCGCGCGTCATGGAGCGGGAAGGACGCAAGAACGGCCTGAGGAAGGCAATCTTCGCGGGCGTCCCGGAGTGATCTGAAATTCCCGCGATGGTCACGCCATCGGCAGTGCGAGAGCGGATACGATTGACGTCGGGCAAGAGCCGCGACGCCGCGTAGCTGCTTTCTCACGGCCCTTGCTATACTGGGTTGTGCGGGCGCCGCGCCACGGAATGGTCTTCTCACACGGCCTGCGGCCTGGCCGTATCGCGCCAAGCTATGTGAACGAAGCGCCTGTTGCGAAGGGCGCTTTATTGCCGGCCACAGAGATGCCGGGCACGGGACACGAACGACGCACGCGTATCGAAACTGACTGTCTGCGCACTCGCCGCGGCTATGATGACCGCACCCCCCCTAGCGAAGCAGTCTCCCGACACGAACACAATTTCTTTTCAGATCGTAGTATTATGCTATAAAACAACTGACGCCGCGGACGAGAGTGCTTCATGAAAGCGCCGCCGCGGGAGGAATGACGTGTGCGGAAGCGGAGAGCATCGGCGTTGCAGCGTGCGCATCAGGCGCGGCGGGCTGCGAGCCCATGGAAATACGACGACAGCAACGTCGTGGGCCAGGTTCCGCCGTCGCGGGGATCATTGTTAGCTCGATGTTAGAGGCAGGGAGATTGTCCATGAGGCTCATTCCAGTGTTGTTGGCGTCGACTGCGGTTTTCGGCGCCTCAAACGCATTTGCCCAGGAGCCAGGCTATCTAACTCCGAGAACGTCCTGGGGTGCGCCGGACTTCGACGGCGCGTGGAATAACGCCTCGCTCACGACGCTCCAGCGGTTGGCAGGCGCGACGAAGTTGACCGTGAACGACTCTGAAGCCGAGGCCCTCGTCAACAAGAACGTCCTGACGATCTCCGCCAGGCAGGAAGCGGCCCCTTCAAAGGTGGACGAGGAATCCTCAAGGAAGCTGCTTTCCGACAACAACTCGAGCCGCGCCTACAATCGCTTCTGGATGGACCCAGGCGTTCAGCTGATGAAAGTGAAGGGCGAACATCGCACCTCCTACATCATCGATCCGCCGTCCGGAAAAGTTCCGTTCATAGAGGGCAAACGCCAGAACGGCGTCTTTTACCCGCAACAGGATTACGGCGGCCCCGAGACGCGTCCGCTGCAGGAACGCTGCATTTCCTATGGAAAAGCCGGGCCGGTCATGGGCAGCACCCTCTACAACAACAACATCCAGATGGTGCAAACGCCGACCCACCTCATGCTGATGACGGAGATGATACATGAAGTGCGCGTCATCCCGATCTTCAAGACTGCTGCGGAAGCCAAGGCGAGCCATGGCCCTAAAGTGATCAGCAAGTGGTTCGGCGATTCCGTCGCCTGGTATGAAGGCAACACGCTGGTCGTCGAAACCGTCAACCCTTACCGGCTGGACCGCTCGTTCATCACGCCGAACGGCAGGGCCACGGAACGCTGGACGCGCTGGAATAACGACGAACTCCTCTACGAGTTCACCATCGATGATCCGTCGGTCTACACCCAGGTCTGGAAGGGCGAGGAGACGTTCCGCGCCACCAAGGACCCGTTGTATGAATATGCCTGCCACGAGGGCAATTATGGTCTCCCGGGCATTCTCGCCGGAGCTCGCAAGCTCGAGTCCGAAGGCCGCAAGGATCCAGCCTACATGGCAATATTCGCTGGCGTTGGTGAGGACGTAGAGGAATAGGGCGGACGTCGAGACCCGCACGCTGAATACGAAAAAGGAGACCTCGTGAAGTACACATCAATCGTGGCCCTGGTCGTGTGCGCTATCGCGGCGGCGCCCGCAGCGCTTGCGCAGGCGGCGCCCTACAATCCGCCCAAGACCAGCTGGGGTGTGCCTGACATCACCGGTTCCTGGAGCACCGCGTCGCTCACAACGATGACACGCCCCATTGGCGCGAGTGGTTTAATCATCGGCGAGGAAGAAGCGGCCAAGCTGTTCAACAGGAACATCTACACGCGCGTTGCGAAGGAAGAGGCTGCTCTTTCCCCGGCAGAGCTGCTGAAGGATGCAAACCCCGACCGCGCATATAACCGCTTCTGGATGGATCCGGGCGCCGACCTCGGCAAGATCGACGGAAAATACCGCTCGTCCTGGATCTACGAGCCCGCCAATGGCCAGATCCCCTACATCAAACCTCCCAAGCGGCCCGCCGGCAACATTGCCTCAGAAGAAGAACAGTATGCGGATCTCGGGAGTGACAACCCGGAGGATCGTGGGCTCTCGGAACGGTGCCTCTTTTCTGCTTCGACCAACGGTCCGGTCATCACCAACACGATGTACAACAACAACATCCAGATCGTTCAGAGCCCTGAGGCCGTGATGATCCTGGGAGAAATGAGCCACGAGGTGCGCATCATTTCGCTTACCGGCAGGCGCAATCCTGCTTCCATGCCAAAGTGGGGTGGCGACTCGATCGGTCACTATGAGGGCGACACGCTGGTCGTAGAAACCGTCAACGTCATGCCGCGTCAGAACAGTTTCATCTCCGACAAGGGCAAGGTAACCGAGCGCTTCACGCGCAACAGCGACGGCCAGATCATCTACCAGTTCACGGTCGAAGACCCCACGAAGTACACCCAGACCTGGAAGGGCGAGATGCCGATGAACCCTTCGCCTGGCGTCTATGAGTACGCCTGCCATGAAGGCAACTACAGCATGTTCAACCTCCTGTCCGGCGCGCGCGCGTATGAGCGTGAAGGCCGCAAGAACGGCATGCGGAAAGCAATCTTCGCAGGCGTTGCGGAAGTCGAGTAGGGCCTGCGCCTCTCCGCAAGCTTCGTCCTTATTGGGGCGCTCCTTCCAACGGAGCGCCCCTTTTTAGTGTCCGTCTAAGGGACAAAATGCTCACCTCCGCAACATTCTGGTGAAGCAAAGGCATGCCAACTTGCCATTAGTGCAATGCTGCAAGACTAGCTCATGGCTGCATCACCGGCGGTAGGCGCAGAAACGCAGTCCAATAAGAAAAAAGCGCTGGGTCAGATTAGGCGGGTCGCGCTGGTATTCCTGTGCGTTAAGCCTGTAGACAGGAGAAAGACAAGAAGACTACCTGAGTGGGGGAAGACGCAGTGTTGGACAGGCCGCAGAGGCAATTTGTTTCATTTACTGCCTTGCTCCTTACAGCCTGTCTGTCACAGGCAGCCTTCGCGCAGCCGGTCGCGCCGTCCCCGCAACCAACAAACGATGACAAGGGCGAGGCGCGACAGGTCTTCGATGCCGGGTATTTCCGGGCCTACAATCCGGTCACTGCGTTTGATATGGTTTCGCGTGTCCCGGGCTTTGAGATCCTTGATGGCGTTGATCGGCGCGGGTATGGCGCAACTGCCGGCAACATCCTGGTCAACAACGAGCGTCCCAGCTCGAAGTCTCTCACGTCGGATCAACTCAAACGTATCCCGGCTGGCAGTGTTGCGCGCATCGAATTGATCTCAGGCGGCGCGTCCGACGTGGATGTTCGCGGCCAGACTCAATTGGTCAACGTCGTTCTCAAGCAGCAAAGAGGGGAAGACCGGCCGGCGACCTGGTCTGTCGACCTGCAGGCCACAAACTGGCCGATGCTGGACTGGGATGGCCGCCTGTTCCTTCCGCGGTTTCAGGTAACGAAGACATTCGAACTCAACGACGCGACGAAGTTGACGCTCGACCTTCAAACACCGGCCCTTGCTGGACGGATCGAGAACTTCGAAACCGTCAGAAGTCCTTCCGGCCAACTTCTGGAATATCGTGTGCAACGGACTCAAACCAACACACGGTCGATTCAAGGCGTCGCCAACCTGGAGTGGCGGCCAGGCGCTGCGGACACGGTCAATCTGAACGTTCTCTACCTGCCGTCCATCAACCACAACGACTCGAGCTCGTTTGTGTTCGATGCAGCGGATGCTTTTCGTGTCGCAACTGCAGGTGGAGTGAATTACGGCCCCATCTATCGTGCGGAAGCGGCAACTGACTGGGAGCACACATTCTCCCCGCAGCTGTCGGTCAAGCTGGTCGGGCTGGCGACAGGCACCGGAACTGAGCAGACGGATACGTTTCTGACGATCCGCGCGGTCGGAGGCCTCGTGAATACCCAGTATATAGACCGCAAGACCGAAACCGGAGAACGCTTGGGGCGAGCCTCGCTGACGTGGCGCCCGACTGGTGAGCATACAATTGAGACGGGCTTTGAGGCGGCGTTCAATTTCCGGGACGCCAATCTTGCGATCGCCAACGATACCGGCTCTGGGCCGGTCCGAGCCATTCTGCCCGTTGCCGACACCCGCATTGAAGAGCTGCGTGGCGAAGCCTTTGTCACGGACGTCTGGAAAATGATGCCCGCCCTCACGCTTGAGACAGGGTTCACATTCGAGGCCTCACGCATCACCCAGACGGGCGACGCTCAGCAGGAGCGGGAATTCACCTATCCGAAGCCGCGCGCGATCCTCACCTGGCAGATCGATCCAACAAACCAGCTGCGCGCGAGCGTGATCCGGGATGTGGCTCAACTCGACTTCGCCGAATTTGGTTCGAGCGTCGCTGTCATCGACAACCTTACAACATTCGGCAACCCCAACCTTGAGCCCGAGAAGACCTGGAAGGGTCGGCTGGAATGGGAGCGGCGCTTTACGCCCAAGATGGCGCTGACAATCAGCCTGTTCCACGACGATGTCTCTGACACGCAGGATATTATCCCACTGTCCCTGTGCGCAGGACCAGGCAGCGTCGAAGCCGGCACATGCGCGTCAACCGACATCAGAACGCTTGATGGGGCAGGCAATATCGGACGCGGAAGGCGCACGGGGATCGAGACCCGCTTTGGCGCTCCACTCGATTTTCTCGGTATCCCGAATGCCGAGCTCCGGTTCTCGGGCAAGCTCCAGGAGACAAGTGTCACTGATCCTGTCACGGGAGAGTCGCGCGAATTTTCGCTGGAGCAAGCCTGGAACTACAACGCCTCGTTCAGACAGGAGCTGCCGGAACTCAGCTCCGCTTGGGGAGCTGCACTCAAGCGGCAGTCACAGTACTTCGAGTACAAGCTGGCTGAGGAAAACTATTTCAACCGCGACGCGGAAAAACTTGATCTGTTTTTCGAGACGACCGCCATACGAGGACTGACGCTTCGCTTCTCTGTCACGAATTTCTCTCCCACGCCGGAAGATCGGGTGCGAACCTTTTATGCAGGATCGCGCGCATCAGGCATTGTCACGCGCTCCGAAGCGAGAAAGCAGTACGGGTCCCTTGAAGGCTCGCGCATTCTATCAATCAGGGCTGCAGGAGTATTCTGAACCGGTTCTACTGGTTCAGAAAACCCTTGAGTAGATTCGCATCGCGTTGAGCTTCGGTAAGCTGGCGATTCGTTGAACAAGCGAGGTTGGGAAAATGGATCGTTCGAGCATCGCCAGCGAAGCGTAGTTTGAAGGCGATGTCGAAGCCTTCATCGTTTGCCGACCGGGCCGAGTCGATGCGGGATTACTGCACTGGCCTGTTGCTGCCGATGGACCGCAAGAGCGTCGAGCCGATGGCGGCGGCAACCGGCCGCTCCCAAACAGCAGTCTCTGCTGCATTTCATCGGCAACGCCAAGTGGTCGGATGAAGCCGTGATCAGCCAGGTCACAAGCTGATCGACAGGCGGAAATTTCGCAGGGGCGTGTTCCAAAACAATTTGGAAAAAGAGCTTAGCCAGTTACCATTCTGACGCCTAATCAATAGAGATGAAGAACGTGGGACGGAAGCTTAACGATTGAACAATCAGGTGCTCGCTCCCGGGCAGCTTCCATGCCGGTCGTCTCGTCGGGAACGCGAATGGCCATCGGTAATGTCTTGATGATCGTCGCGGCGATAGACTGAATTGACCTATGTTTTGGGACGCCGCCTGCCGCCTGCCGCCTACGCAGGTCGCGCAGTATGGAGGTCGGCGCGCTAAACAGATCAGGGGCCGCCATGCGTGTTAGCCTGGCGGAGCATTCAGTCTTGCCTTCGCTCAAGCCTAACGGCGAGCAGGTCGAGAACCCGAAGTGTTGAGGCCAGGTCGGCATCACTCATGCCCTCAAATAGCTCGTCGCGGAGTTTCGCAGCTACACCATCGACTTCGGAAATCACTGTTCGCCCAGCCGGTTCAATGAAGAGGACTTTGGCGCGGCGATCGTACTTTGATGGATGCCGACTGATCAGGCTTTGCACCTCGAGGGCGTCAAGCAATCGCACCAGAGTTGGCCCCTCAACGCCTAGCCGCTCGGCCAGCTCGGACTGGATAAGGCCTGACGGAGCGTCCGCGAGCATGTAAAGTGCGTTCCAGCGCGCCTCGGTCTGATCGTGCGATTTCAGTCTTTCAGTGAACCGCGTCCTCAGTCGTCGGCTGGCGAGCATAAGTGTGAAGGCGAGGTCATGCTGCAGGCGGGGGCGGTCCCCGGGCGAGGGTGCAATCGACTTTGGAGAAGATTGCGGCATGCGCTCGCTCCGTCGGACTGGTCGCGGCGAACTATTCCGTCGTCATCAAGCGACAGTGCAGGCGATCCGGCGTTGAGCCTGCCGTTCGTGCAGTCGCGTCAAGTTGACCCAGGTCAAAAGCAAGCTAACAAAGGGTGCAGTGCAGCAATCTCACCACGTGATCCACCGGAACCCTTGAAAAGTCCCTCGTGGCGCAGCGCTTCTTTCAAGATCCGTCCACCTCGGGCATGTCAGCGCCGCCTTGGATCGTCACACCCATTTGGGGGGGGGGGGGGCAAATCGTCCCAGGGCGAATGGAGTTCGCTCTTAAGCATCATGAGTCAACCTCGGCCGTTGAATGGCAATGGAGCCATACGTCATGCAATCTCTCACGGGAGCAGTTGTCTGCCTGATCCTGTCGCTTCCGGCCATTGCCTCTGCGCAGGATGCGCCGGACGAGACCAGTGCGATCGGACTATCGTTGTCCTACGTCGCCGGCATCACCGCGGTTGTGGACGGCGGGCTTCAACAGCGCGGAACATTTCTCGACAATCTCAATATCGGTGCAGATCTTGATCTGCACGCGCTAACGGGATGGCGAGGCGCCATCGCCCATGTCGATCTCCTCAACAATTCCGGCGGTATCCCCAACGACTTTGCCGGCACGGCGCAGGGCATCGATAACATCGAAGTTGCCGCACAGCGCCTTCGCCTGTTCGAGGCGTGGATTGAGCAATCGCTGGCACCCGACCTGTCCCTGCGGTTCGGCCTTTATGACCTCAACAGCGAATTCTACACGAACGATTCCGCTGGTTACCTGATCGCCCCCGCGTTCGGCATCGGCTCGGAAATCGCCGAGACAGGCCCCAACGGTCCCTCCATCTTCCCCTCAACGGCCCTTGGGGCGCGCGTTCAAAAGCGGTTCGCCGAAGATTTTTACCTCCGCGCCGCCGTGCTCAACGCTAACGCCGGCGTCCTTGGCGATCCCGGCGGCGTCAACCTGTCGTTTGATGCCGGCAGCCTCCTCATCACGGAGGGAGGAATGGAGCGCGACCAGAAGTTTGCACTTGGAGCATGGCGCTATACGCGCCGGCAGGACGACCTGCGTGAAGTCGATGCATCAGGCGCTGCGGTCAAGCGGGTGGCCTACGGGGCCTATGTCGTTCTCGAGCAGCCGCTGACGCCGGTCGACGGGCTATTGCCCGTGAGAGCGTTCCTGCGTGTCGGCGTGTCGGACGGCAAGACGACACAGTTTAGGAGCGGCTGGCAGGCTGGTTTTCTCATGGAGCAGGTTTTCGAAGGCCGCCCCGAAAGCGTGCTGTCGCTTGGGGTCAGCCAGGGCGCATTCTCCGACGCGTTCCGGCGCAACGAGGCCGACATCGGCTCGACCATCGATGAGACCGAATTGCAGGTCGAGCTGACATATTCCGACCGTCTCTTCTCGAACCTGACCATTCAGCCGGACCTACAGTGGGTCCGGCGGCCGGGCGGCGACGCCTCGGTCAAGGATGCCGTGATCGCGGGGCTGCGTCTCTCCTTCGGTCTCTGAGGTTGATCCTCCACATCAGTTAACCGCCGCGATTTGGGCGCCGCGGTGCGGCGCCCAAAATCGAGCAGCTCCACGGGGCGCTGCAAATTGGCAGGCCCCGAGAGACCTTAGCCGTCGCGTCCAACCTCTATCGCGTTGCGTGGACAAGGCGTCACGCGCATCCGCATTGAGACTATATGCCTGGAGATCCCCTTCGGAGTCGAAATCGCTGGTGTGAGCTCAACGAACTGACAAGACACCGTCCGCTTGTCTTCATAGACGTTCCCTGAGCGCTTCGTAAGGTGTTTGTCCATTGAATGCGCCATGAGGTCTGTTGAAGTTGTAGAAGTGTTCCCACTCGTCGAGTTTGGCTTCGAGATCGACGTCATCCTTGTACGACAGCAGCTGGTAGAACTCTTCCTGATCTGAGCGATGAGAGCGCTCGACTTTGCCGTTCAGCTGCGGTGTGCCGCGTTTTATGTACACGTGGCGGATGCCCTGGTCTTCGACATGCCAGTGGAATTTGGCCTGAAATTCGTGCCCGTTGTCGGTGCGAATTTCGCGGATCCGGAATGGGAACTTTTCGATGATGTGATCGACGAAGTCGATCGCATTGGCTTGGGTATGCTTCTCGTAGATCTTGAGCGCCTGGACGCGCGTTGCGTCGCCTATGGCGGTATACTGGAAGCGACGAATTTTCTCCCCGCGCGGACCATCGAAGGTGAGGAATTTGACATCCATCTGGATGTGATGGCCGGGGACCTGTTTGTTGCAGCGCTTTGTGTGGATCTTCCGAAGGCGCGTTCCGCGCGGCAAGCAGCTTACGCCATTGCGCCTGAGGATTCGACTGACGCCAGCTTCAGAGATCTTGATGGCGTGATAGCGGGCGAGATACCAGACGATCCGGATCGGGCCGAGGTGATAGGTTCTGCGCAAATGAAGGACCTTGTCGACGATCTCGGGCGAGGTCCGGTTGACGGGGTTCTTTGGGATCGGCTTGGCGTTGACAAGACCGGCTTCGCCAAGCTGCCGGTATGCGGTGCGCCAACGGTAGAAGCTCGCTCTGCCAATGCCAAAGTAGCGACAGGTCTTCGCCACGCACCCTGATTG
>CANJIL010000039.1 GCA_947474455.1 Hyphomonadaceae bacterium | reverse complement strand
GAGATCGTCATCGCCTTCGTTGGCGCCGCCGCCACCAAGTCTGTCATTCTCGGTCTCGTGATTCTCGTAACAGCCTATCTCTTCGTGCCAGTGCAGATTCTGCACCCAGTCGAGATGGTGCTATTCCTTGTGCTGGTGTCCTTCGCCTTCAGCCTGTTCGGATTCATCATCGGAATCTGGGCGCAGAGTTTCGAGCAGCTCAATTTCATTCCCATGCTGATCGTGACGCCCCTCACCTTCCTTGGCGGCGCGTTCTACACCATCGACATGCTGCCCGAGGCCTGGCGCGCCATCGCCCAGCTTAACCCGGTCGTCCACCTCATCTCGGGCTTCCGCTGGGCCTTCTTCGGCCTTGAAGGCGACAATGTCTTGATCAGCCTTGGTGTCACGCTGATCTTCCTTGTGGCCCTGCTCGGCATCGTCGCCTGGATCTTCAAGACGGGCTACCGGTTGAAAAACTGACAGCGGTAAGGAGGGGCCAAGCACTGATAAGGTCCTCCCTTGGCTAGAAGGCTTCTGATCTCTGCAGGCTTGGCCGCCGTATTTGGCGCCTCGATGATCACCCTTGCCCAGCAGCCTCCGGCCGTCACGCCGATGACGCCGGAGATGAACCCCGCCTACAACTTCACGCGCCCTGACGCGGATTTCATCCGCAAGCAAGTGATGATCGCGATGCGGGATGGCGCGAAGCTGTTCACGGTCATTGCGATGAAGAAGGGCGTCAGGAACGCGCCCATCCTGCTGACCCATACGGTCTACAACGCCAGCCGCGCCACGTCCCGCAGGCCCAGCCAGCGCCTCGTCGACATCCTGCCAGTGATGGATGCTGAGTTCGTCAACGACGGCTATATCCGCGTCTATCAGGACGCGCGCGGGCGTAACAACTCCGAAGACGAGTTCGTGATGAATCGCCCGATCATTGGAACGCTCAACAAGACGACGGTCGACGAGTCGACCGACGCCTACGACACGACGACTGGCTCGTGAAGAACGTGCCGGAGACCAACGGCAACGTCGGCATCACCGGCTCGTCCTATCTCGGCTTCACCTCGATGGTCGCAACCATCAACCCGCATCCGGCGCTCAAGGCCTCCGTGCCACAGAGCCCGATGGTCGATGGCTGGATGGGCGACGACTGGTTCCATAACGGCGCCTTCCGCTAGCCCAACTTCGACTACGTCGCTTCGATGACGACCAATGCAGGCGACAACGACTCGCTGCCCAATGGGACGGGCGACGACTACCTCACCTTCCTGAACGCGGGATCGGCGGGCGACTATGCGACGAAGTATGGTCTCGAAGCCTATCCCTTCGTGCAGAAGCTGTTCCAGAACCCGGCCTACACGTCCTTCTGGTCGGAACAGGGCGTCGACAAATGGTTCAAGGACAAGTCGCTCGCCGTGCCCACCATGCTGGTCGTCGGTCAGTGGGATCAGGAAGACAGCTATGGCGCGCCGAAGGTCTACCAGACGCTTGAGCCAAAGGACGTCAACAACGATAAGCTTTCGCTCGTCACCGGGCCATCGCGTCATTCGGGCGTGAACTATGCCGTGACCGAACTCGGACCTTACAAACTGCCCGGCGCCACCGGTCTCGAATTCCGCACGCGCTACATGAAGCCCTTCCTCGACCACTACCTGAAGGGCGGCCCCGATCCCAAGATCGCGTCAGCGGTCACCTACGCGATGGGCATAAACAAGTGGCAGGACTCAAGGACTTGGTCGGCGGGCGCTGCGACGCCGCTCTACCTGCAGTCTGATGGCGCGCTCGGCTGGATCAAGCCGCCGGCGGGAGATGCGCATGACGATTACCTATCCGATCCGGCGAAACCGATCCCCTTCATGCCGCGCCCCGTTCACATGCGCGAGGCGAACGCATGGCGCACCTGGCTGATCAACGACCAACGCTTCGTCTCCGCCCGTCCGGACATGCTCGAATACGCGACGCCGCCGCTGACCGAAGACGTCCACATCATGGGCGCGCCGCAGGTCGATCTGTTCGCCGCCACGTCCGGCACGGACTCAGATTGGGTTGTCAAGCTGATCGACGTCTATCCGGAAGAGGACACCTGCAGTCCGGAGACGGCAGGCATGCAGATGGGTGTGGCGTTCGAGATCTTCCGCGGCCGCTACGTGAAGAATTTTGCTAACCCTCAGGCGCTCAAGCCCGGCAAGATCGAGGAATACAAGTTCGGCCTGCCCAATGTGAACCAGGTCTTCCTGAAAGGGCGCCGCATCAGGGTGCAGGTGCAGTCCACGCTTTTCCCGCTCTATGGCCGCAACGCGCAGACCTATGTTCCGAACATATTCTTCGCGAAGGCGGGAGATTACAAGAAAGCGACGCAAAGCATCCATCGCTCGGCGGCCACCCCCAGCGCGGTGATCCTGCCGGTGGTTAAGTAGGGGCGGTGAACTGGGCTCTTCATCCCGCGGGCAAAACCTAGTAGACCCCCGCGCATGACGAACACAGAAATCGCCGCGATGAACGCCCTGCAAGCGAGTGACGCCTTCTCGACGGCGCGCACGCTGTCCGAGGCGTTGCCATATATCCAGCGCTACGACAACAAGACGATCGTCATCAAATACGGCGGCCACGCCATGGAGAACGTGGAGCTGGCGCAGCTCTTTGCGAAGGACGTCGTGCTGCTGAAGCTGCTCGGCATCAACCCGGTGGTCGTCCACGGCGGCGGCCCGCAGATCGGCCGCATGCTCGACAAGCTGGGGATCGTGTCGACCTTCGAGGACGGCTTGCGGGTGACCGACGCCGCCTCGATGGAGATCGTCGAAATGGTGCTGGCCGGCGGCATCAACAAGTCCATCGTCCGGGCGATCAACGCCGCTGGCGGCAAGGCGGTCGGCCTTTCTGGTTCAGACGCCAACCTGATCACGGCCGTGAAGGCCACCAAAACGCGGAAAGACCCCGACTCCAACATCGAGCGCGTGGTCGATCTTGGCTTCGTAGGCGAACCGGACAAGGTGGACCCGTCGGTCCTCAATGCGCTTGCCCGCCAGGCCGAGGACGATTTCATTCCGGTCGTCGCCCCTGTCGGCGTTGGCGCAGACGGGCGCAGTTTCAACATCAACGCCGACACAGCCGCAGGGGCGGTCGCGGCCGCCCTTGGCGCGAAACGCGTGCTGTTCCTGACCGATGTGACCGGCGTGCTCGACAAATCCGGCAATCTTATCAAGCAGCTTACCGTCGCCGAGGCGCGCGGATTGATCGCAGACGGAACTGCCAAAGGGGGGATGATTCCCAAGCTTGAAACGGCGATGCAAGCAGTGGAAAAGGGTGTCGAGGCGTCGGTCATCCTCGATGGCCGCAAACCGCACGCCCTTCTTATGGAGCTGTTTACTGAGCATGGCGCTGGCACGCTGGTTCGCTAGGAGCTCCCTGAAGCTGGCGTTCGCCGCCTCGCTGCTCGCCGTGCTGTCGCTGCCTTCGTCCGCCCAAGGCGGATCGAACGGGTGGGAGCTCTGTAACCAGACCAGTTTCGTGATCGAGGCCGCGACGGGCCGGCCGGATGGCGGGGTCGTGATCGTCGAGGGCTGGACGAGGCTTCGCCCCGGCCAGTGCCGCACCACGATCCAGGGCCCGTTGAAGAACGGAGTCTATTTCGTGTTCGCCCGCTCCTCGAAGGCGCATCGCGGCGGCCAGC
The DNA here is from genome assembly GCA_947474455.1 of Hyphomonadaceae bacterium. Classification (GTDB taxonomy): domain Bacteria; phylum Pseudomonadota; class Alphaproteobacteria; order Caulobacterales; family Hyphomonadaceae; genus UBA7672. Next base: position 24,688 of record CANJIL010000039.1, on the reverse strand, counting down.
GCGACTGGAGCGGCGAGATTCCGCTGTGCGTCGACACCAACGGCTCGTTCGCCGTGGAAAACCCCTCTTCGTGCGCCTCCATGGGCCTCGAGCAGCGCGGCTTCCAGGCCGTGCGCTTTGACGGCAAGCCCAGCGGTTCGATGACGTTCAAGGAGACGGACCTTTACAACAAGGGCGGCCAGTCGCCGGAGAATGCCGGCGTGCAGCGCCTGCTCAATGACGCAGGCATCTTCCAGGACGTGGTCGACGGCTATCTTGGCCGGGAGACGCGCGCCGCCATCACGGCCTTCCTCGCCGAACGCAAGCAGCCCGCGACCACGCCGATGGGCGAGCTGATCGACATTCTCGAGGATGTCGCTCGCAAGCGGTCGATGCAGGTCGGCATGATGCTGTGCAACCGCACCGGCAACCGGATCATCGCCGCGATGGCGCGCTTCCGGCCGGACGGCCTCGAATCGCGCGGCTGGTGGACGATTGAAGCCAATCTCTGCGTCCGCACGGTGGACGAAAGCCTGATCACGGCGCCTCACTATGTCTTCGCCGAAATGGCGACGCCGCAAGGCGTGCGGGTGCTCAAGGGCGCTACGACAAAATTCTGCACCTCCCGCGCCCAGTTCGCCATTCTCGGCGCCGAGAACTGCGAGCAGCGCCGGTATCGGTCCGAGAAATTTGTCGAGACGGCGGCGCCCGAGGAAGGCAAGCTGGTGTACGAGTTCTTCGAAAGCGCCTTCGGGGGCCCGCAGCGATCGCAGCCGTAGGCACGTACTCCTCGAATCCGTTTGGCTGTAGCGGCCGGACGTTGTAATTCCGCGGGGGCCTTTCTGACGGAGACCAGCGTGACAGATACAAAAGCCCTCGCCGCCATCATCGATGCAGCGTGGGAGGATCGTGCATCGCTTTCGATTTCGACCAGAGGCGCTGTGCGCGACGCAATCGAGACCGTTCTTGCCGCGCTTGATTCCGGCGCGCAACGTGTGGCCGAGAAAGACGTGTCCGGAAACTGGATCGTCAATCAGTGGCTGAAGAAAGCTGTTCTGCTGTCTTTTAAGATCAACGCCAACACGCTGGTGCCCGGCGGTCCCGGACCTGGCGCGTGGTGGGACAAGGTGCCGTCGAAGTTTGACGGCTGGGGGCCTGACGATTTCATCGTCAGGAAGTTCCGCGCCGTGCCTGGGGCCATCGTACGCCACGGCGCCTATATCGCACCTGACGCCGTGCTGATGCCGAGTTTCACCAATATCGGCGCCTATGTCGGCGAAGGCACGATGGTGGATACATGGACGACCGTGGGGTCGTGCGCACAGATCGGCAAGCATTGCCATCTCTCCGGCGGCGTCGGCATTGGCGGCGTGCTGGAGCCGCTGCAGGCGAACCCGGTGATCATCGAGGACAACTGCTTCGTCGGCGCCCGTTCGGAAGTGGCCGAGGGCGTCATCGTGCGCGAAGGCTCGGTGATCGGCATGGGCGTTTATCTCGGCCAGTCGACTCCTATCGTTAACCGCGAAACCGGCGAGACGCTGTATGGCGAAGTACCGCCCTATTCCGTCGTTGTCGCCGGCAACCGGCCTTCGACCAAGACGATGCCGGGGCAGAACTGGTCGCCGTCGCTCTATTGCGCCGTCATCGTGAAACAGGTCGATGCGGGCACGCGCTCCAAGACGAGCGTCAACGATCTTCTCCGCGCCTGATGTCAAAAACGACCTCCCCTTCCAGCGCCGGCTATTCGGGCAAGAGCCTGATCGCCAAGCTGGGCTGGCGAGAAGGCTCGAAAGCGATCGTAGTTTCGCCGCCATGCAATTATGGCGAGCTGACCGATGACGCCGTGATTGCCGCGAAGAAGACGGCGCCTTCGAGCGGCAGTTTCGAGTTCATTCATCTGTTTGTCAGGACCGCTGCCGAGTTGGCGCGCGATCTTCCGAAGCTTGAGCTGCGCCTTGCGGGCGGCGGCATGATCTGGGTGTCGTGGCCGAAGAAGACGTCGAAGCTGTTTGTCGATCTGACCGAGGACGGCATCCGCAAAGTATGCCTGCCGATGGGACTGGTGGACGTGAAGGTCTGTGCGGTCGACGCTGACTGGTCGGGGCTGAAGTTATACCGGCGGAAGTAGTCTTCTTCTTTTTTGTCTGATGCTTGTGAGCACGTCCGCTTGGTTCGATGGGCGGTCCTTCGGGCCTGCTAACCACGAGGTCTAATCTACCAACCCGCCTATAAGCCCTCATGGTCTGTGGCGATCCGCATAGCGGACGAACTGGTCCAGTCGATTAATTCGAGCAGCGAACGCCCGGAGCGCCAGCACAGAGCGGGAGTGCTGACCGCCTCGCTTGTTCTTCCGGGGCAGACGCGTCACAAGCGCTAGATGATCATATCGCTCGCATCGGCAGACGATCCTCGCCTTGCGCCATATCGGGGGGTGAAGGAGCGCGATCTGTTGCGGGGAGAACAGCGTTTCATTGTCGAAGGGACGGTGACGCTGGGGCGACTGGTCGAGGCCTCGCGGTTTCCGGTTGAGTCGCTGTTCCTTGCCGAGAATCGGATTGAGCCATTGAAGCCCCTGCTGGCGAAGCTGGACGAGCTGGTTCCCGTCTATGTGGCGCCGCAATACGTGATGGATAAGATAACCGGATTTCATATCCATCGCGGCGTGCTCGCGCTCGCGCGGCGCGGCGTGCAGCCTTCGGTTGCGAGCTTGCTCTCCACATTGTCCGCGCCGGTAGCGGTGATGACGCTGATCGGGTTGTCCAACCATGACAATGTCGGCGCCTGTTTCCGCAATGCTGCGGCGCTGGGCGCAGGCGCCGTGCTGCTGGACGCGGCGAGCTGCGATCCTCTCTACCGGAAATCGATTCGGGTTTCGGCGGGGACGGCGCTGTCCCTGCCCTTCGCACACGGAGGCGACGGCGCGGGCATGATGGATGCGCTGGCTGCTTCAGGCGTAGAGGCCTGGGCTTTGAGCCCGACCGGCGGTGAACCTCTGCACCTGCTCAGGCCGCCAGAGCGGCTTGCCATCGTGCTGGGCGCGGAAGGACCCGGGCTTTCGCCGAATCTCATGGCGCGCTGCCGGCGCGTTTCGATTCCCATGTCACCGGGCGTCGACAGCCTGAATGTCGCCGCGGCGGGGGCAATTGCGCTGTCTCACGTGTTTTCCTTACGGGCCGCGCAGAGTTGATCCGAGCGCAGCGCCAGGACGGTTTGACAAACAAGCGGAACGTCATGATCAGGCGTCAGCGGAACCAAACGGGAGACCGGAAGGACATGCGCAACGCCATTCTGATCGCAATGGTTTCAGCCTGTGTCGCGGGCGCGGCCGCTTGCTCGCCTCAAGCGGATGTGCAGCGGGAGCCGTTCAAGGCGCCGCCACCGTCGGCCGATCCCGATCCGGTAACGCCCGCGCCGCCAAATCCGTTTTTCGGAACGTGGACGCTCGAGAACGCGCGGATCGCGCCATGGTGGGACGGCAAGGGCGGAGAGCCGGCGGTCGATACTGCTTTCGGGGAGAACTTCGTGCTTGCGGCCAACAACGCCTTGGGGCCGCCCCTGCTGACCTGCGACAAGCCGAGTTACAAGTTGTACGTGGCGCAGCCCAGCGCTCTGTTCGAGGGCAAGCTGCCCGATCCGGTCAAGCAGGCCGCTGAACTCGGCTTCAAGCCGGGCAACATCACATCCATGACATATGACTGTGCATCGGATGCTGCGGACGTCTCGCTCGATTTCGCGGAGCTCAAACCGGGCGTGATCATGTTCGGGCTGAACAATGTGCTCTACACTTTCAGATTCATACGTGGATGACATTAAACGCATTCCGATTGCCGTCGCTGGCGTTCTGCTCGCGGCGTGTTCGCAGGGCGGAGCGGCGTCTGGCGGTGGAGCGGCGGCGGACGCCGGCGTCGAGGCCTTCATGGGGACGTGGCAGGTTTCGGGAAATATCGTAGCGCCCTGGTTCACGGGGCCTGGCTTCAATCCGCAGCCGGATTCGGAAATCCTTTCGACGTCGCTGGTGCTGACGGCGACATCGGCGAAGGGGGCGGGAATTCTTGCCTGCCCTGCTGCGACGTTCACTGCCGCGTCAGCACCGCCAGAAGGGTTGTTCGAGGGCAATGTGCCGGACCGCGCTGTCGCCAAGTCGGCGCTGGGAGTGGATCAGGAGCAGATCGCCACGCTGGAGCAGAGCTGCACCTCGGGCGGACGCGATATCGTGCTGTCCTATCATCTGGTCCGGGCAGACCGGATGCTGCTGGGGCTCGACAACATCGTCTATCAGTTCGATCGTGAGGCCGCAGCGGCGAGGCAATAGCCGCCGCCGGCGTTAACTTCCCGCTAACCATAGAAGCCCATCCGTTAACAGTTGGAGGCCTGTGTTGGGTGGAGGTTGGGGGCCATGCGCGTCCTCGTGACTGGTGGGTGTGGGTTCATCGGCTCGGCCGTGGTGCGGCTGGCTGTCGAACGCGGCGACCATGTCCTCAATCTTGACCGCCGCAAGAAGACGACGCCCATTCCTGCACTGGGCCCGGCCATGCAGCGCGAGGGCTATGCGCGGCTTGAGGCGGACATCACGGATCGCTCCATGATACGGGCGATCCTGCGGGAGTTTTCGCCGGACGCCGTGATCCATCTCGCGGCCAGCAGCGATGATGACCCGGGCGGGCTGGTCGATGCGGAGATCGGCGGGGCTTTCGCCGTGCTGGAGGCGGCGCGGCAATATCACGAGAAGCTGGCGGGCGAGGCGCGCCAGCGTTTCCGCATCGTGCATGCTGAGCGGGCCGAGAGCGATAGTCCGCAGAAGCAGACGCGCGTGCATGCAGCGCGGGGCGCGGCGTCTGTTCTGCTTGACCGGTGGGCGCGGGCAAACGACCTGCCGCTGGTGACCTGCGTGGCGGGCGAGGCTTTCGGGCCGTGGCAGCCGAACACGTCCTTCCTCGCACAGCTTGTAGCGTCGCTGCTTTACAGCCAGCCCTTCCCGCTTTTGGCTGCTGGCGAGACGGTGCGCGATTGGTTGCCGGTGCGGGATTTTGCGTCGGGATTGCTGCGTGCGGCTGAGGCTGCGCCGGCGCAGTCGCGGTTTGATCTTTCTGTTGGGGCCGAGCGCCGCGATATCGATGTGGCGGGGTCGGTCTGCTCGCTGATGGACGAGCGCTCGCCCATGCCGACAGGGCAGTCGTGGTCGAGCCTGCTCGTGATGGAGGGCGATGCGTCTGGCGCAACGCCTGGACCGATGCTCGATACGGTAGAAGCTGAGCGCGATCTTGGCTGGCGGCCGCAGGGCTTCCACGCAGGGCTGGACCGCCTGCTGACATGGGCGCTGGCGAGCTATGCAGCGTCGCAAGCGCGGCGCACGGCGGTCGCGGCGGAGTAGGTTACTTCTCGAACGGGTCCCGCATCAGGATGACGTCTTCGCGTTCAGGAGAGGTCGAGAGCAGGGCGACTGGCCTGCCGACGAGTTCTTCGAGGCGGCGAACGTATTTTACGGCTTCGCCGGGGAGCTGGGTCCAGCTGCGGGCGCCGCGGGTGGAACCTTTCCAGCCCTTCACCGTCTCGTAGACGGGAGTGACATTGGCTTGATCGGTCATGCCGGCGGGGAAGTGGTTGATCATCCGGTCGCCGAGTTTGTAGTGCGTGCAGATCTGGATTTCGTCGAAGCCATCGAGCACATCGAGCTTGGTAAGGGCGAGGCCGTTGACGCCGGAGACGCTGCAGGCCTGGCGGACCATGACGCTGTCGAACCACCCGCAGCGGCGGGCGCGGCCGGTGTTGGTGCCGAACTCGTGGCCGACCGTGCCGAGACGCTGGCCGATCTCATTGTCCTGCTCGGTCGGGAAGGGACCGCCGCCGACGCGCGTAGTGTAGGCCTTGGCAAGTCCGAGGACGTAGCTGATGGCGCCGGGGCCGACGCCAGAGCCGGCTGCGGCCTGACCTGAGACAACGTTCGACGACGTGACAAACGGATAGGTGCCGTGGTCGACGTCGAGCATCACGCCCTGGGCGCCTTCGAACAGGATGCGGCGGCCCAGGCGGACGGCCTGGTCTAGACGCTCCCACGCGGGCTGGGCGTAGGCGAGGATTTTGGGCGCGATAGCCAGCAGGTCTTTCTTGAGCTGTTCGCCGTCGGGTTCTGGAAGATCGAGGCCGAGGCGCAGCGGCTTGTGGTGCGCCAGCAGGCGGTCGAGCTTGAGATCGAGGGCTGCCGAATCGGCAAGGTCGGCGACGCGGATGGCGCGGCGACCGACCTTGTCTTCGTAGGCGGGGCCGATGCCGCGGCGCGTGGTGCCGATCTGGGCGCCGGCGGCGGCTTCCTCGCGCGCGGCGTCGATGTCTTTGTGCCAGGGCAGGATGAGAACGGCGTTGTCGGCGAGGATGAGATCGTCGGGACCGAGATGAACTCCCGATTTGGCGATGGAATCGATCTCGCTGAGCAGGTGCCATGGATCGACGACGACGCCGTTGCCGATAATGGAGAGCTTGCCGCCGCGCACGACGCCGGACGGAAGCAGGTTCAGCTTGAACACCTTGCCATCAATGACGAGCGTGTGGCCCGCATTGTGGCCGCCCTGGAAACGCACGATGACGTCGGCGCGGCTCGACAGCCAATCGACGATCTTGCCCTTCCCTTCGTCGCCCCACTGGGCGCCGACAACCACTACGCCTGACATCGGATTCTCCGCTGAAATCCGGGCGCAAAGGACACGAATGCATCCTCCGGCGCAAGCGGGAATCCGCCGCAGTCAATTCTTCCGTAAGGTTTCGCGGCCAGCGTTCCTAGCATGGCACAGGAACCTCTCAACAGCAGGACTTCAAACCGCTGGAAAGCCCCGGCTTTGTGGGCTGCACCGGCCCTTCTGGGCCTTGCCGTAGCGCTTGGCCCGGTGGACAGCGAGGCTGCACCGGCGCGCAAGGGCCTGCCGGCTTCGATTTCGGGCATTGCCTCGGTGATCGATGCGGACACCATTGATATTGGAGCGCAGCGCATCCGGCTGAGCGGCGTCGATGCGCCGGAGTCGGGGCAGAAATGTCTGGACGCGAAACGTGCCTTCGTGCGGTGCGGCTCGATTTCCGCCAACGCGCTGGATGCTTGGATCAACCGCAACCCGGTGACCTGCACAATCGAGGACAAGGATCGTTATGGACGTTTCGTCGCCGAGTGCTCGGTGCGCGGACAGAGCATCCAGAACTGGCTGGTGAGCAATGGCCTCGCCGTCGCCTACCGCGCCTATTCGACGGCTTATGTCGGCGCCGAGTTGAAGGCGCGCGAAGCGAAGGCGGGGATCTGGGCCGGCGAGTTCATCTCGCCCTGGGACTGGCGCCAGGGCCTGCGGCTCGACGGCGAGAAGCCGACCAAGGCGATGGTGAGCGGCAGGTTCGGCGCGGACTGAACGCCGGGCGAGAGCAGGCTCCCAAGCCAGCTTCCCCGGCTCGTCCCGACGAGAGTCGGGACCCAGTGCTAACGTCGATCCTTTTTCTGTCTTGCGGCTTCCGGCGAGTTGAAACAGCGTGACCGTTCCTGGATCCCGACGTTCGTCGGAATGATCGGAACTAGATGCAACGACAGGTACAAACGCTTGCCATTCGCCGCCTGCCGGCCGATGACGTGTCATGACCACGGGCCTCAAACGCATTCTTGTGACGGGCGGCGCCAGGCGCGTCGGAAGACGGCTTGTCGAGCGGCTGTCGGGGGCGGGTCATGGCGTGATCATTCACACAAACCAGAACGCGGCGGAGGCGCGGCAGCTGGCCAACAGGCTTCATGTGAGCAATTCACATGTGTGGGTGATCAAGGCTGATCTGTCCGATCACACCGCCGTTTGCGCGCTGGTGGACCAAGCGGCGCAGATCGCGGGCGGGACATTGTCGGGCCTGGTCAACTCTGCATCGGTGTTCGACTATGATGCGCCGACGGCGATGGATATCAGCGTGTTCGACAAGGCGATGGCCGTGAACCTGCGCGCGCCTGCCCTGCTGTCGGAGCGGTTCGCGGCGCAGGCCGATCCGACGCGGGACAACTGCATCGTAAACTTGCTCGACCAGAAACTGTGGGCGATGAACCCGGATTTCTATTCCTACACGATAAGCAAGGCCGCGCTCCTTGCGGCGACCGACATGATGGCGCGCGCGTTTGCGCCGGCAGTGCGCGTCAATGCAATTGCGCCGGGTCTGCTGCTGCCGAGCTTTGACCAGACGCAGGCGGAGTTCGAGACGGCGGCTTCGCACAATCTGATGGAGCGGCCGATTGCGCTGGACGACGTCGCCTCGGCGCTCGACTTCCTGCTGTCCAATAGGTCGATGACGGGACAGGTGATCCACGTCGACAATGGCCAACGCCTTGTCGCTTCGCCCCGCGACGTGATGTTCGAGCCGCGCCGATGAGCCATCCCGATATCTATTTCGTCTCGCTCCGCAGCATCGCGACTGCCGCTTCGATCGGCATCCATGCCTTTGAAGCGGCGGCGCGGCAGAAACTCTATGTCTCGGTGACCCTGATCCTGCCCAGGCCGATGGCCATCGGAGACGATATTCGGACCGTGCAGGACTATGATTTCGTACGCGAAGGGGTGCTGAAACTGGCCGCGGAGCAGCATTTCAACCTGCAGGAGACGCTTTGCGGGGAAATCCTCGACCTTTGCCTGGCTCAGGCAGGGGTGCTGGGGGCGGTTGTGCAGACGGACAAGCCCGACGTATACCCCGCGGTCGCCGGGGTTGCCTGCCGTATGGCGCGGCTGAGGCCCTCGCTGGCCGGTTTCCCGTGGTGGACCGTCAAAGTTTGAGACCTGACGATGTTCGAGATCAGCGCAACGGCCAGCTTCGAGGCCAGCCACTTTATCGAGGCGGAGGCCGGCGCCGCGCACTACAAGCGCGTGCATGGCCATTCCTTCGTGGTGACGGCGAGCATCGCCTCTGAGCATCCCGACAAGGATGGCTGGGTGATGGACCTTGGGGCGCTGGAGGATCTTCTGCGCCGGACGCTGGGCGAACTCGATCATTCGGTGCTGAACGACGTGCCGGGGCTTGAAAAGCCGACCTTTGAACACATCCTCCTCTGGATCGAGGCCAGGATGAAGGCTGCGGGCGTGACCCCCTCGCGTCTGGAGATCGAGCGGCCTACACTGAAACAAAGGGCGGTCTATACGCCCCGATAAGAGGAGCGTGCCCCATGGCTAAGGCCAGCGAACCGACAAAACCGGCGGCCAAGAAGGCTGCGCCTGCCCCGGCGAAGAAAACTGAAGCGAAAGCGCCCAAAGGCGAGACGCCTGTGAGCTCTAAAGACAGTCCATCGCCGGAAAAGTCGAAGACGGGGAACACGGCTTCTACGGGCCCGGCGGCGCAGGTTCAGGGCAAGCTAGGCCCATCCACCAAGGCCGGTGCAAAGGCTGGCGATCATACCGAGGCCACCGGCCGCGATCATTCCAGCCAGAGCGAGCATTCCGCTCAGGCGGACGTTGCCCGCAAGCTCTATGAACAATTGCAGGCGAAGAAAGCTTCCGGCGGCGCGCAGGGCGCGCAGGGGCCCAAGAAGGGCTTCGATCCCAACCAGATCCGCGGCGGCAAGGGCGGCATGGGCTCGGCTCACGGCCAGATGCTGCGCCGTACCCAGAGCCGCGGCGGCGGCGGCGGCGGCGGCGGGGGGGGAGGCGGCGGCGGGGCTGCTTAGCGCCCGGCTGCGCATACGCCCTCATCCTCAGGGGTCCTGTCGAAGGACGAGGGCGTGCTCGCTGATCTAGCCAGCGCCTTCGATGGCCTCAAGCGCTTCAAGCCATTCGGCTTCGGCAGCGTCCAGCTGCGTCTGCAGTTTTGCGCGTGCTTTGAGTTTGGCTTCGGCGTCGGCCTTATGGGTGAACGTGTCAGGGTCGCCTAGGTCGCGGTCGAGGAGCTCGAGGGCGGCGCGGGCTTTTTCGACTTCCTTCTCGGCGGTTTCGAGACGGTGCTTCTGCTTGAATGTCGCCTTGGCCGCGGGTCTGGCTTTCGGCTTTTCGGCTTTCTCGGTGGCCGCAGCGATCTCTGCGCGAGCGATGGCGTGCTGCTTGTCGGCATCGGGACGGTCTGCGGCGAGCACCAGCGCCTTGTAGTCGGCGAGGTCGCCGTCATACGGGTTGGCCTTGCCGTTGTTGACCAGCCAGAGACGATCCGCGGTGGCTTCGGCGAGATAGGTGTCGTGCGTGATGATCAGCAGGGCGCCGTTGAACTCGTTGAGCGCGTAGATCAGCGCCTCGCGGCTATCGATATCCAAATGGGACGTCGGTTCGTCGAGGATGAGGATGTGCGGCTTCTTGTAGGTGGTGAGCCCCATCAGCAGGCGCACCTTCTCGCCGCCTGACAGCTTGTCGACTTTCGTCTCGCACTTTTCATGACCGAAGCCGAACTGGGCTGCGAGTGCGCGCACCTGGGCTTGCCCGCCATTCGGGAGCAGATCCTTCACATGTTCCAGCACGGTCTCGCCGGCGCGAAGTTCGTCGAGCTGGTCTTGACTGAAATAGCCGATGCGCAGGTTCTTGGACGCGCGCCGGACGCCCTGCAGCAGGGGCAGTTTCTGCGCGATCGATTTGACCAGCGTGGTCTTGCCCTGTCCGTTGGCGCCGACGATGGCGATACGGTCGTCGAAATCGAGACGCAGGCTGACTCGGTCCAGCACGGGCTTGCCCGCGGCATAGCCCATATCGACCTTGTCGAGCTCGAGAATGGGGGATGCGAGTTCCTCGACCTCGTAGAACTTGAACGGAACGGTGCGCTCGGCCAGCGGCACCGTGATGACCGTCATCTTCTCGAGCATTTTCATGCGGCTCTGAGCTTGCGCGGCCTTCGAGGCCTTCGCCTTGAAGCGATCGATGAAGGATTGCATGTGGGCGCGCTGGACGTCCTGCTTCTCCTTCTGGGCGGCGAGGTGCTGCGTGCGCTCGGCGCGGCGCTGCAGATAGGTGTCGTAACCGCCGGCCTGCAGGACGAGCTTGGTGTTCTCGAGTGCGAGGATGTGCGTGACGGAACGGTTCAGCAGGTCGCGGTCGTGGCTGACGATGACGACGGTGTGCGGATATTTCCGCAGATAGGTTTCCAGCCAGGCTGCGCCTTCGAGGTCGAGATAGTTGGTCGGCTCGTCCAGCATCAGAAGATCAGGCTGAGCGAACAGCACGCCGCCGAGAGCCGCGCGCATGCGCCAGCCGCCGGAGAACTCCCTGCACGCGCGCATGAGATCATTCTGCGTGAAGCCGAGGCCGATAAGGATTTCCGCCGCCCTCGCCTCACCGGACCAGGCGTCGATGTCGGCGAGACGTTCGTGGATTTCGCCGATGCGGTGCGGGTCTTCGCACGTGTCGGCCTCGCGCATCAGGCTGGCGCGCTCGACATCGGCTTCGAGCACGACATCGAGCAACGTCATGTCGTTGGCCGGCACTTCCTGAAGCACATAGCCCATCTTGGCGCCACGGTTGATGCGCACGGAGCCGTCGCCGCCCTCGCCCTTGCCCAATTCCTCGCGGATAAGGCGCAGCAGGGTGGACTTGCCCGTGCCGTTGCGGCCGACTAGGCCGACTTTCCAGCCGTCCGCGATTTGCGCGGACGCGCCGTCGAACAGGGGGCGCCCGTCGATGCGGAAAGTGAGGTCGTTGATCTGCAGCATGGGTCGAGGTCAGGTTCGGGGAGGTTTTGCGGCCCGTATGGCGGGTTCGCTGCGCCGCGTCAAACCACGGCCGCCGATCGCGGGAATATCGCCGGACTCGCCCGCGGCTAGACACAGCTCGCCTTCAACTTCCAGAGAATTTTGTGGCTTTTCAAGCTTGCATCGGGCGTGGGCCGGGAGGAAGGTCCGCGCGCGCAGGAGAGGCGTTGTCGTAGGGGCAATCGACAAGCCCGGACAGGACCCGCAGCGGACCGCATCGCTCGAACCCATGACCACCGCGACATCCATGGAGGGAACTGCCTCAGACCGACTCCGGCCGCAGGAAGCCCTGCCTGCCTGGCGGGTAGAGGCCCGGCGCCCTGACAGGCAGGCTGTTTGATGGCGCTTCTCGACAAGGTCCGTCGCAAGAACAAGATCAAGGATCCCATGAGCTGGGAGACTTGGCGCCATGCGGCGCTGGCGGCGGTGCTGGCCTGGGCAGGCGTTGGCGCCGACAGCCTCTCCTCGGCGAACTATGGCCCAGAGGAGGCCTACAAGGCGCTGCACATATCCGGCAATGAGCCGCTGGTGCTGTGGCTGGCGCTGATCACGGCGCTGACGGTGGTGGTTATCTCACTCGCCTATGTGCAGATCATCCGGCTCTTCCCCAACGGAGGCGGTGGCTACAAGGCAGCGACGCGGCTGGTGCACCCGTATGCCGGGCTGCTGTCCGGCTCGGCGCTGGTGGTGGACTATTCCCTGACAATCGCGATCTCGATCGCGGCGGCGTCGGACGCGATGCTCAACCTCGTGCCGCTAGGATGGCTACAGTACAAGCCGTTCGCGCTGGCCGGCGGGCTGGGCATCTTGTTGTTCCTGAACCTGCGGGGCGTGCGGGAATCGGTGATGGTGCTGGCCCCGATCGTCTTCGGGTTCATTATCATCCATGTGGCTTTGATCGGCTTTGGCCTGTTTGCCCGCGGCGACGAACTTGTCGCAGCCGTCGTCAACGCTGAGAACCACGTGTCTGCCGTGACCGCCGAAGGCGGGACATGGGCGCTGGTCGCCGTCATTGCAACGGCCTATGCGGCCGGCGCGGGCACCTATACGGGCATCGAAGCCCTGTCCGAGAATGCGCAATACCTGAAGCCGCCGCGCGCGCAGACGGGAGCACGGGCGATGGCGCTGATCGCCGTCTCCCTGGCGGTGCTCGCCGGCGGGATCATGCTGCTCTACACGGTCTGGCTGCCCACCATCGTCGAGGGGCGGACGCTGAATGCCGTGGTGTTCGACGCTACGCTGCTGAAACTGTTCCCCGACCAGGAGCTGGCGCGGCAGATCATGCTGGCCGTGGCGATGGTGTTTGCTGCAGCGTTGCTGCTGGTGGCGGCGTCTTCAGGCTTCCTGGGCGGCCCGGCCGTGTTGGCGTGGATGGCCCTGGACAAATGGGCGCCTCACGCCTTCGCCCACCTGTCAAACAAGCTGGTGGCGCAGAACGGCGTGCTGACCATGGGCGTGGCGGCGGGCGTGCTGCTGCTGTTCACCGGCGGGCAGGTGCACAGCCTGGTGGTGCTTTATTCGATCAACGTCTTCCTGACGTTCAGTCTCTCGCTGCTTGGCCTTGTCCGCTATAACTTCGGCCACCGGCGGGAGATGAAGTTCGGCCAGTGGCTTAGCCGGACAAGCATCTCATGCGTGGCGCTTACGGTCGCCGTCTCGATCCTGATCACGCTATTCCTCGCCAAGTTCAGCCAGGGCGCGTGGGTCGCCGTGGTTGTAGCATTGCTGCTGGCTGCTTGTGGTTACTGGGTGCGCGACCATTATCGCCGGTTCGACGCCTCCATGGAGAAGACGTTCGACGAGCTGTTGATGCGCGATCCCGCTGCCGCGATCGACATTCCCAAGCCGGCCAAGATGAAGCGGCCGGTCGGTGTCGTGACGGGCGCCCAGGGCGCGGCGGGGCTACATGCGCTGATGCACGCGCAGAGGCTGTTCAGGGGGCAGTTCGACAGCGTGCTAATCATTTCCGCCGGCGAGGTGGACGCAGAGGCCTATGGCGGCCACGAAGCGCTGGAGCGGCTCAAGAGCCAGGTCGGCGAGCGTTGCGCCAAGATCGTCGCCTGGTGCCGAGATCATGGCATGCCGGCGAAGGTCTATACCGGCTTTTCCACTGATGCTGTTGAGACGCTGCAGGAGCTCTGCATCAAGGCGCGCGAGGATTATCCGAACGTGATCTTCGTGGCGACGCGACCCATGACGCGGCCGCATGGCTGGGCGTCAACGCTGCTCCATGGCGGCACCGCCCTGAGCCTGCAGCGCCGGCTGCATGGGCATGACGCGCCGCTGATCGTCCTGCCCATGCGTGTGGATATCGGGCCGGATCGCCTGTTCAAACGCGTCAACGATGCAGAGGCCGACCCGCCCGCCGCTCTGCCCGGCCGCAGCGCCGACTTCGAGGATCCGGAGACCTGAAGCCCTTGGCCCTGTGCGGGCTTCCGCGCTGCGCCTGGCTCGTGGTTGATGGCGATGCCCGACGAGCGCGCCATCCCTGCCCGCTCTTCAGGCCGCTAGGCAAACAAAAAGCCCGGCTGTTTCCAGCCGGGCTTCTCAATGGTCTTGTCGTCACTCGTTACATCTTGGCGATTGCGAGCCAGGACTTGGCGAGCCAGGCGGCGCCGTTGTCCGCCTTGACTGACTGCCACGTCTTCGTGGCGTCGGGTTTCTTTCCGCCCTTGAACTGGGCGATGCCGAGGCGGATCTTCACGAGGTCGGTTGCGCCCGGATCCATGTTGCCTTTGGCGAGCGCCTTTTCGTAAAGTTCGATCGCCTTGGCGAAATTGCCTGCGCCCAGGTGAGATTCGGCCGCGTTTGAGTACTGGTCACCCGTGGCCTTTGTGGCTGCCTCAGCCTCGGTCTTGGCCAGGTCGGTCGCTACGTCGGCCTTGGCGTCAGCTTGGGCGCGAGCATAGAGGCGCTTGTTGCGGTCCGCGTCCTTGTCGGATGCGCCGCCGAGCGTGCCAGCCTTGAACAGCGGAGCCCAGATTTTCTCAGCCTCGATCGCGTTGCCGCGGTTGAGCGCAAGGTCCGCCATCTCTTTCTGTTCGTCGACGGTCAGCTTCACGCCGGCAGCAACGAGAGCCCGATAGACATCCAGCTGAGCATCGTTCGATTTGTACTTGGGCTCTTTCTTGGTGCGGTCGATAAGCATGTGCCAGTAGGTTTCTTGTTTCAGGACGGGCGCGACCTTCTCGACCACCTTGAAGTACTCGTCCATCTTGTTCTGCGCGCTGAGGGCGTTGAGCAGGATGTTGTAAGCGGTGGCGCCGCCTTTTGCATCGATGGACTTCTGGGCCCACTTCGCGGCTTCGACGAAGTTCTTCGCATCGAGTTCCTTGCGGGCGATGTACTGGAGCTCGGCGGCCGAACCGCCGTACTTGTCGATGTTCGATTTGGTCTGCGTAAGCGCCTTGGCCGACTGGCCGAGGGCTTCGTACTTGCCGGCGAGCATCTTATCGTAATTCTGCGTCACCGCCGCCGGGAGGCCGCCGACCGACCTGGCCTTCTCGATGGCCGTGATGCAATCCTGGTGCTTGGTCTGGGCGCAAGTGGCGCCAACCTTGATCTGCTCAATGGCGCTCTTCTGCTGAGTGCCCACGGCGTGCGGAGAAGCCGCATCCGCCTTCTGGACAGCTTCGGCATAGCGTTTCGCCGCAAGCGCGGCGTTGGCGGCATTGAAGTTTTCCACAAACTCCTTCTTGGCCGTGGTTTGCGCGATGGCTGCCGGGGCCGTAACAGCGGTTACGCTGGCCATGGCGAAAGCGCTCACCAAACCGAGCCCAAGCGCAGGCACGCTGTTGCGCAGGGCTTTGCCGAACGTCTGCATATTTGAAACCTCCACCTGTGGTCTTCGTTTTCTGATATAGACGGCGTTGCACCGTCCTCAACTCGGAATCAGCAGCTAGCGCTGTGCACGAACGGCGCCCATCGTTCGCACGAGGGACGCCGCCGTGAATTTTAGTCAGATGAATGCAGCGAGATCACGTCCCTCCCAGCACACCCATCTTGATAAGCCCGTTACGTTGCGCAGCCGCCATCACGTGGGCCACAACGCCATACTTCGCGAGGCGGTGCGGTTCGACGTGAACCTCCGGCGGGTTCGCCTTGGCGGCTTCCTCAATGAGGTTCTGGTCCAGTTTCTCGCGGGTGACGATCGTTCCGTTCCAAAGGATCGAGCCGTCGAAGTCGATCATGATCCGGATAGGATCCGGCACATCGGTAGGCGGCGGCGGCGCATTTTCCTGCGGCGGCAGCGGCGTATCGAGTTTCACCGCATGCCGCTGCGGAGGCAGCGTCACAATCATCAGGATCAGAAGAACAAGCATCACGTCGATCAACGGGGTCGTGTTGATCTCCGAGTATGGCTCGCCTTCGGACTTTTCACCAACTGCCATAGCCATGGCGAATAACTCCTACTTCTCGACGAGGCCTTTCGGCGGCGCCTTTGTGATGAACCCGATCTTCATGATGCCGGTCCGTTGCGCAAGCTCAACGACCCGACCCACGTGCCAGTATTCGGTCAGGAGGTCGCCGCGGATATGTACTTCGGGTTGCGGCACCTTCCTGGCTTCGACCACGAGGCGGTTCGCCAACTGGGTCTCACTCAGCTGAGTGGTGTCCCAGTAGATCGATCCGTCGGTGGTGACCGCAAGGTTGATATTCTCCTTGCGGACCTGGACGACAACGTTGCGCTCTTCCGGCAGGGTGACATCCACCGTGCCAATGGCCACCGGGATCGTGATCAGGAAGATGATCAGCAACACCAGCATGATGTCGACGAGCGGGGTCGTGTTGATCGATGAGTTGACGGGAGACTCATCCTCATCGACCAGCTGGATTCCCATCCCGCCGACTGCGCTATCTTGACTCTCGGCCATGACTGGCTCTCCTCAAGTCAGCGGTTAAGCTTTAGCCGATGACGCCATGAGCTTGTCGACGTCATACGCGAAGTGGCGAGCGGCGTCGGAGATCAGTTTGTTGCGGCGGCCGAGCAGGTTGTAGAAGATAACGGCCGGAACGGCGACCGCGAGACCGATGGCGGTCATGATCAGAGCTTCACCGACCGGGCCGGCCACGACTTCGATCGAGGCGTCGCCCGAGGCTGTGATGCGGATCAGCGCGTTCACGATACCCCACACCGTACCGAACAGACCGACGAACGGGCAGATGGCGCCGACGGTCGCGAGGAAGGCCATACCGCCTGCCAGACGGGCGTTGATGCCTTCGAGCTCGATACCGACCTGGTGCGCCATGCGGTCCGACCGGGAGATACGGGAGCCGAGACCGGACTGGGCCGAATTGGCCTGGGCGATCGCGCCTTCCGCAACTGCACGGAACGCATTCTTGCTGCCGAGTAGGTCAAGACCTTCGTCGAGCGTATTGGCGTCCCAGAAGGCCGGAATCTTCTTCATCTGGCCTCCAAGGATGATCTGATCGACCGCCTTGGTGGCGGCAATGTAGATCGAGCCGGTGAACATGATCACCATGATGATGAGCGTGCCTTTGGCGACGATGTCGCCTTCTTCCCACACTGCGGTGAGCGAGAACGCGCTGACCACGGCTTCGCCCGCCTTGTTTTCGCCTTCGGCAGCGGCGGGAGCTTCGGCCGCGGCCGGAGCAGGAGCCTCAGCAGCAGGCGGAGCAGCCGGCTGTTCTTCCGTCGGAAGAGCCGGCGGCGCATCAGCTGGCGGTTGCGCCATGGCGACCGCAGGCATGAACATCATCGCAAGTGCGGCCAACACAGTTTTGACTGGAAAGGCCTGCCGCTTGCGACCATCCCCGAGATACGCCGTTTTCATTACCGTCTTCTCCTCATTCGGGTTTCCCCGAGACTGCAGCCCGGCGGGTCGAAGCTATCCCTTCGCCTGCCGAACCTTACTGCTCCTAAGTTTTGGCCGATGCCCCTTACCCAACCCGACCGGCCGTCAGGCCGCACTGCGCGAGTGCGTGCAACTACCTTTTTGCTTCCTCTAGATTCCATACCAAAGTGAACTGGTAGGGCGGGTCGCACATTGCGATAGGCTTGCCGTCGGAACCGAGGGCCGGATCAAGGCGCGTCCTCGGCAGGCCCCTCAATGTCGCTTCGTCGAGACGCTCCGAGCCGCTAGACTTGACGAGCTTCACGTCGGACATGCGGCCGTCGACGGCAACGCAAACCGACACAACGACTTCACCTTGCTCGCCGGCGCGAAGAGCGGCCGGAGGATATTCGGGTTTCTCAAAACGCCGGCCAGGTTTAGGCCGCGCGGTAAGCGTGATCGTCGGCGGCGGCGGCGGCGCAGCCTTCGGCGGCGGCGGAGCTGGCGGCGGAGGCGGAGGTGCAACCGGAGCTTCCGGCGGCCGCTCAATCACGAATTCCGGCAGCACGGACATCGGCGGCGGCGGCGGCAGATCAACGTCGATCGGCGGAGGCGGAAGCACGTCTTCATCGACGACTTCCTGCTCTTCGATCATGACCACTTCCGACTCGGGCGGCTTCACGAAGATGAACGTGCCGAAACCATTCAGAACAGCGATCCCGCAGCCGGCCACAACCGCGCCGACCGTGGCCATTCCCACGAGACGCGTCTGCGTATTGTTTCGCTTTGTCTGGTAGTACATGTCTCTCTCGCTCTCGACGCCCCAAATGTCCCGGTCCCAGCATCTAGGCTATGGGTACCGGATCCTGAAATTTATGCCTTCCTTTTGCCGCAAGCGCCAGCCTCGCAGCCACATTTTTTGCAGAACAGAATGCACGAAGTCGCATCCCCCAGAGAATGGCGCCACGTGTTGGGGTCTTGTGAGCGGCGTATTCTCAAGCTCTTGCGCCACTCGCCGGGGGGAAGCCGACGACCCTCTATGACTTCGCATATGCCCGCGCGCAAAAAGCATGTCAACTTAACCCAGCGCGCAAACGGCAAAGTTAAAGTGGAAACTGCGCAGTACGTCGATTGGCGTCAGGAATTTGCCGCGCGGGCGGAATCTGATTCCCCGGGCCCGAGAACAGATTCAACCGCCGACGGGTCTTCCTTCGGATCGGAGAGCAGCCCTTCCCACTTGGCGACGACCGCGCACGCGATCGAATTCCCGATCACGTTGGTCGCCGTGCGGCCCATGTCCATGAAAGCATCGACCGCGAGCACAAGCGCGATCCATTCTGGCTTCATGCCCATGGCGGGCAGCGTTGCGGAAATCACGACAAGCGAGGCGCGCGGCACGCCGGCGATTCCCTTCGACGTAACCATAAGGAGCAACAGCATTCCGATCTGCTGGTCCCAGGTGAGTGCGATGCCCATCGCCTGAGCGATGAACATGACCGCGAACGTGCAATACATCATCGAGCCGTCGAGGTTGAACGAGTAGCCCAGCGGCAGCACGAACGAGACGACGCGGTTGGCGACGCCATGACGCTCGAGCTGTTCCAGCAGGCGCGGATAGGCCGCCTCGGAGCTAGCCGTGGCGAATGCGATCAGTCCCGGAGCGCGGACGGACCAGAGCAGCTGGAAGACGCGCGGCCCCAGAACGATAAAACCCGCTGCGACGAGCACCCCCCACAGAACGAACAGCGCCAGGAAGAATGAGCCGACAAGGCGGCCATAATCGGCGATGACGCCGAGCCCCTGCAACGACACGGTATAGGCGATGGCGCCGAAGACTGCAAAAGGCGCAGCCATCATCACATAGCCCGTCACCTTCAGCATCAGGAAAGCGATCTGCTCCATCAGCTCGGTAACCTTGGCTGTCTTCGTCCCCATGGCCTGCAGGGCGACGCCCAGGAAAAGCGAAATCACCACGATCTGCAGGATCTCGTTCTTGACCATCGCGTCGGCTATGGACGTCGGAAAAACGTGGGTGATGAACTCGGTGAGCGAGAACGTGCCGGCGGACACCGTCGAGGCATCCGCCACGGCCGTTTCCAACGTGACGGGGAAGTTCACCCCCGGCTGGATGGCGTTCACCATCACCAGACCCAGGGCCAGCGAGGCCAGAGACGCGGTGACGAACCAGGCCATCGTTCGCGCGCCGATCCGGCCGACCGCCGCCCCGCCGCCCAGATGGGCGATCCCGACCGTCAGCGTCGTCAGCACCAGCGGCGCAACGATCATCTTGATCAGGCGCAGAAAAATATCGGACAGGATCTTGAAGTAGCTGGCGAGATCCAGCTGCGCCTTTGTCGAGGTTTTCTCGATTTCCAGGGGCGTTGCCTGCCCGTTCTTGTTCTTGTCCGCCACCGCAAAGGTGATGTCGTCGGCCGTTCGTGAGGCGCTGAATTCCGTCTCGCTGAGCTGGCCGTCGCTGTTGGCGTCAAAGGCGGCGACGCGCTGGGCGGCTGCGTTCAGCCGTGCGCCCGAGTCGCCGTATACTAGCGCGCCAATTCCGACGCCGAGAATCATGGCGAGGATCAGGCCGATAAAGATCAGACGTTGCATGCGGCGGCGCTCCGAAAAGGCTCACTGCCTCAATACCATGCAAGCGGGGGCTGACCAGCCTTTGGACACGACGGGGCGCGCGCTTCCATGCCATGCTGCGCTTTGCGTCGTCATGACGCTTCCGGGGTATGCAGATGGACGAAGGCTCGATCGATCGCGAGGCCATGGGCAAGATGGCCAAGGCGCTGGCCTTCATCCGTGGGCCCACTGATCCCACCACTGTGGCGCTGAAGCTCGCTGCGGAAACCGGCAAGCCCGCAGATATAAAGAAGGCCCGTGCGCTGTTCATCAAGCTCAAGCCAAGTGACCGCAAGGGCGCGATGGCGATGCTGTCTGACGACTAGGCGTCGGAGCGCTTTCCGCGACGGCGCGCGGTCCTACCATGAAGTTCTAGCGAACTGGGATTTGCGATGATCAGTGAAGGCGCGCCGAAGGGCGCATCTTCGATGCCGCGACGTCGCGCATGCCTATGCGCATCGCGAACCGGGCATGCAGTATCGCGATGTGAAGGCGTTCGTCGATTTCGATCGCCGGGTCAATCCAGTGGACGAAACGTGAATCTGTGCTGGAACGGCGCTCCTTGCCCATAACGACGGGCGGTCGCTGCTCGTCTGGCTCGACGGCAAGCGCGAATGGCACATCCGCATGCAGGACCGCGAGGAGGAGGAGCAGCGCGCGATCCTCGACAAGAGCTGTGGGAGTATGTGGAGACGCCGGAGAGGCCGTTGCGGACGGGCGCGCCGGTGCGACCGTCGAGAAGATGCGAGACGCCATCGTGGCGGCGGATGAAACCGCCGGGCGTGGCGACGGCGAGATTCACGAGCGCGATGTCTGTATGCGGCGGTTCGGAGGGTGCAGGTGGGATGTCGGACAGTTCGAGCTGGACCCACCAGGGCTGCGCGTCAGGCTTCACACCTTCGCCAACGAATTCGCCGCCGATCTCCATCAGGAAGCTCGGTATGCCGAGAATACGCAGGCGCTCGAAGTAGATCAGCGGCACGTTGCGGAAGACCGTCCGGCCGCGTTCCTAGTAGCCGCATTTGGCGTAAAAACCGCCCGCGCCGGCAACGGCGTCGAATGCGTCGAGCCGGATCGCCCGGCCTGGTCCGCCCGGCCATGTTCGGGCCCTGGCCTCCGCATCCGCCAGCATGGCGCGGCCGACGCCCTGCCCCTGCGCATTCGGGGCGACCGCCATGCTGGTCGGGTAGATCGGCGTTCTTACCCTGGTAAAGTAAGATGTGTTGATCGCCCTCGGCCTGTGGGTGGACAGTGTGAGCGTGCCGACTATGGCCCCGACGCACACGGCCACAATCACACGGCCGCGTTTCATGACCAGCACGACGCCGATCTCGGTGGCGTTCGATGACCACGGCCCTGGGCCGAAGCGAGCGGTCAGGCCGTCCGCAGCCGCTATTCTGACCGCCGCAATCTCTGCGACGTCCGCATGGAACGCCTCGCGGACAGACAGCAGCACATCCGCCTCCGCATTCCGGGCCCAACCATGGCAACCTTGCCCGGTTTGCCCAATGAAGCCACATCATCGGGTGCAATCCGACGATTTTTTTTCGCTCATGAGCAAGACCGCCTCAGCTGGGCAGGAAAAACTTGAGACAGCCCATCGTGCGGTGCATGACTACGGGGCACGGCAAACCCAATGAGGATTTCATGGCGTATCGCAACTCCTTCAAGCTCGGCCTGCTCGGCGCGGTGTCCCTCACGGCATGTTCGACGGTGACACCAAGCTCATCGGTCGTGAGCGCCGACGTGATGGCGATCCACCAGCGTCTCATGACGCTGGACACGCACCTCGATACGCCCGCTTTCTTCGACACCGCGCATGGCTACGACATTATGAAGCGGCACTCCTACGAGCGCGACGGGACGCAGGTGGATTATCCCCGCATGGTCGAAGGCGGGCTCGATGGCGGGTTCTGGGCGATCTACATGGGCCAGGGGCCGCTGACGCCGGAAGGCTACCAGCAGGTGCGAGACAAAGCGCTGATCCGCGCGACGTCGATCCATAAGATGGCGGCGGCAAATCCGAGCATCTTCGAAATCGCCCTGACCTCCGCCGACGCTACGCGCATCAATGCGACGGGCAAGAAGATCGTCTACCTGTCGATGGAGAATTCCTATGAGCTCGGCGAAGACCTCTCGCTGCTCGACAGCTTCTACAAGCTCGGTGTCCGCATGGCGGGACCGGTGCACAACGGCACCAACCAGCTCGCCGATTCAGCCAATCCTGGCCCCTTGGGCGCCAAGTGGGGGGGGCTTTCACCCATGGGACGCGACTATGTGAAACGCGCCAATGAACTCGGCATCATCCTGGACGGCAGCCACTCGTCCGACACGACGATCGAACAGATGATCGACCTGTCGGCGACGCCGATCATCCTGTCGCACCATGGCTGCGACGGCGTATTCGAACATCCGCGCAACCTGCCCGACGCATTGCTGAAGAAGCTCGCGGCGAAGGGCGGCGTGATTCACATGAACGCGCTTGGCGCATTCTTGAAAGTGCTGCCGCAAAGCAAGGAGCGTACGGACGCACTTGCCGCACTTCGCACGAAATGGGGTAATCCCAACGATCTCGCGGGCGACAAGTACGAACAGTACCTCAATGACAGCAACGCGCTCGACAAACAATTCCCCGAGAACCGCGCAACTTTCGACGACTATATGGAACAGGTCCTTTACGCCATCAAACTGGTGGGCGTGGACCATGTCGGCTTCGGCGCCGACTGGGACGGCGGCGGCGGCGTTGCGGGCTATGATGACGTCACGATGATTCCGAAGGTCACCGACCGGCTGCTGAAGGCGGGTTACAAAGAAGCCGACCTGCAGAAGATGTGGGGCGGCAACGTAGTCCGCCTGCTCAAGGCGGCGGAGGACTACAAGGCGAGTCTAGCAAAATAGGCGCCCACTATGCCGCGCCAGTCGCCTGCGCCCACATTGCGGCGAAAGGGATCGAGTCCTTTAACATGAAGGCTGCCGTGACCAGCAGATAGCAGCCGAAGATGCGCTTGAGCTTCAGGGGGTCGAGGCTATGCGCAGCAGCGGCGCCCAGCGGCGCCGTCAGGATGCTCGTCGCCGTAATTGACGCGAGCGCGATCAGGTTGACGAAGCCGATCGACCCCACCGGCAGGTGCGGCTGGCCGAAGCCTGTGACCATGCTGCCGATGGCGCCGGGAACGGCGATGATGGCGCCGAAGCCGGCGGCGGTGGCGACGGCGCGATGCATGTTCACGCCGCTCATCGTCATGATCAGGATGGCGGGCGTACCGCCGCCAATTCCCAGCAGCGACGAGAACGCGCCGAGGCCCGACCCAAGCGCCGCACGCACAGGACCCTTGGGCAAGTTCTCTTCCGTCTTTGCCTTGCGACCGAGGATGCGGAAGACGAATTGCAGCCCCAGCAGGATAAGGAACAGTCCGAAGGCGATTTTCAGCTGTCCACCGTCCATGAAACTGGTCAGCACGACGCCGGTGATCACGCCGCTGACGACCCAGGGCAACCAGCCTTTCAGGATGTTCCAGTCGACCGCGCCGCGCTTTGCGTGCGCCTGAACCGATCGTAGCGAGGTGAAGAAGATCGTCGCCAGCGATGTGCCGATAGCGACATGCATGATGTGCTCGTTGCCGCCCTCATGCGGCAGCACGCTCAGCATGGCGGCCAGCGCCGGCACAACGACGAAGCCGCCGCCGATGCCGAACATCCCAGCGACAAAGCCCGCAAACAGGCCCGCAAGGAGCATCGAGCCGACCAGAAGACCGTATTGCTGGAACGCAGAGCCGAACCAGTCCTGCTGCGAGGCAACTTCCGCCATATCGTTCAGCGCCACGCCAACTTCCCGATGCGATTCCGCGGTGATGGATTTCGTGTTCGACTTGGCTCCGCCCGGCCGAGACGGGCAATGCTGGGGGCGCCACGGAGTTCCCAAACCTTGCTGGGCGCCGCCAATTGTAGCGCCTCCGCCTCAACAGCGCCGACGCGGGGGGAATGCACGCCCCCGCGCGGAGCCATGTTGCCTAGAAGGCGTGACGCGCCCGGACGTAGTAATAACCGCCCTGCCAATCGACGACCGAGTCAGAACGGTAGAGAGCGCCGCAGCACTCTTCCCGGATCATGTCGAGGTCCGGATACTCGTCGAACACGTTGCGCACGCCGAGAGCGAGCTGCGTCTTGTCGCTCAGGTTGTAGATGAACTCGACGTCGAACAGGACTTCGGGGTCGAACTTCTGGATCGTCGCGACGCCGCCTTCGGAGTTGGAATAGTCGCCATAGAAGTTGGCTCGCCCCATCAGCGAGAACGGACCAACGTCGTGCGTCGCCGTTAGCACGCCGCGGATCTTGGGATCAGCGTGTTCGAAATCGTAGATTGTAGGACTGTGCGAACTGGCGAGACATTTTCCATGATGACCGTAAGCGGCATGGGAGATGCGACAGATGGCCGATCAGGCTCGGGATGTTCAGCGTAAAATCAAGATCCTGCGCCATGCAGAGCAATCAGGGTGCGTGGCGAAGACCTGTCGCTACTTTGGCATTGGCAGAGCGAGCTTCTACCGTTGGCGCACCGCATACCGGCAGCTTGGCGAAGCCGGTCTTGTCAACGCCAAGCCGATCCCAAAGAACCCCGTCAACCGGACCT
>CANJIL010000038.1 GCA_947474455.1 Hyphomonadaceae bacterium | reverse complement strand
TCGCCGCTAGTATCCAGGAACACCACACCGCCGATATTGGCGCTGGTCGCGGAAAGCGCGGAGCCATCCTGCGCCGACAGGCGGGCGCCCGCGCAATTGAGATCCCGCCCGATCTTCGCGCCATCGAGCCTCACGGCTCCCTCGGCCTCAAATCGATTGGTCCCGTCGCTGTCGAGGAACACATCGCCACCGATCTCGGCATTGCCGAAATTCAGCGCCACGCCGTCCTTGTTGGTCAGCGAGGCGCCGCTGCACCGGAGATCGCCACTGATCTTCGCGCCATACAGCGCCACTGCTCCCTCGGCCTCAAACCGATTGGTCCCGTCGCTGTCGAGGAACACATCGCCACCGATCTCGGCATTGCCGAAATTGAGCGCCACGCCGTCCTTGTTGGTCAGCGAGGCGCCGCTGCACTGGATGGATCTCCCAATGATTGCCCCCAAGAATGCAGTTTCGCCCTCAACCCGGGCTCCCTGATCGAGAATAAAGTTGCCCCCGATTTCGGCCCCGGTGAACTGCAAAGCATCGGGCAAGTTATCCATTCCGTCCGGGACAGTCGTCGGCGCCCGGAAGCTTGCGCTCCTGCACCAGACATCACCGCCGATCCGCGCTGCACGCATACGGATATAAGCATACGTCTCTTCTCCGGGCGGAGCTGGCATGGGCGCCGTCCGGACCAGATCGAGGTCTCCGTCGATCCTGAGCCCTGCGCACCAGAGTTCGCGGAAGCGGCTTTCCCGGAGCGAAAGACGCGCGACCCGCGCATCCTTGAGGAAAAGGCGGTCGGGCAGGTCGCAGGCTTCAAGCGCAAGCGCCGGAAGCCCACCCGCCCCTGCGCCGGAACAGTCTGAGAGATTGAGCACACCTTCGATGTGAGCGCCTTTGATACGGACCCCGGGGACGAGCACCACGGCCCCCGGAATCAGGCCCAGCATTAAGTCGCGCAGGGCGCTCGCGTTGATGCGCGGCTTCCGGTCGGGGTCAAAACCGGGCCGCAGCGCGAAGTCGGCGACTAGGCCCTTCGCCGTCTGCTGGACAACAAAAGCAATGTCAGAGTCCGGTATCGTGTCGGACATGCGTGCGCCCCGAGTTTCCCAGCCCGATCTTTCGCCGACCGCGCGCCATAGTAAATCCCTTTCATGTGGCCCAGGGGTGCTGTCAGACCAATGCTACCTAGTCTCTGGTGAGGGCCGTGGTTATTGGCCTCCCGGGGACCCCAATGACGCGAATTTCCTACAAACGTCACCGCTTCCCAGCCGCCGTGATTCAGCACGCTGTCTGGCTCTATTTTCGCTTCACGCTCAGCTTGCGCGATGTCGAGGAGTTACTGGCTCAGCGCGGGATCGGAGGGTGTTGGCAGGTTAAGTCGGTCAGCCAGGCAGCTATGCGGTCGTCCGAACCTCACGAATTCCCTCAAGAATGCACCGAAATGCAGGGTTTGGAGCCATGCACATGGTTCGGTATGTGTGCAGGAAGGGGAGCCATTCTACCCGTTCAAGGCACGGCGCTGTGAGACATCCAGACCAGGCCTCTGATGCCAAAACCATCGAGCCCAGCCGCGCGAAGCAGAAGGCTGTGCGCGCAGCGGCGGGCCACTGGCGGAATCGCTGGAGCGTGCCACAGAAATACGAAGCGTTTGCTCGCGAACAGGGCGCGCTGCCGCTGGGCGATGGGACGTGGCTGGGCTATTGCAAGTTCGCAACGGCGAAAGACGCCGAAACGCACGCGCGCAAGTTCATCACGTACAACATGGCAAATTTCGGCATCGGCTATCTCGGGACGGAATTCTTCCCGGATTACTGATCAGCTCTTTCTAACGTCTGCAATGGCGCGCGCGAGTTCAGTCTGGCCGAAGGGCTTGGGCAGGCGGCGGGCATCGACGTCGGCGCCCGTCGGCAGTTCGGCGTATCCGGTCGCGAGGACCACGGGCAGCCCCGGACGCTCCCGGGCGATGGCGACTGCGAGATCGCGGCCGGTCATGCGCGGCATGGCGAAGTCGGTGATCACGATGTCGATGTCGGCGTTCGCACGCAGAACGTCGAGCGCTTCGTGACCGTTGGAGGCTTCGAGCACCTTGTGCCCGAGATCCTCTAGCATCGCCGTCGTGTTCATGAGCACGAGGGCGTCATCATCCACTGCGAGGACGACGAGCGGGCGTGTGCCGGGGGTGCGTGCCTCGGTCTTCAATTCGGCGGGCGGCGCGCTGACCGCGTCCGTGGACGCAACCGGGATCCACAATACTGCGGTCGTGCCCTCCCCTTTTCGGCTGCTCAGTGTGAGGCGGCCTGACATCTGCTCGGCGAAACCGTACACCATCGAGAGGCCCAGACCGGTGCCGCGCCCCACGCCCTTGGTCGTGAAGAAGGGCTCGGTGGCGCGGGCGAGCGTCTCGGCTTCCATGCCCTCGCCGGTATCGGTGATCGACACGCAGACATAAGCGCCGGCCGCGACGCCGTCGACTGTTTTTGCCGCCACGTCTTCGCGAACGTCAAACGTGATCGAGCCGCCTTCAGGCATTGCGTCGCGCGCGTTGACGGCAAGATTCAGGATGGCCAGTTCAAGCTGATTCGCATCTGCGAAAGCGGGCCGGACATTGCCGCGCACGTGTGTGATGACCTGGATTGACGGACCTAGAGTGCCTTCAAGCTGGCCCTTGAGACCGCCGATAAGAATGGGAATATTCAGCGGCGTGGGCCTGAGGTCCTGCTTGCGCGCGAAGGCCAGCATGCGCTGGGTGAGGGCGGCGCCCCGTTCGGCGCCCTGTACTGCGTTTTCGAGAAGCTGAACCAGCTTCGGATCACCCGGTATCCGCTTGCGGAGCATTTCGAGGCTGCTGAGCACCGCCATGAGCAGGTTGTTGAAATCGTGGGCGATGCCGCCGGTAAGTTGGCCTAGCGCCTCGATCTTCTGGGCCTGGAAGAGGGCGTCCCTCGCTTTCGCCAACTCCTTTTCCGTCTCGGCCCGCTCGGTAACGTCGCGCGTGGTCTTCGCGAAGCCGATGAGTTCACCTCGCTCGTCGCGGATCGCCTCGATTACGACGTTGGCCAAAAACCGGCTGCCATCCTTGCGGACGCGTTGGGCTTCCTTTTCGTAGCGTCCTTCACGGCGCGCAATGTCCAGCGCATTTTCCGGCTCGCCAGCTTCGCGATCTTCCGGCGGGTAAAAGCGGGAAAAGTGCTCGCCGATGATCTCGTGACGTTGATAGCCCTTGGCGCGTTCGGCGCCGACGTTCCAGCTGGCGATATGGCCGGCGGGGTCAAGCAAATAGATTGCGTAGTCGGTGACCGACTCCACCAGAAGGCGGAAACGCTCCTCTTCCGGAATCGCAAAGCCGACAAGATCGGTGTTCTTCGCCAATACGTCGACCGCCATTGCCACGGAAGGGATCCCTGTCTCATGACTATCAGCCCCATCCGGACGCTTACATGAGATAGTTCGGCCCAGCACGGTTCCAAATCCGAGCCAGACGCGTGGCTATAGTCGGGGTTTGGTTGCAGCGATAAAGTTATCCCCTGGGGAAGCCACCGATTCGGGCTCGCGGGTCAGCGGAGACCAAATCCGGCGGTTTCAAACACGGCCGCCGCCTTTGTCGACGCAAGGAAATTGAGAAAGCTGGTCGCAGCCTCCCCTCTGCCGGTCGTGGTTGCTGCAGGATAGGTGATTGGCGTGTGGCTGTCGGCGGGAAATGTTCCCGCCACGGCCACGGCGCCGCCAGCCGCCTTTGCATCCGTGGCGTAGACGATGCCCGCCGCGGCCTCTCCCGTCTCTACAAAGCGAAGGGCGGAACGGACGTTTTCGGCCCGCACGACCGATTTTTCGACGGCGCTCCAGGCGCCCATTTTCTCCAGTGCTTCCTTGGCATACTTGCCGGCCGGAACGCTGTCTGGATTGGCCATGGCGAGCTTGCCGCCCTTGAGCGCGCTGGCGAGATCCATTCCCCGTTTCAGGTCGATCGTGATCGGTTTGTCGGAAGGCGCCACGAGAACGAGCATGTTGGTAAGAAGCTTCTTGCGGCTCAGCGCGTTGATGAGCGTCTTGTCGGCGAGATAGTCCATCCACGCCTCGTCGGCAGAAATGAAGACGTCGGCGCCGGCGCCCTGCTCGATCTGCCGGGCCAGTTCGGAGCTGGCGGCGAAGTTGAAGACGGGGGCTGGGTGACCTTCAGCGGCGTATTGTTCGCCGAGCTGTCTCATCACGTCGGTGAGGCTGGAAGCGGCGAAGACGGTGACAGCCGTTTCCAGCGGCGCGATCTCGGCTGGTTTTGGCGTTTCGGCGGGTCCGCATGATGCGATCATTGCAGCAGCGGCGCCCATAGCCGCCAGACGCAGGAGCTTGAACATCGTATGACCCTAGAGCGCGTGCGATTTCACCACCGCCCAGCCCGTCGCGCCCTCTTGCAGTTCAAGGTCAGCGAACGCCTCGGGCGTTATACGTGACAAAATATAGCCCGCTTCCGTGGCCAGGGAAACAAGTATCGAGCCATCCTGTTCGCGCAGGATCGACGCGATCCTGCCGCGCCAGACATTGCGCGCCGAAATACCGCGCGGCTCTTCAGATGCGAGCAGCACGCTGTCAGCCCTGACCCATACGCCGCCGCCCTGCCCGTTCGCGACCGACTTAGCATCGACGCGCGCGCCAAGATCGCGGCGATCGAGCAACGCGGCGAAATCGGCGCGGTGCATGACGTCGGAGGCGGCGCCGTGGCAGATGACGCGGCCCTGGCTGACCGCGATGACGTGATCGGCAAGTTCGGCGACTTCGTCCACCTGATGAGTCACGATCATCATTGGTAGACCCTGTTCGCGGGACAGGTCGCGCAGCAGCGTGAGGAAGGCGTGGCGGCGGCGGCCGTCGAGCGCCGCGAACGGCTCGTCGAGGAGGAGGAGTTCAGGGGCGGATACGACGGCGCGCGCGAGAGCGACACGGCTTCGTTCGCCGCCGGAAAGATTTCGCACGGGGCGATCGAGCAGGTCCTCGATCTCGAGACGGCGGGCGATCTCGGTGACGATGGGCGCATTGCGAGCAGCGGGGCGGCGGCTTTCGGCGTACTGGATATTGCCGCGCACCGTGCGGTGGGGGAACAGGCGGGCGTCCTGGAAGACGAGGCCGATGCCGCGAGCGTGCGGGCCGATGCGGGTTTTCGTGCTCACCTCTTCCATCACTTTGCCCTTGAAGTTGAGGCGGCCGGTTTCGAGCTTGTGCAGTCCGGCTATCGTGGCGAGCAGCATCGACTTGCCGCCGCCAGATGGGCCGAACACCACTGTGATGCCCTCTGTTGGCGCCTCGAAGTCTGCCGTTAGACGGAATGCGCCACGCCGCACGGCGGCGTCTTTGAGTTTGAGGCTCATGCTTCGAGCCGCCGGCGAGCCCAGCGCTGGAGCAATTCCGCCAGGACTAGGCCCGTAATGGCGGCGGTCATCGAGATGGCGGCAAGGCGCAGTGCGGTTTCTTCGCCATTGGGCGTCTGCAACGCGGAATAGATGGCGAGCGGGATTGTCTGTGTCTGCCCCTCGACGTTGGAGGCGAAGGTGATGACGGCGCCAAATTCACCTAGGCCGGCTGCGAAGGCGGTGACCGCGCCGGCAAGAACGCCGGGCCAGGCGAGGGGGAGCGCCATCGACCAAAAGCGGTCCCACGGGCCGGCGCGGAGAACGGCGGCGGCTTCGAACAGACTGCTGTCGGCCGCTTCGAAGGATAGGCGGATGGCGCGCACCATGAGAGGAAACGCCATGACGGCTGTCGCAAGGGCGGCGCCCTCCGCCGTGAAAGCGAGCTGGATGCCGAAGGCGTCGCGCAGCCAAGATCCGATCGGGCCGCGAACGCCGAACAGGAGCAGCAACAAGTAACCGACCAGGACCGGCGGCAGCACCAGCGGCAGGTGCGCGATAGCGTCGATGATCCATTTGCCTGGAAACTTCGAACGCGAGAGCGCCCAGGCGAAGGCTATGGCGACCGGCAACGAAAATACGACGGCGCGCCCAGCCACGCCGAGGCTGGTCGCCAGAATCTGCATTTCCTCGGCCGTCAGCATGGCGGGCACCATGTCGTGCGCCTGATCGCGCCTCAAGACTATTGTTGTAGCGGTATGGTTACGATTTCCCGCTGCAGGCGAAGGCTGGCGTTCTGCGGCCAAATTTGCTTGATGCCGCCCATGTCTGGCGCTCCGATCACCCTAAACATCCAGCGCCTTGGCGCACAGGGCGATGGCGCAGCCGAGCACGATGGGCGGCAGGTGTTCGTGCCGCTGAGTCTGCCGGGCGAAACAGTGACGGCGGAGATCAGCGGCGATCGTGCGCGGCTGATCGATGTCGTCAGCCCGAGTGCTGATCGCGTGGGTCAGCGGTGTTCACACTACGGGGATTGCGGCGGATGTTCGCTGCAGCATCTGGCGGATGCGCGCTATCTGGAATTCAAGCGCGAGCAGGTTGTGACGGCGTTGTCCTTTCTAAAAATCGATGCTGCTGTCGATCCGGTTGTCGCCATCGCGCCGCGATCGCGGCGGCGGGCGGCCTTTGCGGCGCATCGCGTCGTCAAGGCGGTCGTCATCGGATTTCACGGGCGGCGCAGCCATCGCATTGTTCCGGTGACGGACTGCGCCGTTGTGACGCCCGGCCTGCTGGCGTTGCTGCCGAAGTTGGAGCGGATTGCGGCCATCTTGGCGCCGACCAAGGATGCTCTGACGATCGCAGCGACGGAGACCGTCACGGGTTTCGATGTGGCGCTGACGGGCGTGACGAAGGGATTTCCCGCTGATGCGCGCGTGCGCGCAGTGCAGGTTGCGGGCGAAATCGGACTGGCGCGGTTGTCGATCAATGGCGAAGTGGCGATGGAGCGCGCGGCGCCGACGCTGAAGGCGGGCGCTGCGCATCTGACCCCGCCGCCGGGCGGATTCCTGCAGGCGTGCGAGGCATCGGAAGCGGCGATGCTGGGGCTGGTGAAGGAGGCTATTGGCGATGCGCGGCGGGTTGTCGACCTGTTCGCCGGATCGGGAACGTTCTCTCTGCCGCTGGCGTCGGGCGCGACTGTTCATGCTGTGGAAGGCGAGGAGGCCGCTCTCGACTCGCTTGATCGGGCGGCGAGGAAGGCGCACGGGCTGAAACCGGTGACGGTCGAGAAGCGCGACCTGTTCCGGCGACCGCTGACGCGCGACGAGCTCAAGCGGTTCGATGCGGCGGTGATCGATCCGCCGCGGGCGGGGGCCGAGGCGCAGTCACGTGAATTGGCGGCGTCTGCCGTGAAGCGCGCGGCGATGGTGTCGTGCAATGTGCAGACATTCGCCCGTGATTTGCGGATCATGCTCGATGGCGGATGGCGCATCACGCGGATCACGCCGATCGACCAGTTTCTTTGGTCACCCCATACCGAGATTGTGGCGCAGCTAAGGAAGTAGGTGCGGTCCCTGCTTCGCATGCCCCCCCATCCGAACCGTATTGTGCGGTGCGGGCTGGACTGATAACGGCGCGGCTATGTCGGTGTCGCTCCTTCTGCTTGCCTTCGGACTGGCCGCGGATGCGTTTGCGGTGGCGCTGGGACAAGGCGCTGTGGTGAAGACGCATCCGTGGCGAAGCGCGCTTGTAGTCGGCGCAGCGTTCGGATCGGCGCAGGCGATTGCGCCGCTGATAGGATGGGCGGTGGGCCTGCTGTTAGCGGGACTGATCGAAAGCATCGACCATTGGGTGGCGTTCCTCCTGCTCGTGATCGTCGGAGGCAAGATGATCTGGGAGGGATCGCATAACGACCCGCCGGGAGAGGACGGCGATCCAGGCCAGGAGAAGCTCGCCGGCGGATGGAAGCTTATGATGCTGGCGGTCGCAGTGAGTATTGATGCGGCAGCGGCGGGAATCACGCTGCCGACGCTGGATGCGCCTGTTGTGGTGAGCGTGGCGACAATCGGGTTGGTGACCTTCGCGCTTTCGACCGCGGGCGTGATGATCGGACGGGCGGGCGCCAGGGCGTTGGGCTCGCAAGCCGAGATAATCGGCGGGCTGATCTTGATCGTCATCGGGGCGAAAGTGTTGATCGACCACAAGGCGTTCGGCTGATAACCCGGCGAGATGCTTCCGAAGTCTGACCTTCCAATCGAGGACGTGATCCCTCAGATCGTTTCCGCGCTGCGGGATGCGACACGTCTGGTCATCTCGGCCCCGCCCGGCGCCGGCAAAACGACGCGCGTGCCGCTGACGCTCCTGGGGGAAGGCTGGACGCAGGGGCGCAAGCTGATCCTGGTCGAGCCGCGCAGGATTGCGGCGCGGGCCGCCGCGGAGCGGATGGCGGCGACGCTGGGCGAGAAGGTGGGACAGACGATCGGTTTGCGCTCGCGTCTCGATGTCCGGACATCGAAGGAGTCGCGCATCGAGGTTGTGACCGAGGGCGTGTTCAGCCGGATGGTGCTCTCCGACCCCACGCTGGACGGCGTCGCGGGCGTGCTGTTCGACGAGTTTCATGAGCGGTCGCTTGATGCAGACGAAGGCCTGGCGTTTGCGCTGGATGCGCAGGGCGTCATTCGCGAGGATCTGCGCATCGTTTTGATGTCGGCGACGTTGCCGGGAAATCTAACGCAGGACTTTTTTCCGGCGCCGGTGGTGGAGAGTCTCGGGCGAGCATGGCGGGTGGCGACGCAGTATCTAGGCTATGACAGCAAGCTGAGGCTGGAGGACCAGGTAGCCGCGGCGATCCGCAAGGCGCTGCATGAAGAAGAGGGATCGATACTCGTCTTCCTTCCGGGTGTGGCGGAGATCACACGCACGTTGGAGCGGATCGGGCTGGTGGATGCAGATGTCCACATCACGCCGCTGTATGGCGCGCTGTCGCCGCAGGAGCAGAACGAGGCGATTGCGCCCGCTCCCAAGGGCACGCGCAAAGTGGTGATTGCGACTGACATCGCCGAGAGCGCGATCACGATCGAGGGCGTGCGGGTGGTGGTCGATTGCGGGTTTGCGCGTGTGCCGCGTTTTGATCCTTCGCTCGGCGCATCGCGGCTGGAGACGGTGCGCGTGGCGGTGGCCAACGCGGATCAACGACGCGGGCGCGCGGGACGCACGGGGCCGGGCGTATGTTACCGGCTATGGCGCGAGGCGGAGATGCGTGGATTTGCGGCCTCGCCTTCGCCGGAGATCGACAATGCGGACCTGACGGGGCTGGCGCTCGACATGGCGCGGTGGGGGGCGAAGTCGCCGGCGGACCTGCGCTGGCTCAACCCGCCGCGCGAGGCGCCATGGCGGCATGCGCGCAGCGTACTGGTCGGCGGCGGGGCGATGACGGAGGGCGGCGAGCTAACGGCGCTGGGCAAACGGATTGGCGACCTGGCCCTGCCGCCGCGGCTGGCGCTGATGGTTTTGCGCGCGGCGGAACGGGGCGATGCGAAGCTGGCCAGCGAGATCGCGGCTGTGATGAGCGAGCGCGATCTTGGCGGACGATCCGCTGATCTCGATGAGCGTGTGGCTCGGTTCAGGACCGAGAACGGGCAACGCGCGAAGGCCATGCGCGATCTGGCTGCGCGATGGGCGAAGGCGGCGGGCGGCAAGAGCGACAGCGGGAATTCGGCGGCGGCTATGCTGGCGTTGGGGTTTCCGGAGCGGATTGCGCGACTGCGCGGGGCGGCGCCGGGACGGTTCGTCATGGCGGGCGGGCGCGGCGCGATGCTGGACGAAACCGATCCGCTGGCGCGGCAGCAATGGTTGACGGTGGCGGACATGACGGGCGGCGGAGCTGACCTGCGCATCACGCTGGCCGCGCGGCTGACGGAAGAGGATGCGCTCGAGGCCGGGCTGGTCGAGACAAAGGAAGAGGCGAAGTACGATCCGGCCGCACGGCGCGTGCGGGCGCGACGCACGCGGCGGATCGGGGCGATCGTGCTGGAAGAAACGCCGCTGCCCTCGCCGGGCGCGGAGCTGGTGCAAGTAGCGTTGCTCGATGCAATGCGCGAAAGCGGGTTCGGATTGCTGAAGCACTCCGGGCCGCTGGAGGCCGTGATCCATCGGGTGGAGTTGCTGGCCAGAGTGATCGGCGCGCCGTGGCCAAAGAATTTCCGCGCGATGCTGATCGCGCGGATGGAAGAATGGCTTGGGCCGCTGCTCGACAGTCCCGGCGCGCTCGATGCACTGGACGGCGGGCAGATTGCGGACGCGGCGCTAGCGATGCTGGAGTGGCCGTTGCCGCGCGAGCTGTCGCGGCTGGCGCCTTTGCGTTGGGAAACGCCGGTGGGACGGAGTGTCGAGATCGACTATGCGGCGGAGGGCGGGCCGCGGGTCGAATGCAAGGTGCAGGAGGCTTATGGGCTGTCGGTGCATCCGGCGCTGGCGGATGGACGTATTCCGCTGACGGTCGCCCTGCTCTCGCCTGCGATGCGTCCGGTGGCGGTGACCAAGGACGTGCCGGCGTTCTGGCGCGGCGGCTATCACGACATGCGCAAGGACATGAAAGGACGCTATCCCAAACACAACTGGCCGGATGATCCCGCAGCGGCAACGCCGACGTCGCGGGCGAAGCCGCGTCAGTTATAGGTCACGCAGATCTTATTCGCTTATGTCCTGTTCGCTTGTCTCGAGCATTCCGTTTCCCGTTGCGACGGTTGTGAAACAGCGGCGCACAAGAGCCATGGAAGAGCCGATAGCCATAAGATTTTACGTCCTCCCCGAGAACGAAGCTGTGGCCATCGCCTAAGGTGAAGCCCGCTGCTACTCTCTCATCGTGATCGAAAGGGATGACAACGGTCTGGTTGTATTGGTCTTCGAGCCGCCGCCGGACGATCAAGTGTTGATATTGACTCAAGCGATGCCAGGGCATCTGAGCGTCAGGATCGGCATACTCGAGGGTCGGCCACCTATTTCGTAAAATCCTAAAACGTGAAGTGAATCTTTGCGCCGCTAGAACTTACGCTGACCGGAGACCGTCTCGAAGAACATCCGCCAGTCGCCCATCAGGCTCCAGAGCGGATACTTGAACGTGGCGGGCCTGTTCTTCTCGAAGAAGAAATGCCCGACCCAGGCGAAGCCATAGCCGATAAAAGGCATGGCCAGAAACCACCATGGGTTCATCGTGACGATGCCTGTGGCGAGCGCGACGAGCACCAACGTGGAACCTACGACGTGAATGCGCCGGCAGGTTCGGTTCGAATGCTCGTGGATATAAAAGGGGTAGAAGTCGGCGAACGACTTGTAGCGTTCCGTCGGCTGGGCGGGCATGTTCATGGGAAGCATGATCGCCCGTTTTTGGCAGGCCACAAGACCGCCGCCGTTCCCTTTTGGAGCGAGAGGTTATCGCCTGGCACATGAACCTGAGGCAGGCCAGGAGGGCGTGGCGCCCCGCCAAGTAACCATTTTAGTGCAGTTGGGACGGGCTTCATCAGAGTTTTTCGTGCGATGAATTCAGCATTAACGAAAAAGTCAGGTTGCTGGCTTGAGCCTTGCGGCATGGTTCACGCGAGCCATCAGGGATGGAGCCCATGACTGCGTACGAGCAGCTAGCCCGCCGATACTGCGCCCTCATCGGGGAGGACGCCGACGATCGCATCGACGGCGTTCCCGTCTGGCGGATCGCCATGGCGGACCTCGAAGCCGCGATGAATGCGCTGGATACTTTCGGACTCGAAATCAGGACGACCTTTCACGAAATCGCCGAGACAACCAACCAGCCCAAGCCCAAGGGCTTCTTCCTCCGGCGCGTGGCCTAAACCCGCCTCTTGCCTCCGGGCGCCTTGCCTTCCAGAAGTGCGTGCGTCACGCGGATGACGGTGTAGTCCTTCTTCTTCGATGGTTCCGAAAGTTCAGCAAACAGGATCAGGTCCGGCCGCCGCCGCGCATAGTCGTCGCGCTCTCCCTTTCGCCAGCCATCAAGATAGCGGTCGAGCATCCAGCGGCGGTGTTCGAGTTCGCCGAGCATGCGCATGCGGTCGGCCGCTTCGCCGGACAGCTTGTCGTCAGGCTCATTTGGAATGAGCTCCGCCGCAGGTGGAAGATCGTGCGCGGCCCATCCGCCCTTTTTGCTGTCAAGCCAGGCGCCAAGATCGTAACCCGACGCGTGCGCCTTGGCGCGGATGTGCGCGGCGACGCGGCGGTTGGATACGCGCAGCTGGTCGGGCAGGACGTCCCATGGCTGCGGCTCGGACGGCGGCGCGGCAGGATCCCTGCGACGGCTTTCTTCCGCGCGCTGACGTTCGTACTCATTGTGGAAGCGCTTGGCCTGACCGTCCAACTCGCCCTCAAGAAGGCCTGCACCATCGAAGGCCGCGGGCCATGAGCCAAACGAGATGACCCGCAGGTCGCAGATACGGCCATCCTGCTCGGCAAGACGCTCGAGCGCGATGCGGTCCTTTGGCGCCATTGCCCCACCGATATAGCCTGCGCCGTCGCGAACGGCAGACAGGCCCGCGCCATGTTGGGCGCAAACGAAGACGGGCGCCCGGAAGAGACGCTCCTGCGCCGCCATGGCGCGCAAAGCCAGTGCGAGGCCGAGCGGGCGGCGCTCCAGATCGATGGCGATGTAGACAGCGCTTACTTCACACGCCTGCGAGCGTTCGCGGATGAAGGCGAAGAGCTTGTCGTCGTTGAAGCGGAAATCGCCTTCGCAGAACCCGAAATCGACGTGCGTGCCGTCATCGGCTCCGGCCCCATGCTTTGGCGTGCACAGGTCCGGATGGCGGTTGCGGAAGTCGGCTTCGAGACGCCCGGCCAGCGGATCGACCACGGTGACCATCATCTTGGGAAAGAGCGGCGAAATGCTGGTGACGATGAATTCGCGGGCGATCGACTGGCCGACCTGACCGAAGCCAACGATGAGGATGTGCTGCGCAGGCGTCTCGAGTTTTTCGGCAATGAGGTAGGGCGGGTGCGCGAGCATCACCTCGCGCGCGGCGCCGCCGGCGTAGGAGAAGGCCGTCAGGCGGGCGGTCGGCGCCTCGCGGCTGAGACGGTCCCGCATCCACGGGTCGGTGATGTGCGCCAGCACTTCCGCCTTGCGGCAGCGGCCCGCTATGGCCTGCGCTGTCTGCCAGGTGTCTGCGTCGTCGCCTTCATCGACGAGGATGCGTTTTGCGCGCCTGGCGGCGGCGAAGCGTAGCTGGTTGTCGAGCGTGCCGCTGCGCGCATAGGTGGCGAGCCGTTTGGCCGTCGGCGCGCGTTCCGCGGCGAGATGGATTGCGCGACGCTTGTCGAACAGCGCGCTGTGGTTGCCTGCATACTCGAGCGCTGCGGGACCCGAGCCGATGATGACGTCGTGGTCATTGGATCTGACCCGGAACCAAATCGCATGCAGATGAGATCCGATGGCGTATAGCAGCAGGCGGAGACCGAAGAGCAGCGATGAGGCGACGCCAAGGGCCCGCGCCGATTCCAGGGGCCATTTTTCGATGTATTCGATCGGCTCGAAGTAGATGTCGGACAGCAGCAGCACCTTGATTGTGCGGACCGTGATGTCAGTAAGCCGCATATAGAGAGGGCCCTGCGTGACTTCGGGCTCGAACGTCCAGCCATAGGCGGCGAGCGCAAGAGCGGCTACGCCAAAAATGCTGGCGAGCGCCGTGATGGCGATCAGGAAATTGGATTTGCGAGTCGCCGGGCGTCCGCTAACCCCGGCTTCTGTCTCCGCCATGACCATTCTCCCCGGCAACGGCAGGCTATGCCACGCCAGTACGAACGCAAGACAAGACCCGCACTACAAGGGCCACATACTGCGTGCTAACACGTGGCGACAATCATCATAGGGTGGATCACGGAGACAGAATGGCGAGGATCGGTGACGAGGCCGCAACAAGAATCGCGCTTGTGATGCACGAAGCGGTTCGCGCCTGGCAAAAAGCCAGCGCCCAGACGGCTGCGCCGCCATGGGGACGGGCGCCCAAGTGGATGAAGACGTCATCGATCGAAGCGGTGAAGTGGCGCCTCACCAATCCAAATGCGAAGATTTCGGCCCAGCACGAACGCTGGGTGGCGGAAAAGAAGGCTGACGGCTGGAAGCATGGCCGCAGGAAGAATGGGGTGATGAAAACGCACCCCTTGCTCGTACCCTATGGCGAACTGCCTGAGGTGGAACGGCGCAAGGATGCGCTCGTGAATGCTGTGATTGACGCTCTGGCGAAGCCCATACGTTAGGCGCCCGTGCGGCCGCCCGGCTTTCGTGCAGCTGCAGCAATGCGTTTAGCGTCGGCGTTGCTGAAGCCGAGCTCCCTGAGAACCTCGACCGTGTGCTCGCCCAGTAACGGCGGTTCGCGGCGGATGACGGCGGGCGTCTCCGAGAATTTCACCGGATGTTGCATCGCGATGTAGGGAAAGCCGGCTGGATGCTGGCGTTCGTGGATGAAGCCAGAGCCGCGCAGGTGTTCATCGTCCAGCACTTCCTGCAGCGTGGCGCAGCGGGCGGCGGGGATGTCAGCTTTGCCGAGCAGCTTCAGCCAGTCGTCCGTCGTCTTGGTGGCGGCGACTTCGCCGACGACCTGGTAGAGCGCGCCGATATTGGCGGTTCGCGCGGCGTAGGTGGAGAAGCGCGGATCGGTGGTCATGATTTCGGGGCGGCCGCCAAGTTCGAAGAAGGTGATCCACTGCGCATCCGAATACGGTATGATGCTGATGTAACCGTCCTTCGTTGGGTACGGCATGCGGTTGATGCTGGAGGAGCGCGTGTAAGCCATCTGCGTCAGCGGCGGCACGAAGGTGTGGCCGTAGAGGTTCTCGACAAGGTTGAAGGCCGTGAAGCTTTCCAGCATCGGCGCCTCGATGAATTGACCTTGTCCGGTTCTCTGCTTCGCGAACAGGCCGGCGATCGCGGCGTAGGCGGCGTGCAGGCCCGAGACCTTGTCGGCCATCAATGCCGGCATGTAGCGTGGCGGACCACCGTCGCGAACGTGGAAGAGATCAGCGACGCCGGAGCCTGCCTGGATGAGGTCGTCATAGGCCGGCTTGCCCTCGTGCACGCCGCCGGCGCCATACCCGGAGCAGTGAACGTAAATGATTTCCTCACGCAGCTTCTTCACCTCGTCATAGCCAAGGCCGAGACGCCTCAGGCCGTCCATCCGGACGTTGGTGAAGAACACGTCTGACTGTCTGACGAGGCGCTGCATCGCCTCGACGCCGTCAGACGTCTTGAGATCGAGCAGCACTGCGCGCTTGTTGCGGTTGCAGCCCATGTAGATGGCGCCCATGCCAGGAACCGGCGATGGACCGGCTTGGCGCATGATGTCGCCCGCGCCGTTCTCGACCTTGACCACGTCTGCGCCCATGTCGCCGAGAAGCTGGGTTGCATAAGGCCCCAGGACGACGGTGGACAGGTCGAGGATCTTCACGCCCGCCAAGGGACCGGTCGATGATGACACCATGAGCCCCCCGCCAGCCGCTTTGAAGCTTGACGCAATGCCTGCCTATCCGCGGCGGGCGGATGTTTGCAAGCAAAGGTGTGGGGCTGGATCTTGTCTGACCGCGCCAGAACGGGGGGACAAAAATGCGGCTTTTTCGCCTCTTCGGCGCCTCGCCCTTGCTTTCATAACAAACTAGAACCATTCTAGCATCGTATGAATATTGTCACACGCCTTCAATCGGCCGGCCTGCGCGCGACCCCCAAGCGGATCGCCATCGGCGGTCTGTTGTTTGACGGTATGGACCGTCACGTCACTGCCGATGACGTGGCGATATTGGCGCGGAAGAGCGGCGTGCGCGTGTCGCTCGCGACTGTTTACAACACGCTGAACCAGTTCGTCGCCGCCGGCCTGATGAAGCGCATCACGCTGGATGCGGACCGCACCTATTTCGACACCAACGTGTCGGATCACCACCACCTCTTCTTCGAAGAGAACGGCGTCCTGCACGACATCCCGGGCGACTTGGTGCGTGTCGAAGGCTTGCCGCCCATTCCGGCCGGGTCGAGAGTACGCTCGGTGGAAGTGATCGTCCGTATGGCCGACGACAAGCCGAAGCGCTAAGGCGTTCGACCCACACACACGCCTGCTGATCCAGTGTTTCGGACTCCCAGTCCCTTGCCGTCTGGCGGCAGCGTAAATTGGGGGTATGGTTCACTCCAAGAATTGGAGGACTTCATGACGCTCAAACTCTACATGCATCCCGTTTCAACCGTGAGTCGTCCGGTGCGGCTGTTCATCCAGGAAAAGAAGCTTCCCGTGACTGAACAGGTGGTCGATCTGATGACGGGAGAGCACTTGAAGCCCGAGTACAGCGCAATCAATCCGTCGAAACAGGTGCCGGCGCTGGAGGAAGGCGACTGGCGGCTGCCAGAGAGCTCCGCAATCCTGAAATATCTCGCCTCGCGCTTTGACTGCCCGGAATATCCGAAGGAACTCAAGGAACGCGCGAAGGTCGATTCGGCGATGGACTGGATCAACACCATGCTCTACCGCGATTTCGGCTATGGCCTGCTGTATCCGCAAATCTTCCCGCAGCACAAACGGCCGACGGACGACCAGCACAAGGGCACGGTCGCGTGGGGCAAGGAGAAGTGCCAGACGGCGCTTGCCATTCTCGACCGGGACATCCTCGGCAAGAACGATTATATCGCCAACAACCGCATCTCGATCGCTGACTATTTCGGCGTCTGTATCGTCACGGCAGGCGAGCTGATTGGCTGCAAGTTTGACAACTACCCGAATGTGAAGCGCTGGATCGGCAACATGTCGAAGTTGAGCGCGTGGGGGCCGGTCAACGAAGTGATGTACGGCTTCGCAGGTTCGCTGAAGGGCCAGCAATTCGAGACCGTTTGATGATCATCAAGGGACTGCATCACAACGCCTATCGCTGCCGGGACTCCGAAGAGACGCGGAACTTCTACGAGGACTTTCTCGGCCTGCCGCTGGTGAACGCTTTCGAGATCGAGGCGACCAAGACCGGACGTGAGACGCGCGTGCTGCATTCCTTCTACCAGATGGGGGATGGGTCATGCCTCGCCTTTTTCGAAGTGCCGGGGGAAGACGGGAGGGATTTCGTCTTTAAGGACCAGCACGATTTCGACCTGCACATCGCGCTTGAAATTCCGCATCGGGATCTCAAACCGTGGATTGAGAAGGGCAAGGCTGCTGGGATGGCGGTGCGCGGGATTGCGGATCATGAGATGATCGACTCGATCTATTTCCGCGACCCGAACGGTTATGTGATCGAACTGACCGGCAAGCGCGATGGCCACGACGAGCTGATGGACCCGGCGAAGAACCTGGCGCGCGATCACCTCAAACGGTGGCAGGCGACGAAGCCGACATGAGGGTGAGGTCCCCGCGGCGGCGCCGAGGGTTTTGGTTGTGAGGTGAGCGCGCCGTTAGGGTGCTGAGGCTAGCGCAGACCTATCCCTGCTCATCCCGACCAAGTCCGGCATCAGGAACGCTGGTGCGCTTTGCAGGAGGTGCTGCTTGAAGACCGAGCAAGCCGCCGGTTCGGCCCTGGGTCCGGATCTTCGTTGAGACGAGCGAATGGGTGAGCTGGCGGTTCGCGTGGTTCGCCCCCGTCTTTGCGCGAAGACCCGCCGATCCATCCCCCGGTGCTTCGCGCTTGGGGAGGAAAGACGGGTCTTTTCGAGCTTTACTCACAAATTCTGGAATTATTCCAATTTGGCTTGACCCTCGATTTAGAACGGTTCTAAGTTAATCTCATTCTGGCCGCCCTCGCCTGGGCGCTCAACGGCAAAATCATAAGAGGAAATAGCAAATGGACGGCAATGAAGGCGGCGGCGACAGCGGCAAATGCCCGGTTCCGCATTCGCGCGGCAGGATCAATCGCGACTGGTGGGCGAACCAGGTCAACGTCAGCGTTCTTCACCATAACACGCCTGACTCCGATCCTTATGGTGTGACCTTCAACTACGCCAAGGAATTCGAGACGCTCGACGTCGACGCGGTGGTGAAGGATCTCCACGCGCTGATGACCGATAGCCAGTCCTGGTGGCCGGCGGACTATGGCCACTATGGCCCCTTCTTCATCCGCATGGCCTGGCACGCGGCCGGCACTTATCGCA
Organism: Hyphomonadaceae bacterium; assembly: GCA_947474455.1. Classification (GTDB taxonomy): domain Bacteria; phylum Pseudomonadota; class Alphaproteobacteria; order Caulobacterales; family Hyphomonadaceae; genus UBA7672. Next base: position 10,940 of record CANJIL010000038.1, on the reverse strand, counting down.
CTGGCGATGGCCGTGGCGGCGGCGGACGCGGGCAACAACGTTTTGCTCCGCTGAACTCATGGCCGGACAACGGCAACCTCGACAAGGCGCGCCGCCTGCTGTGGCCGATCAAGCAGAAATATGGCGCGAAACTCTCATGGGCCGACCTGTTGATCCTGACGGGCAACGTCGCGCTCGAGTCGATGGGCTTCAAGACGTTCGGCTTTGGCGGCGGACGCGCTGATACGTGGGAACCCGAGCAGCATGTGAACTGGGGCTCGGAAGAAGCATGGCTGGCTGACAGCAAAGCCGCCAACAGCCGCTATTCCGGCGATCGCGAACTGCTTGGCGATCTTGGCGCGGTGCAGATGGGCCTCATCTACGTGAACCCGGAAGGCCCGGACGGCAACCCTGATCCGGTGGCGTCGGGCCGCGATATTCGCGAGACGTTCGGCCGCATGGCGATGAACGACGAAGAGACCGTGGCGCTCGTCGCCGGCGGCCACACCTTCGGCAAGGCTCACGGCGCGGGGCCGGCGAGCCATGTCGGCCCCGAACCGGAAGCGGCGACGATCGAAGCTCAAGGTTTCGGCTGGGCGTCGACCTTCGGAAGCGGCATGGCTGGCGACGCTATCACCTCTGGCATCGAAGGCGCCTGGAAGCCGAACCCGACCAAGTGGGATATGGGCTATCTCGAAACCCTGTTCGGCTTTGAGTGGGAGCTGACCAAGTCCCCCGCCGGCGCTCATCAGTGGAAGCCGAAGGGCGATGCAGGCAGGAACGTCGTCGACGCTCACGATCCGAAGAAATTCCATCAGCCGATGATGACCACGGCCGACATGGCCATGCGCATGGACCCGGCCTACGAGAAGATCGCCCGCCGCTTCCTCGCCAATCCGGCAGAGTTCGCTGATGCATTCGCCCGCGCCTGGTTCAAGCTGACCCACCGCGACATGGGCCCGAAAGTGCTCTACCGCGGCAAGCTCGTGCCGGAGGAAACACTGATCTGGCAGGACCCGATTTCGGGCGCGCCGAGCAAGCTCACCGACGCGGATGTGGATGGCCTCAAAGCCAAGATCGCCGCGACCGGCCTTTCGGCGAAGGAACTTGTCGAGACGGCGTGGGCCTCGGCCTCAACCTATCGTGGATCTGATCGCCGCGGCGGCGCCAATGGCGCGCGCATCCGTCTCTCCCCGATGAAGAACTGGGAGGTCAACAAGCCGGCCCAGCTCGCCAAGGTTCTTGCGGCGCTCGAGGGCGTGCAGAAGGCTGCTGGCGACAAGGTCTCGCTGGCCGACCTGATCGTTCTCGGCGGCGCTGTGGGCATCGAGAAAGCGGCGAAGGCTGCAGGCATCGACGTGAAAGTTCCCTTCACGCCGGGCCGCGCCGATGCAACGCAGGACGAGACGGAAGTCGAATCCTTCGCTTTCCTTGAGCCGAAAGCCGATGGTTTCCGGAACTATGTCCGCAAACCGATCATGTCGATAGAAGAGCATCTGGTTGATCGCGCCCAGCTGCTTGAGCTGACGGCGCCGGAGTTGACCGTGCTGGTTGGCGGCCTGCGCGTACTCCAGGTCGGCGATGCGAAGCTTGGCGTGCTGACCACGACGCCCGGCGCGCTCTCGAACGACTTCTTCGTGAACCTGCTCGACATGGGCACGCAATGGAAAGCCAAGGGCGAGAATCTGTTCGAGGGCGTCGACCGCAAGTCCGGTCAGACCAGGTGGACAGCTACGCGCGCCGATCTGATCTTCGGCTCGCACTCGCAGCTCCGCGCATTGGCGGAAGTTTATGGCGCGAGCGATGCGCAAGAGAAGTTCGTGAAGGACTTCGTCGCTGCGTGGACCAAGGTGATGAACCTCGACCGTTTCGATCTGCCGTAGCGCAGCAAGGATGCGCGGAATGTCGTCGGCTAGCTCTGAACTCGTGAGCGAAAAATAAGGAGGCGCCGCCCCGGATCTGCAAAGGTCCGGGGCTCCTTTTTAGAGGGGTGCTGGACCGGAACGTCCTTCTTTGCAGATACGCGCCTCTGGCGTCAACCTGCCCGCAACTTCGTCAACCATCGCCTCGACCGCTTTCGGCCCGCCGACTGCGAAGGCGCGCGCCAGAAACGTACCCCCCCTTCTGCTGATCGCGCAGCGCGCCGCGCATCGCGAAGACTGACTTCGAACTCTACTGCATGGCCGTGTCGGCGGTGAATAGCGGCGCAGAGGCGCACTAGGAAGAGTTGCGCAAAGCTGCCTCACGACAGAGCAGATTCAGGCGCCAGTGCGGATAAGGGTGGTGGTGAATGCGCTTGCGCGGACGCTGGCTGCGGAGGCTGCGATCGCCTGATGTTCGCGAGCCGCAAAAACCCTTTCCCGACGCAATGTCTAGAGATACCCCATGAACGCGAAGATCAGCACAATGACGAAGATCGTGCCGAGCGTGCCGGACGGCGCGTAGCCCCAGCTTCGGCTGTGGGGCCATGAAGGCACTGCGCCAATCACGAGGACAAGAAGCAGGACAATGAGCAGAAGCGAGGTTGTGCTGAGAACCATGAAAATATCCAGTCATTACCTGGACGGAACAACGGGCTTTGTGAGTGGACGTTCCCCAGCCTTGTGCAGTGAGCTTCAGGTATCGGGCGAGAGTTCTATTCCCTGCTCATTGTGAGGAACTTGCCATCGGCCGACACGTTGATGGCCAACGCGGTGGGGTCACCGCTAGGAGAATCCCATGTCCACCGAAGGCATTCTGATCGCGCTGTTGATCGGCGCCATAGCGGGCTGGCTTGCCGGCATGATCGTAAAGGGCGGCGGCTTTGGTCTTGTTGGAAATATCGTCGTCGGCATTGTGGGCGCGTTCGTCGCGTCATGGGTTCTGCCGCAGGCCGGGCTGAGTTTCTCGACAGGCAGCCCAATCATCACCAGCATTCTCTACGCAACCATCGGCGCTGTAGTCGTGCTGCTGATCGTGTCGCTGATACGTCGAACCGCCTGATCAACCGAGGAGTTGGGTCCGGTGCCATACCTCGAAGTCGGTGCATGAGAAGAGATCCGGTACGCGGCCGGCGACCTTCTGGCCCGATGAGGTCATGTGGCCTTCGAGACCGACCATGGTATAGCCAAACGGCTGATCGATCCATTTGACGGCACTTAGCTGAAGACGGCGTGAAGCGGCGTCATACGTACCTTGCATCCGGTGAGCCCCCGTTCGGGACTTCGGGGTGCTCAGGCAAGGGCCCGAAATCGAAGGTTGCGGTAACGGCGCCCGCGGCGCTGGCCTTTTCGGTGGTGAGGCGCAGGGCCGTAATCCCCTGGGCGCAGACATACCTGCCAGTCCATTCGCCGGTGATGGGCGGCGTCTGTGCTTGTGCGAACGGAGCGAGCGCCATGATCGCAATCGTCGTGAATGTGGTGCGGATCATGGAAGCCCCGAGTGAGCGGGCCGAGCGCTCGCCGGGGTTTGAGGCGGGATTTTGGCTGGACCTGCAGTTTCCGGTGTTGCTTTAGTTGACGCGCTTGAGCCTGAAGTCCGCGCAGAGCTGATTGTCCATCTTGCCGGCGATCTCGGTCATGTCGGCGGACAGCGGACCCGCCGGTACAGTGCGCCGTCGGTGGGCGTATCCGCCTTCACCGTGATCATGCGGGTTGGGGAATCCACCGAAATGCTGGCCGTCCAGTTCAGTGCGCCGCCGTCGCCCTGGGCGACTTCCGCCTTCCCCGGCCCGGCGCCATCGATGTCGAGGGTCAGCGGTGACTCAATCTTGTAGCAGGTGATCGTGCCTGCCCACCCGCCAACAAGAGAGATGGGCACGAAGCGTTACGGCTTCAACAGCTGGAACGGCGGGGCGGGCATTGGCGTTTCGCTCGCAGCTGCGTCAGGTTTCGTCTCGGCTGGCGCACAGGCGGCTGCAGCAAATACTGCTATCGCATAAGCGAATTGATGTTTCATCACGCACCTCCGTCCTGCGACAACTGTCCAACACTTTGCCGCTGGGGTCCATGACGCTAGTTCACCAGCCTGGCCTGCGTCATCTTTCCGATTTCATCGCGGGTGACGCCGGGCGCCATCTCGACGACCTTGAGGCCGCCCTCGACCACATCGAAGACGCCAAGATTGGTGATGATGCGGTTCACCACGGCCTTGCCGGTGAGCGGCAGCGAGCATTCCTTGAGGAGCTTGGTCTCTCCGCTTTTCGAGGCGTGGTCCATGATGATGACGACGCGTTTCACGCCGGCGACGAGATCCATGGCCCCGCCCATGCCTTTGACGAGCTTGCCTGGGATCATCCAGTTGGCGAGATCGCCTTTCTCGCTCACTTCCATTGCGCCCAGGATTGCGAGATCGATATGGCCGCCGCGGATCATGCCGAAGGACTGGGATGACGAGAAATAGACCGAGCGATCCAGTTCGGTGATCGTCTGCTTGCCGGCGTTGATGAGGTCGGGATCTTCCTCGCCCTCCCACGGGAACGGGCCCATGCCGAGCATGCCGTTTTCCGATTGCAGCGTGACGTCAACGGCGTCGGGAATGTGGTTGGCCACCAGCGTCGGGATGCCGATGCCGAGGTTCACATAGAACCCGTCTTCCAGTTCCTTCGCCGCGCGGGCGGCCATCTGATCGCGATCCCAGGGCATGCTTGTCTCCTTACAAAGCGTCGAGCTTGGCGGCGGCCATCGCGCTCACCGCACCCGATAGTTGCTGCCCATGAAGGTGAGATCGACCTGATGGCCGCCTTCGATGGGAATGATGTGTGCGCCCTGGAACGCGGCGTCGATCCGGCAGTGACTGCCTGCGCCATCGTCGAACCGCATCTCTATCCGGTCGCCGAACCTCTGCGTGTCCCAGGAGAGTTCGCGAAATTCCTTGAGCTTGTAGTCCTCATGCTTGAGCGCGAGCGGGCGATCCCAGATCGTCTTGTGATCGCCGCCGGCCAGAGACTGCAGAAGGACGCGCAGCATGATCAGGCCGTCGCTCTCTTGCGCACGGTGCGCTGTTCGATGCGCTTCTCGAACCGGCCCTGGATGATGCGGTCCACGAAAATGCCCGGCAGGTGGATGTGGTCGGGGTCGATCGAGCCGACGCGAACGATTTCTTCGACCTCGGCGACGCAGAACTTGCCTGCCGTCGCCATGTCCGGATTGAAGTTGCGGGCGGTCTTGCGGAAGACCAGATTGCCCTGCCCATCGCCCTTCCATGCCTTTACGATGGAAAGATCGGAGACCAGCGCGGTTTCGAGGATGTAGGTCTGGCCGTTGAATTCGCGATGTTCCTTGCCGTCGGCGACGATCGTGCCGACGCCGGTCTTGGTGTAGAAGCCCGGTATGCCGGCACCGCCAGCACGGCATCGTTCAGCGAGCGTGCCCTGCGGATTGAATTCGAGTTCGAGTTCGCCGGAGAGATACTGCCGCGCGAATTCCTTGTTCTCGCCGACATAGGACGAGACCATCTTCTTCACCTGCTTGGTGTTCAGCAGCACGCCAAGGCCGAAGCCGTCCACGCCAGCGTTGTTCGAAATCACCGTTAGATTTTTGACGCCCGAATGCTTCAACTCGCCAATCAGGTTTTCCGGAATGCCACACAGGCCGAAACCGCCGGCCATGATGGTCATGCCATCAAACAACTTGCCTTCGAGGGCGGCCTTCGCGTCGGGAAACACCTTCGTCGGCATCGTCTTTTCCTTTGTGACTCAGCTGGGAAGAAACTCGACATTACGAACCCACGGTCTGGTCGATTCGGCCGAATATCGAACGGCCGCGTTCGTCCTGCATATCTATCTCAACCCGGTCGCCGCGCTTCAGAAAACCTGTCGTCGGGGCGCCATTAACGATGGTTTCGATCATTCTCAGTTCTGCGATGCACGAATATCCGACACCGCCTTCCGCGACACGCTTGCCCGGACCGCCGTCCTCACCGCGATTCGAGACGGTGCCGGAGCCGATGATCGTGCCGGCGGAGAGGGGGCGGGTCTTTGCAGCGTGGGCGATGAGGGTGGGGAAATCGAACGTCATGTCGACGCGCGTGGACGCCTTGCCGAACAGTTCGCCGTTCAGCTTTACGCAAAGGGCGCCGTTCAGGCGGAGGCCATCCCACATGGGGCCAAGCTCGTCGGGGGTCACAGCGACGGGCGAGAAAGCCGAGGATGGCTTTGACTGAAAGAAGCCGAAGCCCTTGCCGAGTTCGTTCGGGATGAGATTGCGGAGCGAGACGTCGTTGGCCAGCATCACGAGACGGATGGATTTCTGCGCCTGCTCGTGACTGACGCCGATGCGCACGTCGCCGGTGATGACGGCGACTTCGCCTTCCATGTCGCAGCCCCAGGATTCATCGGCAAGCGGGATGGGGTCGCGAGGGCCGAGGAAAGAGTCCGAGCCGCCCTGGTACATCAGCGGGTCGGTCCAGAAGGTTTCCGGCAGGTCGGCGCCGCGCGCCTTTCGCACCAGCAGAACATGATTCACATAGGCCGAACCATCAGCCCATTGATATGCGCGCGGCAGCGGCGAGGCGCAGTCTTTCTCATGAAAGCGCTCGGTGGGCACTGAGCCAAGCTCGACTTCCTCGGCGAGTGTTTCAAGGCGCGGGGCGGTGCGCTTCCAGTGGTCGAGCGCCGACTGGAGCGTCTGCGAAATGTGGGTGGCGTCCGCGCAACGCGTCAGATCGCGGGAGACGACGACGAGACGGCCGTCGCGTCCTTGTTTCAGGGAGGCGAGCTTCATAACCCACGTCTATGCCGGCAATTTCCGCTGGGGGCAAACGTCAGCGGAATGAATTGCACAGGACCGCGTAACGGGTGCGCGAAGGTTTGTGACAGTGTCAGTTTTGCGCGATGTTGCAGTCCTCGTAAAGCATCTTGCCTGGCGCGCAAAGCGGATGACGGTGGCCGTGTCGCCGCCGCCCGACTCCGCGAAAGTCATCTTCGCCTTCAGTGGAGGCGGACAAGGCGGGCGCGGGGTTCGCGTCCGCGGGAAGAAGCGCCAGCTCGATATTGCCGCCATCGTCGTTGACGACAACCGCGCGCGCGTCTTCGAAGGCGACGCGGAATCTAGCGCCGGCACAGAGCAGATCCACGGCGCCGACGCCGGCTTCTTCCGCCGCCGGCCCTTGCAGCGTGGTTGGATCCGGTGCGGCAGTCCCGAGCGCTTGTTCAACTGGCGGCGGCGGCCGGCTCGGCGGGCTTGGAATCTCCACCACATTTGGAAAGGAGAAGCGCGGCGGCGGCCGTTGCGAAAATCCGTGTCATCACCAATTCTCACGTAATATCGACGCGGAATATCGCTGAAAACTTGAGGCACGAACGCGTTCCGGCATTCTCCATCGCTCGTTAACTACCCGCGGGCATCCTGTCTGAAGCGTAACAGAGTTCACGAACAAGAACCCAGCCGCGCACAATGCGCGGGGACGTCCGCTCGGGAGTTGAGCCATGTATTTCACACGCGCTTGTTTTTATGCGGCCGTCTGCGCCTATCTGATGCCTGTTTCCGTTCTCGTCGCCGGCCTCAACTACGCCAACGCGAAGCGCTAGGCCTTATTCCGCGATTAGATCGCTGATGTCGTTGTCGCGCCAGGGTTCAGGCAGCTGAGTCTGCTCGCACTGGTGATACCGGGACGCGCCGCCGCCCTCATAGACGATCTCGAAGTCGCGCGGCGATTTCATATCGATGACGACGTTGGACGGCTCGCTGCCGTCATCGCAGCGTTGCGTGACGTGGAAGCGAAGGTCGCTTTCCGCTTCGACTTTCTCGAATGCGCAGACTGTGCGCGACTCGCCCAGGCCGGTGCGACGCAGAACATAGAGCGTGGCGTTGGACGCCTCTCGGCAAGGGTGTCGCCCTCGACGTAGAAGCCGCGCAACAGCTTGATGTCGTCGACGGTTGCCGGCCGGAGCGGTGAATCCGCGACCGCCGGTTCGACGGCGGCTGACTCAGATGCAGCGACAACAGGGTTTTCAGCGGGCTTTGCGGGGCTGCACGCCGCAGCCAGGGCGGCTAGGCAGATCGCGGCACACTTCATTCCCGTGTCTTCCAGCTATCGACGTAGGCGATGTTTTCCACGGTCGATGCCTGTTCGCCCACGTCAAGCGGATCGCGTGTGTCGATCATCACGGCGTATTCATCGGTCATCGGCTTGTCCTGGACCAGCATCTTTTTTAGCGCCTTGGGATGCGGGCCGTGCGTGAAGCCGGAGGGATGGAAGGTCATCATCCCGGCCTTGATGTTGTCGCGACTGAAGAAGTCGCCGGCGTGATAGAATAAGACTTCGTCGAAATCGTCGTTGTTGTGGAAGAAAGGCACTTTCAGCGCGCCGGGGTCGGTTTCGAACGGGCGCGGGCAGAACGTGCAGACGACGAAGCGATCCGACAGGAAGGTGGTGTGCACGCTGGGCGGGAGATGATACCGGTGTGACGCTATGGGGCGGAGGTCCTTCACATTGATACGCACGGGCGCGAGGTCGCCGTGCCAGCCGATGGCGTCCAGCGGGTTGTGGTCGTAGGTGACCGTTGAAATTGTCCCGCGCTTCTTGATCTCGACGGGCCAGGGCGTGGAGTTGGATTTCTGGTGATTAAGGAACGCGGCGTCCATCGACGGTGTCTCGAGCATTGCCGGATCGAAAAAGCCGTGCGGGCCCAGAAGCCCGCGATCAGGAAGCACGAAGTGCGTATTGGTCGCCTCGATCACCAGCATTTCGAGATGCTGCGAAAGATGCGGGGCCATATAGAACATCGCACCACGCGGCATGTAGATATAGTCTCCCTGATTGACCAGGTAGTGGCCCCAGTCGCAGTAGAGATGGCCTACGCCTGCGTGAATGAAGAGCAGCGTGTCGCCATCAGCATTGCGCGAAAGCCTCGGCATCAGACTCTCGAGCTTCCAGTAGCGGACTTCCACAGCCTTGTTCGAGAGGATGACCGGCGCATGCCAGGGACCGGCGCCTTCGCGCGGCGCGGCAATCTTGCCGAGATCAAAAGCACGGGGGCGGAGCGGGCCTTCGAAACTCGTCCAACCCGTTGGCGGCCGCTGGTGATGAAAGAACGCAGCGGGGCCGAGAAAGCCTTCTTTGGACATCTCGCGCTCGAACGTGCCTTCCGGCATGTCGGCGTGGGCCTGTTTCGAGTGTTTGCCCTCGGCGCCCTTTACCGGAATCCAATTGCCCTTGGTCATTGCTGGCTTGCCTCCGGCTGGTTTTCCGGCGCTGCGTCCGAGAACGCCTTGATCTGGCGCAGCGCATCATCGATGCGCAGGATGTTGGGAAACTCTTTAAGGTCGATCTGTGGATAGCGGCGGGCGTTGACGACCTGCGGGACGAGGACGATGTCGGCCAGCGTTACAGAGCCGCCGATACAGAAGCTTCCGGTGGAAGGCAGCATCTGTTCCAGAACCTTGAAGCCGCGAACGATCCAGTGCGCATACCAGGTCGCGATGGCCGCATCGTCGGCTTCGAACTGTGAGCGGAGGCGCGCGAGCGTGGACGTGTTGTTGAGCGGATGGATGTCGGCGACGATCTGGTCCTTCAGGTCGCGCACGTGGGCGCGCAAATATGCGTCGCGGGGCAGCAGAGGCGGCTCGGGGCGGGTCTCGTCGAGATACTCGACCATCGCCATGGACTGACCGATGCGATGGCCGTCGATCTCCAGGATTGGCACGCGGCCGGACGGATGGCGGGCAAGGTGTTCAGACGTATTTTGTTCATCCTTGAGCAGATGGACGCCGAAAGTCTTGTATCTTATGCCCTTGAGATTGAGCGCGATGCGCGTGCGGTAGGTCGCTGAAGAGCGCCAGTAGCCGTAAAGGGTGGTTTCGGTCACGGGTTATCCCGCCTGTGCTGCATACTCGGCCATCAGCGGACCATAGTCCGCCTCTGGCGGATACTGGGCATAGCTGTGGCGCGCCGAGGTTTTCGCCCAGGCAAGCCTGTCGCTGGCGCAGGTTTCCATGAAAGGCGTCGACCACGCCGGTACGTTGAACATGGTCGGCCGGACGTTGACAAACGGCATGCCAGCCGGGCGCGTGATCAGCCAGTTGAGGCAGTTCGGGCAGTATTCGTATTTCGACGCATTGTGTAGCGCGCCTATGGCGGTCTCGCCGATCACCTCGACGCCTTCCAGCGGGATCATTGCGGTCAGCGAGAAGGCGCTTGCGCTGAGCTTCTGGCAGCCTGTGCAATGGCAGGCGGCTGTCATGATCGGCGGGGTGCTGACCTTCAGCCGCACCTGCCCGCACATGCAGGCGCCTTCCTGGGGAAAAGTAAGCGTCATATCGACAAGCTAGCCTTTCCGGGCTCACGCCAAGCCGCGACGCCCGCAAAGGTGCCCGAAGCAATGAACAGCATTGTAGGAATAGCCACCTCCCCAAGGGGAGTTGCGTTGCTAACGACAATAAGCGGAAGCACAGCCAACAAGCCTCCGAAAGCTCCCAGTATCGCGACCTGCCACGACTTTGTCAGCTTAAGCCAATGCACAAAGCCAAGAGCAGGCGGCGCCAGCACAATGCAAACCGCGACTCCAACGACGAAGCTGACAAAGGCGAAAACTGGCAGAAGCACAACCATCTGAACCGCAAGCTGCGCATCGGAAACGAGAACAGCTTTCCCAAGCCCCGTAACAGATGTTCCGACGAGGATAGTCGTCCACGCAGGCAAAGTGGCCGCAAGTACGGCAGCAACCCAGCCCGGCCTTCCCAGTTGACGTCTTGGTTCGTCGATTTCCGTCACGACATCACACTTCCGCCTTCAACACGCCCCTGCGGATTTGGTCCGCCTCAATGCTCTCGAAGAGCGCGCGGAAGTTGCCTTCGCCGAAGCCTTCATTGCCCTTGCGCTGGATCAGCTCGAAGAAGATCGGGCCGATCTGGTTGGCGGTGAAGATCTGGAGCAGGAGGCCCTGCCCCTTCGTCGGCGCACCGTCGACCAGGATGTGGTTCTTGTGCAAGCGCTCCACATCCTCGCCGTGATTGCCCAGGCGCTGGCCGATGCCTTCGAAG
>CANJIL010000037.1 GCA_947474455.1 Hyphomonadaceae bacterium | reverse complement strand
CGGTAATAAAAGCCGCGAGGCAGGGGCAGCACGCCGAAGGCATTGCCCGTCTCGCCCCAAACCGTTGTCTCGGGACGCGGGCGGAGCTTGCGATATCCGTCGTAATTGAGGTTTTCAAAGGGGCTTGGAAGATCGGTGCGCGGCGCCTGATAGGCTGTGGCTGCAAGCATGGCTGCGCGCGCTGATGCATCCTTGAAGAGTTGATCGGCAATGCTCGCTGTTGTCGGAGACTGCGGAGATTCGTCGATGGCAAAAGCGAGCGGCGCGGCGAAGGTCGCCATCGTCGCTCCGATCAAAAGCCGGGAGGCGATTGCCTTCCAGATAGCCAACATCGACGCACCCCTTGTGCAGCTCGACACTTTCCGGTCGCGCTGCGCAGGCTGCCCGTCCGTTGCGTTCTCCCAATCGCGCCGTCGTTGCCCCCACGGCGTCATATCCGTTGGCGCTATGTAATCTAGTTCGCGGAAGGCGCCTCAACTACATGCAGAAAACACCGCCTTCTTTCTGAGATTTAATTGTAGCGTCATCACGTGCGTGCTGCGAACGAGCGCTGGCGCCTCGCAATCAGGCGAAAACAAAAAATTCGCAACGTACGTCTTTCAATTTCTTAATCGCGCGTCGTGCTCTTTATGAGCAATCACGAGATGCGCTGAGGCGGCGAACCGCTAATGCGATAGACCGAAGCGAGCTGCTCGGCGTTGAGCACATCTGCAGGTGAACCATCGGCAATGATCCGACCTGCGTTCATCAACACGAGGCGATCCATGAAACGCGCAACGAGCGTGAGATCATGAATCACCGCAAGGATGCCGGCGCCGGTGTGGGCGCGCTCGCGCAGGATCTCCATCACGTGGAGCTGATGATACGGGTCAAGCGCCGCGATCGGTTCGTCGACCAGCAGAAGCGGCGACTCCGCTGCCAGTGCGCGGGCTAGCAGGATGCGTGTGCGCTCGCCGCCCGACAGCACGGCGACCGGCTGATCCACCAAACCATGGCCGTCAACCGCATCCAGTGCGCGATCAACCGCCGCGCGGTCCTCGGGCGCGGGGCCGCCGAAGCCTGACTGATGCGGATAGCGTCCAAGCATCACGATGTCATAGGCGGGCAGCCGCCATTCGACCCGGCGTTCCTGCGGCAGAAAAGCCACCGCGTTTGCGCGCTTTAGCGGCGGCATTGCGAGGAAATCTCCGCCATCGAGCAGGATCCGGCCTGCCGATATCGCACGTATGCCCAGAATGGCGCGCAGCAGCGTCGACTTGCCGGCCCCATTCGGCCCGATTAGGCCGACAAGTTCGCCGCCGGACACCTGCAGGGAAGCGTTTTCGACCAGCTTCCTGTCGTGCACGGTTACCGATACGCCTCTTGCCTCGAGCTTCATGACTCAAGCTCCGTGCGGGCCCGGAAGATGAGCCAGAGAAAAAAGGGAGCGCCCACAAGCGCGGTAAGGACGCCGAGCTTGAGCTCTGGTCCGAACATCAACAGGCGAACGAGAATGTCCGCAGCGAGGAGCAATGCCCCTCCGCCCAGCGCGCTTGCGAGCAGGAGCCGGCTCGGCGCATGGCCCACAAGCGGGCGCAGCAGATGGGGCACAACGAGGCCGATGAAACCGATGCCGCCGGCGACGGCGGTGCCGGCGCCAACGCAGATGGCTGTGCCCGCGACAACAAGCGTGCGTGTGCGACGGAGATCCACGCCAAGGCTCGCGGCCGCCTCTTCGCCAAGGCTGAGCGCGTCGAGCGAGCGGCCGGATGCGCCCAGGATCGCCCATCCCAACAGGATCAGTGGCCCCGCGAGCAGCACATGATCCATGCTCCGGTCGGTGACCGAGCCCATCAGCCAAAACATGATCTCAGCGGCGGCATAGGGATTGGGCGAGAGATTGAGCGCGAGCGACATCACGGCGGCGCAAAGGCTGGACACAGCGACGCCAGCCAGCACGAGCGTCAGCATGCCGCCGCGCCGGGCGAGACCGTGCAGAAGCAGCGCGCATAGCAGCGCCCCGGCAATGCCCATCAGAGGCAGGGCCAGCGGCATCTGAACCGACACGCCGGTATAAAGCGCCAGCACCGCGCCGAGAGAAGCCGCAGGCGAGACGCCGAAGACGCCCGGGTCGGCCAGCGGATTGCGGAGGAATCCCTGAAGCGCAGCGCCAGCCATGCCCAGCGACATGCCGACGAGCATCGCGAGCGCGGTGCGCGGGAGCCGCACCTCCCGCATGATCATCCAGGCCGTGTCGGACTCGCCATGCGTCATCATACTAAAAAGCTCGAACGTTCCTGCGGTTGCAGGACCGACGACCATCGAGACAAAGGCCAGCCCGCCGACCAGCGCAGCAAGACCGGCAATCAGCACAGGATAGGGAAGCAGAGGTTTCATCCGCCCACCTTCGCAACGACCGCCTTGCGCGCGGCGACAAGAAGCTCGACGGCGCCGAGAGCGCTGGGCGCGCCGCAGGTGGTGTAGCGCTCCGGTATCGTGATCTGCGGCGTGGCTTCGACCATGGCGCGCAGCGCCGGGTGACGCAGCGCCATCGTCGATATGGAGGGGGGGCTCGTCCAGGCAGTGGTGGTAGAGATCAGCGCCGGACGAACCAACAGAACCTGCTCCAGCGGCACGTTGCGAAAACCGTCGAAGCCGAGCGCCTGGCCCAGCGTTCGATACCCTCCAGCGTTGACGATATGCGTGTAGAGCGTGTTTTCGCCTGAGATAAAATTGTTGACGCCGATATCCGCGAACACCGGCATCTCACCAGGCGGAATCTGCGCTTGCAGCGCGGCGAGCCGGGCGTCGAACTTGGCGATCACCTGTTCGGCGCGCGCGGTCTCGCCCACAGCTTCGCCAATGGTGCGGATGTTTGCGCGCATGTCATCCAGAGTGTTCTCTGGATTGATTGTGACGATATGCAGGCCGAGCTTGCGCAGAAGGTTGACCGCCGTGGCGGCGGTGAATCGGCCTGCCAGCACCAGATCCGGCTTCTGCATGAGGATTTCCTCCGCAAGTCCGTGATTGACCTTCAGTTTCGACGCGATGCCATCGAGGCCCAGCGGCGCGTTGACAGACTGCTGCGAGAGATAGGTGACCGAGGCGATGCGCGAGGGATCGACGAGCCGCATGAGTAGTTCATCGGTGCACAGGTTCATCGACACGATGCGTTGCGGACGCGCCTGCGCGTCCGCAACGGCTTGGAAGACCATGATACCGAAAACCAGGGTAAAGAGTGGGCCGAGCGCGACAAGGGCGCGTCGCGCGAATGGCCGGCCGATGTGACGCTTTGGTTTCATCGCGCGTTTTCCTCGCGCAACCGAATGCCGATGTAGAACGCCTGCGGGGGGGACCTGAACCCTATCACTTCTTCATACTCCTCATCGATCACGTTCTCCAGGCGGCCATAGAGTTCGATTGTGTCACTGACCTGCCAGGACGCACCGAGGCGAACCAGCGTGTAGGGATCAACGGCGGTATTCAGGAATGTGCCGAAGTCCGTATCCAACATCTCGCCGTTGTAGGTCACGCCGAGATTGAGCTGCAGCGGGCCGCCAGCGATGCGCCAGCTTGCATCCAGCGCACCTTGGTTTTCCGGACGGCGAATCTCGATGCCGGCCGGTTCGGTGGCGTCGAGGTTGGTCCACGAACCGATGATGTCGATGTCGTCGGTTGGATGGATGCTGAAGCTCGCCTCCCAGCCGGATCGGTCGGATTGGTTTGTGCGGTTGGCCGGCGTCGAGGGGTAGTCGGGGGGTGGGCCGAAGTCGGTGTAGATCTCGTTTTCCAGCTTCGCTTCGAAGTAGGAGAGATCAATCACGGCGAGCCCTTTGAGCAGCGTCTGTTCAACGCCTGCGTCCCAGCCTTCCGACTCTTCGGGGACAAGATCCGGATTGCCGACAAAGCTCCCGGGATCGAAACCGAACGTTTCGAAGAAGGTGGGGTTGGTCACGCCCGTGCCGATGCTGGCGTGTAGCCGTGTTCCGGTTCCCGGAATCACCCATGCGCCGGCGAGGCTGTAGGTATCCGCATCGTCGAAGGAGGCGTTGTCGTCGTGCCGAGCAGTCGCCAGCAGATAGAATTGCTGCGCGAATTCTCCGCGGTATTGCGCGCCGACACCCGTCAGCTCGCGCGATTCATCGCGCGCGGTGAACGGATTGTCGTAGGTCTCTTTCTTGTTCTCGACGAACCCCGTCACATAGCTGAGAAGGCCGGGCCCGCCGAACTCATAGGTCGATTGTAGTGTGAACTTGGTCCGGGTTGAGTCGGCGCCGTTGAGCGAGAGGGGGTCATCGAGGTCGTCAGCAGTCGGAGTCTGCCCGGGCAACAGGAATGGAAAGTTGCTGGACGATCCGCGGCGGCGTTCGTCCACGTAGGACGCCGAACCAGTTGTTTCCCACTTGCCATCCAGAAGGCTCAGCGTTGCCGAGGCGCCCGCGAGGAACTGCTTGTGACGTGTGTCGCTGGCGTCGTCGTAGGTCTGGCCCGGTATCGGATCATTATAGGCTTGGCCATCGAGGTCGGAGGTCTTGTTGAGATATCGCGCCATGCCGTTGATGCGGAACGTGTCGTTGATGGCCTTGCCGCCACGCAGATCGACAGTGGCGATACTGTTTCCCTCCTTGTCACCTGTTCGGCCGCCGAGACTTACAGCTGGCACGCCTTGCGCCGTCGTGTCGCGCGAAATGTCGTAACCGTCGCTGGTCAAGGCGTGGAAGCCGACGGAGGCATAATCGTCGCCACTGCCGAAGCCAGCATTGCCCTGCAGCTGGTAGGTGTTGAATGACCCGCCTTCCGCACCGACACTGACATAGTGACCGTCAATATCACGGCGCGAGATCAGGTTGACCACGCCCGCGAGCGCGTTGGAGCCATAGAGCCCCGACTGTGGGCCGCGAAGCACTTCGATCCGCGCAAGATCGCCCGTCAGCAGCGTCGAGAAATCGGTCTCGCCCTGATCCGGGCTCGAGACGTCGATCCCGTCGAGCAGGACCAGCGTGTGGTTAGCCTCAGAACCGCGCGTGCGGATCTGCGTCAACGAGCCGGCCGCGCCGCCCTGGCTGACGGCAAGGCCGGGGACCTGACGCATCACATCAGGAACATAACTGTAACCCTGGTCTTCGATCAGGTCGCCACTGATAACGGTCAGCGCTTGTCCCATCTTTTCGTATTCGATCGGCGTCGCCGAACCGGTCACGACAACAATGTCGCGATCAGGATCGTTCGCCTGGGCGAGGGTGGGTGGCGCAAGCGAGGCGCAAGCGACCAGGGTGATCCAGGACGTTTTCAGATTCAGTTTCACAATGACGTCTCCAATGTTGGAGACCGTCCATCGACACGGCGTCGCCGCCGCGCCGAAGCACGGTCAAAGGACGTCGCCAACCGGCATACTCGGTTCGCGCGGCCCATCCCCGGACCGTCGAAAGACGACTGCGGCAGGCAGGTCTCCTGGCTCGCGGGTCAATGCTTGGCGCACCGCCTTCCCGGTTTGTCCCTTGCGGGACAGCCCCAGTGGCTGATGGTGCGCGGCTCGCCGCTTACAGTTGCGGGGGCAGCCCGGGCCTTGACCCGGTTCCCTTTCGAATCCTCTTTCGAGGAACCTGACGCGACCGGATCAATACAACCGCAGTCAGCCACGACAAGTCTTTTGACGATTTGACGATAGAGTCGCGGATCGGCTTATGAATTCTGCATCCCGACCAGCAAATGGGCGTCCAGGCTCTCCCCCGGGAAACCATTAACGCGCCGCGGGCAGCCGCGCCGGGCGCCGAGCGATTCCTGGTCCTGGACGGTTTTGCGGGGCATCGCCGCCTTTGCGGTCATTCTGGACCACGTGCCATCCGGACAGCCGGGCGCTCTGGTTCCGAACCAGCCGCTTTCGGTGGACTGCTTCTTCATATTGAGCGGCTTCGCGCTGGCGCACGCCTATGGCGCGAAGCTCGAAAGCGGATGGTCGCGTTCGGCCTTCATGCGTATGCGGCTGATCCGCCTCTACCCGCTCTACATTTTTGGGGCGTTGATTGGCGTGCTTGCTCTGCTGGGGCAGCATGGGCCGAGGCTGTGTAGAAACGCGCTGGCGTTTTCCTGACCGCGGTCCGCTGCCGGTTTGGGTGGGAGGATCCGGCGACCATGATCGCCCGGATCAGTGGACGGACCCCGAAGATCGCGATCATTCGCTTCAGATTGTAGGCCGGCAGCTGCAGGCTCATCTCGGTCTTCACCTTTGTCAGGGTTTTAGTCAGGAAGTGCGTCGCGCCCATCCAGGCCTTGATCGTCCCGAACGGGTGCTCGACTGTCCGCCTGCGGATTTTCATGTCGCCCGGTATGCGCTCAAGCCTGTCTTGCATGGCGTCGAGCACCTCTTCACGCTTCCACCGCTTCAGCTTGTCCGGCGGCGCAGAGCTTCGATCTTTTCCTTTGAGGCGCGGCGACGTGGCCTCGGCCACGTCGCCGCCCTGCCGGTCGGCCCGCTCCAGCGCCGTCAGAAAGCGGGCGAAGTTGACCTGCGCCTGCTCGATGCGCTTGGCGACCTTGGTCACGGTGAAGTTGTTGTTCCGGCTGTTGACCGCTTTGAACTTGCTGCCGTCGAGGGCCACAACCGCCTTCGCGAACAGGCCCATCTGGCGGCACATCACGACGAACTGAGCGCTTGCTTGTCGGATCGCGGCACCGTGGTCCTTGCGGAAATCGGCGATGGTCTTGTGGTCGGGCGCAAGGCGCCCCGTGAGCCACATCAGCTCGACATTGCGCCCCGTCTCGCGCTCCAGCTGTCGACTCGACAGGATGCGGTTGAGATACCCGTAGATATGGAGCTTCAGGAGAATTGCGGGGTGCTAGCCAGGCCGCCCGGTGGCGCAGGCATCGACGGCGGTAAAGCCGAGTTCGCGCAAATCCAGCACATCAACGTAAGCATCGACAGCGCGAACTGGATGTCTTCACCGACAAAATCGTCGAGATGCCCCGGAAACAAACCGCCCTGATCCCGCGCCACGCCTGCCACGAACCGGTTCATGACACCCCCGCGACCATGTCGGGAATCATGAACTGCTTGGTCGTTTTCACACAGCCTCAGCCCAAAGCGGACATTGCCAATCGTTTGCGGCTCCACTTAGCTTGCACCTCAACGAGGAGCTTTGAGACTGGGTGCCGTTTCGCCGTGTAATAGCCGTTACTAGTATTTCCGTCTGGTGTTTGCGGTCAACGGACAATGCCGTGATTGCGGTGACAATTGTCCTAGGCGCCGTGGATTATTGCTAACGAATTCAGATTAGGCTGATGCTTGGCTTGGATCGTTGAAGAGACTGACGCGGCGGGCAGTAGGGTGAACATTCGTCCGGACTGGCAGTCTTTCCTGGCGGGAGGGCCCGCCCATGAAGGTGAGCTGGGATATCGCATGACCGCATCGGGAGCCAAACCAGGCGCCAGGATCGACCTCGCTTTCGGAATCAATACGACCTTCATACCCCATGCGGCCGGCGTCCTCGCCTCACTGCGCCGCCACGCTCCGGAAGCAGACCTCCGGGTCATCATTGTCCATGACGGCATCGAGCTGGCGCTGAAGAAGCGTCTCGAGGCGGAGGCGCCGGCCGCCGAGTTTCTCTGGGAAGAGATCGGCGACGCCGACCTTCCGCCCTTCATCGATCATGAACATTTCAACCGATCGACCATGTTTCGCTTTGCGCTGGACACGCGCGCTCCGCTGGACTGCCGGCGGGTCATCTACCTCGATGCCGATCTCACCGTCTGCGACGACATCCGCAAACTGTGGGCGTTCGACCTGGCCGGCGCTCCGCTTGCTGCGGTGACGGACGGCTATGCCGACTCAGCCGCCTTCGCAGGCAAGTGGAGCCTTGCCGGGACTGGCGAGTATTTCAACGCCGGCGTTCTGCTGCTCGATCTCCAGCAGATCCGCGAACGGGGGCTCTTCGCCAAGGCGCTTGCATTCTACGCCGCCAACGCCGCCGAGCTGCCCTGGAACGACCAGGACTGCCTCAACTATCTTCTCTGGGAGGAGTGGGCGAGGCTGGAAACGCGCTGGAACATCCAGCGCTCTATGGCGCTCGCCGACGTGAACGCGAAGCTCCCCGCTCACAAGCGGTTCAATGGCGGACGCCCCGGCATTGTCCACTACACGGGCCCTGAAAAGCCGTGGGTGGTGTCGCAGTATCACCCTTGGGGCTTGCTTTACTGGCGCGCGATGGCGCGCACCGGTTTCTACCGCGAGGTCGCGCACAAAGCCGGGATCGGCCTTGCCGATCACTTGAAGCTTTGGATTCGCTGGCTTAGGCATCAGCCGTCCGCTTGATGTCGTCTTCGCGCGCTCCCGGCTGTCCGCGCGCGGCGCGCTCAGCCTCGATCCGCGCAGGGCGCCGATGCGACAGGACCCCCTGGAGGATGCCGATCGCGCGCGCACGCACGCGGCGGTGCTGCGGCCAGTTCAGGCAAAGCAGTGCGAAGAGGCCAATATAGGCGACGCCGGCCAGCGCGGTTGCGAGGAGGCCAGGGACGAGGCCGAGGCCATCAGCGATGTAACGGAGCGAGAGGCCGACGATGACGGTGATGGTCATCACGGGCAGGATCGCCTTCAGCACGTCGGCAAAGCTCGTGCTGGTAT
Organism: Hyphomonadaceae bacterium; assembly: GCA_947474455.1. Taxonomy (GTDB): domain Bacteria; phylum Pseudomonadota; class Alphaproteobacteria; order Caulobacterales; family Hyphomonadaceae; genus UBA7672. The sequence continues at coordinate 20,810 of CANJIL010000037.1, read as the reverse complement.
GGCGGGTCGCCATCCACATGCAGGGAAGAAAGGCCGAGATCTGGGCGATGCCGTAGGCAAGCGCGACGCCCACCGCGCCAAAGGGCAGGCCGATCAGGAATGCGGCGACGTATGTGCTGGTGCCGATGACGCCCCACAGTAGCATGCGTCGCGACCTGCCGAGCGAAATATAGATCCACGACACCGTGTTCATGGGCGTTGCGGCAAGCAGGGCGAGGGAAAGGCTCGAGAACACATCCTCCGACTTCTGCCAGCCTGGCCCGAGTACGAGTTCGATGATGGGCGATGCGCCGCCGAAGAGGACGGCCGCGAGCCCGCCGCCAAGGGCCGTCACCAGAATCAGCGCATCGAGATAGGCCTGCCGCCAGCGAACGGGCTCGTCCTGCAGGCGGCTCAAGGCCGGGATCATGGCCGAGGAAAGAGGGCCCGTGACGAGATTGAGCGGCATCATCAGCAACGAATAGCCGCGGGCGTAATAGCCAAGTTCGGCGGCGCCCCAGCGCCAACCGATCAGCATGTTATCGAACTGGCGATGAAGATAGCCCAGCACCATCGAGCCTGACAGGTTGACGCTCGTGCCGATGGCCTCGCGCACGCCAGTCCAGCTCCGCACGAAGCTGGGCCGCCACGGGCAGATAAGCCACACGCCGGCGACCTGCGTGGCGGCCGATACGATCGCCTGAATAACCAGGGCCCAGTAGCCCAGATCAAACAGCCAGGCTGCGATCACGGCCGCAACCGAACCGGTCGTCATTGAGGTCAGTCCAAGACCTTGCGTCTGGCCCCATCGCATATTGCGCATGAGGATCGCCTGGTGCTGCGCTCCGAGTGCGCTGATCGGGGTCGAGGTCGCAAGGCCGATGGCGACGGGCGCGACGTTCTCGTCCCGGAAGATCCACGCCAGCGCGGGCGAAGCCGCGATGACCGCCAGGAGCGCGAGCGTTCCCAGCGCCACGTTGATGAAGAACAGCGCACTCGCCGTGTTCTGGTCGAGCTTCTTGATCTGCACCGTGATCGACGTCAGCCCCAGGTCGGTGAACAGGTTGAGGAGACCAAGCACGGTGATGCCGAGGGCAACGAGGCCGAAATCAGCCGGAACAAGGAGCCTGGCCAGGAAAAATGTCGTCGTCAGCTGGACGCCGATGCGCACCAATTGCGCACCCATCACGATCGTCGCTCCGCGGGTCGTCCGCTTACCGATGCCGACCTTGAGGTGATCGACGTCAAGCAGCGCCTGGTTCTTCTCGTTCTGCGTTGGCTTGGCCGCCGGGGGGGTCATGCTTCAGGTCTTTGCGGCTTTTCGAGTTTGCCTGGATTCGGAGGCATCTGCCGGTTGTGCAAGAAGCATGTCAGGGACCGGCGGGTTATGAACGGGGCGGCGCAGCTGTATGCGGGCACAGCTTAAGCCGCGTTAACCATGCAATGCGGGTCGCTTCATGTTGAAGTTTCGTCCAGCCGTGAGGCGCGTGCTAGGTCCGATTTTCGCATACCCTGGACGTTGTTCATCGCCCGGGAGGGGACATGCCCAAGATAGGTGCGGTTTGGTAATCGAGACAGTATCCCAGGGCGAGGGAAAGCACATCGTCCTATACGGCCTGTTCGGCATAGGAAACACCGGTAACGATGCGACCCTCGAGGTCACGCTTTCGGAGCTGCGTAAGCGGGTTCCAGGCGCAAGGTTCACTATTGTGGCCAGCAAGCCGGACGTCATCGCTCCGCACGTTGATGCTCCCTGCGTCCCGATTCGGCCGGCGTCGCGGACCAGATCGACCCTGCCAGGGCCGTTCCGGCGCCTGCAGGCGGAGGCCGACCGCTGGTCACAGGCCCGCGAACTGATGCGGACCGCCGACTGCCTGGCCGTTCCTGGCACAGGCATTCTCGACGACTTTGGCTCGACGGTGATTGGGCACGCCTACCCCCTGCTGCGTTGGTGTTATGCCGCTCGTTTAGAAGGCAAGAGTGTCAAACTGCTCTCAATCGGTGCGGGCCCCGCCGAGCGCGCCTGGAGCCGCCGCCTGTTCCGAAAGGTGGCCTTGCTGGCGGACCATCGCTCTTATCGCGATGAGAAATCCCGGGCGTTCGTGCAGGACGTCCTAAAAGTCGACGCTGCCAAGGACCGGGTGACGCCTGATCTGGTGTTCGGCATGGAGATTGACGTCCCTCCGCCGCGCGATGTGATCGAGCGCGTCGGCATTGGCGTCATGGAATATCACAACTGGCTGGGGTCGGAGGACGCCGACAATGACGCCTACGGCCCCTACATGGAGAAGCTCACCGCCTTCTGCACAGAACTTCTCAACCGCGGACTTGAGCTGCGCATTCTGACAGGCGATGTCGGCGACCAGCGCGCGATCGATGATCTCCTCGCGCGGCTGCGCAAGACGGCGCCCGGCCGCGAGCGCCAGCTGGTCGCGCCGCAAATTCGCTCGCTGCGTGAACTCTGCACACAGATCGGTCAAACTGACGCCGTGGTCGCCACGCGCTTCCACACGATCGTCGGCGCCTTGAAATGCGCGCGTCCGGCGATATCGATTGGTTATGGTGCGAAGAACAGGGCGGTGATGACGGCCTTCGGCCAAGGGCATTACTGTCATGACATCTGGAACTTCGATCTCGACGCATTGCGGACCCAGTTCGACGAGCTTAGTTTAGGCCGTACGGCGATCAGCGAGCGCTTGGTGGACGTGCGCCGGGCAATGGACCGGCAGGTTCAGGATCATTTCGACAACATCGCCGCCGAAATCGAGGGCAGGGAGCGTCCGCCATGCGCGGTCGCTAAGCTGCCTGTATAGGAAGGAGTGCTGTCGATGTCGCGGACGCCTTGGTCGATCAACAGACGTGGCGTTGTCCGCGGGATTACGGCGATGGGCGCTGCAGCATGTTCAGGCTGTGGCGGAGGCGGCGGCTCAACTGCATCCTCGCCTCCGACCTCACCGCCTTCGCCTCCGACCTCACCGCCTCCGCCCCCTCCGCCTCCGCCCTCTCCGCCGCCCCCGCTGCCCCCGCCGCCCTCGCCAGCGAGCCTGTTTCCATTGGGCGCGCCGTCGGGGCGCCATCCGGTCGATGCGTCCGGCAATCCCTTCATGATGATGGGAGACTCAGCTTGGTCGCTCATTGCGCAGCTCTCGCAGCCCGACGCTGTTACTTATCTCGAGGACCGGAAAAATCGCGGATTCAACGCCGTGCTGGTGAACCTGATCGAACACAGCTTCGCAAGCAACGCCCCCTCGAACTTCTACAATGACAGGCCCTTCCTGACGCCAGGCGACTATAGCACGCCCAACGAGGCGTATTTTGCTCACGTGGCCTATGTCATTGGCGAGGCGGCGAGCCGCGGCATCCTGGTGCTGCTGGCGCCGTCCTACATCGGCGCAGGACTCGGTCGGGAGGGCTGGTATGCTGAGATGGTCGCAAACGGCGCGACAAAACTGCGTGAGTATGGGCGTTATGTCGCCACGCGCTTGGCCGCCTATCCGAACATTCTCTGGGTGCAGTGCGGAGATGAAAATCCGCCGGACAGAACCTTGGTGACCGCAATCGCCAGCGGGATTCGCGACGTGAACCCCGCCGCGGTCCAGACGTCCCACTGCCGCTACCAGACGGCGGCCCGGACCTTCTGGCCAAGCGAGCCCTGGCTCAACATCGACACCGTCTATGAGCGCGATCTCATCTATTCGGCCTGCCAGACTGAGTCTCTACGTACGCCCGCCATGCCGGTCTTCCACATCGAGGCGCTCTACGAAAACGAGAACTATGGCAGCGGCCTCCCGACCGAGCAGGTCCTCCGCAGGCAGGCGTATTTCGCGCTGCTGGCGGGGGCGTTCGGGCATGTCTTCGGCAACAATCCCATCTGGCACTTTGACGGGCCCGGTCTGTTCGCTGCGCCTTACCAATGGAAGGCCGCGCTGAGCGATCGGGGGTCCCTGTCAATGACCTATGCGCGAAACGTCCTTCAGCAGGTGGGCTGGGGCAGTCTTACGCCCGATTTCAACTCGGCGTTCCTCACGGCGGGACTTGGGACGGGTGAGGATCGCGCCCTGGCGTCGTTTACGACGAGCGCCGGCATCGTCTATATGCCCTCGCGCCGGACCATCACCATCAATCTCGCGCAGCTTGCCGGGCCGAAGGTCAATCTGCGCTGGTATGATCCCTCGGCCGGGGTGTATGCGGCGATCGACCCGGCGCCGGTGGCCAACACCGGCGCGCGCAGCCTCGCGCCGCCCTCAGCCAACGCCGCCAACTTCGGCGACTGGATTCTTGTCGCCGAGTCGACGAGCTAAGGCGGCGGGCGCAGTCACTCTATCATCGCCCCGCGGCTTAATAGGGGTAGGAATACCAGCCCTCGCGAAGGCCCAGGCGTTTCAAGACGAGATCGAAAGCTGCGTCTGCGAACTCCAGCAGACCCGGGCGCGCGCCGTCCTGTTTGAGAAGATCCATGTGGGTGGTGAAGGCGCGATGATTACCCTTGATGAAACGCCAGATCAGCATCTTGCGCGTATAGAAGCGCACATAGCGACGCTCGAGCTTGCGATAGGCGTCGCCGAATGCATTCGGCCCATAGCGCTTCAGAATGGTGAGCCAGTCGTGGAAGTGCATGTAGAGCGGACGCATCTCGGACTGTGAGGCGTTACCCGGGTGCTCGCGCACCATGGCGAGCGGTTCGTGGACGAATCCCAGGCGACCACGCGTCAGCATCCGCAGCGCCGCGTCGATGTCGGAGGAATGCCCTGAACGAAGGTCGAAGAAGGGATCATCCTGCCGAAGCGAGGCTGTCCGCAGCATCATCTGCCGGGCTTCGATCGTGCCCTGGATCGTAAAGTAGCGCTGGAGAGCTTCCCGGCCTTCAAAGACGGTCCTGTCTTTCGGCCATTTGAAGTCTTCGCGGACCTCATTGCGCATCACGGAGGAGGTCACCACCATCACCTTGGGATCGGCCTCGAGCTGGGCGACCATCTGCGTTGTGGCATCTGGAAAGATGACATCGTCCGCGCACAGGATGCGGAAATATTTCGCCTCGGCGGGAACGAGCTTCAAGGACGCGTTCCAGTTTTCGTCCATCGACAGGAGGCTAGGGTTCCTCGCGGTCACCACAGGGACTTTCAGGTTCCTGTAGCGTGCCAGGATCTCCGGCGTTGCATCGGTTGAGGCGTTGTCGAGGACTACGTGGACAAGGTTGGGGTAGGTCTGCCGTTGCACGCAGTTCATGGTTTCAGCCAGGAACTCTGCGCCATTGTATACGGGCGTCACGATCGCCACGAGCGGTGCTGATGGTGCGGCAGGGGCGGAGGCGTCTGTCACGTGGCGTGTCCGGCTGGGTCAGTGTTGAGGCCTGCCATGCAGCAAGTCCTATACCATTTACCGTTAAGGACGCCTGTCCGGGCCGGGCGTATTAACCCAACGGCCCCTTGAGGTATGTTGTCTAAATCTGGCTCAGTTCGTGCAAAAACGGCAGCATAGGTCGCGGCCTTGCGCCCTGTTGCGGGCGGGGTGGACGAAATCGCGGCGGCCCGGCTCGAAGCGGTCGCCGTGCGATCATCGAAGGGACGAGGTGCGCCTTGGCGAAATCATCCGACGGCCAGATCAGGCTAAAGCCCGGCGCATGGTCTCAGGCGCTTGCTCCCGCCGGCGTCGGCGACCGCCTCCATGGGTTCGCCGCGGAGATCTTTCCGATCTGTCGCTCGATCACGGGACCAGGGGTTCGTGAAACCCTTAACCATGTTGAGCGCGTCATCGCCCTGCAGCGCACCGAAGTCCCGACCGGCGCAAAGGTGCTGGACTGGACCGTCCCGAAGGAATGGACGATTCGCGACGCGTGGATCAAGAATGCCGCTGGCGAACGCGCCGTCGATTTTCGCAAGCATTCCCTGCATGTGCTGAACTATTCCATACCAGTTCGCGCGCGTATCCCGCTGGAGGAGCTCAAGAAGCATATCTTCACGCTTCCGGACCAGCCCGATCTCATTCCCTACCGCACTTCCTATTACCAGGAGCGCTGGGGCTTCTGCATGACCCATAATGCGCTTGAGGCCCTGCCCGAGGGCGAATACGAGGTTTGCGTCGACGCCGACTTGGCGCCCGGCTCGCTCACCTATGCCGAGCACGTGCATGTCGGCGACAGCGAGGATGAGGTGCTGTTGCAGGCGCACATCTGCCATCCCTCCCTCGCCAACGACAATTGTTCAGGTATCGCCGTTTTGGCGCACCTTGCAGCCGCCATGCAGGGCCTTCGCACCCGCTACACCTACCGCTTCCTCTTCGCGCCCGGCACGATCGGCGCAATCACCTGGCTAGCGCAGAACCGCAACACGGCGAGCCGGATCAAGCATGGCTTGGTAATGTCATGCGTGGGCGATGCGGGCGGGCCGACCTACAAGCGGACCTGGCGGGGAGACGCGCCCATTGATCGTGCGATGGCGCATGTGCTCAAACATTCGGCGGCGACTGCGAACGTGATCGACTTCTTTCCCTACGGCTATGACGAGCGGCAATACAACTCGCCCGGCTTCCGTCTCGATGTCGGCCTGTTCCAGCGCAGCCAGTTCGCCACTTTCCCCGAATATCACACCTCCGCGGACAACCTCTCCTTCATCGTCCCCGACCATCTCGAGGCGTCCTTGCGCATGGCGGCGCAGGCGATCGAGGTGCTGGAGTGCGACGCGCGTTATGCCAGCACCGCGCCCGAGGGCGAACCGCAGCTTGGCCGCCGCGGCCTATACAGCGCCATCGGTGGTGACAAGGACGGTTATGCCAAGAACATGGCCATGCTCTGGGTCATGAACATGGCCGATGGCCGCCACAGCCTCCTCGACATCGCCGAACGCGCGAAGCTTCCGTTCGCCACGGTCGCCGGCATGGCGGAGGCATTGAAGGAAAGCGGGCTCCTGGTTCCAGCCTAGCCGCGGAAGTCGGGCCAGCCCTTGTCCTTCTCCGACATGACCGTGGGCGCGAGCGGCCAGGCGATGGCGAAGGCGGGGTCATTGTGGCGATAGCCGCCGGCCGAAGCAGGCGCATAGTCATCCGAGATCCGGTAGGTCACCTCCGCATCATCGCTCAACGTCTGAAAGCCATGCGCGCACCCCCGGGGCAGGTAGAGCTGGCGGCCATTCTCGGCGTTAAGCTCAAATCCGCACCATTTGAGGTAAGTTGGCGAGGCGGACCGAAGGTCGAGGCAGACATCGAATATGGCGCCGCGCCTGCATGACACGAGCTTGGCTTCCTCGTGGGGGGCGGCCTGGAAGTGCATGCCGCGCAGGGTCCCCTTCGTGGAGTTACGGGAAACGGAATGCTGCCGGAACGCGCTTACGAGGCCATGACGCCCGAATTCCTCGGCGCAAAAAGTGCGCGCAAAGCTTCCGCGCGCGTCCCCAACCGGTTCAAGCTCAACCAGCCAGGCGCCCTCAATCTCAAGCGGGGTAAAGCGCATCTGCGTCCTATTCTTGATCGTCCGGCGCACGTCCGCGCCGGCCGCGGCAACCGCGCCCGAAGTGAACAAACTTTCTGCCGATATGCTCGGACAGTCCTACCATTCAATGAAATTTACCAGGGGGATCATCAATGACGGCAGTCCATTTTGACGCCGACATGCCGGACGACGAGCGCCGGCAGCGTCTTTATGCGGGCGACATCTTCATCTTCAGCGCCTCCCCGGGAACGCGGGCGCTGATCGCCCTGGCGCGCCGCATGCTGGAGGAGGCTTTCGCCCCGCACGATCCGCGCACGATCCATGAGCACAAGACCCCCGAAGAGGTGGCGGTGATCCTCTCCACCCTCAAACCGGCCTTCATTCACCATCCCGAGTGCAAGAAGCTGCTGCCCCAGATCATGGCCGAACACGGGGTTGATCTCGACAGGGTTTATTTCGACGTCCCGCGCATGCGCTCGGCCTACCCCTCGCACTTCCTGTCGTCGGGGATTGCGTACGCATTCCACCCGCATCGCGACACCTGGTACTCGGCGCCGCAATGCCAGCTGAACTGGTGGATCCCGATCTATCCGGTGCATGCGGATAATGCGATGGGCTTTTATCCCCGCCATTTCGAAGAGGGCGTCCCCAACTCCTCCAGCACGTACAATTACTACGAGTGGAACACGAACAACCGGGCGACCGCCGCGCAGAACATCAAGACCGACACGCGCATTCAGCCCAAGGCGCAGGGGCCGATCGACAAGGTCAATCTGCGCTACCTGCCTCCCGCGGGGGGCATCATCATTTTCTCGGGCGCCCAGCTGCACGAGACGGTCGAGAACAGCACCGGCGTCGCCCGTTACTCGATCGATTTCCGGACGGTCAACATAGACGACGCGCGCGCCAAGCAGGGGGCGCCCAATATCGACGCCAGCTGCACGGGCACGACCATGCGCGATTATCTTCGCGGCACCGACCTCGCCAAACTGCCTGAAGACGTCGTGCAGATGTATGATGATGAGACAGCTTCGCCCGAAAAAGTGCTTTATTTCGGCGACCGCCTGGTGAGCGAACAGGCGGACGACGGACGCAGTTAAGGTCGGTACCAACATAGGTTATGGACCGGTCGTCGCCGTAACGTCAGGCAATTCCAAGCAAGGCACGGGACTTGCTCAGGAAGCGAAGCCTGGGTCGATTGCACCCATGGGAAGGGAATTAACTGTATGTCCGCTCGTTCCGCGTCACTCGTCGTTCAGCCGTCTGACGCCGCCCCGGCGGCCCATACATCAGGCGCATGCCGACTGTGCGGCGCCGGCCTCAAGCATACGCTGGTCGACCTGGGCAAATCGCCGCTATGCGAAACCTTCCTGAGCGAACAGCAAATTGACCAGATGGAGCCGTTCTTCCCGCTCCATGTTCTGATCTGCGATAACTGCTGGCTTGCTCAGCTTAAAGAGTATGTCGCCGCCGACGGCATCTTCACCGACCATTACCCCTATTATTCCTCCTACTCGACCTCGTGGGTCGCCCACGCCAAGGCGTATTGCGAAATGATCACGAAACGCCGTTCGCTCGCAGCGGACGCCTTCGTGGTCGAGCTGGCGTCAAACGATGGCTACCTGCTGAAGCACTTTGCTCCGCTGGGCGTGCCCAACGTCCTTGGCGTTGAGCCCTCAGCCAACGTTGCCGAAGAAGCCGCCCGCAAGGGCATCCCGGTTCTGGTCGACTTCTTCGGCAAGGCGCTTGCCGAGAAGATCGTCGCCGAGAAGGGTCAGGCCGACGTGGTGCTCGGCAACAACGTCCTGGCGCACGTGCCGGACCTCAACGATTTCTTCGGCGGCGCGGTGCGCCTGGTGAAGCCCGACGGCGTCATCACGTTCGAATTCCCTCACCTTGAGACATTGCTGCGCGAAAACCAGTTTGACACCATCTATCATGAGCATTTCTGTTACTTCTCCGCGACCGCGATCGCGGCCCTCGCCAAGCGCCACGGCGTGGTGTTCGTTGACGTCGAGGAGCTGCCGACGCATGGCGGCAGCCTGCGCGTCTACCTCGCCAAGTCCGGGACGCCGTCCAAGGCTGTGGTCGACATGCTCGCCCGCGAAGAGGCGGCCGGCTTCAAGACCCTGGCATTCTACGCAGGCTTCGATGCCCGAGTGAAGCGCACCAAGCGCAAGCTGCTTTCCTTCCTGATCGAGGCGAAGGAGCAGGGCAAGAAGATTGTCGGCTACGGCGCGCCGGGCAAGGGCAACACGCTCTTGAACTATTGCGGCATCAGTACGGATTTTCTCGACTTCACGGTCGACCGCAATCCCCACAAGCACGGCCGCTACACGCCGGGCACCCACATTCCGATCCTGCCGGTCGAGGCGATCGACGAAGCGAAGCCCGACTACATCCTGATCCTTCCCTGGAACCTGCGCAAAGAGATCGTCGCACAGATGCGCCACGTTGGGGCCTGGGGAGCCAAGTTCGTCGTCCCGATCCCTGAAGCCACAATCATCGATCCGAAGGAATAGGCAGTCATGAAAGTCGTTCTGTTCTGCGGCGGACTTGGCACGCGGATCCGCGAGTATTCCGAAGCGGTCCCCAAGCCGATGATCCCGGTCGGCCACCAGCCGATTTTGTGGCACGTGATGGATTATTACGCCCAGTACGGGCATCGCGATTACGTGCTCTGCCTTGGCTACAAGGCCAACACGATCAAGGAATTCTTCGTCAACTACAAACCCCAGCTCTTCTCGGACCTCGTGCTCACGGGCAGGGGCGGTGAAGTCCAGGTCCTCGGCGAACAGAAAGAGGACTGGCGCATCACGATGATCGACACCGGCGTGTGGCGTAATATCGGTTCGCGCCTCTGGGCCGTGCGTGAGCACGTCAAGGACGAGGAAATCTTCTGCGCCAACTATTCGGATGGTCTCAGCGACGCGAACCTTGACGATATGGTCGAGAAGTTCAAGGCGAGCGGGAAGATCGGCTGCTTCCTGGCAGTTCGCCCGCCGCTGACCTACCACCTCGCGGACATCGATGCTGACGGCAGGGTGCGCGACTTCATAACCTCCGATCGCTCGGACATCTGGATCAACGGCGGCTATTTCCTCTTCCGCAAGGAGATCTTTGACTACATGCGGGATGGCGAGGAACTCGTTGTCGAACCGTTCAAGCGGTTGATCGCCGAAGACAAGCTGATGGCCTACAAGCACGAGGGCTTCTTCCGCTCGATGGACACCTTGCGCGATCGCCAGACGCTTGAGGAAATGTTCGAGAAGGGCGTCACGCCCTGGCGCGTAAAGGCTGAATCCGGAAGGAAGATCGGCTGACATGCGTGCGCTGGAGCTTGCACAGCCGGGCAGGCCCCTGTCGGTCCTCTGCCTCGGCGCCCACTCCGATGACATCGAGATCGGGGCCGGCGGCGCGATCCTGACCTGGATCCGCTCCGGGGCTGTGCTCGACATCCATTGGTGCGTTGCGACTGGCGCAGGCGACCGCGCCGGCGAGGCCCGGGCCTCCGCGGAGGCCTTCCTCGCGGGCGCCGCCAACTCTACCGTCGCGATCGGCGGCTTTCGCGATTCCTATCTTCCTTACGAGGGTGCGGCGGTCAAAGGCTGGGTCGAGGCGCAAAAGCCGCGCATGAGGCCTGACGTCGTCCTGACGCACTATCGCGACGACGCGCATCAGGACCACCGCCTGATGTCGGAGCTGGCCGGAAATGCCTTCCGCGACAGCCTGATTCTCCAGTACGAGATTCCCAAATGGGACGGCGATATTGGCCGCCCCAACCTTTTCGTCCCCATCGATGCCGACATTCTCGATCGCAAAGTCGCCCTGCTGCAGGAGCATTTCGGTTCGCAGCGGTCGAAGGACTGGTTCGACGCGGAAACCTTCCGCGGGCTTGCGCGTCTTCGCGGAGTTGAAACGCGTGCGCGCTATGCCGAGGCGTTTTACGCCAACAAGATTCTGCTGAAGTAGGAGCGAGCGCATGACTGCGCGGATCACCAAATTCGACGCCTCGGAACGCCTTCGCGCCAAGGCGCATCGGATGATTCCAGGCGGTGGCCACACCTACGCCAAGGGAGATGATCAGTATCCGGTGCGCTCGCCCAGCCACATCGTGCGCGGTGCGGGTTGCCGGGTGTGGGACGCGGATGGAAACGAATACATCGAGTACGGTATGGGCAACCGCGCAGTGACGCTCGGCCATGCCTATCCGAGCGTGATCGAGGCTGCCAAGCGGCAATTGGACCTCGGCGTCAACTTCTCCCGTCCCGCCAGCATTGAAGTCGAAGCTGCGGAAAAATTTCTCTCGATCATCACCAATGCGGAAATGGTGAAGTTCTCCAAGGATGGCTCGGATGCGACGTCGGGCGCCGTGAAGATCGCCCGCGCCTACACGGGTCGCGATCTCATCGCCATCTGCGGCGATCAACCGTTCTTCGCCGTGGACGACTGGTTTATCGGCTCCACCGCCATGCATGGCGGCATCACAAAGGCCACGCGCAGCCAGACAGTGAAGTTCCGCTACAACGACATCGAGAGCGTAAAGGCGCTGCTGGCGCAGCATCCGGGACAAATCGCCGGCTTCATTCTCGAGCCAACACGGATCGACCCGCCCAAGGACAATTTCCTGCACGAACTCAAGCGGATCGCGCATGAGAACGGCGCCCTTCTGATCCTCGACGAAATGATCACGGGCTTCCGGTGGCATCTCGGCGGCGCGCAGGCGCTCTATGGCGTTGATCCGGACCTTTCAACCTGGGGCAAGGCGCTAGCCAACGGCTTCTCCGTTTCGGCGCTCGCCGGCAAGCGCGAGTACATGAAGCTTGGCGATCTCGATCAGACTGATCGCCAGCGCGTCTTCCTGCTCTCAACCACACATGGCGGCGAGACGCATGCCCTGGCTGCGGCGATCGCCACAATGGACGTTTACAAGTCCGAGCCAGTGATCGAGCACTTGCATCGAGTCGGCGCCCGCCTGCGCGAAGGCATGACAGCTGCTATCCGCTGCCATGGCCTTGAGAAGCACGTCTCGGTGATGGGCGTGGACTGCAATCTTCTGTTCGGTACGCTGGATGGGGACGGCAATCCCAGCCAGTCCTTCCGTACGCTCTTTCTGCAGGAGACCATCGCCCGTGGCGTCATCATGCCGTCTCTGGTCGTCTCCTATTCCCACCAGAACGTGGACATCGACCAAACGGTCGATGCGATCGACGGCGCGCTGGAAATCTATGCCCGGGCGCTCGCCGACGGCGTAGACAAGCACCTCGTAGGCCGCCCCTCCATCCCGGTTTACCGTACCTGGAACGGCCGCTGACCGGACCTGATCGCTGAGCTCTTCGTGCTGGCGGCGATCTACAGCGTATAGGGCAAGTCGTGCGTGAGCGCCGGGATCTTGGCGCGCTAAGCGGCCATGTCGTCGAGATCGAGCTCCGCCGAAATCACGCCAGACTCATCCCCGGCTTCCGCGATGATCGCCCCCCAGGGCGAGATGATCGGCTGTTATCAGGGTTCGTGGACCCGCTCCGGCGCGTGTCCCAGGGGTTTTAACATTTGCAGCACGCTGTTCTCGCCGATCAGGTGAGCTGCGCCGACGGCCACTAGGAATGTTCCGGTCTCGGACTTCAGCAGCGCGTCGATCTCGGGCGCCCAGTTGGCGTTCCGATGGGTCAGCAGGGCGTCATGAAGTTCCGGAATCGTGCCGATGTCCTCGTCGATGAGCAGGCGGGCCAGCGCGTCGACGTCCCCGGTTTTCCAGGCGCTAACCAGATCGCCCAGTTCCTTGCCGGCGTTGTCGATCTCCTTGAGACCGCCAATCAGGAACTTGATCTGGGTCGTCTCGGGCAGGGTGGCGAAGGCGGACATCTGGTCCTCGACGGTCTCCAAGAACCGGATTTCCTTGCCCGCCTTGCGGGCCGCCGGCCGCATCAGGCTTTCGACGCCAGAGCTGACGTCATAGCCGGCTTTGCGCACCACCGCTTCGCTGATGACGACACCCGCATACCAGGGCCGCATGGTTTCTATGGCGACGAGCGGCAGGTCGAGCTTGGCGAGCGCCGACCGCAGCAATTCTAGGTCTTCAAGTTCGAGGCGGTCGGACAGGCGCTGGGACGGTTCATAGAGTCCAAGCCGGTTCACGATTTCCCGGAAGGCAATCGGATCACTCTCGGTGTCGGTCTCGAAGTAGATGGCCTTTGCTTCATCGAGCGCCTTGTCGACAGCCGGCGAATGCCAGGTGAGCTTGGGCGGAAGCACATGGACGGTGCCAAACAGGTAGACCGTGGTGTCCTCATCTGAGACCTTCCACATCGCGGGCTTCGGTGGCGCTTCAACAACCGGCGTCGCGGGCGCTTCCGGCTCGGGCTCTCCGCAGGCGCCCAAGGCGACCAGAGCGAAAACAGCGGCCTTCCAGAGCGTCATTGTGCAATCCGATCCTGCGCCGGGCGTGGCGCATTTCGCCATAAGTCGCAGATCAGGGGTGCGGCGTCACCCGACGAGCTCCGTAGGCCAAACGCGCGATAGGCAGGAAACCGGCGAGAAACTGGCGCACCCGACACGATTCGAACGTGTGACCTTTGCCTTCGGAGGGCAACGCTCTATCCAGCTGAGCTACGGGTGCGGACGCCACCTCATGTATCAGAGGGGCCGAAAAGGCAAGGTTTATGGGTGTCAGCTTTTGAGACCCGGCTGGGCCGCGAGCCCCCTCGGTCGCGTTGAGATTCCAACCGTTACGCAGGCATTGGCCCCAGCGTGAGGGTGAAAAGCGCTGGAAACGACGATGGGCTTCACGCGTACTCACCTCGTCAGCTGCGAGTGGAACCTGCTTTCAGGGGTGGGCGTTGTTCGCCGAGTCGGTCGCCTGATCGATCCGCCCTCGCAGCGAGCCCATTCGTCAGCAGGCATTGCGCGGGGCGCGGATGATCACCCTGGGTATGAGTAGAAGCCTTCGCGGAAGCCGAAGCGGATCAGGGCCGAATCGAATGCCGCGATGGCAAAATCGAGCAGGCTTGGCCGTGTGCGAATTTTCGTTAGAAGCTTCACGTGCAGATTGAAAATCGCACGGCCACCCTTCCGCAGGCGCCACTTCAGAAGCTGCCGGAGTTAGCGCCGCCTGTAGCGCCCTTCAATTTTGCGGCAGGTCTTTTAGCCAAATCCTCTCGGCCTGTGCCGATGCAATGTGATCAGCCAATCATTAAAGTGAATACTCAGCGGACGCATCTCGCTGTTTGACGCATTCATTTCATGCTCGCGGATCATCATCAGTTGGTCATGCACGAAGCCTAACCCTCCTGGCGCAAGCAATCACGGCCGCTGACCGGACCTGATCGCTGAGCTCTTCGTGCTGGCGGCGATCTACAGCGTATAGGGCATGTCGTGCGTCAGCGCCGGGATCTTGGCGCGCGCAGCGGCCACGTCGTCGAGATCGAGCTCCGCCGAGATCACGCCAGGCTCATCCCCGGCTTCCGCGATGATCGCCCCCCAGGGTGAGATGATCAGGCTGTGTCCGAAGGTCTTGCGCCCGTCTTGGTGCGTCCCGCACTGGGCGGGGGCGATGACGAAGCAACCCGTCTCGATGGCCCGAGCGCGCAGCAGGACGTGCCAGTGAGCCGCGCCGGAAACGCTGTTGAAAGCGGCCGGAATCGTCAGGATTTCCGCACCAGCCTTGGCGAGGTCGCGATGAAGGTGGGGGAAGCGTACGTCGTAGCAGACCGTCATACCAAGCCGCGTGTCGCCCAGGGCGGCGACAACGGCGCTATCCCCGGCCGTGAAATCTCGTGATTCACGATGAACGTTGGTCTCGCTGAGCTGGACGTCGAACCGATGAATCTTGTCATAACGGGCCGCGATCTCGCCTTTCGGTCCGATCAGGAAGCTGCGATTGGCGCACATGCCGCCTTCCTCTCGGATATGGAGAGAACCGATCAAAAGCCAGATCCGCAGCTCTGCGGCGAGGGCCCGGAACGCGTTAAGCGCGGGGTCCGCCGCTTCAGGCTTCGCGTTCGCGTAGAGCGCGCCTGGCGCATGGTTCATTAACGACGTCATCTCCGGTGTGGTGATCAATGTGGAGCCGGTCGCGGCGGCGGCACGTATCATGGTGGTGGTAACTGCAATGTTTGTCGAAACGTCGGTGCCGGAGTTCAGCTGGACACAGGCAACCTTGATCCGACGGCCTGGCAGGCCAGGTTGCGGCGAGGCGTGAGATGTGGAATCGAGCACGGCGGTTCGCTTTGCTTCATCTGGTCGTTACGGGCCAGATGTTAGCAGGGTCTGGCCCGGGCGGTGAGTCATCACCAATGCAGGATGGTTTCGCAGCCTGAGCGAATCCCGCAAATTTAACGTAGGTCAATGGCATATCTCGTGCAGTGGCGCGAGTAGGCTTAAACCAATCGGGGTAGTACCGACATGCGTGTTCTCTTTACCGGCGCTGATGGCTACGTGGGCGCGTTGCTCGGGCCGTATCTGCTCCAACGGGGGATCGATGCGGTTGGTCTTGATACCGGCTTCTACAGGCAGGGTTGGCTCTACCCGATGGAAGGTAATCGGCCAGCCGTGATCACCAAGGACCTCCGGAACGTCACTGAGGAAGACCTCGTAGGGTTCGACGCCATCGCACACCTTGCGGAGCTGTCGAACGATCCGCTCGGGCAGCATAATCCCGCGTTGACGCACGAGATCAATCACGGAGGCTCGCTGCGGTTGGCGCAACTTGCGCGCAAGGCCGGTGTGAAGCGCTTCGTCTATATGTCGTCGTGCTCGGTATATGGCGTCGGGGAACCCAACTCGATTTTGGATGAAACCAGCCCGGTGAATCCGCAAACTGCGTACGCAGAGTGCAAGGTCAAGGTGGAAAACGACCTCGGCCATATGGCGGGAGACGATTTCGAGCCATGCTTCCTGCGCAACGCCACAGCCTATGGCGCTAGCCCGCGTCAGCGGTTCGACATTGTGCTGAACGATCTGAGCGGGCTTGCCTGGACGACGAAGCAGATCAAACTCCTATCCGACGGCTCGCCCTGGCGCCCGCTGGTCCACGCGCTGGACATGTGCCAGGCGGTTCACCTGTCGCTGATCGCGCCTGGCGATGCTGTGCGCGGACAAACCTACAATGTGGGATCGACCGAACAGAATTATCGCGTCATCGAGATCGCGAAGATTGTGGCAAAGGAATTTCCAGGCTGCGAGCTGATCGTTGGCGAACAGGGGGCGGACAACCGATCCTATCGGGTCAATTTCGACAGGATTCAACGCGTTCTTCCGGATTTCAAATGTCAGTGGAACGCCGAGGCCGGCACCCGGCAGATGCATGAGATGTTCAAGCGCGTCAGCATGACGGAGGAGGATTTCCGCTCTCCGCCGTACACCCGTCTCAAGATGCTGACGAAGCACCGGAAGTCCGGCCTTCTCGATGACAAGCTATTCTGGACATTTGGCTAGTTCGGACGTGTGCGGGTCACTGGGGCCCGCTCGACCGTGTCCTCCGAATGGTCGCGCAAAGACGTGATTTGAGCCGGTAGGATCAACGATTGCGCGACGCCGCGAGAGTCGAATGATATCTACAAGCACCTCCTTCGGAGCCAAGCGCGCCGACATCCAGATTTTGCGCGCATGGGCTGTGATCCTGGTTCTCCTGCATCACGCAGACCTGCCGATGGCGCGCGCAGGCTATCTCGGCGTTGACATCTTCTTCGTGATTTCGGGTTTCCTGATGACCCGGCTCATCTCTGATGGCGTTCGCGAGCGGACGTTCTCGTTTCGCGCCTTCTATTTTCGCAGGGCGAAGCGGCTTTTGCCAGCAAGTCTTGCCGTCGTCCTGATCTGTCTTGTTCTTTCTGTCTTCTTGATGGCGCCGAGCCTCCGGCCAGGATTCCTCCAGTCAGTGCTGGGCGCAGCAACCTTCACGACCAATCATGTTCTCGCTTCCCAGTCGGGCTATTTCGATGCCAGCGCTGAGGTCGCGCCGCTGTTGCACTACTGGTCCCTCGCCATCGAGGAGCAGTATTATTTAGTCATCCCGGTCGTGTTGTTCCTGTGTCCTCCCAAGTTCTGGAAGTGGGGAGCGCTGGTTGCTACGATTGCCAGCTTCCTGCTGTGCCTGGTCGTCGTCCAGAATTCACCAACGACGGCGTTCTATATCCTGCCGACAAGAGCCTGGGAGATGGGCGTCGGATCGCTGACTGCGATCCTGTTCACCGGCGAACGCCTTCAGCGCGCAGCCCGCCAGATCTTCTGGCCCGCTGTGTTTCTGCTCATAGCCATTCCTGTAACAGGCGCAGGAGACGCTCTTGGGTTGCCGCATCCGGGGTTGGAATCCCTGGTCGTTTGTCTGGCCACCATGGCGGTTCTCATCGCGGGCAGAACGCCAGCCCAGACTTCGCGGGTCCTGAGGTTCGCCGGCGGAATAGGCGATGCGTCCTATTCCTTGTATCTTGCGCATTGGCCCCTCTTTGCGTTCACGCGGATGGCGTGGCCTGGTGAACTGCCGCTCGACGTTCGGATTATTCTTATGTGCGGCGGAATCGCTGCAGGTCTGCTGCTCTACTGGCTTGTCGAACGCCCAGTTCATCGCGCCCGCTTCACCTGCCCCCAGCTTCTTGTCGTCCCGCTGATCTGCGGATCGATCGCAATCGCCGCCTTTGCGATTCCGTCGCCAGTTCTTCGCCCGTCCGATCAGGTCCAAGCGGAACTGAGACGCGAGAATGTCGGGTTGTCGACGGCCTGCAATGGCGACCTTCAAAGCGACAAGTGGCAGCATGAATGCCGAACCGCGCCACAGCCTCGTGTCCTGGTTTGGGGAGACTCTCACGCCATGCACATCGCATCTGGCGTGGCGGGCGCAGTCGAGGGTGGAATTGTACAGGCCACGCTTCCAGCATGTCCTCCGACGATGGGACTGTCATGGTTTGACACCAATATGTCTGAAGCGGATGCTCGGAAGTGCGCTGACTTCAACCGCCAGGTTCTGCTGCGGATCAGAGATGAACCGTCAATTCAAATCGTGGTTCTTGCAGGCGCGCTTCATGCCTACTTTCTTGACGGCGTTCGACCCCACCACGAGCAGCACGGGCTGAACACAGTCAATACCGAGCATGTTGCAAAGGCGCTTGAGCGCTCGATTGTCGATATTCGCAACCTTGGAAAGCGCGTAGTCATCGTCCGTTCCCCTCCAACGGCGGATTTCGACGTCGGGCTGTGTCTTGAGCGCAAAGAGCTTGGCCGCGCGCTCATAGGCCCTCTCGCTGACTGTGACATTCCCCGCGAGATGGCGAGACAGCGGGCGGCGAAGGCGGAAGAGGTCTTGGCGAAGGTTGAGCGGCGCACAGGTGTGGCGATCATTGGATTCGATGATGCGCTATGCAACGAGAACAGGTGCAGGACAACGCTGGGTTCACAACGACTGTATCGTGACAACAGCCACCTCGCCATCGGCGGCGACGAAGTGTTAGCGAAAGAGGTGAGGATCGGCGCGTTCATCGAGAAGATGTCAAACTGACATCGGGGCCGAGCGGCGCCAGACAGGAGCCGAGTCCGACCTTCGGGTCACAATCCGCGTTTTCGGGGCGTTGGCGCACCCGACATGAATAGAATGTGTAACTTTTACCTTCGGAGTTTCCGCACGAGGATTTCCTTCGACGTCTTCCGGTTTCGCGCAATGGAAATTGCGGCTGGATGCAAGCGTTCGACCAAGCGAATGATTCTTTTCGACCTTGGATGCCAACAAAACCCCAGCCGGCTTTCCGCACCCCTTTGCTACGGGAAGCGCCCAAGTGGGGCGCTACGATGCGCTCGTTTGATATAAATGCGAAGGCGATTGGTGATGGCGTTGAAAAATGCCCGGCGGTCGAAAATTCATTCCAATCTATCGGCCCTCAACGCAAGCCTGACTGGTGAGAGAATAGATGGCTTAGCCCTTGAGACCCAGCTGGGCCTTGAGCCGCGCGATATCCTCAAGCCATGGGGCAGGGCTTGAATCGCTGGGCATGCGCCAGTCCCCGCGCGGAGAAAGAGAGCCGCCCGACGTCACTTTCGGACCGTTCGGAACGGCCGAGCGCTTGAACTGGCTGGTTTGGAAGAAGCGCTTCGCGAAGACCTCCAGCCATTTCACGATCGTTGGCAGGTCATAGGCGAGGCGGTCCTTCGCCGCCGTATGAGCGGGCCATTCGCCGGCTTTGGCGTCACCCCAGGCCGCATGAGCGAGGAAAGCGATACGCGTAGGCGACGCGCCCCAGCGGATCGTCTGATTCAAGAAGAAATCGTGCAGGTTATAGGGACCGATCGTGTCCTCGGTGGACTGGATCTTTCCATCGGCCCCGGCAGGCACGAGTTCGGGCGAGATTACCTGGTCGAGTATGGCGCGCATCACGTTGCCTGCCGCCTCGGAATAATGGCCGCTCGCGGCGCTCCAGCGGATGAGATGCTGGATCAGCGTTTTCGCCACCGCGCCGTTGACGTTGTAGTGGCTCATATGGTCGCCAACGCCATAGGTGCACCAGCCAAGCGCCAGCTCGGAAAGGTCGCCGGTGCCCACAACCAGCCCGCCTTCCTTGTTGGCGAGCCGGAAGAGGTAATCGGTGCGCAGGCCTGCCTGCACGTTCTCGAACGTGACGTCGTAAACTTTCTTCCCCTTGGCAAAGGGATGGTCGAGGTCAGCGAGCATCTGGTTCGCCATCGGCTTGATGTCGATCTCGCGGGCGTCGACACCCAGCTCCTTCATCAGAGCGTGGGCCTTGGATTTTGTGCCTTCCGAAGTGGCGAAGCCCAGCATCGTGACGCCGACAATGTCGGTGCGCTTGCGGCCCATGAGGTCAAAGGCGCGCGCCGTGACAAGCAGGGCCTGAGTTGAATCGAGGCCGCCGGACACGCCGATGATGGCTTTCTTCACGCCTGAGGATTCGAGCCGGCGGCGCAGCCCCTGGACCTGTATGTTGTAGGCTTCGAAGCAATCCTGATCGAGCAGGGCCTCGTCGTCGGGCACGAAGGGAAACCGGTCTATCTTGCGCGCCAGCGGCAGTTTTGAATCGCGTTCGGGCGCGGCGATGAAACTGATCCGGCGGCGACGCAGACTGCTCATGTGATTGCGGGCTGCGTCGCGGAATGTCCCGTTGCGTATGCGGTCCTGCTGGATGCGGGCGACATCGATTTCAGCGAAAAGAAGCGACGATTCATCGGCAAATCGGTCAGATTCAGCGATCTTGCTACCAAGTTCATAGACCGCAAGCTGGCCATCCCAGGCCGTGTCGGTAGTGGACTCGCCGTAACCGGCGGCCGAGTAGATGTAGCCGCAAGCTGCGCGCGCCGATTGCGACAGGCAGAGCATGTCGCGCTCTGCCGCCTTGCCGATAGTGATGTTCGAGGCTGAAAGATTGGCGATGACGGTCGCGCCGGCGAGAGCTGCATAGGTCGATGGCGGGAT
>CANJIL010000036.1 GCA_947474455.1 Hyphomonadaceae bacterium | reverse complement strand
GCACGCCGTGGCATAGAGATCGATCGGCGCCATGATCGCCATATGGCTCACCATATAGACCAGAGGCCGCGCCTTCAGCCATTTCGGCGCAAAGAACTCCTTGGTCATCACCGCCAACCAACCCCACATGGCCAGCAGCAACACAATCAGCGTCCAGTCGAGCAACACCGTCAGCCCGATCTGCGCCAACGCCACGACAATCGCCACGCCCCGCAATTCATTGAGCTTTACCAGCCCGCGCGGCACCGGCCGCTCGGGCCGGTATTTCGTGTCGTCTTCATTGTCCTTGTGCTCATCCGCTACGCGCAGCTGGAAGAAAAAGCCAAACAGCACGAGCACGGCCACCACAATCGCCAGCACGGTCGGCGCCGCCCCACGCAACAACGCCGACAGGCACACCGCAGACGCGCCAAACGCCGCGATCAACGCCCCATTCTTGAACACCGGAAAGCGTTCGGGCTGATACGCCCACAGCCGCGCCGCAAGCCCCCGCGCAGGCCTCGCCGGAGCTGCGGCTGTGGCGTCGCTCACGCCCTGCCTCGCGCGAGATTCTCGTGTGCGCTCGCAAACTCGTGCGCGCACAGGGCGCCTATGATCGACAGCTCGCCGGCCAGACACACCGCCGCGCAAACCTCACCAAATGCTCGCACCATGCCCGCGCCTTTGAGCCCCATGATGTTGAGCCCCGCGCTCTGCGTCGGCAGCCCGGTTCCGCCGCCAACTGTGCCCGCGATGATATTCGGCAACGTCACCGATACAAACAGCCGACCTTCATCCCGCAACTCCATGCGGGTCACGCCCACCGCGCTTTCCGCCACGCAAGCCGCATCCTGTCCCGTCGCCAGATAAAGCGCCGCCAGCCCGTTGGCATAATGCCCCTGCACACCGATCGAGCCCGACATTACGCCGCCCAAAGCAGACATGCGCCAGTAATCTTCCATCCGCTTGGACGTCGTATGCAACTGCTTGGCGATCTCCTCGCCCGGCAGCTCGACCGAAGCCGTCACCTTCCGCCCCCGCACGCCGACAAACGACATCGCCGACGCCTTCTTGTCGCCCGAAAAGTTGGCCTCGACGAACCAGTAGAGCGGCTTCACCGGCGAATGCTCGATGATCGCCGCACACACAGCCTGCGTCGCAATCGTCACCATGTTCTGCCCGGCTGCATCGCCCGTCGTATAGCTGCACACGAGATAGACGTGGTCACCCTCGACATGCGGTGAGAGCTCAACCAGCTTCCCATGCCGCGTCGTCATCTCCGCTGCCTCGCGCAGCAGCTCATAGGATGCGCACACCCAGGCGACGAACAGCCCCGCATCCGTCGTCGACGCGAACGCAAATCCCGGCGAACGATGCACGCCTTCCGCCAGCGTGCCCGTCGTGCAACCGCCAACCGACGAGATCAGCCGCGCCCCGCGCCCATAGCTCGCCACCAGCGCCGCCTCCGTCGTCGCCAGCGGCACATAGAAATCACCCTTCGCGAATATCCCGTTCACCCTCAGCGGCCCGATCACGCCCACGGGCACGCGCACGGTGCCGATGTAATTCTCGACATTGTGCTCGTAGCGCTCCAGCTGCTCCTGCGCCTTCGCGTCGAACAGCTCCGCCTTGTCGGTTTCCGTGGCGCCAGAATGGCCGAGCAGCGTCTTCCAGTTCGCCGCCGTGAACATCTGCTCCAGCCGCTTCGCGGGCCTTATCCATGGCTTCAGAGGCGTCGTCGTGTCCGGCCGGCTCTGCCTCGCAATGTCCGCTGCCGAACGATCCTGGAGCATCGCCGCGATCATCCGCTTCGCGGCATCAAAAGCGCTAGGCATTGACGTCCCTCAACCGCCGTCCCAGCGGCGTCGGGCGCATAGATCGGGCTATTTGAGAAAAACTCAAGGCGCTGGCAGTATTGGTTTGCCCCAATCCGGTAACCATGGCCCAGCGTCGCCGCCTATGGGGTCGCCCGCTCTTCAGTGCGCCGGTTGCGGTGGGAAGACCAGCTGGGCAGTATCATACCCCATCGCCTTCACCTTCCCCGTAAGCTCGGCAATCAGCGCGGGACCCGGTTGGGGATTGCGCGTGAAGATATTCACCTCGCCGAAGTCAGGCGTCACGGAAATGAACCAGCTGTAGTCTGGCGCCAACGCCGCTACCCAGGTCTCGCGGCTCACGAACGGGAAATAGTCCACCCGTATCTTGGCGTTCGTTCCGGGATCAAGAATATGCCCGGTTCCGTCAACGGCCTTCTCCTTGCCGTCCAGCGTCTTTTCGCGACACGAATCCCTCACGCCGACTTCGCCAGCCTGGTCCTTCCGCGTGTATCGGGTGATGCCAGCCACACAGCCCTCCGTGGCCCAGTTCGGCCGGTACGCAATCTCGTGCCAGTCGCCGGTATAAAGCCGCGCCTTGTCGACCATCGCCACCGGCGGCGGCGCCCCGCCCGGTCCCGGCGAGGTGAGACAGCCCGTTGTCGAAAGGGCCAGTGAAAGTGCGATGGTTCCGCCGAGGTGCTTCATGCACTTCATACGCGCGAAACATGAGATCGGAGCACCGGCGTCGGAAGAATTTGGCGAATGGCCCGCCAGGGCTCATATCTGCAGCATGATCCGCCCCGAAGATCTGCTCCGCCCCACGCCAAAGGGCCTCTATTGCCCGCCGGGCGACTTCTACATCGACCCTGTACGCAGCGGGGTCGATCGCGCCGTCGTCTCGCATGGCCACTCTGACCACGCCCGCCCGGGCCATGGCGCTGTGCTCGCCACGCCTGAAACGCTCGAAGCCATGTCTGTTCGCTACGGTGAAGCTTTTGCCGGTTCGCGCCAACTAGCCCCCTACGGCGCCATCACCTGCATCGGCGACGTGGACGTCCGGCTCGTACCCGCGGGCCACGTCATGGGCTCCGCGCAGGTTGAGGTGAAATGGAAAGGCCTCACCATGGTCTGCACCGGGGACTACAAGCGCCGCGCCGACCCAACGTGCAGGCCCTTCGAAGTCATCCCCTGCAACATCTTCATCTCGGAGGCGACCTTTGCGCTCCCAGTCTTCCGCCACCCAGACAGTCCCGGCGAGGTCGCCAAACTCCTCGCCTCCATCCGCGCCTTTCCCGACCGTGCTCACCTCCTCGGCGCCTACGCCTTCGGCAAGGCCCAGCGCGTCATCCGCGAAATACGCGACGCCGGCTACAGCGAGACGATCTACATCCACGGCGCCATGAAGGCCCTGTGCGACATGTACGAGCGCCTCGGCGTCGATCTCGGTCCCCTCGAACCCGCGACGCTTGAAAAGAAACAGCGCAGCGAGAGCCAGAAGTTCGCAGGCAAGATCATCATCTGCCCGCCCTCCGCGAGCTCTACTACCTGGGCCCAACTTTTCCCCGACCCCGTGATCGCCTTCGCCTCCGGCTGGATGAACATCCGCCAGCGCGCCAAGGCCGGCGGCATCGAACTTCCGCTGGTCCTGTCCGACCACGCCGACTGGGACGAACTCACCAACACGGTCCGCGAAGTGAACCCGGAGGAACTCTGGGTCACCCACGGCCGCGACGACGCCCTCGCCCGCTGGGCCGAGCTGGAAGGCCGCAGGGCCCGCCCGCTCCATCTGGTCGGCCATGAGGACGAAACGGGCGAATAGCGCTTTCCGGCGCAATCTGGACGCGCCCCCCCTTCCCGCCAACAGAATCCGACGGCATTACTGCGCCCATGGGGTACCGCACACTCGACGCCGATCGCATAGAAGCCACGCTCGAAACGCTGCGGAACCGCATCGACGAGCGCTTCCCAAGTCGCGGCCTGTCGAATTTGTGCAGGGACCTGCTGGATCTCGCCCGCCAGAACAAGCGACGTCTGGCGGAGGTCTCTCACCCGAACATCTGGCTCCGGGCCGGAGCGATCATCGCCATCGTGACGGGCGCGCTTGGCCTGATCTGGTTCGCCATGAGCCTTCCCCGTCTCGACGTGAACAGCGAGATTTCCAACGTCCTTCAGGGCGTGGACGCCGCCGTGAACACCGTCGCGCTGTCGGGCGCCGCAAGCTGGTTCCTCCTCAACCTCGACAATCGCTGGCGCCGCCGCGCCGTGCTGCGCGACCTCCACGAGCTCCGTTCGATCGCGCATGTCGTGGACATGCACCAGCTGACCAAGGACCCGACACAGCTTCACAAAGGCTACAACTCGACGGCATCCTCGCAAGTCCACGAGATGAGCGAGTTCGAGCTGATGCGCTATCTCGACTACTGCTCCGAAATGCTGTCGCTCACGGGCAAGCTGGCCGCACTTTACATGCAGAACATGCGCGATCCCGTCGTCATCGAAGCCGTCAATGACATCGAGGACCTCACCACCAGCCTTTCGCGCAAGATCTGGCAGAAAATCATGATCCTCAACCAGCCTACCAAGCCCTGGGGCCAGTAGAACCGCCCGAACGCAGCGCGCCACTCGCCACTTAGCCCGATACGCCCTACCTTCCTCGTATCAGGGGACAGGCATGGCCAACCAGCCACTCGACACCTTCATCCGTGAAGCGCTCAACCGCGGCGAAAAGCGCGAACGCATCAGTGCAGCGCTCGTCACCGCCGGCTGGACCCGGAAGGAAATCGACGCCGCGCTCGACGACTATGCCACGACAGACCTCGGCATGGCCGTCCCGAAACCCCGCCCCTATGTCTCCGCCCGTGAGGCCTTCCTGTACCTCGTCCTCTTCATCCTCCTCGGCGTCGTCGCCTGGAATCTCGGATCGCTTATCTTCGCCCTGATCGACATCGCGATCTACGACGAGCTCGACACTCCGTATGGCGGCTTCATGTTTGGCGGCCGCGACTACCAGATCCGATCCGCAATCGCAGGCCTCGTCGTCGGGGGACCCTTGTTCGCATGGCTTGTCCTCCATATCCGCAAACAGCGCCGCACCAATCCCGCCATGCAGCGCAGCCGCGTCCGCAAATGGCTCACCTACGCCACGCTGATCATCGCGTCCTGCACGCTTATCGGAGACGCCATCGGCCTCGTCTATAATTTCCTCGCCGGAGAACTCTCGACGCGGCTCGTCCTGAAGCTGCTCGTCGTCGCCGTGCTGTCCGGCGGCGTCTTCTTCTACTTCATCCGCGACGCCGAAGAGGGAGACGCGAATGACCAGCAAACGTAATCTCGGCCCCGTTCTCGCGCTCACGGGCGCAGGCGTCGCGGTCGCCGCTGTCATCGCTGGCTTTATCGCGGTTGGCGGACCGGGTGACGCGCGCGAGCGTCGCCTTGACGATCTCGCCATGAACCGCGTCGCGCAGGCGATAGCCATCGCCCAGTGCGCGTTCAATGCCAGGGGCGCCGCGCCCGCCTCAATGGAGGAAGCCCGCAAGGTGCGATCCGCATCACCAAACCCCGGCGACCCGGCGCCCTTCTGCGGCGGGGACCAACAGCCTAACGACCGGATCACCGCCGCCGATCAGCCTGCCATGCCTGGCGACGTCACCTATCGCGCCGCCGACGCCACCCACGTCCACGTCTGCAGCAACTTCCGCCGCGCTGTAACTGGCCGCGCGGCGCCGGAAAACGACATTCCTCTCGGCGATGTGTACCCACAGCTCAGGGGATCCCACCCGGCTGGCATCCACTGCTTCGATATCGAGTTGGTGAAGGGTAACAACCCGGCCTCCCACAAAGACCACACGACCATCATCCAGTAGCGCCTCCCTCTCTTTCCAGGCCCGCGCTATATAGCCTTCCATGCAAGCCTTCGCCGCGCTCCTTGAACGGCTGGTGCTGACGCCGTCGCGCAACGCGAAGCTCCAGCTGATCTGCGACTATCTGCGCCACACCAGCGATCCCTCGCGCGGTTGGGCGCTCGCGGCTATCACAGGCGACCTCGACATCCCTTCGGTAAAGCCCGCCGCCATCCGGGAACTGGTCGTGAGCCGCGTCGATCCGATCCTCTTCAATCTCTCCTACAAGTACGTGGGGGATCTCGCCGAAACGATTTCCCTCCTCTGGCCTCCCCGCCCAGGCGCGAACCGCGCGCCCGATCTTGCGGAAGTTATCGAAACGCTGATGGAGTCCACGAAGGCGCAAGGCGTCAAACTCGTCGAAGGCTGGCTCGACGCCCTCGACTCCGCCGGCCGCTGGGCCCTGCTCAAGTTCGTCACCGGAGGCCTGCGCGTTGGCGTGTCCGCGCGCCTCGCACGCCAGGCGGCGGCTGATTTCGGCAAGGTCGATGTCGCGGAGATAGAAGAACTCTGGCACGGCATGGCCCCACCCTATCTCGGTCTCTTCGCCTGGCTCGAAGGCAGCGCGCCCAAGCCTGTGTCTAGCGCCCTCGCCCTTTTTCGCTCACCCATGCTGGCGCACCCGCTGCTCTCGAAGGCGGAACGCCTCGACGCGCACGATCTCAACCCTTCCCTCATCTCGCCGGCCGACTTCGCAGCCGAATGGAAATGGGATGGCGTCCGCGTTCAGCTCGTATCCGACAAGAGCGTCCGCCGCCTATACACCCGCAATGGCGACGACATCTCGAAAGCCTTCCCCGACCTGCTTGAAGCCGCGGATTTCGACGCCGCCCTCGATGGCGAACTGCTCGTCCGCACGCCGGAAGGCGGCGTCGCCTCGTTCAACGAACTGCAGCAGCGCCTTAACCGCAAGACAGTGTCGCCCAAGCAGATGATCGACCGCCCCGCCATGCTGCGCGCCTACGACATTTTACAGGAAGGCTCCGAAGACCTGCGCCCTTGCAGCTTCCACGATCGCCGCAGGCGCCTCGAGCGTTTCGTGGTCTCGCTCGACACCAATCGCATTGATCTGTCGCCGCTTGTACCGTTCTCCGGCGCCATGGAACTGGAAAAACTCCGCCGGTCGCCACCAACGCGCGATATCGAAGGCGTGATGCTGAAACGCTGGGATGCCCCCTACCTCGCCGGCCGTCCCGCCGGCCTTTGGTACAAATGGAAGCGCGATGCGTTCCTGATTGACGCGGTGCTGATGTATGCCCAGCGCGGCCACGGCAAGCGCTCGCGTTTCTACTCTGATTTCACATTCGGCGTATGGCGCTCGACGCCTGAAGGCGATGAACTCGCGCCAGTCGGTAAAGCCTATTTCGGATTCACCGACAGAGAACTTGTCATGCTCGACAAGTATGTCAGGGATCACACGATTGAGCGCTTCGGCCCGGTCCGATCGGTAACGGCAAACAAACACCAAGGTCTTGTGCTTGAAGTGGCCTTCGAAGGCCTCCAGCGTTCGCCACGGCACAAATCAGGCCTGGCGATGCGATTTCCGCGCATACATCGCATACGGTGGGACAAGCCGGCTCGCGACGCGGACCGTATGGAAGCATTGGAGTCACTGCTGGCGGTTTAGCGTGCAGTTCACGGACAAGCACCGCGAGAGCAGCTAGCAAGGGGGTTTCCACGATTGACGAGTCCCGCACAACATGGCCCCTCTGCGGGGAAGTTGGAGAGGTCGTATGCGCTTGAACTGGGCGTTCATAACGATTGTCGCGTGCATCGCTACACTAATGGCGCCCATCCTCGCTGAATCCTCCTTGCCCGCTTCCCCTTTGCATCTTCAGCACTTGGCGAAAGCCATTGGCACCGACCTCGCTGTCGATGCCCCTCCATCTGACAGATTGACTGCGTTCGCGATTAGCGACGAGCAATGCGACAGTATCGTGTCAGACTATTTGCAACGTGCTGCTGACGCCATCGGTCCGCCCACAAGCCATCGGGCGATGGCCGGTAATCAGGCCCGTTCCTGCGGCATCCTTCGGGAAGGCATGCTGGCCATCATGGCGACCAGCTGCGATGAGAAATTCAAGGATGCACTCGTCGCGACCTGGAACGAAGCCGATCAGATCGTCACCGTCTGGAACGCCGAGTTAAGCTACAACAATGCTTGCCGGGCCTGATCTCTCCGCCGCCGACGGGATAACATCTGCTGAAAACCGCGCTCAAGAGCCCCTTGGGTTGCCGGAGCTGCATTGCTGAGCCAGTTTCCCAGTAATTGAAACGGTGCGCGATTCCAGCATGGACATCCAGACTCAGCTTGAAACCTTCCGTCAGTGGGCCTTTGACTTTGAAGGCACGACACAGAAGTGGATGTGGTCGGCGCTCGCCATCGCAGTTGGCTATTTGCTCGGCGCCGCGCTTTCGCGCATCCTCCGCTTCATCGCCCGCAAGCTCGCGGGCTTGGCCAAGCACAAGGAAGGCAGCGACCAGCCAAAAACCGCCGATCACGTGATGATCGACATTCTCGGCGCTCTCATCCGCGCCGCTTTCCTGCTGGTGGCGCTCGCGATCGCCGCCAACCTTCTCTTCGGCTACAGCCTCGATGAAGCCCGCGCGCTCGCCGTCTCGGCGCTCAAGGGCCTCGCCATTCTCGTCGCGGTCTGGTTCCTCGGCTCATGGCTCGGCTCGCGCGTCCGCAAGTTCGGCCACAAGGTCGGCCGCAAGTCTAGCTCAGACGGCGAAACGCTGTTCAACTTCCTCGCAGCCCTCGTCCGCTTCGGCGCCTTCGCTGTCGGCCTGATCGCCGCGCTTCAACAGTTCGGCTTCGACACCGCGTCGCTTCTCGCGATCATAGGCGCCGCCGGCCTCGCCATCGCCCTGGCCCTGCAGGACACGCTGAAGGCTGTCGCCGCCGGCGTCGTCATCGCCGTCTTCCGCCCCTACCGCATCGGCGACAATGTAAGGATCGCAGGACAGGACGGCACGGTCGCCGACATCACCCCCTTCACCACCGTCCTCAACACCATCGACAATCGCGAAGTGGTCATCACCAACGACAAGGCGTGGGGCGACGTCATCATTAACTCGTCGGTCCGCAGCCTGCGGCGCCTCGATCTGCTCCTGTCCATCGACTACGACGACAACATCGACGAAGCGATCGGCGTTATCAAGAACATCCTCAGCGACGATCACCGCGTGCGCGACGAACCGCCTGTCTGGGTGAAAGTTGTTGAGCTTGCTTCGTCATCCGTCGATCTGCGCGCCCGCGCCTGGGTCTCCAATTCCGACTGGTGGGACGTGCGCTGTGATACGCTGCAGAAAGTGAAGCAGGGCTTTGACAAGGCCGGCATTACGATCCCCTATCCGCATCAGGTCGCTGTCATGAGAGTAGCCGCCCATATGCATCCAGATGACCCGCCCGAAGCCGTCGCGCCGTATGGAGCCAAGCCCAAGGCTGCAGGATGACTGAGATACGTCCCACCGATCCGAGGCCTCCGGCGAAAGTCACAGAGGTCAATTACGAGACCTCAGCCCGCAAGGAGCGGCAGGAAGGCCGCTTCTGGGCCGAGGGCGATGACGCCCACACGCTGCGCCCCGTTTCCTTCTCCGGCCGCATGTTCAATGTCGGCTGGAAGGGCTGGGTCCGGCTGGCCCTGATCTGCATCTTTGTCGGCGCCGTCTTCCAGGCTGGCGCGTTCGACCCCTTCGCCCCCGGCTTTACCGTCGGGGCCGGGGCCGGCCAGATTCTCAACGGCGCCCTCAATATCGCAGGCTGGGCCGCCCGGCTCGGCGCGATGCCCCTGCTGCTCGGCGCAATCGTGGTCGTTCCGTTCTGGTTGATCTGGCGCGCCGTCCTCGCCCTGTTCAACCGCGACAAGCCCCCCGGGCCCGACGATCGCATCTTGCCCAAAGAGCGTCCCAAGCGCCGCTAGAACAAAAAAGTGCTAATCCAGCGCCTTCTCGTCCCGTTCGCCTGTGCGGATGCGCACGACTTCCGTGAGCCCCGTTACGAAGATCTTCCCGTCGCCGATCTTGCCTGACCCCGCCGCCTTCTGGATCGCCTCGATAATGGCCTCCGCCTGCCCGGAAGCGACGGCCACATCAATCCTCAGCTTCGGCACTTCCGCGACCGTATACTCGTTCCCCCGATAGAATTCCGTCTGCCCGCGCTGACGGCCGAACCCCTGCACCTGCGTCGCGGTGATCCCCGAAATGCCGAGCCGCATCAGCGCGTCGCGCACCGCGTCATATCTGTGCGGACGGATGATCGCCGTGATCATGCGCATCGGATGCTCCTGTTCGTGTTGCAGCCCCAGATAGACGAGTCGCCGGATGGCTTCGGAACGTGACGGGAGGTCCTGCTGCGTCCGCCGCCAGTCATCGACATCCTTCCCGAAGCTTTGCGAAGCCACGAGCTGGATGCGCTGGTCGAGCTTTTCCTCGTCGCTCAATGACATGTTCTCCGGTCAGCTGAGGCGCACCCTAGCAACTTACACACTAAATGCCAACCAATTGGCGGCGCAGCGGTTTCTTTCAGTAGCTCAATCGTTAACACGACGCGCCCAACTCAACCCCTCCGCCTCAACGGTATAATTACCTTGCTGGTTTACCTTGATCTGGAACTCAGAACGGGTGGACAGCTGAAATGCACGATCCGAGAAAACCTCGGCCGCTGAAACCGCGGACGCTTCAGGTCCTGGTTGTCGACGCCAACACTTTCAGCCGCGGCCTCATCGCCGACATCCTGCGCAGCCTCAACGTCACCAACATCGCCTCGGCGCGCAACGAGGACATGGCGAACACGTTCCTGATCGAGCGCCCTACCGACGTGATCATGCTGTCATGGGAAGAAGGCGACAGCATCGACGGCCTTTCCTTCGTCCGCCAGCTGCGCAAGAACGAACACGATCGCCTGCGTCGCCTGCCCGTCGTCCTCATCACCGCCGGCCTCACCCGTCAGATGGTCATCAATGGCCGCGACGCCGGCGTCGATGAATTCCTCGCCAAGCCGATCTCGCCCATGGCGCTGAGCCAGCGTCTTGAAATGGTGGTCGAGACCCCGCGCCCCTTCGTCGATTGCAACGTCTTCCTTGGCCCCTGCCGGCGCCGGAAGAACCCGGCAGACTATTACGGCGCCAAGCGTCGGGCTGGCGAGCGGGTCTCCGAACGCCCCGCGATGATCGACCAGGACGAGATCGCCGCGCAGACCCCGATCCGCCTCATCATGGCGCAACTTCGCGAGACCTGCGCCCACCTGCGCGCCAGCCGCCCCGAAGCGCTTGCTTCCACGATCGAGCAGATCAAGATCGCCAAAGGCATTGCGATCGAGTCGAAGGACCACACGCTGCACGCTGGCCTCGCTTCGTTCGAATCTTATGTCGGCGTCGCAACGCCTCTCGGCCAGATCGAAGAGCCCGCGCTCAACACGGCTCTCACTGCGCTCGAACAGCTCGCGGCCCTGACCCAGAACTACGCAGAAGCCCGCGACAGCGTGGCCATCGCCCTCGGTAAAGCCATCCAGAAGAAGCTCGCCGCCTGATGACCGACGAACGCACCCTCACGCCCAATGAACTGAAAAAAATGAAGGTCCTCATCGTGGACCCGAACGCCTACATGCGCGGCGTCGTTGCGGATTCGCTGCGCCGGCTGATGGTCACGAACATCAACGCCGCCGCTACCGCGATGGAAGCGTTTACCGTCGGGCGCACGTTCAAGCCCGACATCATCTTCGTCGATTGGGACGCCGGGCGCATGTCCGGCCTCGAATTCAACCGCGAAGTCCGCCGCAACACAACGGGCATGTCGCGCGAGACGCCGATCATCCTGCTCGCTGGCGTCATCGACCACGATCAGCTGATGGCTGCGCGCCAGTCAGGTATAAACGAATTCCTGTTAAAGCCGGTCTCGGCCCAAGGCGTGCTCTCGCGCATTGAGGAAGTCATCCTGCGGCCGCGCAAGTTCATCGATAGCCGCAACTATATCGGCCCCTGCCGCCGCCGCAAGGACGATGCCAACTATGCCGGCCCGTGGCGCCGCCTGACGGACGAGCCGCCTCAGAAAGCCACCAGCGAGCTCGCGAAGGAAAACGCCTTCAAGCTTCGTGCGATCATCGAGAACCTCACGCAATACGCCGACCGCACCCAGGCCGACCGCCAGGCCGGCATTCGCGGCATGTACCGCATGCTCCAGCAGAACGCCGACGAAGTCGCCCGCCTCGGCGACGACGTCATCGTGAAAGTATGGTCCACGGCGCTCCGCTACATCGAAGGCGTCGGCATGACCGACACCTACGACATCGAGGTCGTGAAATACCACTTCCAGACGATCGCCATCATCCTCGACATGCCCGAGGAAGCCTTCATCCACCGCGCAGCCGTCTCCAACGAGCTGGAACGCCTGGTGAGCAAGAAGATCCACTCCGCGCACGAGAAGAAAAGCGACGTCGCGTAGGCGCGAACGCCGTCACGCCCGCACCGTCATTCCCGCCGAGGCCCCAAGGGCGAAGAGCGGGCGCCCATATCTGGACGGCCCGCGGTTGGAAGCGTGGAGGCGGGCTGATCCGGATGGGTTGCGTCCAATTATGGACACCGACATTCGTCGGGATGAACAGCCATAGGCGCCCCGCGCCCCAAAAAAGGCGCCCCCAGCCCAAACACCCCGCCCGGAGGCGCCGGCGGGATCGCACCTGCATGTGCTATTCACAGTCTCGCGCCCGACGCCCGAATCCCCGCACACTTCATCCGATTCGCACATGAGGCTCCCATGACTGCCCCCGTCGGCTCCAAGGCCAATCCGTCGAAATACGATCCGTACACGAAGCTCGCCGACGACGAGCCCTATTTCATCATCCGCGCCAACGACCTGCTCTCCAGCGCGCTGATCGAACTCCACGCCTATATCGGCGCGGGCCAGGCTGGCGCAGCTCACAACAAGCTGGCGGAAATCATGGCGCTGACGTCGGCCAAGCCGCCGCGTCCGTCGGACTCGCCGAAATACCGCGAAACCTTCGCGATCTCCGCCGCAATGGAAAAATGGCGCAACAGCCAGTAGCGCGGCGGTAAGCGTCTACACTCGGCGATACATGTAAGTGATCATGCCGCTGCACACGCAGAACACCGCTGCATCGACGCTCGCCCAGACCATGAAGCTCGGGATGACCGGGGCCAGCATTGGCGCCGGAGCCGGCTGGTTATGGGCTGAAATGCTGTCGTCAACCATAGCCACGCGCTCCCGCCGCCATCGGGAAGCCCGTAGCAAACAACACGCCCTCGGAAGGCGGCGAACCTTAATCCGGATTGTAGAGATAGGTGATCATCCCGCCCGCAATGGTGAACAGGACCGCGTACATGCTCGCCCACATTAGCATGCTCGGCGGCATGGCGAGGCGGATGAACTCGGAACAGGCGCAGGCGCACAGATCATGACTCAACGCCCCCCGGGGGATCTCATCGTCCCCATCCGACGACAGGCTACATGCCGTTTGGCAAATGCAAATACGGTTCAACAGCCGGGAGGTGCGATGCACTGGCGCCCAAAGAGCAGGCGCCATATGGAGTCAGTGTGATTTCCGGATCACAGACAGGTGGTCGCGCTGGCGCTCTAGTAGCTCTTCGGCAGCCCCAGCACGCGTTCGCTGATGAAGTTCAGGATCATCTCGCGGGAGACCGGCGCAATCCGCGCGATCATCGCCTCGCGCATGTAGCGCTCGACGTCGTACTCCTTCGCATATCCCATCCCGCCATGCGCCAGCACCGATGCCTCGCATGCGCTAAAGCCGGCCTCGGCGCCGAGATACTTCGCAGCATTGGCTTCCGCACCGCATTCCTCACCGCGGTCGTATAGCTGCGCCGCCTGGTACGCCAGCAGTTCAGCCGCCGAGAGTTCAGCCCAACACTTCGCCAACGGATGCGCCACGCCCTGGTTCTGTCCGATCGGGCGACCGAACACGATGCGTTCTTTCACGTAGGTCGTCGCACGCTCCAGCGCTGCAAAGCCAAGCCCGATCGCCTCGACTGCAAACAGCACGCGCTCCGGGTTAAGTCCCTGCAGCAGATACTTGAACCCCTGCCCCTCTTCTCCGATCAGCGCCTCTTTCGGGATTTCGATATTGTCGAAGTACAGCATGTTGCACTCGACAGCCTTGCGACCCATCTTCGGGATCGGTTTCGCGTCGACGCTCTTCATGTCCATGTAGAACAGCGACAGCCCCATATAGGCCTTCGCAACCTTGTCCTTCGGCGTCGTCCGCGCAATCAGCAGGATCTTGTCGGCGCGCTGCGCACCTGTCGTCCAGATCTTGCGACCGTTGATGACATAGCCGGAATGCGTCCGCTCCGCCCGCATTTCGAGGCTCGACGTGTCGAGGCCGGAGTTCGGCTCAGTCACACCGAAGCACATCTTCTGTTCGCCCGACATGATCTTCGGCAGATATTCCTGCCGCTGCTCAGGCGTGCCGAACTTCTCGATTGGCTTCGCGCCGAAGATGTTGAGATGGATCGACGAGCAGCCCGTGAAGCCAGCGCCGGATCTCGCCACGGTCTGCATCATGATCGCGGCTTCCGTCAGGCCAAGACCCGAACCGCCGACCCCTTCCGGCATGGCGATCCCCAGCCAGCCGCCCTCGGCCATCGCCTTGGTGAATTCCTCCGGCCACTTCCCGGTCTCGTCCGTCCTGCGCCAGTACTCGGCGTCGAACTCGCTGCACACCGCGGCGACCGCATCCTGGATCGACCGCTGATCTTCCGTCATGGGTGCGATGTTGTGCACGCGTCTCTCCCGGATGCCGGCTCGTTCAGGTTCTTTCGGAAAGCGAACGCGCCGCCTCGTCCTGTTTGTCAAACCGCAGCGGATCGAACGCAGCCGCCAGGGGACTCACCTTACCGTCAATCACCTGGTCCGCCACAAGCTCCGCCGTCGCCGGCGCAAACAGGACGCCATTGCGGTAATGCCCCAGCGCTGCAAACACGCCCGGTATGGCTGTCTGCCCGATCATCGGCGCATCATCCGGCGTGCCCGGCCGGATGCCTGCCCAGCTCGTCACCTCGGGCGCATTTGCCAACGCCGGCACAAGCTCCGCCGCCTGCGCCTTCAGCGCGGCGATCCTCGCAGGCTCGACTGCCGTATCCGCCCGTCCACGTTCGATCGTGGCCCCGACCAGCACCCAGCGCGATTTCGGGGCGAGATAGATATCCCGCGAATGGATCACGTGCCGGGGCCCGCAATCAACCGGCGCAAGCGCCAGCATCTGTCCCTTCACCGGCACCATCGCGACGAGTCCGTGTTCCAGCGGCGCGCCTCTAGGCCCGGCAAAAGCCGGCAAAGCCCCCGCGCCGGTCGCCAGCACGATGCGGTCGAACCGCTCTCCATCAGGCATCTGGAAAACCTGCCCGCCGATTATCCGCTCGATCTTGCGGCCAAACTTGAACCCCACGCCGGCGCGCGAAAGCGCCGCGCCCAGCCGCTGCAGCGCGATCTGCGCGTCGATCTGCCGATCTTCCGGAAGCAGCAGCGCGCCTTTCACTTTCCCGGTCAGCCCACGCTCTTCATGCGCAAGCTCCTTGAGCGACAGTCGTCTCGCCGGCACACCGCGGGCCTGACAGGCGGCCACGAGCGTTTCCAGCCATTCGATCTCGCCATCTCTGCGCGCAATGACGATCGCGCCTTCCGGCGAGAACTCCATGCCTCCGCCGCTCATCCGTTCAACTCGAGCCGCGAAGTCCGGCCACAGCATTCCGGCGTGCCGCGCCAGCGCAGCCAGCGACCGCTGCTCCGCCTCAATTGCCCATTCGAACGCAGCCCCGAGCATGCCGGCCGCACGCATCGTCACGCCTGCGCCGAGTTCCATTCCGCTTTCGTAGACCGCCACGTCTGCGCCGCGGCCGCGCAGCTCCAGCGCCGTGCAGAGGCCGATAATGCCTCCGCCGATCACTGCGACGCGGAGAGAACCGGTATTCCTCGTGGCGGGCTGCGCTGACATCGCGCCTCTATATAGCGGCCCTAGCGGAGGGCCAGAGCGCACCTGGACGGCTCGCCAAACGCCCCAATTCGCCCCCGGTGGAACAGCCGCGTGGGTCGGTCGCCTGGCGGGCGATTTCCACCTGATTCGTTTTGGAATAACGCCCCGGGAGTCAGGGAATAGGCCCTGAAAACACGCGAGTGCGCTGCACCATAATTCCGGATACTCGCCTTTGCCGCGTGCACGAAACAGGACCGCAAACGGCCGCGCATCGTCAAGGGTCAACTCTCGTGTGTTATGCGAATCGGCTCAAGCGGTGACCGGAAGACCTTCCGGCGCGCGGTACCGCTGGCGCTCGGTCCGCCAGAAAACCAGGAACCGCGCAGCATGTTCGCGGTCTTGGAAAACCAGCTTCCGGCGCATCTCGCCGCCCGAATGCTCGGTCATCATCATGATGTCCGGAGCATCGCCCGAAGGGGCCGAAAGCCCAGCTTCTGCAGCCCATTTTGTAAAGGCGTCGAGCGCCTGGGTGAGCCGGGAAGGGTCCCGGGTCTCGTCCGCGCTGATCTGCACCACGACTTCAGACATGAAGCCCCCAAAGACCCAACACCACTAAGCCGCCGTTCTCTGAGCCTGGGATCGTGCGACTGTCGCAATCCTGCCGCAGGTACGGGCAGCCCCACCACCCATTTAGCAAGAGCTAAGCCACTTAATTGGTGACTGCGCTTTCGCTGCAACGCAACAAAACATCGCATTAACGTGTCGTCACGCCAATTCAACCGGCGGGTGAAAAGCGTGCTGGAGCCTGTGTTCAGGCGGACAGAATCCGGCGACGGGCGATTTCGTCCGCCACCCGGTTGGAGGCTCGATTCTCGGCCTTGGCCTGGTCCAGCACCTCGCCGAGCGTCTGCACAAGCCGCTGCACCTTCACCTCGACCCAGGCCGGGTCATACGTGCCGGAAATCTCGGCCGCGACATTGATGATGCCGCCGCCATTGATGACGTAATCGGGTGCGTAGAGGATGCCTCGCTCAAGCACCTTCTCGCCCATGTCCGGCGTCGCCAGCTGGTTGTTCGCGCCGCCTGCGATCATCTTCGTCTTGATGCGCGGCAGCGTGTTCGGGTTGATGATCGCGCCAAGCGCGTTCGGCGAGAAGATATCCGCCGCCACATCGTAGATATCGTCCGGCGCCACGACCTTCGCGCCTGTCGCCTGCGAGATAGTCGCCAGCGCATCCGGGTTCACATCGGTGATCGTCAACTTCGCACCCGCCTCCGCTAGGCGCCCGCACAGATAAGCGCCTACATGCCCGACGCCCTGAACCGCGATATGCTTGCCATTGAGATCGTCCGTGCCGAATGCACGAAGCGCCGTGGCCTTTATGCCGAGGAACACGCCCTTTGCTGTAACAGGCGAAGGATCCCCGCTCGCAGCCTTTCCGCTCGGCAGGCCGGCAACATACTTTGTCTCTTCAGCGGCGAACGCCATGTCGCGCACCGACACGCCGACATCTTCCGCTGACCAGTATTTTCCGTTCAGCATCTCGATCGCACGGCCCAACGCGCGGAACAGCTCTGGCGTCTTGTCGGTTTTTGAATTGCCCCAGATCACCGCCTTGCCGCCGCCGAGCGGCAGATCCGCCATGGCGTTCTTGTAGCTCATCCCTTCCGACAACCGCAGCGCATCGACCAACGCATCGTCGGCCGTCGCGTAGTTCCACATCCGGCATCCGCCAGCCGCCGGGCCACGTGCCGTCGAATGCACGGCGATGATCGCCCGCAGGCCGGTCTTCGCGTCAAAGAAATGGTGAACGCTTTCGTGACCGGCGAAGGCGGGCTTGTCGAACATGGGAAACTCCAGACGTGCACCGCCTCACGCGGCTTGCGCGGGCATATAGCGCCAACCGCCCGGGGGGTGAACCCGGAAGATGAGCATGAACATGCTTATGCGGGGTGGTTCGCAGTGTGGAGTGGAGAGACCGTGTTGTTAGGCCGTCTCGAAGGACGCAGGCTGAGGCCCCAAACCTAGTTCTGATCGAACAGTGCGTCGCCGGCGCCAGCGTCATCAGGCTGGATCGCGCGGTCGAGCATGTCTTGAGTCAGCTTGAGAGGTTCGAGCTGTTCGGTCTTGTCGGCGATCCAGAGGTTCATCTCAAGCGCGCCGCCTTCCAACGCCCGCGTGCGCGCGCGCCAGCTCTGAGCTTCCCACGCCAGCTCCTGCAAGAAGAGGGCGCCCTCACGGCCAGTGAATCCGTTCTGCGCGGCTTTCTCCAGAACCTGTCCGAGACTGGCGTAGCCCTGCTTCGCCGCGGCGAGCATCTGCCCCGTCACGGCAACTTTGCGCACCGACTTGAAGCCAGCAAGCTTCAGCAGCTCTTCGATCTCGTCGTTGGTCGAAAGCTGCGGCTCGGCCCAGGCCGAAGCGAAGGCTGCCGGCGGCGTTTTCTTGGTGGTGCGCGTCGTATCGAGGAACACCCAGCGGCCACTGGCATCCAGCGCGCGGAATATGCGGCCGACCAATCCGGCCTTGTGATCCGCATAGGCAAACGCCTCGACGCTGGCCACAGCCTGAAGCGCGTGATCTGCAAATCCGCGCGGACGATCGACCTCGCCCCGCGTCAACGTCGCGGACGGCACGAGTTCGGACAAACGGTCAATACACGCCGCGCGCCATTCCGTCGCCAGCGCCTTGCGCTCAGATTGCGCCACGAAGGCATTGAGTAGCGCGCCATCGGCGCCGATGAAACCGATGTCCCCCGGCTTGTCCGCCAACTCGAGCAACGCATCGATCATGCGCGTATCCAGCGCGAAGGAGCCCGGCGCCAGGCGACCCTCGCCCCACAGCGTCTCGAGCGCCTTGAGGCGCACACGGCCACTGTCGACGTCTTCCTCGACTACGACCTTCGCTTTGACTTCGGCGATCGGCGCCGCAACGGGCGCTGCTGGCGCTTCGGCTATTGCCTCAGCCTTGGCTGCCGGCTTCTCTTCGGTCTTGGGCGCATCCATGCTCGCGGCATCGCCTTCGGCGGGCGCCACATAATCGCGGCCGCTCCACCAGGCGCCAAAACGCCCGGCGATGTCCCCGCCCGCCATTTTCTTCACCTGCGCAAGCATGCGCGCGAAGCCCTTTGACCAATGAATCCCAGCCTTGGTTCTAGCTGACTTTGGTTAATTTTCGGGCGATCTGGACTGGTGAAGTTGCATCAGTTTTGAGCAGTTTCACGCCGAAAAGGGATGCGCGGGGCTTTTGACGGCAGCGGGGCGTCCGGTTTGCGGACGAAGGCCAGGATGTCGCTCCACACCGTCTCGGCCTGAAGGTCATTCATCAGCATGTGGTAGCCCTTTTCGTAATAGGCCGTCTTCACGTGATCGGGCATGCGCACCGCCGCCCGTTCCACGCCCTCCGGCGGGATGATCTCGTCCCTGGCGCCGTACAGCATCAGCGTCGGGATCTTGGCGGGCAGCCGGTCGATGTTCTGGTCGGCCTCCTCCATGATCGACACGACGCCATAGACGCTGTCGATACGGTTGGATTTCTGCACCAGCGGATCGAGCCACATCTCGCGCAGCTTGGCATTGTTGTCGGTCGGGGTGATCCGCATTCCCTTGGGCGGCACGACGACCCAATCCGGCCTCACATGCGAGCTCACCCAGAGACTGGCGCTATAGAACCAGGGCAGCACGCCCCAACCCCGAAGCCCTGGCCCTGACAGGATTAGCGCATCCGCATCGATACCCGGCTCATCGGCGAAAGCGGTGGCAGCTACTGCCGCGCCCATGCTCTCGCCCACCACCGCGATCTTCGCTTTCGGGTGATGCCGGCGCGCGATCGCAACGGCCGTTGCAACGTCCTTCCGCATTACCTCGTGGGAGGGCCAGATCATCCAGTTGGGCGAGCGCCCGAAGCCGCGCTGGTCATACGCATAGACCTTCGCTCCGTGCGCAGACCACCATGCGCCCGCAGCCTTGAAAGCGCCCGCATAGTCATTCATCCCGTGGATCGCGATAATCACGACGTCCGGCTCGTAGGTATAGATCGCCGCCGACGCTGCACAGGCGGGAGCGGCTATCGCAGGATTGATCCCCTTTCCAGCGTCGCACGGCCCCGGGCCCGGACCGGCGGACCGCGGCTCATACACGTCCAGCCCCAGCCGCGCCCCATCGAACGACGTGAACCAGTTATCCGAGAACGCGGGCGCAGGCTCCGTGTCATATCTAAGCGCAAATTGCTGGACGGGCGTGCAGGCCGAGGCGAGCAGAAGCACGATGCCAAGCAGACAAGATTTGGGACCCGCGGGCGTGCGTTGCCCGTCTCCTCTCCCTCGGGAAAAGAGGGGACGTCGCCTCGCATCCGGATTAGCGGCCAACTCCAGCATTCAGCCAGTTTCCCAATCTTCGCGCCCTCGTCCATACTGATCCGCACAAAACCGGAAAGGAACCCATGCCAGACGCGGTCGACCTCATTATCGAGCCTCGCCAGCGCGACCTGGGCGGCTTTTTCGTCCGGCGGCTTCTGCCGTTCGCCAAGCGGCGTAATGTGGGCCCGTTCGTGTTCTTTGATCATCTGGGCCCCGCCGAGATGCCGCCCGGCCAGGGCTTCGACGTGCGATCCCATCCGCATATCGGCCTTGCAACGGTCACCTGGCTGTTCGAGGGCGCACTCGAGCATCGCGACAGCCTTGGCAGCCAGCAGACCATCCGCCCCGGCGCGGTTAACTGGATGACGGCGGGGCGCGGCATCGTTCATTCCGAACGCACCCCGCCGGAGGAGCGCGCCGCCGGCCACCGTATTGAGGCGATCCAGACTTGGGTCGCCCTGCCCCAATCGCACGAAGAACAGGAACCCGCCTTCCGGCACTATCCTGCCGCGGCGCTACCGCAGATCGACGCGGACGGAGCTAAGGGCGTGCTGATCTCCGGCTCCGCCTATGGCCATCGGTCGCCTGTCTCATTCCCGAGCGGCATATGCCAGCTGGTTCTCACCGCCGAACGCGACACCAATATCGAAGCACCCGAAGCGCCTGAACGCTGCCTCTACGTCATCAGCGGCAGCGCCGCGGTCGGCGATACGCAAATCGGCGAAACCCAGATGGCGGTTCTCAACCCCGCCCGTCCGTGCCTCGTAAAACTCACGGCCGGAACGCGCATCATGTTCGCCGGCGGCGACCCACTCGATAGTCCGCGCTACCTTGACTGGAACTTCGTCGCCTCGTCGAAGGAGCGGCTGGCGAAAGCATCGGCCGACTGGCGCGCCTCCATCGCGGGTGGCTTTGCCGGCACATGGTTCACCCAGCCGCCGCACGAAACCGCCTGGATACCGCTGCCTGGCGATCCCCAGCCCACACCGATGGACCATGTTCCAGACGATCACGACGCCGACTGGGAAAGCTAGTTCCGGGACTTCGTCGTTTATTCCTCGAACCGGTTGGAATTGAAGAACACAAGTTTGGAAATACATTCGGTTTTGAAGGGTCCAGCTCGCAAGTGCTGGGCCGTTTAGTTTCAACTTACCCCCGCGAGAGCGCCACATGCTCCCGCCCTTGCCGGCTACGGTTTGCGGGATAATGTGCCCGCACTCTGAGGGAGATGCAGATGAAATTTCTCGCGTTATGCGGAGCAACGGGGCTGATGACAGTCGCGCTTGCCGGCTGCAACCCGATCGAGCGCGAGAAAGCCGCCGAGCCCGCCGCTTTGGCGGAAACCGTCACCTCGACCCTGACCACTTCGCCCGAGATCACCGGCGCCGACATCGGCGCACGCATCAAGGAACTGGCCGACGACAAGTACGAAGGCCGTGGCCCCGGCGACCGCGAGGGCGAGAAAGCTGCCGACTGGATCGCTGCTGAGATGAAGCGCATCGGCCTCGACCCGGGCAATCCCGACGGG
Organism: Hyphomonadaceae bacterium; assembly: GCA_947474455.1. GTDB lineage: Bacteria > Pseudomonadota > Alphaproteobacteria > Caulobacterales > Hyphomonadaceae > UBA7672. The sequence continues at coordinate 8,532 of CANJIL010000036.1, read as the reverse complement.
ACGTACTTCCAAACCGTGAAGATGGTGTCCCAGAACGTCGACCCGGCAACATCATCGCTGAAGATCGCCGGCCCCAACAAGACCTGGGACCTGAAACTCGGCCCCGACGCGGTCTATGGAACGAAGGATCAGAAGAACACCAGGGTCTCGATTGCCGACAGCGATCTCATATTCGTCGGCTACGGCGTCGTGGCGCCCGAAGCCAACTGGAACGACTACGCAGGGCTCGACATGAAGGGCAAGACGGCCGTCATGTTCGTCAACGACCCCGGCTTCATCACCAACGACAACACGCTCTTCAACGGCCAGGCGATGACCTATTACGGCCGCTGGACCTACAAGTTCGAGGAAGCTGCGCGCCAGGGCGCGACCGCCGCCATCCTCATCCACGAAGAGAAGCCCGCCGCCTATGGCTGGGGCGTCGTCGAAGGATCATGGACGGGCGTGCAATCCGATCTCGTGCGCAATGACGCCGGCGCCAGCCGCGCGAAACTTGAGGGCTGGATTCAGCTCAACTATGCAACCGAGATGTTCAAGGCCGCCGGCCTCGACATCGATGCAATGCGCGCCGCCGCCAACAAGCGCGGCTTCAAGGCCGTACCCATGACAGGCCTCAAGGCGTCAGCGACGATCAACCAGACCATCGAGTTCAAGGAATCCCGCAACGTGATCGGAACCGTCAAAGGCTCCGAAGCGCCGAACGCACACCTCCTCCTGATGGCGCACTGGGACCATCTCGGCAAAGGAACGAGCGAAGATCCCAACGCCGACACGATCAACAACGGCGCCATCGATAACGCGACAGGCACGGCCGGCATCCTGGAGATTGGCGAGAAAGTCGCCGCTGGTCCGAAGCCGAAACGCTCGGTCACCGTGCTTGCCGTCACGCTGGAGGAGTCGGGCCTGCTCGGCTCCGCGTATTTCGGCGAGAACCCGCTGATTCCTCTTTCCGACATCGTCGCCGGCGTCAACATCGATGCGATGCAGCCCATCGGTCCGGCCAAAGACATCGTCGTCATTGGCGCTGGCGCCTCGCAGCTCGAAGACGTGCTCAACGCTGTGCTGACCGAAAGCGGCCGGGTGATCCGCCCCGATCCGTCGCCGCAGAGCGGTTTCTTCTATCGCTCGGACCATATCAGCCTCGCCAAGAAAGGCGTGCCGATGCTCTATGTCGATAACGGCATTGACCTGATCGACGGCGGCGTGGCTGCGGGCGAAGCCGCCGGCAAGAATTACACTGACAACCTCTATCACAAGCCGGCCGACGAATACTCGGACGACTGGGTGCTCACCGGCATCGAAGCCGACATTAAAGTCGACTATGAGATCATCAGTCGTCTCGCCAACAACGGCGAATGGCCGAACTGGTACGAAGGCAACGAGTTCAAAGGGCTCCGTGACGAGCTGCGGAAGGGCCAGTAGCCATGGCCCTTGATCGATCGAAGCTCCACAAGGGCTTCCAGACCTATCTCGCCAACGCCGAAAAGGCCTCCGGCAAGACGTATGACGACTTTTCTCTCGTCCTGTCGAAGTCGGGCCTAAAGGCGCATGGCGAACTGCGGTCGCATCTGATGGAAAAGATCCGCCTCGGCCATGGCCACGCCAACGCCGTGGTGGCCATCTGGCTCCTTCCAGGCAATGGCGGCCCGACAGGGGCAATCGGGAAGCCGCCGCTGAAGGGGCCGTTGAAAAAAGCCGCGCCGAAGAAGGCGGCGAAGAAGAAATAGGTCGATGATCGAGCCCTCATCCTGAGAATCACAACTGAGACGTGCGTCTCGAAGGACGCGGGCCCGCTCACAGACGGCGCGTCATGAACCGGCTGAACGGCTCTTCCTTGTAGTCGCCGAACGGGCCGCAATAAGAGAACCCCGCGCCTTGATAGAGTTTCAGCGCGGGCAAAAACGCATCCACCGAACCCGTCTCCAGCCATAGCGCGCCGATGCCCATACGCCGCGCTTCCTGTACGATATGCCCCAGCATCGCCCGCCCAGCGCCCTTGCCGAGAAACGGATCAGCCACCCGCATCGACTTGATCTCGCCGTTCGTCGCATCGAGTCGCTTCAGCGCGCCCATAACCACGATCTCGCCGCCGACCCATCCCGACCAGAACGTCACGCCTGGCAGGCGCAGCTTGTCGAGATCGAAAGCATGCACGCTCTCCGGCGGCGAGCTCTCATGCATCCCCGCCAGATGCCGCTTCACCAGCGCCTGCGTCGCGGCGCTCGAAAGATCGTCCACCCGAAATGCAATGTCATCCACCGCCGGCGCCCTACATCCGATCCGGAATATCGATCCCGATCAACCCGAGCACAATCTCCAGCTGCTTCAGCGTCGCCAACGCCAGCCCGAGCCGGGACGCCTTCTTCACCGGATCGCTTTCGACCAAGACCGGCGCCGCCGCATAGAAGCCCGAGAAGGCCTGCGCCAGCGTATAGGCATGATCGCAAAGGATATGCGGCATGCGCTTTTCATAGGCGCCACGCAAAGCGTTGTTGAACCCATCAAGCGCGAGCACCAACCCACGCTCCGCATCGAGCTCGATCGCGATAGGTCCGGGCTTCACGCCCTCCGCGTCCGCCCGCCGCGCCAGTGATTTCACGCGCACCGCTGCATACAGCAGATACGGCCCCGTCTTGCCCTCGAACGAAATGAAGCGGTCGAGATCGAAGATGTAGTTCGTGGTGCGCACGTTCGACAGGTCGGAGAACTTGATCGCCGCCACAGCCACCTTGTGGGCGATATCCAGCCGTTCCGCCTCGGAGACATCGGCGCCCAGCTCCGCCTCCTTCATCCGCGCCATCGCGACGTCGTCGGCCTGACGGATGAATTCGTGCAGCTTGAGAATGCCGCCCTCGCGCGTCTTGAACGGCTTGCCGTCCGGCCCGTTCACCGTGCCGAAGCCCAGGTGCTCCAGCTCCTTCTCCGGCAGATAACCAGCAATGTCGCTTGCCCGGAACACCTGCTCGAAGTGCAGCGCCTGCCGCTGGTCCACGATGTAAAGCGACAGCTGCGGGTCGATGCTCAGCTTCCGGTCCACGATCGTGCCGAGATCAGAGCCGTGATAGCCGATCGCGCCATCCCGGTTCACCAGGATGATCGGCGGCATCTCTTTCTTGTCGGTGTCGCGCGCAACCCGCACGATCCACGCACCTGCATCGAACTCGGCAATGCTGCGTGACTTCAAGTCCTCCACGATCTTCGGAATGAAGGGCTCCGCATCGCTCTCGCCCTTCCAGATATTGAACGTCACGCCGAGGCTGGCGCACTCCCGCTCCAGCCCGACGCGCGTAACGTTGCAGAAGTGTCGCCACAGGGCCCGATATCCCGGCCGCCCCGCCTGCAGTTCCTGCGTCGCCTTGCGATCCTCGTCGCGCCGCGCCTCATCCGACTTCGACTTGGCAGAAGCCTGCGGATAAAGCCGGCCCAAATCGTCCATCGTAACCGGGCTCTTGTCCGGATACGGCCCTGCGAGGCGCGCATCGAAATACGGGAGCGCCGGCTGCTCCAGCTTCACTTCGTTGATCAGCTGGCCCATCTGCAGGCCCCAGTCGCCGAGATGCACGTCGCTTGTCACAGAGTCGCCCATGAAGCGGAACAGCCGCTGCAGCGAGTCCCCGATCACGGTCGACCGCAGGTGACCAATGTGCATTTCCTTCGCGACATTCCAACCGCCGAAATCCATAACCACCCGCCGCGGGGTTGCGACGCGCCCGGCGCCCGCCCGTGCATCCGCCGCGATCTCCTGCGCGCGTTTCGACAGCCCTTCCGCCGACAGCTTCACATTGATAAAGCCCGGTCCCGCCACCTCCGCACCCGCCACCATTGGGGAAGCCTTCAACACATCGACAACAGCCCCGGCGATCTCGCGCGGATTCTTGCCGAGCTTCTTGGCGCCCGCCATCGCGCCATTGCACTGGAAGTCGGCAAGGTCCGGCCGGTCCGAACGGCGCACCGTTCCCAGCTGCGCCTCGAGCCCGAGCGCCACGAACGCCGCGCCCGCAGCGTCCGACAGCAGGCCAGCAAGATCGTTTGATTTCGTCATGGCGAAGTCCGGAGCGGATAAGCCCCGCCGGACTACTTCGGCGCGGGCGAGGGTGCAACGTTGATCGTGAACCGGGCGCCCGATCGGTTGTACGCCAGCTGCTCCGGCGTCAGCTGAAAGCCGACGATCACCTCAAAGTTGGTGCCCGAAACCGTCTCGTTCGCACGCGGGATCACGATGCCCGGCACCTGTTCGGTGACGCGCACAACGTCCGACCCCGGCGGGAACGTCACGTTGACGTCGAAGACCTCTTTCGCCAGCACCGCGCGGTCGCGCCGCGTTACGGTCACGAACGCCGGATAGCTGCGGCTCGATCCCTGGGCCTTGGGGCCCTTCCCGAACGCGAAGTCAATCTCGATGTCCATGGTGATGGGGTTTGTGCCGATGTAACGACAGAAGCTGCGCACTCCCTCGACGGCCCCGGTGAACCCGACATTCTCGTGCCGTTCGACCCCGGCGACCTCAACGAGGCGGCTGGCGTCATAAAGTGTGGCTGCGACGGGGCACGGACCAGCATTTGGGGAGGAGTCCAGCGCTTCGACCGCCGCGCAACCGCTGGCAAGCAGCATCGCCGAAAGACCCAGGCCGGCAGGCATAAAACGCTTCACTGGCACATCCTGACGCAGGGCCCCTTGGATTCCCGCCAAGGCGGCGACATTTTCACGGTGCGTGATAGCCTCTAAAGACCGGCCCACGCAACTTCGCAGGCCACATGCGCAACAAGGCGGAATTTTGCCCGACTTTCCGGCCCCTTCCGAATCATTCCGCCCGCCCCTGAAAGTCCTTCTGGCGGCGCCGCGGGGCTTTTGCGCCGGGGTTGACCGGGCGATCCAGATCGTCGAGCAGGCTCTTGCCAAGTGGGGCGCCCCTGTCTTCGTGCGGCACGAGATCGTCCACAACGCCCATGTTGTTAAGCGGCTTGAAGGCATGGGCGCAGTTTTCGTCGAGGAGCTGACAGAATGCCCGGATGACCGCCCGGTCGTTTTCTCGGCTCACGGCGTGCCCAAGGTCGTGCCGGCCGAAGCCGCGCGCCGCGACATGACCTATCTCGACGCCACCTGCCCGCTCGTCTCCAAGGTGCACGCCGAGGCCCAGCGTCACGCCCGCAACGGGCTTCACATCCTGCTCATCGGTCATGAGGGTCACCCCGAAGTCGTCGGCACGATGGGCCAGCTCGATCCTGGCTCGATGACGCTGATCGAAACCGTGGCCGACGCCGAAGCCTTCACCTCGCTGAACCCCGCGAACATCGCCTACGTAACCCAGACCACCCTCTCCGTTGACGACACCAAGGACATCGTCGCCACCCTGCGCAGCCGTTTCCCGGAAATGGCGGAGCCGCCCAAGGACGACATCTGCTACGCCACTACCAACCGCCAGGAAGCCGTGAAGGCCATCGCCGCCGAGGCCGAACTCGTCCTCGTCATCGGCGCCGCCAACTCGTCCAACTCCGTCCGCCTCAAGGAAGTCGCCGAGCGTTCCGGCGCGAGGTCCGCACACCTCATCGCTTCCGCCGAAAACATTGATTGGAAATGGTTCGATGGCGTCTCCACCCTCGGCCTCACCGCCGGCGCATCCGCGCCCGAAACGCTCGTCCAGGGCGTCATCGCCGCCTGCCGCGCCCGCTTCATCGTCTCGGTGAAGGAAGTTGTCACTGCCCAGGAAGACGTCGTCTTCCGCATCCCGCGCGTGCTGGAAAGCGTCTGACACTCGCCTCTCGCGACTGCGTCGCCGCTGCGCTTGCCTGTGGCCCGCTCTCGCCCTAACCAGCGTCCATGGCCGTCTATACAGACATTGATGATGCAGCGCTCGAAGCGCTCCTCACCGAGTATAATCTCGGTCCGCCGCTGGCGTTCAAAGGCATTGCCGAAGGCGTCGAGAACTCGAACTTCCTGCTCGATACGCCGAAGGGCCGCTACGTCCTCACCGTCTTCGAAAAGCGTGCGAAGCGGGAAGACCTGCCCTTCTTCATGGGCATGATGGGACACCTTGCCTCGAAAGGCTTCCCCGCGCCGCTTCCCGTACTGGCGAAGGACGGAAATCCACTGCGCACCGTGCACGACAAACCCGCGGTGATCTGCACCTTCCTGCAGGGCATGAGCCCACGCCGCCCCGACATCGACCATTGCCGCGCCCTCGGCCTCGCGCTCGCCCGTTTTCACGTTGCGCTCGCGGACTTCCGCATGCGCCGCCCGAACGATCTCTCGCTCGCCTCGTGGCCTGTCATGTTCGCCGGCCGCGAAGCGGAAGCCGATGCGCTGTCACCGGGCCTTTCAACACAGGTTCAGGGCGATCTCGATTTCCTCAAGGCGAACTGGCCCAAAGTACTTCCCGGCGGCGCCATCCATGCCGACCTGTTCCCCGACAACACCTTTTTCCTCGATGGCAAACTATCCGGGGTCATCGACTTCTACTTCGCCTGCTCGGACTTCCTCGCCTACGACATCGCGGTCTGCCTCAACGCGTGGTGTTTCGAACGCCGCGGCGAGTACAACCTCACCAAGGGCCGCGCGCTGATCTCCAGTTACGAGACTGTCCGCCGCCTCGAGCCCCGCGAACGCTCCGCCCTACCTGTCCTCGCGCGCGGCGCCGCCATGCGCTTCTTCCTCACGCGCCTTGTGGATCTTGCCGCCACGCCGAAGAACGCGCTGGTAAAACCGCACAACCCGCTGGACTACGCAGAACGCCTAGGTTTCCACCGTCAGGCCAAGTCGCCAGAAGACTACGGCGCTTAGCGCATCACCGCGACGGCCACGCCGCCGCCGATTGCGGCCGCTATAACGAGGATGACCAGCCACATCGGGAGATGCGAGGCGCTGTTGGCGGGCTTAGCTTCACACGCGGATTGAACTCCGGCTCCTCGCAACCTTACCGGCCCTTCCGGTTCATAATCCATCATCGACCGCCGCTCGCCGAGTCCGACAACGTCGAACTCGTCGGCCTCGCCGCGCTTCACGCCGATCCGCCGCAGTGCTTGATTGATCGGCCCGCCGCCGCCACGCGAGCGTTGCGCCGCCATGACCTCCTGTCCATCCACGAACGCCATCGCGGATTGCCCGCCCGACCCGCCAAAATAGTCGGTCTCGACGTAGGCGAGCCCGCCGCCCGTCTCCGTGGCAGCCGCCAGCGCCTGATCCAGCCCCAATGGTGACACGTCCAGCTCCGGCGGCCGGGTCGCGCCGGGCGTCGCCACCTCGATCGCGGCATACAACCCATCGTCAACAGGAATCGCCTGCCATCCGCCGCGCAGCTCCACGGCGCGCGATCCCGGCCAGCGCCGCAGGAAAGCTGCAACCACCTCCCCCCGCCCGATGATCAGGTGAACGCTGTGCCCCATACACCAAACCTACCCCGAGTCTTGACGAAGCGCACGAACACGCTGACCTCACGCGCATGGCCGACATGATCGAAATCTGGACAGACGGCGCCTGCTCGGGAAACCCGGGTCCGGGCGGCTGGGGCGCGCTCATCCGCACCAACGGCGTCGACACGGAACTCCACGGCGGCGAACCCGCCACCACGAATAACCGCATGGAACTCATGGCCGCCATCGCGGCGCTGGAATACCACGCGCCAGGGACGAAGCTTATCCTTCACACCGACAGCACCTACGTCAAAGACGGCCTGACCAAGTGGATTCTCGGCTGGAAACGCAACGGCTGGAAAACCGCCGACAAGAAGCCGGTCAAGAACCAGGATCTCTGGATGCGCCTCGAGGCCGCCGCCTCGGTTCACAAGGTCGACTGGCGCTGGGTGAAAGGCCATTCTGGCCACGCAGAAAACGACCGGGCCGACGCCCTCGCGCGTCTCGGCTGCGAGGAAAATCGCCCGCGGCGCTAGCAACTAGGACAACGCAAGTCCGACAGAGCCCATCCTTTTGCAGCCCGGCCTGAGCTGGTGTAAACCTGCCTGCAAAGCTGGGGCTCGCCCATGAACGTCGAACTCGCAGAAGAGCGTATTCTCCTCCTGCCGGACAAGCTCGGTGCGCCACAGGCCGAAGGCCGCGCCTGGTCGAAACGCACCGACGCTTTCGGCGCCTTCGCCAAGCTCGGCGGCTTCCTCAACAAGCCGAAAGACGAGGACTACGAAGTTGTCTACCGCGAGCTCCGCCTGCAGCCCTTCTGGCGCCTCAGCGCCTCAAGCACCTACGTCTACGAGCGCCAGCGCCCGCACAAGCTGAAGGTCGGCGTCGAGGTCGAAGCGATCTCGCTCGGCGAACAGAAACATCCCGCGGTCAATCGCGAGGTCGCCATCACCGTGACCGAATGCTGCAACGAGTCCACGCAACGCGACTGGCTGTTTGATGGCATCACCAAGAAGGTCGAACCCACGCTGAAATCCTACATCGGTCTCGATGCGACACCGGTCACGACGGAAGAGCTCAACGAAAAGGCCAAGGCCGGCGCCATCATCGTGCCGCCACAGGCCAAGGCGTCGATGCTGACTCGCGAAGTGATCTCTCAGGCGATCCGAAAGATCGAAGCGGACCG
>CANJIL010000035.1 GCA_947474455.1 Hyphomonadaceae bacterium | reverse complement strand
GCCCATCCTCATCGTGCGCCTGCCTGAACTCGGCTTGATCGACCCGCGCGCCATCGCAAGCCTGTGCGGGGTTGCGCCCCTGGCGCGGGACTCAGGTCATGCCCGCGGACGAAGGCATGTGTGGGGCGGACGGGCCGGCGTGCGTCGCGGCCTGCGCCGCGGACGCGGGCATCAGGTGCGCGCTTCCGATGGCCCGATCAGTTTTTCCACATCCCGCTTTATCCACAGGGCCGGGAAACGCGCCAGAATCGGGAGGGGAACGGATCGGAATCGGGGAGGGAACGCTGACGCGCGTCAGCGTCCGGCCCGCAGAACATCAGTGGTGGTGATGGTGGTGGTCTTCGTCCGGGACCACATTGTATTTTCCGCATTTCGGACATTTCACGGCGTCGAAGGGCTCGCCGTGGAAGACGTCCATGTGGCTCACATTGTCCATCAAGCGCGTCTTGCAGGCGCCACAGCGATAGGTGGTGTCGCCATGGCCTTCGAGCGCCAGCTTGCCTGCTTCGGGCTCCAGCACGATCGCCTCGCCAGTCGGCTTCGGGATCACGCGCATCTCTTTCTGGGGCATCGGGGTCTCCTTGACGATGCGATGTGCCCGGGAGGGCTGATCGCCGTCAAGGCTTTAACCGTCGGCAAAATGATTGCACCGCCTTCCGTCGGAGGGCGCCTAAGGCGCGCAAGCGCCGGATCAGGGAGCGACAAGTGGATCACGATCCCGGTGCGGGCCGCTTTTACGAACGCGAGTACATCCCTCCGCTGGGCATCTATTGCGAAGACGCCGATTTTTCCGGCGCGGTTTATCACGCGAACTATGTGCGCTATCTTAAGCGCGGCCGGTCGGAATCTATGCGAACGGTCGGGGCCAGCCTTACGGACATGCTGCGGGTACCGCAGCCATTCACGTTCATGGTCTAGCGGCCTGACCTGCGGTTTGTGTGCCGCGCGCGGATCGATGACCGGCTTGAAGGACATATACCGACGGAATTCGCGCGCGGGGCGAGGGTTGCTTGCCGCCAGATCGTAACGCGGACCGGACAGCAGATCCTCGAGGCACGGGTAAAACATGTATGCGTCGGTCTGGACGGGCGGCCGCCGCGACGGCCCAAGCTGTGCCGTGCGAGCGGATCGCGGCTTATGCACCCATAAGCACGGCGGTGAGGGATGTCGTGGCGTCGGCGTTTGCGATGGCGTCGGAGTAATTCTTCCCCTGAGAAGCGGGGGAAGTCCGGCGAGGCGCGGAAGGGGCGAGTTCGATTGGGACTCGCGGTTTGCTTCCGGGAAATAGTTTCAGCGTGTGCGTCGATGCTCAGTGAATCCGGCTTGCCCCCTTCGTCTCGACGCTGCGCGCCGATCCGCTTCCCCCGCTTAGCGGGCGCGCACTGACATCAGCCGCGTCTCATTGCGGCGAGGGAGATGCGGGAGACGACGTTCAGCATCAGCACGCCGACGGTGATCAGCAGGGCGCCGGTCCAGGCGAGCTGGATCAGGTCAGCCGAGGGCGAGCCGGCGTAACGGTAGATTGCGATTGGCAGGCTGGCCATCGGCTTGGTGAGGTCGGTGGACCAGTTGGTGTTGCCGAGCGAGGTGAAGATCAGCGGCGCGGTCTCGCCAGCGATGCGGGCGACGGCGAGCAGGATGCCGGTGAGGATGCCGCCGAAGGCTGCAGGGAGGATGACCTTACGGACGACTTCGTTCTCACGGGAGCCTAGGGCGATCGCGCCGTCACGGTAGGCCTGGGGCACGAGGCGCAGGATGTCCTCTGTCGTGCGGGCGACAACGGGCATGGCGAGGAGGGCGAGGGCGAGGGCGCCGGCGATGCCGGAGAAGCTCCCGAACGGGGCGACCGCGACCTGGTAGACGAACAGGCCGATGAGAACGGACGGCGCCGAGAGCAGGATGTCGTTGACGAAGCGGACGATGGAGGCGAAGCGGCTGTTCTTGCCGACTTCCGAAAGGTAGACGCCGACCATCATGCCGAGCGGGGCGCCGATCATCGAGCCGATGCCGACTTGGATCAGCGAGCCGACAATGGCATTGGCGAGACCGCCGCCCGTTCCGGTGGAGCTCATGGGCTTGGTGAACACGTCGAGCGACAGGCCAGCCGCGCCCTTCGAGAACAGCATCCAGAGGATGAGGGCGAGCATGATCAGGCCGATGCCGGCGGCGGCGATGCACAGCCCGCTCATGAACATGTCGATGGCCTGGCGGCGGAAATGGCGCGCCTTGGTGTGGGGGGCGAGCGTCTTCATGCCATGCGCTCCTGGCGCAGGAGAAGGCGTGCAAGCGCGAGCACGCCGAAGGATACGACGAACAGGATGAAGCCGAGGCCAAGCAGGACGGCAAGTTGGATCGAGCCGGGTTCGGCTTCGGGGAAATTGTTGGCGACGACCGAGGCGATCGAGGCGGAGGGGGCAAACAGGCTGTCGGGCATGCGCGTGGCGTTGCCGATGACGAAGACGATCGCCATGGTCTCGCCCAGCGCGCGGCCGAGGCCGAGGAACACGGCGCCGAAGAGCGATCCGCGCACCGCAGGAATGACAACGCCGGTCAGAGTCTCCCAGCGGGTTGCGCCCATGGCGTAGGCGCCGTCCTTCAAGAGTTGCGGCGTCGACAGCATGACGTCGCGCGACGTGGCGGCGATAAAGGGGAGGATCATGACGGCGAGGACGAGGGAGGCCGTCATCAGGCCGACGCCGAGCGGCGGGGCGGAGAACCAGAAGAAGCTGTCGCCGACGGGCGGCAGCCAGGCGAAGAGCTCCGTCAGCCAGGGCTGCACATTGTCGGCCATGAAGGGCGCGAGGACGAAGAAGCCCCACATGCCGTAGACGATGGAGGGGATGGCCGCGAGCAGTTCGATGGCGATGCCCAGGGGCGCGCGCAGCGACAGCGGACAGATCTCGGTAAGGAAGAAGGCGATGCCAAAACCGATCGGCCAGGCGATGAGGATGGCGGTGAAAGCGGTGATCAGCGTGCCGGTGATGGCGGGAAGGGCGCCGTAGACCGACGTCACCGGGTTCCACTCCGTGCTCCACACGAAGCCGAGGCCGAACGTCTCGAAGGCCTGCCGTCCGCCCATGAACATGATGAGCAGGATCGACGCCAGCACGACGACGACGACGGCGCCGGCGACATACAGGCTGACGCGGAAGCTGCTATCGGCGAGGTGCGGCTTGCGCGTGCCGATCAGCGACTTGCCTGCTGCCGTTGTCATCGTCACGCCCCTGATCACCCCGAACGCAAGTCTGTTATTCAGTCTTCAGACAAAAAGAAACGGGGCGGAGCAAATCTCCACCCCGTCTCTCTTTGTGTATCACTTCTAGCTGGCGGGCCAGACTGCCTTGCCATTGGCGGTGACGGCGGACCATTTCTTGCGAACCTGGTCCTGCACTGCTTTCGGTAGAGCAATGTAGTGGAGCTGGTCAGCAGCCGGGCCGCCTGATTTGAAGGCCCAGTCGAAGAACTTCAACACGTTTGCGGCACGTTCCGGGTCCGAAGGGTTCTTCGGCACAAGGACGTAGGTGGACGAGACGATCGGCCACGTCGTGTCGCCGCCCATGTTGATCATGGACGCGGCGAAGTTCGCGGCGCCGGCCCAGTTGGCTTGCGCAGCGGCGGAATTGAAGCCGGCAATCGTCGGTTTCACGAATTTCTTCGCACGGTTTTCAAGCTGCGGCGTCTGCATCTTGTTCTCGGTGGCGTAGGCATATTCGACATAGCCGATACCGCCCTTGGTGTTCTGGACGGCGGCAGCGACGCCTGCGTTGCCGGGAGCGCCGACACCGGTTTTCCACGGCACCGAGTTGGCCGCGCCGACATTGGTCTGGAAGGGGAGGCTCACCGCCGCGAGATAGGAGGTGAAGATGTTCGTCGTACCGGAACTGTCAGCACGATAGGCGGGAGCGACCGCGACGGCGGGGAGCGTGATGCCCGGGTTTAGCGCCTTGATCTCGTTTGCATTCCACATCCGGATGCGGCCCTGGTAGATGTCCGCGATGATCGGTCCGGTGAGCTTCAGGCTGTTGCCGTCGACGCCGGGGATGTTCACCACCACAACCACCGCGCCGATGACGGCCGGGAATTGCAGCAGGTTGTTGGAGGCAAGACGCTCGGATGCGACCGGGGTGTCGGACGCGCCGAAGTCGACTGTGCGGTTGATAATCTGCGTCACGCCAGCGCCGGAGCCAACGCCTTGGTAGTTGAGCGCGGGACCACCAGCGGCTTTGAACTGCTCGCCCCATTTGGTGTAGATCGGGGCGGGGAAAGTCGCGCCTGCGCCGATCACTTCCTGCGCGTAGGCTGATGCGATTCCGCCGACGAGAATGCCGGCGACGGCGGCTGCGCGAACGGCGCGGCCGAGGCCTTTAGAAATCTGATTCAACATGCATTTCTCCAGTTGAAACTTGTTGAGGCGACCGGGTCGTCTGCGTGAAGGGTGATTACCACTCGATCTGCGAACGTATTGTGACAACGTCTGCGGTTCCTCTTAGCGGGCTGGTCGGACGCTCGATATCGAGGTGCGACGCGTCGGCCTGGAATTTCAGGAATCCGAGCGGCTGCCAGGTGGCCTGCAGGGTGACGCCCTTTTGTTCGCCGCCATCCATCGTCCCGTCCGTGAGGTCGAGATAGTCGTAGCGGGCGCCCAGGGTGAGCGAACCAAAGCCGTCATCAGATCCCAGCGTGCGCCGTGGCGTGATGCGGCCGAACGAGCCGTCCTTGCCGTTGTAGGTGCGGCCGTCGCCAGTGGGAGACCAGAAGAAGTCGATGAAGCCGCCTTTGAAGGTCGGTTCGAAGCCGCCGAGCGCGGTTCCCGATTGCGGCGTTGCATTGAGCTGACCGTATTCCGCCGACATGCCGAACTCGTTATACTGCGCCGACAACTCGCCGCCGATGAAGGTGTCCTGCGCAATGGCCAGCGAACCGGTATCGACGAAGCGGTCGCCATAACCTGTCTGCGGGCGAGCGCGGTAACGGAAGCCCGGACCACGGTTGCCTGATGTATCCGGGCCGCCGCCATTGTCGCGAATCCGCGCGTTGAGGCCAAGGTGCACGACGGTCACGCCGTCCGGTGTGCGATCGTAGATCGGCGCCCAGGTGGCCCGCCCTTCAAAGCCGATGGTTTCGCTGGTGTTGGTCGATTCCGGGTTGTTGAAGTCATCGCCCTGGAGGGCGATGCCGGCCGACCAGTTGCCGCCACCGGTCGCGACCGCAATCGATGCGATCTTGGTGAAGCCGAAAGCGTTGATGTAGCCCGAGCGCTCATTGAACGGGATGTTCAGCGACGACGTGCGGTCTTCCATAGGCGACACCTGGTTGTTCTGGCCGAGCGAGATTTCCCAGTCGCCGAAGACGTATTGGATGAAGGCGTCGTCGAACCCGACATCCGTATCGCCGCCGGAGGTGGAGACGGCCGTGACAATCGGGCCGCGATCAGCTTCGCCCGCCTGGCAGGCTGCGCGCTGCACGACAACGCTTGTGCCTGCATTCTGGCAGAGGCGCACGGTCGTGGTGGCTGAAGCCGCCTGATCGGCGCCGGGCGCGAATTGCAGCTTGATGTTGTATTTCCAGTTCTGCGTGAACTGGCCCTCGACGCCGAGGAAGGCGCGGCGGACGAAGCTGCGATTGTAGTTCTGATTTACCGCGGCAAGCTCGTCGGTCGAGATGTTGAACGCATCGTACATGACGCGGCCGTTGATCTTGAAGATCCGGTCCTCCTCCGTTGTGCGGGGCGAGCCTCCAGACCAGGAGGTGGCGACGGTGGGGGCGGGGGGCGGAGCCAGCTGATCTACAATAGGAGCGGGCAATGCCGCCTGTTTTTCGGCGAGCATCTGTTCGACGATCGCCTTAACCTGTGCGGCTTGCGCTGGCGTCAGCTGGTTGAGCTGGTCCTGACTCGTCTGTGCGGAAGGCGTTTGGGCTTGGGCGGCTGCTGAGACGGCCGCCAGCGCCACGATGGCTGCGGCGCCGCGCAGCGAAGCGTTGAACGACATGTAGTCCCCTCATCTTCCCGTGTTTGCGGCCGCTGCCCGAAGACAAGTCGATCCGACGGGCGAGGGCTAAGCTTTGCGAGCGACGGGTTCGTGAAGGTTTTGAAACAGTTCTGTAACAACCCACATAACGGGCGGTGCATCGCAGCGCGGCCATCCAGCACGTCTAATCTGCGTCTGGAAATAATATGCAATAAAAACAATGAAGTGAGCTGGGGCTGCAGTCCTAAGCATATACGTGACGTAGGTAACGAAAATATAGGAGGTTGTTATCACGGGCCGGCATGACACGGATCCTTCGCATTCGCTCCGCGACCCAGCGCTAGAGCAGATTCCTCTTAATGCGAGCCGTATCCGGCGAGGACGAAGACGTTCGCGAAGTCCTTTGGGGTGACGATTCCAAGGGCGTCTGTGGCAGGTTCGCGAAGCGTGTCGATTGATCTCGCGGCGAGCTTCCGCATGTGCGCTTTGATCTTGGAGAAGCCGTTCTCTATCGGGGTCAAGTCGGGGCTGTAGGGGGGCAAATAGGGTAGGCTTACGCCGCGCGCCTCGATGGTATCGCGCACACAGGTAACCTTGTGCGCGGCGAGATTGTCCATGACGACAATGCTGTCCTCGGCGAGCGCCAGCGCGAGCAGTTGTTCGCACCAGGCCACGAACGCCTATCCATTCATGGGACCGTCGAGCAACATGGGCGCGATAAAGCTGTTGACCGTCAATCCACCGACGAAGGTGACGGTCTTCCAGTATCCGTGCGGGATCGCCGCTCGGCAACGCTCTCCCTTCTTCGCCCATCCTCGCAGGCGCGCCATCTTGGTGGAGAGCCCACTTTCGTCAATGAAGGTCAGGCGCCGGGGATCCAGCTCGGGCTGCGTCTCACGCCACGCTTCACGTCGGGGCGCTCCTGCTCGCTTGCATGCGCGGTCTTTTTTGTGCGCATGTCGTGCCGGTCGAGGAACTTCCACACCGCCGTTCTGACAAACACGACACGGCGTTCACCAGCGAGGCGCCGGCCATCTCATCAAGCGTGACGTCAGGGTTCTCCTCTATCAGCCCCAGGATGAAATCGGCATGCGCGTCCAGCACCAAGCCCTTGGGCTTACCCTGCTTGGGCGGTACGAGACTGCCTGTCGCCCGCTTCAACCGCGCCCACGCACTTGCCGTCGCCTTGCCAATCGAAAACTGATCGGCCGCCTCTCCCGTCGACATCCCGCCTTCGATCGCAGCGACGACCCGCTCGCGAAGATCCATGCTGTAGGGTCTGCCCATTCCCGCCTCCCGCTCAATCCTGCGGAAGCTGAATCAGAATTCGACGCGGCCGGGAATCCCTCCAACTCGTGTTTCAAGGAACCTGCTCTAGATGGGGTTGCCGGCGACGAGGTCGCCCATGGCCTTGGACATCCGGTCAGCCTCTCCGTCGGTCAGCGTTTGCGCGACAGACGATACCGTCAACGAACTCACACACTCGTCTCTCTACATCGATAATCCAAAAGTAACGGGCTATCGAAGCATCCATCCCATCTGGCGCTTTCACCCGGGGAAATACCCTCCGTTGGATCGCATGCAGTGTGAGATGCAGATCCGCACCGCGTCCCAAAACGTCTGGGCTTCTTCGGTTGAGCTTTGCGGATTCTTCCGCAATCAGGATTTCAAGAGCGGTGAAGGCGACGAGCGCTGGCTTCGGCTCACCGATATGGAGCGGAGCGACACGAGCCGCGGTCTCGCGATTGATTGGGCGTCGAGGCCGGCGGATCGTCAGCGGCGGAGCGGAAGCGCGGCCGGATTGCGTGGCGCAGCGATGCGGGCATCGCAGCTGGTTCGGCGTGTGCGTGCGTTGACAGGCGTCGATGCATGGGCGCTGGCGTGGGAGTTGTGTATCGAGGCGACGTCGCTGCGCGTGCTGAGGGTGCGCTTCGGGCTTGGATAGCGCGAGGTGGGCTGAGCGGTGGCGGCGGCGCTCGAGGCGGTGGCGTTGGCTTATGAGAGGTAGGGTCGGTTGCGATCAGGATGACCTTGAATGAACGGCTCGCTACCCGCTCGTCCCGGCGAAAGCCGGGATCGAGGGCGAGCCACAAGGCTTGTCTCGGTTTTAGGCTGCAGCTTCAATTCGGAACGAGGTTCCAACGGTCCCGGATCCCGGCTTTCGCCGGGATGAGCGGAGGTGAGGCTGTGCGAAGTATCCGGGTGTCCCGCAATGCTAAGTCGTCGCCGCGATGCTGCGGATCCTTGTGAGCATTGAAGCGAGTCCGTTGGAGCGTTGGGGGGTGAGGGCGTCGGCGATGCCGATTTCCTTGAAGAAGGCGGACGCGTCGAACGCGAGGACGTCGGCCGGTTGCTGGTCGGAGAAGAGGTGGATGATCACCGCGACGAGGCCAGCGACGATCGCAGCGTCGGAGGCGCCGCGAATGTGAATGGCGTTCGGCGCCGCGGTGGAGGGTTCGGCGATGAGCCAGACCTGGCTCGAGCAGCCGCGCACCTTGAAGACGTCTTGGTACTCGTCGTTCTTGAGTATCGGCAGCGCCTTGCCGAGATCGATGAGGTGCGTGAAGCGCGATTCCCAGTCGCCCAGGAAGGCAAAGTCCTCGCGCAGCTGTTCAGCCTGTTGAGCAACGGTCATGGCGCGTGACATGGCGCGGCGGCGGCGTGGACGCAAGTGCGAGGCATTTCAGTTGAGGTGGGCGAGCGAGTATTGCAGCCAGCTGACGACGGTCTGCACGAACGGGCGGCGGACCGATGCGCTGGTGTGGGCGATATGGAAAGCGTAGTCGATTTCGAGCGGTATGTCGCTGAACTGGACGAGTTCGCCTGACGCGAGCAAATCCTGCACAAGCAGATGTGGCAGCAAGCCGCGGCCCTGTCCGCCAGTCAGCGCCTTTATTGAGACGAGGAAGTCTTCGATCACATGAGTTTGCTGCGTCGCGGAGCTGTCGATGTCGGCGACGCGCGACCAGTCGCGCCATTCATTGTAGCCGGCGGTCTGAATGCGGCGTGTTGTGGCGAACAGGCGGTCGAGATCGCCGCCGCTCGCTTTCAGGACGGCTGGCGAAAACACGGGTGTCAGTATTCCCTCTACGAGGCGGGACGAAACAAGGCCTTCGTACTGGCCGAGGCGCGTAGCGCACGCCGAGGTCTGCCTCTTCGCGTGTGGGATCGACGAGACGGACGGAGGTGATGAATTCGATCTCGATATCGGGGTGCGCAGCGCGGAATTCCGGCATACGCGGCACAAGGAATTGCGAGGCGAACGACGCTAGCGTCGCGATGCGGCAGATGTTCGAGCGCGGCGGCTTGCGATGATAATGGGCGAAGGCGTCGGCCATCATGGCGAAGGCCGGACGCCGGGCCTCCGTGAGCGTGTAGCCCTCCCCGCCCAAAGCCCCATGGAGACGATGCTACCAGCTTTGAGGTGCGGCGTTAGTAGGGGAGTCCCCGAAACGAGGCATCAAGGCGCGCCTCCTGACGAGACGTGAGAGGGTCAAGCTATTCGTGACATCTCGAGGATACAGATATCCCAGCGCTTTCAGCCGCGCCCGCCAGCCACGAGAACATTCCGCCTTCCACCCAACTGCCACCGCCGCCGTCAATCGCCGCCTGGTTGGCACTCGATCCTCTATGCACATTCTCATGCGCGCCGAGATTCTGCGCAGCCTGGGCGACGTCGTGAGGAAGGTGAAAAGCTCATGCTCACCTTCGACGGGCTCCTTCTTCGTCCCGCGCATGAATCCGCTGCAGACACGCTTGGCGGATTACTGAGCGGCAAAGCCCTATCCGACACCAATCTCGGTGAAAACGAACAGCTCTTTTCGATTGCAGAAATTGTCGACGGACCTGCCGTTGTAGTTGCTTATCTCAAACCCTCGGTTGCTCGCACCCTGGTTCGCAGGGAGGGAATCCCACGCCACCACGTGGCCGCGTACCCGCACTTCCCTTCGATCAAAAACAATGAGGTCAGAAGTCGGTCGGCCGCTTCCGTTGATCAATGTGACACAATTTTCGTTGTCGATTCCTATTCCGCGGCGTCCGTACGTTTTCTGCAAGGAAATGCCAGTTATCTTCGACAAGCAGCGTCCATCCGCGAAGTTCGGTGGTCTCATTGTTCAATGAGAATTGGATGGGTTCAGAGACGCAGCCCGCGCTTAGTAGCAACGCCAGTGCTAAGAGAAGTCGCGTGCGCGCCATGTTCGTTCTCGCCATGGGCTCGCCCGATGTCGGGCAATTTTCTGCTGCGCTGAAGATCACAGAGTTTCTGATAACGAGTCCAGCACCACCAAGTCATGGCATAGGCTAATGCCCGAACCTTCGCCCAAGGTTTGGCAATGGGCGTGAAACGGCTTGCAAACCCCAGCCGACAAAGCCAGCGACCGTGAACAATGCCGTCACTTACACCAGTCCGGCTTCGGCATGGTCGCGCGCTGGCCGTCAAACACGTAGGGCTTCAGGAAGCCGGCCGAAACACCGAGCTGGCCGATGTCCTTCCCGTCGACGGCCAGCGTCATGACGCGGCGCCCGAAATCGTCCAGATCCTCAGTGCTAGTGATCGTGAGGCGATGGTCTCGGGTCAGATCAAGGATGAACCCCTTGGCCTTGAACCCCAGCTCGCGTTCCTTCTCGCACTTGGCCCCGCCTCGTGCGCCGACGCCGCCCGTCTCGGGAGCGTCCACGTCGGCCAGTCGAAACGTGACCCCGTCGAGACGACCGCTGTCGCCATCCGACCAGTAGATCACCTTCACCGGCTGGGCAGCCGAGGGAGACGAGGCGCAGCCGGCCAGGGCAAGCGCCAGTGCGGCGGATCGGATCATCAGCAATTCCCCAGTTTGAGCGGCCCAACCGCCCACGGAGGACAGCAGAAAGGGCGACCCGCGTAAACAGGACGCCCTTGTGCGGCTATTCGCGTGATAACTCCAAATGCTGGGCCGTTGCGCCTCAACTATGCTCTCGAACCTTGACCGGC
Source organism: Hyphomonadaceae bacterium (assembly GCA_947474455.1). GTDB lineage: Bacteria > Pseudomonadota > Alphaproteobacteria > Caulobacterales > Hyphomonadaceae > UBA7672. The sequence goes on along the minus strand of CANJIL010000035.1, from coordinate 20,212 downwards.
AAACACCGGACGAGGCGCACTTCAACCAGCTGCAGCCAATCCCGGCCGCAGCCTAACCGGGGTGGAAATCCACTTATCCCAACCCCGGAACCGGTTCAGACGAACCGAGATGGGATAACGGACCGACGCTGGAACCTGAGGTGTTGAGCCAAGGGTGGTCGTCCCTCAGTTTGGTGGTGAAAACGGCGTCCGGCTTGTCGCCTGCGCCAAGCATCATTGAGGAACGACCATGGATCAGTATGCCGGGATAGACGTCTCGCTGGAAGCCTCTCACCTCTGCGTTGTGGATGGGCAGGGCAAGGTTACGAAGGAAGCAAAGCTCGCAAGCGAGCGAGCCAGATGCGTTGATCGCCTGGTTTGCCAGCTACGGCGCGCCGATAGCGCGGATCGGGCTTGAGGCCGGCCCACTGTCGCAGTGGCTTTATGCAGGAATGAAGGCTGCAGGCCTCCCGGTGGAACTGCTCGAGACCCGACATGTACGCGATGCGTTCAAGTCCATGCCGGTGAAGACGGACCGCAAGGACGCCAGCGGGATTGCGCAACTGATGCGGCTGGGCTGGTTTAGGCCGGTCCACCGCAAGTCGCTTCCCTCCCAGGAAGTGCGAGCGTTGCTGTCGGTGCGCAAGCTGCTGCAGACAAAGCGGATCGACGTGGAGATGAGTATTCGTGGGATCCTGCGCGGCTTCGGTCTCAAGGTTGGCTCGACCACGTCTAGGACATTCGAGCCGCGCGTGCAGGAGCTCGTAGCCCAGCACGAGAGGTTGAGACTAATCAGTGACGCCTTGCTGAAAGCGCGCGCGGTGTTGGAAGCGGAGTTCAAGTCCTCCCGCACAGTTGGAGCTCATTTCGGGTTGACCCAGAACAAATACCAATCCGGCGAGACTGACATCACCGGCCGCATATCAAAGTGCGGCGACGAAGAGGTGCGGACCGCGCTCTACGAAGCGGCCAATGTCATCCTCACCCGTCCGGTCAAGCCCTCGCTCTTGAAGGACTGGGCGATGGGCGTCGCCCGGCGCGCCGGCAAGAAGAAAGCCAAGATCGCTCTCGCGCGTAAACTCGCCGTCATCTTGCGCCGCATGCTCGTAGACGGCACAGCATTCGACGCCGCTAAATCGGCCCGCCCGGTGGCGGCATAGGAGGAAAAGACAAAGAGATTTCCGGAGGCATCACCATCAACCTCTCGAAGGCAGAGTCCCGTCGCCGGGACGCATGGATCTGGTCAGGTCGCAGAGGTGGCGGCAGCCCGAAAGGTGACTGCGCATTCCGAGATTGTCCGGCCAGTCCTGTTGAGGAACCCATCATGCAGCGGCTCTTACGTCGACTGCGGACAGAAGCATGAAGCCGGCGGCGTGACGAAGCTCAAAAGGGATTTACTGATGAAGGCACGTTACAGAAGCCACCTCTCCTTTCACCGGCTCGGGCGATCTACGAAAGCGGCTCGGTGTTGCATAGACCTCGCCGCACTGCATGAAGATTTTCGTCGTGACGAAATCGTCCACATGCTCAAGCAAGCGCCTTGTCGCTGAGGTTCTTGACGCCGCGCGGCTCTTTCGCGACAACGCGCTAGCGAAGCGGCGCATCGTCGTCGCCTTTCAGCGCTACGGTGCGGCCATCGCCCGGCAAGCCGGCCCCGGTTCGGGCTGCTCTATCACGACCTTGGACATGTCCTGCCGCACGGCGGAGCGGTTAGCATACATCATGGCGTGACGCGCTGCCCGAAACGAAAACGCCCTGGCTTTTGGCCGGGGCGTATCGAATTCAGGCGCTCGTGGAGTCTACTTCGCGATTTCTGAGAAGCAGCCGCCCATCGAGCGGACGTCTTCGCCCGGCAGTTTCAGGCCGTGGCGCGCGAGGCAGAAGGTGAGGTCGGAGCGGACGTGGGCGGCAGACACGCAGCTGAAGAGCTGCATCTGGGCTTCCTCAAGGCAGGCGACCGACATGGAGTCGTTCATCGCGGCCTTCACGTCATCCGTGTTGGTCTTGTCCGCTTCGATCGCGTGGAAGGCTGCGAGCGTGATCATGCGGCCGGCCGTGCCGTTGTATTTCGGGTCGACCTTGAGAGCGGTCGAGGCGGCGGCGATGGGCGACAGGGCCGAGAAGGCATTGCCAGGGGCGCTGGCCGCGAACACCGACACCTTGTCCCACACGGAACCGGCGCTGGCGGGCGAGGCCGCGACGCTGGCGAGCATGGCGTTCAGGTCAGGACCCGAAAAAACCTTTTCGGCGGCTTCGGTGACCGGGCGGGCGGCCTTGGCGGCGACCACCATGGACTTCACGCTGCCATTTGCGTCTTTGACCTTGGATTTGCCCCAGGCCACGTTCTGGAGCTTGTATGACTGTTCTTTCACAAAGGCGCCGGCGCTGGAGATACGGCCGGAGTCCTTGGAGTTGACCGCGAGGACCGACTGGAGGGCCGCCTCGCCGCCTTTCAGCGTGCGGGCGTAGCCGATGTCGTTGCGCATGCCGGTCATGACGCGCTCGCGGCCGTAATAGCCGTCAATGTCGCGCACGGCGTCGATGAATTCCTTGTTCTGGGCCGCCAGGATGGCCGAGTACGAAATCCAGCCAGACGAAAGCTGGTTCGGGTTCGGCGCGCCGAAAGTGTTAAGCGCCTTGTCGAGGTCGGCAGCGCTGCCGAGCTCCTTGGTCATGATGGTCGAGACTTCACCCTGGTATTCACCGTAGGCGGCAGCCGACGTGGGCAGCATTCGCTTGTCCGGGGTTGGACTTGCGGGGGTTTGACTGATCGCCAGGGGGGCGAGAAGGCCCGCCAGAGCGAGAGCGACGGCGCAGGACTTGAGTTCGGAACGCATGGGAACCTCCGACTAAGATCATGGGGTCGTAAGGAGACTATCTGCACCGTAGCAGACACGGCCCGCAATGTGCTTGCAAATGTAGACTGCGGGGTGAGTCATTTAAACGCGGTTAGGATGCTCGATGGAAACGCAGGGTTCAAGCCGGCGACTGTGTAATGGTTGCCGGAAATGACGGCCCCACGGGCCATATGGTTAGGACTTGCGACCCTGGCCGCCGCCTGGGGTGTGTTTCATGGCGTGCCGGTGTGGGACAGCGCCGTGATCTTTGTCTGCGCTATTCTGCCGCCCCTGGTTGGAACATTCATGCGCGGGTCGACAACCGCCGCCCGAGTTGCCGAACTTGAATCGGGTCTCTGGATCGGATTTGCCACCCTTGGCGCGGCCAGCACGGGCGGGGCGACCGCCATGATGATCATCTACGCGGTTGCCGTAGCGGTCGCCTGGATGTCGGGCCGCGCGCGCCTGACCGCGGAGATCGCCGGCTTCGCCTTGCTGAGTCTGGTGCTTTCGATCGTTGCAGGTTCGGGAGGACCGTGGCTGCACCCGCACGACGCTTCCATTCTCGCCTCTGGGTACGGGATTTCAGGCCTCGTTCTGATCGCGGTCATGGCCGTCGTGGCGTCGACCGGGCAAGCGCAAGGTCTGGTCGTTGCGCCGGTGAAACCAGCGGCGTCGGGCATTGATCCTGGCATGGCGCTCAAGCTCCAGCAGATGGAAGAACGGCTTGGTCGGGCGGCTGCAGCGACGGAAGATGCGCGGCGGCAGGCTGATGAGGCCAAGCAGAGGCTCGAAGCACGCACAACTTTCTTTGCGCAAACCAGTCACGAATTGCGCACGCCGCTGAACGCGATCGTCGGCTTTGCCGAGATGATGCGCAATGCCGTGTTTGGTCCGCTGCCGGATCGATATCAGGAATACGCCACGCTCATTCACGAGGGCGGCCAGAACCTGACGCTTATCGTCGACGATGTGCTGGATCTCGCCCGGCTCGAGGCGGGACGTTACGAAATCTACGCCGACCTGCTGAGCCTGACCGACCTAGCCGCCGAGGCCGTGCGCTTCATGCACGACGAGGCGACGCGAAAAGGCATCGACCTCGAACTGACGGGACCCGACGACGTCGAAGCGTTTGCCGACTCAAAAGCCGTGCGGCAGATCGCCCTGAACCTGATTTCCAATGCACTGAAATTCACGCCGGCAGGCGGCCGCGTGGAAGTTGCGGCTCTGGATGCGCCGGGCGGCGCGCTGCTCGCTGTCTCCGATACGGGCGAGGGCATAAGCCCGGACGAGCTTACGCGTTTGTCGAGGACATTCGAGCAGGGTGACGCCGGGAAGCGTCAAAAAGGGGCCGGACTGGGTCTTTCCGTGGTGCGGGCGTTTGCAGAACTTCACGGGGGACGACTGGATATCGAGAGCCGGCAGCAGGGCGGCGGTTCAACGATTGCGGTGTTTTTCCCGTCTGAGAAGACGGGAAACCAGAGGCATTGAACGGTGTGGTAACGGGACGGGATAGTCGAAAGTCGCGTATTGCGCGACCGGGCGCTCATCCCACGAGCGTGGCGGGTGATCCTCCCGTTGCGTGTTGCCGCACCATCTCCACAAGGTTCGCGCGGACTGATATGATAGCGCATAGTGGGGGCGGCCCAGAGGGGCGGCCATGACGGATGTCTATATATCCTACGCGAGGGAGGATCGCGAAAGCGTTCGAATCCTGAGTGAGATGCTCACGTTCGAAGGCTGGGACGTATGGATGGACCCGTCCGACCCATCGATCGATAACTCCCCCGCCGTCGACATGAAACTGGGATCGGCGGGAGCGATTCTCGTCGTCTGGTCAGGTTATTCGCGTAGCTCGGAGAATGTTCGTTCCGAGGCTGCAACCGGTCTTTACAAGAACAAGCTGATCCAGGTGCGCATCGATATGGCCGCGCCGCCGCGGCCGTTCGATCAGGTCGAGGTCGTTGACATAAGCCTGTGGTCTGGCGAACGCGATGACCCCAACTGGCGGAAGATCCTCTCGGCGGTGCGCCTTTATGCGGGCGCGCCGGGAAGCGCACGGCCGCAGGCGACCCGGCGAGCGCTGTCTGGCCCGACGTATCTCGAGCCCAAGCGGTCGGTGGCGTGGGGACCGTTGATCGTGGCGGGCCTGCTGGTGGCGACGGGGGCTGGCGTTTGGTTCGGCGACCCGTTCGGCTGGCGCGCGGGTGGCGGGGGCGAGCGGGAGTCCGACATCGTCGCAACGTCCGGCCCTGCTCTGGAGAGTGCGGCTGTCATCGAGACCGTCGCGGGAATATTCGAAGACACGCCTGCGTCGAACGCTGGCTGGCCGCGCGTGAAGCGCGATGACATCAACGGGCTGCGCAACTACATCGAGGAATTTCCGAAAGCCAGCAATGCGGAGACAGCGCATTCGCTGTTGCGCGTGCTGGATGCGCAGGCCTGGGTGCGCGCCGTGACGGCGGACAACGAAGCCGCGTATCAGGCGTATCTCAAGAGCTTCCCCGTCGACGCCGCGACGCCGGGCGGGATGGCCGTGGCTGCGCAAGAGAGGCTGGGGTCGCTCAGCGCCGAGCGCACGCAAGCGATCCAGGACATCCAGCGCGGCCTCGCGAGTCTTGAACTCTACAACGGCCAGGTGGACGGACGCGGCGGCGATGGGACGCTGCGCGCGATGCGCCAGTTTGCGGACAGGCAGAAGCGATCGCACCCGACTCTATCCAGCGCAGCGCCACGTGAGCTTCGCGCGTTTGCGGATGCGATCCAGAAAGCTGCGGGCAGCCCCGGTGTGCAACAGGCAAGGGCTCCGATCACCGCAACTGCGACAACGTCCACAGTGGCAGCCGCCGAAGCCGATCTGCTGAGGCTCGCGCAGGCGCAGGCTGCTGCGCAGGCTGCTGCGCAGGCTGCAACACAGACGGCCGCGGCGACGCAGGCGGCTCTCACGGATGCTGATGCGCTGGCGCTTGCGCAGCGCGATCGTGTTGCCGACGTCGATGCGTGGTCGGACGCTGAGCGGACCGGAAGCATTGCCGCCTATCAGAGCTATCTGACGACCCATCCGTCGGGAGCACAAGCGGCGGCGGCGCGCGCGGCGATCGCCAAACTCAGCAAGCCGGCGCCGTTCAGTCTCGACGCCGTGTCAGGCGATCTGAAAGCAGCCACCGAAGCGGCGCGTCGGGCGCAGGTATCCGCAACGACGCGCGCGGCCGCCGCGCGCGCCGCCGCCGCCGCCGCCGCTAGTGCGCCGGGGGCCGGCAGCATTGTCGCGGCGAATGGCGATCAGTTTGAAGCGCAGATTTCCGGCGGCGCGCCGAACGGGCTTGGCGTCAGGGTCAGCGGGGCGGCTGGAAACGCGCGCGACCGTTATCGCGGGGAACTTCGCAACGGGCAAAGCGCGGGACTGGGCGTGTACGAATTCTCGGACAATCCGAACAATGCTGCGGGCGCCTTGCGCTATGAAGGCGAGCATGCCGCCGATGCAGCCACGGGATATGGCGTCACCTACTGGAAGAATGGCGACAGTTTTGCCGGACAGGAGACCGGCGCCAGCGGACAGGCGCGCGGGGTGTTTGCGTTCGCCAACGGCCAGCGTTACGAGGGCGAATTGCGCGATGGCACCCGCAATGGTCTTGGCGTTGTCTGGTCGCCCGATGGCAACGTGGTCGCGGCCGGCCGCTGGGCCGATGGCGAGCTGGTGGAGCCGATGACGACGCTCGCTCCGGCCGTGGGTCAGTAAGCGCGTTTGGTTACGGCATCATCCCGACCGGGAAGCCCGCCGGCGCTGCGCCGGGTCCAGCCATGCCGGTGTTGCCGGACATCATCTGTCCCATGAGGTCGGCGGGCAGCTTGTCGAGCCCTTGGGTGCTCGCGCTGAAGATGCGTTCCTTGGTGCCCTGGGGTAGGCGCTTCAATTTGTAGATCACCGAGCGGCCCATCTCGCAGATATCGATCTGCTTGAGCGCCTCTTCGCTGCCGGCGAGGTTTCCTCCGGAGCTTGAGGCCTGGATCAGCGCCATGACCTGCGGGTCCATCATCATTCCGAAGAAGGCGGTCATGAGCGCTTCCTCGTCCTCGCGGCGGAAGTCGGTGGGAAGCTGCGGTGCGTTGCGGCCCTTGGCGGCGAGGTTCACTAGCATGGTGCTAGATTGCATGCTGAACTTGTAAGCTTCGGAGCCGTAGCTCCACCCGTTCGCGAGATTGGTCGGGTCGCTTACGAGCTTCTCAAGCTTGTCGGCGGTGCAGCCGGCTGTGTGTTCGAGCAGCGTCAGCGCGCCTGTCGTAATGTTGAGGGCTTCGTCGAAACCGTCAGCGCCGGTCCGTCCTATGGCGGCGAGATTCGGCATGACGAATTCGGCCGACCATTTGCCGACTTTCTTGAGAAGGTCGTCGCGATCGCCGCCGGTCATGGCCTCGTCCGCGAGGAGATTCAGGAGATGGTCGTGGTCGGCGGGGAAGTTCACGTGCAGCGACGTCATGAAGGCGCGGCCCTCGCCATCGGGGAAGGCTTCGCGGGCAAGCGCGGCTTTGGCATGCGTGCGATCAAGGCCCGCGACGACGGCTTCGAGCGGGCGTACCTGCGTACTGAACATATCTAGCACTGCCGGCGCCGCGAAGGCGGCGCCGGCAGACACGATCACGACGCCGGCCGCGAGGGCTATGAAGCTCTTGTCGATGCTGCCCGGATTCGAAACCTTCATAGGTCCCATCGCAGGCTTGTCGGCTGTTTCTTCAACCAGCGCGGGCGGAAGGAGATTGCGCGCCGGATGGCCCACGCCCGCGTTGCGCTTTCCAAAGCTCATGATTGTCCCCAAAGTCGCAACCTGAAAGACAAGATGCCGCAAATGCCTTGCGATCAGGTTATCCGAAATCGGGGAAATTGATCGGATCGGAAGGCGGCACGAAAGGCTCAGTGTTCGAAAGCGGCGATGATGGCGGCGTGATCGACATCATACGCGTCGGCGCGGCGGCTGCGGAAGGCGGGCGCTCCCGGAAGCGCAGAGTTGCTGGCGGCGTCCGGCACCCAGCTGGGATCGAAGCGTTCGCGCATGACGGCGGTCAGCCAGCCGCGGAGATTGGGGGCCCTCGCTGGCCGGACCGAGGAGAATGTGGTTGTCGAACACCGCAATGGTTTTGCGCGCCGTCGCCTCGGCCAGCGCGCAAGGGCTGGAGGGGCCCATCGGGGCCAAGCCCGTCCTGGACCCAGATGTTGAGGTTCGCATCCGCGCGTGAAGTCGCTGTCGCCGCCTCGACAAGCGGGCGGTGTTCTGGCCCCGCAGCGATACGAGCAGGAAGCTCGTTGCCGCATCGTCCCGGCGCAATGCGTCTTAAGACGCCTCTGCAACTGCCCGAGCGTTCAGGTTGGCGAGTTTTTTGTAGCCGGTCCATTCGCCGTAGCGAAGCGATCCGTGCTGTCTATCAGTCAATCACGCGCCGCGCTTGTCCCGGATCGTGGCCAGTGTTTCAAGGACGTAGCTGCCTGGGGCGGGCTTGGCGCCGATCGCGGGGGATGGAGGCGGGATTTCTTCGCCGGACTTGGCGGTCAGCCACTCGGACCAGAGAGGCCACCATGAGCCGGAGTGCTCCTTGGCGTAGGCGAACCAGCCGTCGCTGCCGGGCGGGAGGATGTCGCTGAGCCAGTAGCGGTATTTATTGGCGGCGGGCGGGTTGACGACGCCTGCGATGTGGCCGCTGTCGGCGAGGACGAAAGTGACGTCGCCGGTGAAGAGTTTGACGCCCTTGTAGACGCTGGCGAAGGGCGAGATGTGATCCTTGCGCGCAGCGTGGATGAACACCGGCGCCTTGATGGCGCGGAGATCGATCGGCTTGCCTTCGACAATGAATGAGCCTTTGGCCAGCGCGTTCGCGAGATAGAGGCGGCGCAGGCTGGCGATGTGAAGCGGGCCGGGCAGATTGGTCTGGTCGGAGTTCCAGTAAAGGAGGTCGAACGCTTTCGCCTCGTTGCCGAGCAGGTAGCGATCCTCGACATAGCGCCAGATCAGGTCTTCGGGGCGCAGGAGATTGAAGGCGTCGCGCATGGCTTCGCCGGGCATGACGCCGCCAGACTCGCCGATCAGCTGTTCGATGCCGCCGATCGAGTTCTCATCAATGAAAAGGCCGAGATCGCCCGGGTTGGAGAAATCGGTCTGTGCGGCAAGCAGGGTGAGCGAAGCGATGCGGCTGTCTCTCGCGTCGGCGAGACGGGCGGCGAGGATGGACGCCAGCGCGCCGCCGATGCAGTAGCCGGCGACGTTGACGGGCGTTTCGTGTTCGCTGTGAACCCAGTCGAGCGCAGCGCGGCCACCCAACTTTAGATATTCGTCCCAGCCGAAGTCCTTCGTCTCGTCGTCGGCCGAGCGCCACGACACCATGTAGACTGTGAAACCCTGGTCGCGCAGCCATGCGACCAGCGAGTTCGCGGGCGTGAGATCGAGCACGTAGTATTTGTTGATCCATGGCGGGAAGATGAGGATCGGACTCTCGCGCACGGTCTGCATCACCGGGTGATAGCGCAGCAGTTCGATCAGCGGGGTCTTCAGCACCACCTCGCCGGGCGTGACCGCGATGTTTCGGCCGGGCTCGAAAGCATCGGCGTCGGATTGCGTGGGTGAGATGCGGCCGCGGCCCGTGTTGAAGTCGTCCTGCAGCTGAGCGAGGCCCCGCTGGATCGACTGGCCGTCGGTCTCGAAGAGCGCCTTGAGGGCTCTCGGATTGCCCATGAGCAGATTGGACGGCGCCATGGCGGCGGTGGCTTGCTTGATGAAGAAGGCGGCGCGGCGGCGCTCGGTCTCGGAGAGTCCGGGAGCGTTCCACGCAAGATTCTCGGCCCAGCTGGACTGGGCGAGATAGATGCGGCGCACGAAATCGAAGAACGGATTTTCGCGCCAGGCTTCGTCGGAGAAGCGCGGATCGGCGTCTGCTGTAGTGGAGGGGAAGCCGGCGGACATTTCCTGCAGGGTTTCGGTGTGCCGGCCGAACAGGTCCAGCTGCGCGCTGTTGAACGCTTCGGGTTGCTTTGAATAAGCCTCGGCCAGGGATTTGAAGGCGGAGTTTGCGGCCTCGAGTTCCAGCTTGCGGGGCGCGGCCGTGCCGGCGAGCTTGGTTATGTCCGAAAGTTCACGACTGAGGTCGGAGATCTTCTGGCCGAGACGCTGGAAGCTGATCTCGGAGAAGTTGGCGCCCGCCTGCTCCGGCCCGGTCGCTTTTTCAGCGTCGTGGAGCGTGTCTTCGGGAGGATGTCCCCCGTTTTTCGGCATGGATGCGGCTTCCCTGTTCAGCGTCTGTCAGGCGGCAGGCGGTGAAACTCCCGCTCGCCAAACTGGCGGACAGTCACTAGGTAGTTACGTCAACTCGCGCAATCACGGGACCTAAACGGTCCAGCAACCGGAAGTGTAGCATGTTCCGCCCCCTGGCGATCATGGCAGGCGTCAGCGGCGCCGCCCTTCTGGGCGGGTGCGCGGACATCATGCAACAGCAGACAATCTCGCAGATAGCCCCTGACTGGTTTGCGGAAAAGGCCATCGAAGTTAAGGGCGAAGGCTATCCGGAACTTGCTGAAATCCCCCAGGCGCGGCCAGTCATTGGGACGCGGACGCAGCTGGAAAACCGGGCGGAGGCGCTGAAGGCGCAGGCCATGCAGCTGGAAGCCAAGCTCAATGCCGACGGCGCGATTCGCTCAGACGAGGCGGTTCGAGCTACGGCGGCGCAATGGCGCGCGTTGGTGGAAGAGGGCGCGGGTGCGCCTCCGGCGCCGGCAGCAAAATAGCCTGGTTCTGACCGGTTTTCGCAGTAGCGCCCTCTTTCCGGTGAAGTTTGCCCCGTAGCGGCCGTCACGATACGGCTTTACAGAATCCTTTACCCGGCGCGGGCGAGACCCGGTCGGGGACGACATAGGTGAATCGACAATGATGTTGGATTTCCACAAGATCAGGCGCCTGCCGCCTTACGTCTTCGAGCAGGTGAACGTCACGAAGGCGGGCCTGCGGGCCAATGGCGCAGATGTCATTGACCTCGGCATGGGCAATCCGGACCTGCCGACGCCGCCGCATATCGTCGAGAAGCTGTGTGAGACCGCGCGCAAGCCGGACGTGCATGGCTATTCGGCCTCGCGCGGCATTCCTGGCCTGCGGCGGGCGCTGGCGGCTTATTACGATCGCCGGTTCGGCGTGAAGCTGGATCCGATGAAGGAGACGGTGGTCACGTTGGGTTCAAAGGAAGGATTCGCGAATCTGGCTCAGGCGATCACCTCGCCGGGCGATACGATCCTGGTGCCGAACCCTTCCTATCCGCTGCACTCGTTCGGGTTCATCATGGCGGGCGCTGCGATCCGGTCCGTGCAGGCGCATTCGCCGGAGGAATATCTCTCGAACCTCGGGCGTGCGGTGAAGCATTCCGTGCCGCCGCCGACCGCGATGGTGGTGTGCTACCCGGCCAACCCGACGGCGCAGGTGGTCGAGCTCGACTTCTACAAGGAAGTCGTGAAGTTCGCTAAGAAGCACAACATCTGGGTGCTCTCCGATCTTGCCTACACGGAAATCTATTACGGCGATCCGCCGCCCTCGATCCTCCAGGTCGAAGGCGCGAAGGATATCGCGGTGGAAGTCACCTCGATGTCGAAGACGTATGCGATGGCCGGTTGGCGCGTCGGCTTTGCGGCGGGCAATGAACGGCTGATCGGCGCGCTTGCGCGCGTGAAGTCGTATCTTGACTATGGCGCGTTCACGCCCGTGCAGGTTGCGGCGGCTACGGCGCTCAATGGCCCGCAGGATTGCGTGGACGAGATGCGCGAAATCTATCGTACGCGGCGTAACGCGATGATCGAAAGCTTTTCGCGTGCGGGCTGGGAAATTCCCGAACCCAAGGCGTCGATGTTTGCGTGGGCGCCTATTCCCGAGCCTTTCAGGGAGGCGGGATCGCTGGAATTCGCGCTGCGGCTGATCAAGGAGGCGCATGTCGCCGTGGCGCCGGGCGCGGGCTTTGGCGAGCACGGCGATGGCTTCGTGCGGCTCGCGCTGGTCGAGAACGAGCAGCGCATCCGGCAGGCGGCGCGCAATGTGCGGAAATTCCTCGAGGCGAATGGCGTGAAGGTGAAGCCAGAGAAGGACGTGAAGGCGAAGGCCGACGTGACACAGTTGCGCAAGAGCCTCGCGGGGTAGGCTGTCGCGTGGGCATCGTCAGCAAGGTCTGCCTCGTGCCCGCGTTTCCGTCCGCAACCGGCTGCGATCAGCGTCCGACCGAGATCGTCGAGGGGGCATCGAAGGCTGTCGGTGACCGCACGAATGACCCAACGCTCGAGAAGGCAAGCGATTCTTCGGGCCGGACAGCTATATTGTTTGCGTCGTCTCCCCTCTGGGCAGGCGGCTCTATCGCGTTGCGGGCGTCCGTGCAGGAAGTGCTCGCCAGTGTGCCGCAAACGATGTCCAATACACAGATGCGCGTGATACGCGCTGCCGCCGCCGGCAATATCCTGAGCAACGACGTCTGCCGCTACAGAGACCGAGAACAGCAATTCAGCACCACAAATTAGAACAGCACAAACATGTGTTTCTCCCGCCGGGAGCGCATGACGATAGAAGCGCCGACGGGCAATATTTCGACATCAAGATGAATGATGGCCCGCCAACTCCAGCGGCAGCCGAATGAAAAGACGAGACGGGGACAAGGACTGTGATGGTTGACAAACGAACCCTTCGGCTCGGCGTCGCCGGCCTCGGTACGGTGGGCGGTGGCTTGCTGAAGCTGATCGAGCGGCAGGGCGAGCTGCGGCTGCCGGGCAAGCTGGTGGTGACGGCCGTTTCGGCGCGCAACAAGAACCGCAATCGCGGCGTCGACATCTCAAAATTCCGCTGGTTCGACGACCCGGTCGAGCTGGCGCTGTCGGACGATGTCGATGTTGTTGTCGAGCTGGTAGGCGGGTCGGATGGTCCGGCGAAGCGGACGGTGGAAGCTGCGCTGCGGTCTGGCAAGGCTGTGGTGAGTGCAAACAAGGCGCTCATCGCAGAGCATGGCATCGAGATCGCGGCGCTCGCAGAGAAGCACAACGCGCACCTGCTGTTTGAAGCGGCGGTGGCGGGGGCCATTCCGATCGTGCGCGCGGTGAAGAACTCGCTGTCAGGGGTGATCGTTCAGCGTGTGTCCGGCATTCTCAACGGGACTTGCAACTACATACTCTCCGAGATGCTGCGCACAGGCGCGGCCTACGAGACCGTGCTCGCCGAGGCGCAACGATTGGGCTATGCCGAAAGCGATCCGTTTCTTGACGTGTCGGGTGGGGACGCGGCGCACAAAGTGCTGATTCTCGCGTCTATAGCGTTTGGAGCGCAGCCCAACTTCGATCAGGTGCAAGTCGAAGGCATCGACAAGATCGAGGCGATGGACATCGCGCTGTCCAACAAGTTCGACTATCGCATCAAGCTCGTCGCCGAAGCATTCCGCTTAAAGGATGGCGTGCGCTGCCGCGTGGCGCCAGTGCTGGTGCAGAAGGAACATCCGCTGGCTCAGATCAACGGGCCGCTTAACGCCGTGCTGGTGGAAGGCGAACCTGTTGGACGGCTGACCTTCACGGGGCCGGGCGCAGGCGCTGGGCCGACGGCTGCAGCCGTGATGGGAGACCTCGCGCGATTGTTCGAAGGACCGGCGACGCCGCCGCTGGGCAAACCCGCGCGTGACCTGGCGCCGCTGATCACGGCTGCAAACGGCGTGGTGGATCAGGGATCGTTCTTCATCGGGGCGAAGCTGGCCGACAAGCCGGGCATGTTCGCGGCGCTGACCGAACAGCTTGGCGATGCGGGCGTGTCGATCGACAAGCTGATCCAGGAGTCGGCGGGGGATTCCGGCGCGGCGCCAATTGCGATCATGACTCATCCCGGCCCGCGCGCATCTGTCGAAAGCGCGCTGGCCAAGATCGCTGAACTCAAAATCACGACGGACACGCCGCGACTGCTGCGGATCGAGACGCGGGCCTAGCCACGCCCGCATCCGCCGGTTGTGATATCGAATGGCAGGAAATCCCTAACAGTTGACCGCGCCCCACTCTGAAAGGGCTTTCCCGTCGCAGTTTGTCGGATAGGATCACGTAAGTCTCCCAAGTTGGTGAACAAAAAACGGGGGAGGTGCAGGGGATTGGAAATGCGCACGGCGACAAGGGTTGGCTGCGGGGTTTACTGCGGTCTGTTTGCATTGGTGCTGCAGTCTTGCGCCGCTACGGACGTCCCGCAGCCACAACAGCCACTGACCCCGCAGGCGCGGCTGGAGCAGGTGCGTCCGGTCTCCGCCGACATGCTTCGCGAACCGGCAGCAGGCGACTGGCTGCAGTGGGGGCGCACTTATGACGGGCACAATTTCAGCCCGCTTACGCGCATCAACCGTGAGAACGTGAAGAACCTGGCGCCGGCCTGGACCGCGCCGCTCAAGGAAGGGGTCAGCATGCCGACTCCGCTGGTGCATGACGGCGTCATGTTTCTGCAGACTTACCCGGACACCGTACTGGCGATCGACGCCACGACCGGGACCGAGCTATGGCGCCGGGAGTACACGCCCGTGGGTGTCTCTGCGAGCTCAAAGATGGGACTGGCGCTGTCTGGCGGACGCGTGATCGCGGCTACCTCCGACATGCACCTGCAGTCGCTTGATGTGAAGACTGGCGCCGTGGTGTGGGACAGCGTCATCGCGCCGAGCATGACTGTGAGGGGTAAGCCGGGCTTGCGCGGCGCGCCGTTGATCGTTGGCGACAAGGTGATCCAGGGGATTACCAGCAGCTCCGTGGCCGGGGGCGGATTCATCGTCGGGCTCGATCTTGCCACTGGACGCGAGCTGTGGCGCTTCAATACGATCGCACGGCCAGGCGAGCCTGGCGGCGAGACATGGAACGGTCTCCCGATCGAGAAGCGCAGCGGCGGTTCGGTCTGGCATCAGGGGACGTATGACCGGGAGCTGAACCTGGTCTATTACGGTGTGGCGCCAACCTACGACACCGGCCCGATGCTGAAACCCTCGGGCATGGAGGGCATGACGCAGGATGCGCTCTACACCGACAGCACCATCGCCCTGAATCCCGACACCGGAAAACTGGTGTGGCACTACCAGCACGTGGTCAACGACCAGTGGGACCTTGACTGGGTGTTCGAGCGGCAGATCGTGAACGTCAAGTTCGGCGGGCGCGACCGCAAGGTGGTCATGAATGTCGGTAAGGTCGCGATTGTGGAAGCGGTCGACGCCGCGACGGGCCAATACCTGTTCTCAATCGATGCGGGGATGCAGAACATCATCACCGCAATCGATCCGGTAACGGGCAAGAAGACGATCGATCTCTCGCGCCTTCCGGATCCCAATATCCCGAAAATCGTCTGCCCGGGACCGACCGGCGCTCGTTCATGGCCGCCAACGTCTTACAACAAGAGCACGGGCATCCTGTTCATGCCCCTGACTGAATCGTGCACGGAGATGAGCGAGGGGGGCGCCTGGAAGCTTCTGAGTGCGCCTGGCGCCGCGATGTCTCAGAAGGACCATCCCAATGCGCTTGCGGACGGCAAGATGGGCCGGCTGCAGGCGGTCGATGTAAGCGGCCGCAAGATGGGCTGGAAGAATGATGTGGAAGCCCCGATCATGACGTCGGCTCTGGCGACGGCTGGCGGCGTTGTGTTCGCCGGCGACATCGAGCCCGCGCTGATGGCGTTCGACGATCGCGACGGCAAATTGCTGTGGCGTCAGACGCTCGACAACTATCCGACCGGCAGCGTGATCACCTACAGCGTTGGCGACACGCAGTACGTCGCGGTTATCACCGGCATGCGCAACACGCACATGCGGGATATGGCGGAGCGCTATGTCGCCTTCCGGAAGACCCGCGGCCTGCCGGATCCCGCGCCGACTGCTCCCCCTGCCATTCAGGTGTTCAAGGTCGGCAAGTAGGGGCGCGCCGGGCACGGCTTGCGCCCGTGCTGACGCCATCCGAGCATCCTCATCTGTTGCGATGGAGTTTGCCGGTGCGGGCGTTGTTGGCGTTAATGGCGCTGGGATCTCTCGCCGCGTGCGTGCATGCGCAGGCCGTGGGTGAGATGGACCGTGCGGGGTTTGTCGACGCGGTTTCGGTGGTTCCCGATCTCATCGTCGACATGCGCTACTACGGCTCGGAGAATTTCGTTGGCCGGCGCATAGCGGGATACGAGGCGTCGGTCTGTCTTCTGACGTCGCAGGCGGCGGCTGCGCTGAAAGATGCGCAGGCGGGGCTGCAGCCATTCGGGCTGGGGCTGAAGCTCTTTGATTGCTACCGGCCAAGGCGCGCAGTCGCCGATTTTGTTTCGTGGGCGAAGGATCTTTCCGACCAGAAGCGGAAGCAGGAGCAATATCCCAGGATCGACAAGGCGCGCCTGTTTGAGCTGGGCTACATTGCAGAGCGATCCGGCCATTCGCGCGGATCCACGCTCGATCTGACGGTGATCGACCTGCGGACACAAGCGGAGCTCGACATGGGCGGGCCTTATGACCTGTTCGATACGCAATCCTGGCCAACTGATCAGAGCGTGGGACCGGCGGCGCGAGCGAACCGGCTGATTCTGCAGCAGGTGATGGGCAGCGCTGGATTCAAACCGCTAGCCGAGGAGTGGTGGCATTTCACCCTGCGGGACGAGCCTTTTCCCGATACCTACTTCGATTTTCCAGTCGCCCCTGACGGGCGGGTCAATCGTCCGTGATCAGGGTACACGACGGGCGGGATAGCTGTTCGCTTCAGGCGGGTGTAGAGGTCCCGCTTGGGTAACGTGGGAGATAGCTCCCGATGGACCTGCAAGGGGAGTGAATTTCTATGAAAACATCCTGGATCATTTCCATCGCCGCCGCCGGCGCTCTCGCTGGCGCCTGCTCGACGATGGAATCTGCGCCCGCCCTGCCGACCTACACCGCGACGCTTGCGCCCGGCGCCGGCATCACGTCGAGCGGCAAAGGCATGGGCACGTTCACCTATGACGCAGCCACGCACGCACTCACCTACAACGTGACGTATGAAGGCCTGACGGGCCCGGCTGCTGCAGCGCACATCCACGGCCCGGCCGATCCGGGCGCGAATGCGCCGCCAGTTGTTCCCTTCCCCAGCGCCGCAAGCCCCATCACCGGCACGGCAACGCTAACCGACGCGCAGGCGGCGGATCTTGCCGCGGGTAAGTACTATGTGAACGTCCACACTGCGGCGAACAAAGGCGGCGAAATCCGCGGCCAGATCGTCAAGAAATAGAACTGCCAACGTTATCGATACGACAGCATGCTGTGCTGCACCCGAGTGCAGCGCAGCATGTTTTGTTGTCGTCGAAAGGGCGAATTTGCTTTTTCGCCCGACGGTCGGAGCGTATGCCTTCAGCAATGATTCGCATCTCCGTCGCGCAGGCGGAGTAATGGTCCGACGAGTGCGGGAGCCGACATGGCAGATGGGTCGAAGCTGACAGCGTCGTGCTCGACACTTGGTTATGCGATGGCCAGCGCGACAATTGCGTCTGCGATGGCGGCCGAGACGTGGGTCGGACGCGGCGATGAGCGGGCGGCTACGGAGTCGGCCGCCGCCGCCATGCGCGATGCGCTCAACATCATCGATTTCAGCGGGCGTGTGGTGGTCGGTGAAGCGGATGGCTCGATTCTCAATGTCGGTGAGACAGTGGGCACAGGCCGCGGCATGGAGCTCGACGTTGCGCTTGAAGCTCTCGAGGGCACGACACTTACCGTGAAGGCCAAGGCCAACGCTATCGCCGTGATCGCTGCGGCGCCGCGCGGCGGGCTTTTGCGGGCGCCTGATCTCTACATGGACAAGCTGGCGATTGGACCGGGATACGAGCGCGGCGTCGTCGATCTCGACGCCGGCGCCGGCGAGAACGCGTTGCGGCTGGCGCGGGCTAAGGGGGTCGATCCGCGCGAGATCACGTGCTGCGTGCTGGACAGGCCGCGCCACGAGAAGATCATTGCGGAGTTGCGCAAGGTCGGCGCGCGGATCAGCCTGATCAGCGATGGCGATGTGGCCGGCGTGATCAGCACGACGATGGCCGAGACCGGGATCGACATGTATGTCGGCCAGGGCAAGGCGCCGGAGGCCGTGCTGGCGGCGGCAGCGCTGCGCTGTGTCGGCGGGCAGATTCAGACACGTTTCGCTTTCAAGAACGAAGCGGAGAAATACCAGGCGCAGCGTGCTGGCCTCAAAGACGCGGGCCGGCGCTACGAGCTGGAAGATTTGGTTTCGAACGACATCATCTTTGCCGCGACGGGCGTGACCAAGGGCGCCTTGCTGGATGGGGTCAAACGCGTAGGCCGCGCGATAGAAACGCACACCATGCTGATGTCGTCCGGCGACGGTGTGGTGCGCAAGATCCGGTCAGTGACGCCGACACGGCGCTGAGCAGGCTCCCTGCTCTGTTGTTCGGCATTTTGACGCCTTGAACCGACTCATGAAGCGCCACACCTTGGCGTGTGTCCTCGCTAGTCGAAAAAGCTCACTATCTCGGCGTCGCGCATTCGCTTTCGGGCAAGGCGTGGCGGCAGCGTGCGATGGATGAGGCGCTGGCCGCCGAGCATGCGCGGCGGCTGCAGGCGCCGGATCTTGTCGGGCGGCTGCTTGCGGCGCGGGGTGTTGAGCTGGATGAGGCGCAGCTGTTCCTCAATCCGACGCTGAAGGACCTGTTTCCCGACCCTTCGACCTTTGCGGATATGGACACGGCGGCGGAGGTGATCCTCGAGGCCATCGTATCGGGCAAGAAGGTGGCGGTGTTTGCGGACTATGACGTCGATGGCGGCACGTCGTCGGCGATCCTGTCGCGGTATTTCCGGGCGTGGGGGCGAGAGCTGATCCTCTATGTACCCGACCGCCTGACCGAAGGTTTTGGTCCGACGCCATTTGCGTTTCGTGCGCTGAAGGAGATGGACGCGGAGCTTGTGGTGACGGTGGACTGCGGCGCGGCGGCCATCGAGGCGCTGAAGACGGCCAACGAGATCGGGCTGGATGTTGTTGTGATGGACCATCACCTGATGCACGACGATCATATGCCCCCGACGCTGGCGCTGGTGAATCCCAATCGTCCGGACTGCAAGTCCGGCCATGGTTTTCTGGCGGCGGCGGGCGTGGTTTTCGTGCTGGTCGCAGCGCTGAACCGGTTGGCGCGGAGGCGCGGCGTTGTACCCGAGGGCGGGTTGCCCGATCCGATGAAGTGGCTCGATCTCGCAGCGCTTGGGACGCTGTGCGACATGGCGCCGTTGAAAGGCGTAAACAGGGCGTTCGTCACGCGCGGGCTCGCCTGCCTTGAACGGCTAGAGAATGCTGGGCTGAAGGCGCTGGCGGAAGTCGCGGGAATCGAGGCGCCGAAGTCGGTCTATCACGCGACATTTGTACTGGGGCCGAGGCTGAATGCCGGAGGGCGCATCGGCGATCCGTGGACGGCCGCGAGATTGCTGGCGACGGATGATCGTGCCGAAGCGATCCAGCTGGCGGAGAAGCTCAACCTCCAGAATCAGGAGCGCAAGCAGGTCGAGGCCGATATCCAGAAACACGCGCTCGAGCAGGTCGAGGCGCGGCTCAGGGAGAAGACTGACGCGGGCATTCTCGTCGTCGGCGGCGAGGGCTGGCATCCCGGAGTGATAGGCATTGTGGCGGGGCGGTTGAAGGAGAAGTTCCACAGGCCGGCGGTGGTCGTCGGCTGGGGCGAGGGGCTGGGGCCGGTGGCGCGCGGATCGGGCCGATCGGTGCCGGGCGTTAATCTCGGCAATCTGATCAGCAATGCGGCGAAGTCCGGTCTGCTGCTGTCCGGCGGCGGACATGCGATGGCGGCGGGGTTGAGCATGGATCCGGCGCGGCTGGAGGAACTGCGTGCCTATCTGGAGGAACAAACCAGTGGTGCGGCGCTGGAGCTGGCCGAGGCGCGGGTGCTGGAGATTGACGGGACGCTTGCGCCGGGGGCGGCGACGGGCGCGCTCCTGGACATGATCGAGCGCATCGGACCGTTCGGGTCGAATGCGCCGGAGCCGCTGTTCGCCGTGCCCAATGTGCGGGCGGCCGGGGCGCGGCGGGTGGGCGAGAACCACATGGCGTTCGATATAGTGGGCGAGAATGGCGCCCGGGTGCGGGCGATCGCGTTTCGGGTGGCCGATGGGCCGGAAGGACAGGCGATCGCCCGGGGCGATCCGATTCACGTGGTCGGAAGGTTGCGTCCGGACACCTGGCGGGGCCCTGGTAAGGTGCAGATCGAGGTAGCGGATATCGCGCTGGCCTGAAGCAGTTGGCCGCCGTTTATGCACAAACGGGGCGCTTGCGGCCCCGTGCGCATGCAGCTATATCGCCCGCTCCGCCGAACGGTCCCTTCGTCTATCGGTTAGGACGTCAGGTTTTCAACCTGAAAAGAGGGGTTCGACTCCCCTAGGGACTGCCAGCG
>CANJIL010000034.1 GCA_947474455.1 Hyphomonadaceae bacterium | reverse complement strand
TCGCGACAATCCCCGGCGCCTCGCGATCCGCTTCCCGCAGGATCGCCACCATCTGCTCATCCGTAAACCGCGCCTTGCGCATGGAGCCCTCTTCCCAGAAGGCCGTCCCTCAAGCAACTTCTGGTCCGAAAATTCTGGGGCAGGTCAGCTACACCTCGCACTTTCCGGAAAAGTCGGGCCGCGAGCTTAGAATTGCCGTCCAGCCCCTCAACTTCAATCGCGGCTCGCTGTCCACGGCGCTTGCCGCCGAGAGCGTGCGGCCGCCGACCGGCGTCGTGGCAGGGATTCAGCGTATCACATACGATGTTTCGGACCCTGCGGGTCCCACGCTCGTAATCCAATTCGATCACGACGCCACCTGGGACGTTAAGGCAGACAAGACGATCACGCGCCTCGTCGTGAGCGTGTCCGGCAAGGCGGGTTGCGCACCCGACGCCGGCTCAAAGGCCGCAAATGCCCCCGGGGCTAACATTATTCTCGCCGTGACAAAGACGATCCCTGACAAGCTTGATCCGAACGGAAACTATTCGATCAATCTTTTGTCCAACCGGGGCAGGGAGCTGGCGCCGGACGGGATCAAGCCCGTTGATGCATTCCGCGACCACGCGGCCTACGCCTACACATCTGAGGAAAACGGTGTTGAGTGGGCGCGTCTGCGGCTGGGTATGTTCGCCACACGTGTGGAGGCCGAACAGGCTCTTGCACAACTGGTGAAGGAATACCCCGACGCGTGGGTCGCGCGGATTGACAGGTCAGAGCGCGACCAGGTCTACCAGGCATGGGTCTCTGCACGCGCAGGCGGTGGCGCCCCACAGGAATCCCTGCCGGTCAACGCCGCGGCGGAGGCCCTTCTCAAGGAACTGCGCGGCACCCTTGCGGGCGGCGACAATCCCGGCGCGATAAGGCTCGCTGAAAAGCTGCTGGGTCAGCCTGAAAGTGCTGCGACCCCGGAGGCGCAGGAATTGCTCGGGCTGGCGCGTGAGCGCAACGGACAGCTTGCACACGCGAAGGCGGAATACGAAACCTTTCTCCAGCGCTATCCAGGGCACGAAGCGGCGCCGCGGGTTCGCCAGAGGCTTGCAGCCATGCTTGGCGAGGAGATGGATACTGAACAGGGCAAGACGTCCGGTGGAAAAGTCAGAGCGGCAGGAAAGTCGGTCGGCGACGTCCGCGGCGAGGTTTCGGGCAGCCTGTCGGCGCTCTATCAGCGCGACGAGAGCGGCTTCCTGTTCGAGAATGTCCCGGTCGTTGGCGGCCCCGAAGTCAACCCTGACCCCATCGAGGAGAACCGGACCAATCTCAACGAGATCCTCTGGGGCGCAGATCTCAACCTGTCGCTTGGAAATGATCGCGTGGAAGGACTGTTTCGTCTTTCGGGCATTTACCGCGACGATTTCCGCATCGGAGCGCAGCGCGATGAGGGCGCGATCAGCACACTCTACTTCGACGTCTCAGATCGCGAATGGAACACGTCGCTGAGATTCGGGCGCCAGACGCGAAACACCGGCGGCATCTTTGGCCGGTTCGACGGCGGGCTTGTCAGCTTTCAGCCTGCAGACGGCTTGAAATTCAATGTCGTGTCCGGGTTTCCCGTGCAGTCCTCGCGTGACCTCGAGGTCAATACGGATCGCGTCTTCTACGGAACCAGTGTCGATCTCGCGCTCGCGCCCGACGCCCTCGACACGACCGTCTATTTCATCAGTCAGACCTATGGCGATCTTGTCGACCGCCAGGCGGCAGGACTTGAGTTCCGATACTTTGACAAGCGCGCCAGCGCCTACGGCATCTATGATTATGACGTCCACTATCAGCAGACGAACCTCGCACTCCTGAGCGCATCATTGCAATTCGACGATGCCTCAAGTTTTACGGTCGCTGTCGATTATCGCCGCTCGCCGCTGCTCACCACGCAGAACGCGATATTCGGGCAGGGCGTTCTGGATCCGAACGACCTCCTGGCAACTTATGCAGAAGACGAGATTTACCAACTGGCGCAGGATCGTAGCGCCCATGCGCGGTCCGCATCGGTCAGCTATTCACGCGCCCTTATGAAGAACCTCCAGTTCAACGCTGATATTGTCGCTACCAATGTATCCGGCACCAAGACCTCCGGCGGTGTCGATGCGCAACCGGGGACCGGGACGGAATACTACTATTCCGGCCAGCTGGTCGCATCCGACGTCTTTACGGAAGGGGCGATCTTCATTGCTGGCCTGCGCTACGCCGACCTCCAGCTCAACGACCAGTATACGCTCCAGCTGAACGGCCGTTATCCTCTGTCCCGGGATCTTCGTTTCAACACGAAACTTCGTCTCGACCAGCGTACTCGAAAGGATGGGTCTTCCGATGAGGTCTCCGCGCGTGGATCCATTGCACTCACCTACAACTGGGGCCGTGCGACCCATTTCGACATCGAGGTCGGTGGACAGTACACCGACAACTCCAACGCGCTGGTTACGACGCAGGAGCGTGGCCTTTTCGGGAGCATGGGCATTCGCCAGGACTTTTAGATCGCCGGGAACAGCAACTGGCCGCGGCGATCCGACCGGGCCGGCGCGGTCACGCCCGTTACTGCGGGCAGGTTTGAGTTGACCGGCTCGGGTGATGCGATCGCCGCCGAGTAGAGATGACATGCACGAAGACGACAGGGGCCCTCAGAAGTCTGGCGCGCACCTTCTTTGCGGAGGGGGTGCGCCGCAGCAGCAAGACTGCGAACCGGCGTGGGGTCAGGGCGCCGATAGGCGTGCTACACGACTTATTTCCTGGCAAGCCGAGTGGTCCTCTTGCGGCGCCTGTTCACAATCAGGAACCCCGCGAAACTTGCCCCACTAACTTGACGGCCATTTCCGGAACTATGCCTTTGCCAGCGTTGCTTCGAGAAGCTTCAGAATGCGTTCGCGTGACCTGTCATCTGCAGCCTTGTCGAGTTTCTCCTTAAGTATCGACAAAAAAGCCACGCGCTGATTGTGCCAGTCGAGATGTGCGAGCGCGTCCGACGGCAGGCGGGGCGGAGTGGCGGCGGCGAGCACCGCGGGAGTGTTGCGGTCGAGGCGATATGACTGATCCAGCGCCGCAATTGTTATTTGATCAGCTGGAATTCCTTCTGCGGCCAAACGAGACTGGAGGCTTGTCAGGCTATCCCGCTCGCCATGGGTCAGAAATACGGTTCCAGAGATTGGCGCTCGCGCCTGAACCCATCTAGTGAGACCGCTTGCGTCGGCGTGACCCGAGTAGACGTCAATTTCGCGAATGCTTGCTCTGACCGCGATCTCATCGCCCTGAATGCGGACATCGCGTCGTCCTTCAAGCAGCAGGCGTCCAAGCGTGCCGAAGGCCTGGTAGCCGACGATCAGGACAGTCGCGTCATCGCGCGGTAGCAAGCGACGAAGGTGGCCTCGAACCCGACCAGCATCACACATGCCGCTTGCCGCGATGATCACATGCCATCCACGCTGGCGCTCGAGGTCGCGGCTTTCTGCAGCACTTTCGCTGAAGCGGAGAAGTCGCGACTCCCTCAACCCTTCAAATGGATTGTGCCCTGAACCCATGTGGCCGCTGCGGAGGAAGACATCCGTTGCCTTTATGGCGAGCGGACTGTCGAGGAAAATCTGGCCGGGTGGCGCCTCAGTGCTTTCCATCAGTTCGAGGAGGTCGACCAGGAGCTCCTGGGTTCTTTCCACGGCAAACGCTGGAACTAGAAGCGGTCCACCGCGGGCGTGCGCCATTCGCAACTCGTCCCGCAGAATTCTGCGTCGGGTCGCCGTATCGATCTTCTGGCGATCCGTTCCGCCATAGGTGCTTTCCACGATCAGATTGTCTATGCGCGAAGGGCCTTCCGGGTCATCGGCGAGATCGCGATCGCCTGGGCCGACGTCACCCGAAAAGCAAAGGCGCATCGGAGCTGCGTTTTGATCATCCTGGATTTCGACTTCGATCGAGGCGGCTCCCAGGATATGGCCAGCATTCCACCAGCGAGCGCGAACCCCGGAAGCAACGCTGACCCATTCTCTCAGATGGACCGTCTGGAATTGCGCCAGCGTGTCCCGTGCATCGGCCGCAGTGAAAATCGGCGCCAAATCGGCGCCACCCCGACGCCGGTTGCGTCGATTGAGCTGTGACACCTCAATTTCCTGAATGCTGCCTGCGTCGGGAAGAAGAACCTCACACAGATCGCGCGTTTCTGCGGTCGCAAAGATTGGTCCCACGAACCCCGCAAGTCGAAGCTTTGGCAGCAGACCACTGTGATCAATGTGTGCATGCGTCAGGAGAACAGCGTCGAGAGAGGCTGCCTCAAACGGAAACGCGCCATAGTTCAGCTGCTTGAGGGTTTTGGTCCCCTGAAACATCCCACAATCGACAAGCACCCGAGACTTGCCAGCCTCGAGCAGCATGCATGCGCCCGTCACGCAACCGGCAGCGCCATAAAAGCTAAGGACGGTCATATCTCCACCCGTTTTCTTGATCTATCGAGCCCCACTCTCGGGAGATCGGCTTAATCATCGTCAATCTTTGTCCAACGCCTGGTGTGAAAACATCACCTGAAGTCTGCTAGAGCGATCCCGCGAGTGACTGAGCGATCAGGTTTGCGAGATGAATTTCGCTCGTGTGCCCGGGGCATGAATCAGTTGAGATTATACGTGCAGCACCCGCTCTCGACAGGCTATCGGACACTTCCGCGTCTCCAAGCATGTGCGTGATGAAGATCGTGATCGGGCCTGCTCCTGACGATTGCAGTAGCGCTGTCGCCTTGCGCAGCGTTCCGCCCGTTGAGCAGATGTCATCGACAAGCAGGATGGGCCGTCCAGCGATCGAGAGGTCAGCTGGAGCCTGTATCTCCACATCGACGTCACTCCGCCGGACTTTGCGAAAGGTCGCGTGATCCAGACCAAGAGGTTCAGAGATCCGCCTGACCCATGGATCGGACTCGATGTCTGGCCCGATGACCAGGGTTGTGGGGCCGACGCGCTCCGCGCGAAGATACGGAACAAGCGCGTCAGCTGCGTAAAGGTGCGTGCTCGTGCACGTAGTAAAGAGTTCCGCCAGCGAAGCGGTACGATGCAAGTGAGGATCGACTGTGATGGCTCTGTCGAAGGCCGTATCGAGCAATCTGGCCACAACGCGCTGACTAACTGGTTCGCCGGTCCTGAAGGTCGTGTCCTGGCGCATATAAGGCAGGTACGGCGCGACAAGGATAAGGCTCTCCGCTCCGTTACGGCGCCACGCATCGGCGGCGAGCAGAAGTTCCACGAGCTTCTTGTTGGGCTGGTGCAGGGAACGATAAACGATGGTCGTACGCGCGGCTTCGGGTATGCGCGGCACTGTTTCGCCATCAGGAAACGTGTGCACGTTCACGAATGCCAGCGGAACCTGCAATGCACTTGCGAGTCGCTGTGCTTCAGCGGCCTCCTCGCGAAAGGCGTGCAGCGCCAGTGTCATCGGCCTGCACTATCAATCAGGAAGCCGGCGTCTTCACCGGACGCTTCGCAGGCCGCCGCAAAGTCTGCGTGATCCAACCCGTGAATGCGATACAGCGGCTCGCCCTTGCGAACGACATCGCCGGACTTCTTCTTCAGATCGATCCCGGCGCCGGGATCGTACGGGGCGCCGGCCGTACGAGCTATGCGGGCAATGCGGAAGCAGTCGATCTGATTGATGACGCCATCGCGTGGGGCCAGAGCTTCAAACACAAGAGACCCTATTGGCGTCGTTCGTGGTGGTGGCCCTTGCGCATCGATCATTCGGTCAAGCGCCCTGCGCGCCTCTCCGCTTTCAAGAAGCTCACGGGCGCGCTCTTCGCCGCGCCCACCGGGCAGATGCGGATCGTGCTCCAGAAGTCGGCCGGCAAGCCGGATGGACTTCTCGCGCAGGTCCGCTGGAGCATCGGGCCTGCCGTCCAGCACCGCAAGCACGTCGCGGGCCTCGAGGGCGGGGCCAATACCGTATCCGATGGGCTGACTGCCGTCGGTAATGACGACTTCGGTCAGAAGCCCGAGGCGGGAGGCAACAAACTCGAAGAGCTTTCGAATGCTCTGGGCATGGATGTTGGATCGGATCTTGGCGGTCGGACCCATCGGAATGTCGATCAGCAGGTGGGTGGAACCGGCGGCGATCTTCTTCGAAAGGATCGACGCAACCATCTGTTCCGGAGTGTCGATGGAAAGCGGGCGTTCGATCGAGATCAGCACATCGTCGGCCGGCGACAGGTTGATGTGCCCTCCCCAGGCGATGCAGCCGTTGCACCGTTCCACGACGTCCCGAATTTCGTCCTCCGTCAGTTCTACGCGAGCAAGAATTTCCATCGTATCCGCTGTGCCGGACGGAGACGTGATCGCACGGGACGAAGTCTTGGGCATTGTCAGCCCGTGTGCTGCAACGATCGGTGTTACGATCATCGTCGTCCTGTTGCCCGGAATCCCGCCGATGCAATGCTTGTCGACAACAATCGGACGGTTCCATTTCAGTTGGGTGCCGGCAGCCGCCATGCTGCTTGTCAGCGCCAGAACTTCACTCGTGGTCATGAAGCTGGACGTGGCAATCAGGAAAGCCGCCACTTCGATATCGGAATAGCGATGGGCGGCGAGGTCTTCGACAACGGCCCGAATTTCTTCGCGAGTCAGTTCTTCGCCGCGAATCTTCGCGCGAACGGCATCCAGGCTTGCCGCGGCCGGCGCAATGGAGACGTGGGCATGATCGCCGGGATTCACGCCAAGGCGATACAGGGCCGGTTGTGGCAGCCCGATCTCATTGGCGCCCAATTCCTCCAACCCGTCGGAGATAAGCACATTGGCGAGTATCTGCGCGCCATTGACCCGAACTTCTATTTTCCTGAAGCCGGCAAGTCGCTCTGGCCGGAGCGCTAGGCAATCCCGCGACAGGATCACGACATTCTCGCCCATGGTGTCCAGCTTGACCGGGCGTATCGTGAGTTGAGAGCGTGCCGCATGCGGTTGCTTTGGAGGCTGTTTTGCTCCTCTGGGATTCGACGGCTCTGTCACTTGGTGTCTACCTGCACAGTGTCCCCATCACGAAGCGTATCGCCCGGAAAGAGCACGACGCGATCGCCGGCAGCTACGCCCGCGGTTACGACCCTGAAGCGGTCATCACCATCGCCGATCGATACCCGTGTAAGCCGCGCCAGGCCATCCATCACCCGAAAAACGCTCCAGTCGTTATCGCCATGACGCACAAGGGCGTCCGTTGGCACACGCAGCGCATCCTTTTCCTCAAATGCCAGGATTCGCACATCGACCCTGAAACCGTGCCCAAGTCGAGGAGTGGCGCTGGATGTCTCGCCCAACAGGTTCAGGATGACGCTGACCCGCTGCTCCTCGACACCCAGCGCGGAGACTCTTGTTCGTGCGTAAGGCTCAACCGCATGAACCGTTGCGCGGGCCGGCTCGCCGCTGCCAGAGTTCTCGACAAAGGCAGCTGCGCCTTCGCGCATCATCGCCGCATCCTGCGAGAGAAACTCCGCAACAATTTCGATCTGTTCAGGATCGCCAATCTCCAGCAGCGGCGTGCCTGCTGAAATAACAGTCTCACTTTCCAGAAAAATTCTTAGTACTCTGCCCGATGCCGGACTGCGCACCTTCGTCAACGACCGCGCGCGGGCGCCTGGTTTGCCTTGCGCGGCAAGTGATCGAGCAAGTTCGGCCTTGCGTTGAGCAACCACTGAACTCGCGGCCCGCACACCAGCCTGTGTGCGATCCAGCGCCGCCTGCGCCGCAAAACCACGCTCGAAAAGTTGCCGCGTCCGCGCCTCCTCACTCTTGGCCAGATCGAGGTCCACTTCTGCAAGAGCGAGCGCCGCCCTTGCAGCAGCCGCGTTCGCTGCGGCTTCTTCTGAGATACGTGCATCTAGCAGGCTGGGGTCTGCGGGCGCAATCGAGGCGAGCACATCTCCCTTGGAAACCACGTCGCCTGCCTCCAGCTGGACGCGTTTCAAAAGGCCGCCGACGGGTGAGGCGACAGTATAGACGTCGTGTACGCGAACGCGCCCCTCTTCCGCGATTTCGCGGCGCACTTCCCCGCGATCAATTGTTGCGACTTCCACGCGGATTGCCCGTGGCCAAACAAGCCATGCGACAAGCGCGGCGACCAGGGCGGCGCATATCAGCCAGATACGCGCTGCGTTCGAGAGTTTGGGGAAAGCCAAGCTCAATCTCTCCCCTTCAGAACCGCAACCATGTCCAACCTGTCGATACCGCCCCGCACGACGAACGCCGCCACAGCGACGCAGGCAAGCGTAAATGAAATCGCAAGCCCATACCCTTCTGGATTGAATACGTAGGGGAAGGAATACATGTCGGTCTGGAATAGTTGCATCAGCCAGTTCGCCATCAGCGTCCCCGCCACACAGCCTGCCGGAATCGCGAGAAGAGCCAGGGCCGCCAACTCGCCTATAAGGACATACGACACCTCGAAGCGCGTGAAGCCAAGTACTCTGAGGGTTGCAAGATCACGCTCCTGTTCGGCCAGTGTGACGCGTGCTGCAGAGAAGGCGACCCCTCCCGCCATCACGGCTGCAAATGACAGGTAGATGAGGTTCATGTAGCCGACGCCTTCCTGAAAGCTGCGTCGCATTGATTGCTCCGCGAGAGTTAGGAAGCTTGCGCCGGCCAGAGTTGGCGTGCGTTTGAGTGCGCTATTGAATGCGTCGTAGCTGGCCGGATCCAGCCGGACATTTGCACCAGTTATCTGACGAGGCTCACGCATCAAGCGAGCCTGCGCATCAAGGTCCATGTAGGCTGAAGAGCCGACCATCGGGTCGACGATCGCGGCGACACGCACGCTCACTCGAACACGCGCCCCGCGGGTTTGTTCCACATCTATCCAGTCTCCGGTCTTGACCCCCAGCTTGGCGGCCAGGGCGCGCGCCAAGGCGACGCCGGCCGCGGGAGGAGGGAGGAGCTTTCCGCCTGCACCGATCAGCCGTCCGAGACGGGTATCGGGTTTCGAGCCGATCAAAACCTCCTCCACGCTACGAACGCCATTGTGAAGTATGACGCTGTCGACCCGCGTGGGCTCCGCGTAGATCACGCCAGGTAGTTGGCCGACGGCGTGCAGCACGCCTTCCTCCCGGGCGTCTATGAAGGACAACGTCACGTCCTGCCGGTTGGCCTGGGAAAAATGGACATCAAGCAGCCTGTCCATAACCGCCGGGAAGGTTCGTGCGACGACGAGCAGGCCGATCGCCAGCGCAATTCCGATCACCGTGGTGGCGGATCGGCGCGGAAAGCGAACGATGCGTCGTACAATTACGCGACTTTTGGCGTCCAGATGGCGGCTCAAGGCGCCTGTCAGGCCGTTCGATTGGGAGAACGCCACGGGCCGCGGCGGGGCAAGCGCGGCCGCCGGTGCAATGCGCGCAGCGTTCATCACCGCGAAAAGCGCGCCAGCACTTGCGCTGGCCAACGCCGCGGCAAACGCCGCCACAAAAATCCAAAGAGGCGCCGCGAAGTCGAGGCGTGGAAAGTGATAGTAATCGCGATAAACCGCCGCGATCAGCCGGCCCAGCCACACTCCGGCGCCTGAACCAATCAGGGCGCCGACTGCTCCAAGCATTAGGGCGCTCTTGGCATAGTGCCATCCGACAGCAGCATCGCTGTAGCCGAAGGCTTTCAGCAGGCCGATATTGGAGCGTTCGGTTGCGACAATGCGCGCAAGGGAGACGTTCACCAGAAACGCTGCGATAACGAGGAAGATAGCCGGCAGGAACGTCGCCATAGTCGCTAGCTGGCGCAGTTCTTCCGTAAGAAAGCGATCTGAAGGCATCCGGTCGCGGCCGTAGACTCCGGTCGATCCATACCGCTCGACAATTGCATCGATTGATCGCTTGGCCAGCTTCTGATCTGCGTCCGGCGCCAGCCGGAAGACTACCTCGTTAAATGCCCCCTCAAAATCGTAGGCGCGAGCGAGTGCTTCATGCCCCATCCAGATGACAGCAAAGCGATCCGGCTGCGGAAAGAGTTCACCGGGAGCGCTTACAAAGACGAACTCTGGTGAGTTGGCGATACCGACGATCCGGAGGGTTTGGCGCCTGCCGCGAAGGGTCGCCTCCAACGTCGCGCCCGTTTCGAGATCAAGCGCTTTTGCGAATGCTTCGTTGACAAGCACTTCCTCGGCAACCGTCGGATCGGGCCATCGTCCTCGCGCCAGGACGAGGTTGTTGACCAGCGGCTTGCCATTGGATGGAAGCGAGACAAGACGAGCAGATGCTGGCTCAACGACGCCTGGCAGGTCCAGAAGCGCGAGGCCAGCAACGCGCGCCTCAACTACAGCCACACCCGGTGCGGCGGCGAGATCAAACTCGACCCGCTCGGGCGCTCGCACCAGCGAAACGGCAAGATCTGCCATCTGCTGGTTGGCATAGTACTCGTGGCGCGTGTGCTCCAGCGATTCGCGCATGCCGACCGCCATTACAAAAATCGAGAGACCGCAGCCCAGCACCATCGCGATAGCGATCGCGTTGATCCGCATTCGCCAGAGGTCTCTGAAGAGCTTCCTGTCGAGGGTTCGCATCACGTCCTACCAGACCAAGTCAGCAGGCGCCGCGCGGCCTGAATTGGTTTCAATCTTGCGGATGCCGCCATCCAGAAAGCGGACCACGCGATCACCCAGCCTCGCGACATCCGCATTGTGGGTGACGAGAAGCGTCGTGGAGCGAAAGCGAGCGCTCACCTCCATTAGTGCCTCAAGCACCCGGATGCCGGTACGAACATCGAGCGCGCCGGTTGGCTCGTCGCAAAGGAGGACAGCCGGCCGCTTTGCTATCGCACGCGCGACCGCCACGCGCTGCTGCTCGCCGCCGGAGAGTTGAGCGGGAAAATGATCGAGGCGATCACCGAGCCCGACCAGATAGAGCGCTTCGGCGGCAGGCATGGGGTTTTCGGTGATCTCATTGACGAGCTCGACATTCTCGCGCGCGGTGAGACTGGGGATCAAATTGTAGAACTGAAAGATGAAACCGACATGCTGGCGCCGATAACGCGTCAGTTCCTCGTCCGCCATCGCGGTAAGCGACGTCTCCCGGAACTTGACGTCGCCAGACGTGGCCCGGTCGAGGCCTCCCAGGATGTTTAGCAGTGTCGACTTTCCAGAACCGGACGGGCCCAGGAGGACAAGCATCTCGCCTTCGGCGACGTCGAGATCAACATCGCGCAAGGCGTGAATGGCCGCAAGACCATCGCCATAACGTTTGCCGACTTTGCGAAGTGAGAACGTCGGCGCCATGTTTTCTGAGAGCTTCCGCCTCTGGGCGATCCACCTGTCGCAGGCGCAATCCTTACGGTCCTTGATGCCGGTCAAGCTTGCGCGACCCAAAGCTTATAACACAAACGCAAGGCACAATACCCTGACGTCGGCGACGCAACGAAGGGCGCGGATCACACACGTGTTGCGCGAAGGATCAACGCGCCGTGTATCCGCCGTCGATGACAAGCTCTGCACCTGTGATGAACTTGGCTTCGTCTGATGCGAGGTACACGATGCCCCAGGCGATATCGTCGGGTTCACCCATATGACCAAGTGGATGCAGAGCGTCCGTTGCGCGGCGCGCTTCTTCGGGATCGCTCGACGTGTTCAGGTGTCCCTCGACCATCGGCGTCCAGATGAAGCCAGGGTGGATCGAATTTACCCGGATCCTGTCGGCGGCGTAGAGCAGGGCGTCTGTCTTGGTCATCAGCCTGACTGCCCCCTTGGATGCGTGGTAGGGAGGAACATCGGGCGCGCCGACCAGGCCGTAAATGGAGGAAAGGTTGATGATGCTGCCGCCGCCGGCCTGCCGCAGCAGCGGGATGGCGTGCTTTGTACAGAAGAAAACGCCTTTGACATTTATGGACTGAACCCAGTCCCACTCGGCTTCCGTCAGCTCATGCGTCGGCTTGTTGGCGCCGGCGACCCCGGCGTTGTTCACGACGATGTCGAGTCGTCCGAAATGAGCTGCGACGTCTCCGAAGGCTGTGGCAACATCCGCCTCATGCGAAACGTCGCAGTTCAGGTAGCGTGCAGCTAGATTCCGGGATCTCAACTCGGCGGCCAGGTCCTCGCCCATGCTCGTCCTAAGGTCGAGCACCGCAACCGAGGCGCCCTCTTCAGCCATCCGTAGCGCTGCTGCGCGGCCGATCCCGACGGCGCCTCCAGTGACGATCGCAACTTTGCCATTTAACCTTTTCATCGTTTCATCTGCCGTTCCAAGAGCTAGGGAGCTGATCAATCATGCGATGGGAGCATCGTTCGGATTGGACGCCTTGATCTGGCCCAACAAGTTCGATCTCCGCGCGACGCCGTACCATCCGCCGGCAATGATCGCGACCAGAGCCGCCATTGCGATGACTGTCCCATCTGGCGCCTCGACACGGAAGATTTCCGACAGGAATGGGACAGTCAGCGTGCCGGTAAGAATTATCGCCGCGACCAGGCTGACGCCCCAGAATACATTGTGCCTCGGATCGAAAAGTCGTGTGGCGGTTTCGGTTGCGTCGGACAGCGCCAGAACCAGATTGCCAATAACGAGAACGATGAATCCGGCGGCCCGAGCCTCGCCTTCCGGCAGGCCGCTGGTGACGGCCCAGATGTATATCCCGAGAACCGCCGTCAGCAGCACGGCGCCCTGCAGCGCGGCGAGGATCATCTGCGGCGCGCCAAACAGCGGCTCCTTGATTGATCTTGGCGGACGAAGCATGGCGGAGCGGTCGCTGGGCTCGGATTCGAACACGAGCGAGCAGATCGGATCGATGATCAGCTCCAGCATGACGACATGCATAGGGTAGAGAAGAGGAGGCATGCCAAACAGGATCGGCAGCAGCGCTACGCCGGCGATCGGAACATGGATCGCCATCACGTAGATGAGCGCCTTGCGCAGATTGGAGAAGATGCGTCGGCCCAGGCGGACGCCTCCAATGATCGCCGGAAAGCTGTCATCTAGTAAAACCAGATCTGCGGCTTCGCGGGCGACGTCCGTTCCCCGTTTGCCCATGGCGATGCCGACATGTGCTCGCTCGAGAGCCGGCGCATCGTTGATGCCATCTCCGGTCATCGCGACGACTTCGCCGCGCGTCTTGAAGGCCTCCACCAATGCCAGCTTCTGGTCCGGCTTAACGCGAGCAAAAATACGAACCGTGGCGAGCCGCCTTGCGAGATCCTCACGGCTGATCGAGGCGATCTCGGCGCCTGTGAGAACACCACCCGAGACGTCCAGACCTGCCTGCCGGGCGATTTCCAGGGCAGTCGCGGAATAATCGCCCGTGATCATCGCAACGTCGATGCCAGCTGAACGAGCCTCTGCGAGAGCCGCCGGAACATCCGAACGCAGGGGATCAAGGAATCCGACCAGGCCGACGAAATCGAAAACCACGTCCTGCGGATCCTCGGCCGCGTCAGCGCCGCCTGTTGCCTTTGCAACGCCGAGTACTCTGAGGCCGCTTGCCGCCATGCTGGTGAGCGCGATTTCGACGTTGTGCCGTTCTTCGGGTTGGACGTTGCACAGCTTCAAAACCGCCTCAGGAGCGCCCTTCGCCGCCCAGACGGCGCCGGAAGCCGCCTGCCACTGTTGGATGACGGCAAGCCGCTCCGGACGAAGCGGATAGATGCGGACAGCCTGTCCGCCATGGTCGGCCAGTATGGATGAGGCCTTGCCAGTCAGAAGCTCGTGCAAGGCGCGATCCATGGGATCGACTGGATGTGTGGCGGAGGCGAGAAGAGCCGTACGTGCGATGCTCCCGGCGGCTCCCTCCATATCCGTGCCAAGTTGTGCCCCGTTGGACCAGATGGCGCTGACCTTCATGCGGTTCTCGGTGAGCGTTCCCGTCTTGTCGACGCACAGCATTGTAACGGCTCCGAGCGTTTCGATGACGGCGGCGCGGCGGACAAGAACCTCATGGCGCGCCAGTCGCCACGATCCGATTGCGAGAAAGACCGCCAGGACCATTGGAAACTCTTCCGGGAGCAGGGAGATCGCGAAGGTAAGCCCGGCCAAACCCCCAGCGAACCAGTCACCGCGCAGGAGACCATAGGCGGCGGCTACGATGAGGCAGAACGCAACAGCGATCATGCTTAGTCGCACAGCTAGGCGACCAGTCGTTTCCTGCAGGGGCGTCCGTTCCAATTCTCCCGACAGCGCCGAACCAATGGCGCCAATCCGCGTCCGCGATCCGGTATGCGTGACCTGAGCCAGACCCTGTCCGGCAAGGAGCATGGTGCCCGCGAAGAGCGCGTTTCCCTGAAGGATGTGGTCGTGACAAGGCTCGTTGGAATGCCAAGGGCCCGGCTGTTTGATTACCGGGACAGACTCACCCGTGAGCGCCGATTCGTCCACGGTCAGCACTTCGCCTTGCCGGAGCACGGCGTCGGCGGGAAAGCGTTCTCCCTCCATGACAACGATAATGTCGCCCGGAACGAGGTCGCGCGCAGGCACGCGTTGCTGGGCTCCATCCCGCATGACATGTGCAAAGGGCTCCGCCAGTTCTCGAAGCGCCGCCATCGCTCGTTCGCTGCGGGCATCCTGAAACACGACGAGCGCGACCGAGAGAAGCGCGCCGCCCAGGAGGAACAAACCCTCGCCCAGATCGCCGACCACGAGGTACAACGATGCGGCAAGAAGGAGAAAGATGAACATCGGTTCGCGAAGTGTTCCGAGCGCAATTTTCACGAGGCTGCGCGAGGTCACCTGTCGCAATGTGTTTGGGCCAAACTTGCCGAGGCGCAGCCTGGCCTCGTCTTCGCTTAGCCCAGCTAGGGGGACTTCGGCCATATGGCTGCTCATTGCGAAACTATCGTGGCGTGTTGGGCGCGAACGGCTCTGCTTCGCCTGGATCTCGCCGGGGACACGGATCGGATTCCGGACGGTGTGGCTTCCAATATCGGCCGCAAGCGCCGATCAAGAAGTTGATCGCGCGACAAGACATGTCGCCGCTTCCTCGACAAACGATATCCTGAGCGATGCGCGAGGGGGAATTCTCTCTCCGTCGATCATTGCGGGAATATCCAGGCCATCAACGTTCTCGACTACAAGCGAGTCTGCTGCCCTGATCGATAGGCCGGGTTGATCGCGCCAGTCAGATGCGAACGATGTCCAGGCAAATTCCAGCGCCGACCAGGCAGATTCGAGCGAATGCCATGCGACCTCCATGCGGCCGCTCCTGGCAAGCGGTCCAACGAGGGCGCCCACGACATTGCTTGTCGGGAAACGACCCGCGGGGTGCCCGGGATCATCTCCAAATGTCGCCGCAAGGTGGATAGTGTGCACGCCGCTTAGTGCGGTCCCGGTGTCTTGTATCGCACGACCAAGCTCGCCCCGCCGCACGTCTTCGCGAGCGATCGCGAGTTGTGCGGGTACGCCAGCAATCATCGCGCAGAAGAAGTGCATGTCGTCGACCCGTCCGGCTGACAGAATCCGTGGTGTTGGAGATCCGAGCACGGACCAAAGGACATGTTCCCATGATCGGCCGTCATGCAGCCATTTTGTCAGCACGTTCATCGTCCCACCAGGGAGCAGCAGTAACTGTGACGAGTGCCGGCCCAGCGTATCGAGAACGGATCGATGTGTTCCATCACCCCCCCAAACGATAAAGAGATCCGGAGCCTCTTCCTGTATTCGCCTTAGCTGCTCGTCAGACTTGTTGCGGTCCAGTTCCACAATTTCGGCATGATCCA
The DNA here is from genome assembly GCA_947474455.1 of Hyphomonadaceae bacterium. GTDB lineage: Bacteria > Pseudomonadota > Alphaproteobacteria > Caulobacterales > Hyphomonadaceae > UBA7672. Next base: position 16,118 of record CANJIL010000034.1, on the reverse strand, counting down.
GGCCAACCCCGCTCAAAGCGCTTCGCATGCGGCGCGATCCGTCGGCACCGACGCTTCCGGCTCTCGAATTGATCAGCACAATCGTCTTCACGAACACTGCCTCTTAAAAACTACTGCGCCAGAATGCGCGATCTTGTCTTGATACGCATCAACCTGTTGATAGGGGGGATGTTGTGATGATGCTTGGGGACCAGTTGGGATATCATCAGACGCAGCAGGCGGAGGGATCATTGTCGGACGAAGTAGTGACGCCAAAGCCCGTCAGACTTCTCCATCTCTCGGACATTCATTTTGGCGCGGTTGACCATGACGCGCTGGATGCCGTTCGCGATTACGTCGATCAGGTTCGCCCCGATGCCCTGATCGTGGCAGGAGATATAACCCAGAATGGCCGACAGCGCGAGTTTCAAGCTGCGCGCGCCTGGCTGGGTGAGCAGGGCGTCCGCTGTATCGTCGCGCCAGGCAACCACGACACGCCCGCCTTGCATCTTGCGCACCATCTGCACCGGCGTTTGTCGGCGCCGTTCGGATTCTATCGGCGGCATATGGCCGAGTTCGATTGTGTCGGACGTGTCGTTGAACTGGGCGACGGTCTGGTCCGTATTGCGGCAATCAACACGGCGAGAGGTCTCCAGGGGCGTCTCAACTGGGCTGATGGCGTCATCGACCTCCCCGACCTCGAAAGCATGTTGCAGCAACTCAGCGAAGGTCGCGAAGACGCCTGGCGCATACTGGTTTGTCATCATCCTCTGCGTGAACCTGGACATTCGCGAATTTCTGTCGACACCCGACGCGGCGCCCACGCACTGGACCGCTGCGCTGCGGCGCATGTAGACGCTGTGTTGACTGGGCATATCCACGATGCCTTCGCGCATCCGGTGCGCGCAACGCGTCGTCACCTGGTTCAGATGGGTTCGGGCACGCTTTCTACGCGCCTTCGCGGTACACACGCGAGCTTCTGTCTGGTCACGATTGAGCCCGACCACATTCAGCAGGATATTGTCACCGTCGGGCCACAGGGCCCGACCGTTCATCGAAACTACGATTCACGCACCCATCAGCCGGAAATGCTTTTCCAGCACCCCGTTTCGCGCAGTCCCTCAGCCAGGGCGTAAGCATGAGGCGAAGTCGGGCGGCTGGGCAAGAACGATGGCGGCCACCCGTCATCTCCGGGGGATGGGAGTTCAATGTCGCGTTGATCGAAGTGCGTTCACGATGATCGGCATCAAGAAGAATCCCCCGAAACTGTGTCGCTGGCGATGTCAGACCTACGCTAACCGGTAACCGCCAAGGTCGAGAATATCAGCTTTCGGAGAGACGCTGAGAGCGCGAATTTCGTACAAACGGCATCGGTTTCCCGCGGCGGTCAACCAGCAAGCGGCCTGGCTCTACTTCCGCTTCACATTGAGCCTGCGCGACGTCGATGTGAGCTACTAAACGGTCCGTGCGTGGACAGTGAAGTTCGGTCCCAGGATCGCCGCGAATCTCCGGCGTAGAAAACTGCCACCGGGTCGTGTCCCGGGGCTGCCGGATGGTCGAGTCGCTCGTTCGTGCCGAAGATTTCCAATTCTCAAAGCGCCCTTGACCCGCCCGTGTAGTCCACACGTACGAGATGTGGCTAGCGCACATATCTCAGCAACGACGAATCGGTGGCTGTCGGCCAGCCGTTCATGTCAACCGGCTCAATTTGCGAGAGTCTCGGGTTAAATGGTAGCCGGCGCGTCGTCTCGGCGTTCATCGCCACCGCCTTCGGCCAGGAAGACACAGTCGCCGCCCACGCCCAGTGGCGAGCGGTCGCCGACCATCTGAGCCCAAAACTACCGATGCTCTCTGCGTTCCTCGATCAGCGGAGAACGACGTCCTGGCCTACATGGACTTTCCCTGCGAGCACTGTCTGGACCTGTACTTGTCACTGGCGAGACCAAGCGCCGAACCGAGGTCGGCGGCGTCTTCCCGAATGAAGCTGCGTTGATCCGGCTCGCCGGCGCCGCCTTCCTGCTTGAGCAGAACGACGAATGGGCGGTCCAGCGCTCACGCTACATGACACTGGAAACAATCGCACCGATGAGCGATGATCCCTCGTCAGCCTGCCGGCCTTGCCAGCAGCATGACCGGCCCAGCCTGGCGGAGAGGCCCAACACGAGCTCCAGCTCGTACACCACTCGTCAGGACATGACCAAATTTTCGGGTCGCAGCGCTGCCCTGCCACCGGCCGTTATGGTGCGGCCAGGCCGCCGGTACGATTTTGGCTATCGGGGCGGGGGCGCCTCAATCCGGACATCAGCGCGGAGTATCGACCGGGTCGAGATTTCTCAAGTCCCGCCGCGTTTCTCAAAGCTTTCCGTGGACCGGAAAATCCAGTCCGGTAAGCAAACCAAGCCTCAACCAACATCGGGTATCTACGCTGGGGTAAAGAATCCCGCAGCTTCTTGCGGGCTGGCTGCCTCCTGGGGGAACGTACCTATGTCGCCGTCATTCAAAGCCCGGCGGGTTCTAATTGCCGACCCGATTGTCCAAACTCGGAATCTTGTATCCGAGGTTCTTCGCGGAGCAGGATTTTCGGACGTCGTCCACGCGCGGGACGGCAATGAGCTAGTGGCAATGACAGAGGAGCATGACCCCAAGATCGTCATCACGACATCGCGACTGCCTGGCGTCTCGGGACTGGAATACACGCGTCTGGTCCGCGCCGGACACAAGAACGTGCCGCGCGAGCTACCCATCATCGTGATGACCGACACGCCCACAAAGGCATTCCTCGATGCAGCGCGGGAAAGCGGCGTGGATGAAATGCTGGTTCGCCCCTTCACTGCCCATGCCATCCTCGTTCGGGTGAAAGCAGTGATCGAGCGGCCCCGCCAATTTATCGATAGTGCAAAATATATCGGTCCATGTCGTCGCCGGCGGATGGTCGAGGACTACAATGGGCCTAGGCGGCGGTTCATCGACCCCGTTGGCGAGGGGCTCGGAGCGCCGCCCTGGGAAACGGGGCCGAACCGTATGGTTGTGCGCAATTGTGTCCAACGGATCAGCGAGCTGGTCGATTCGCTCAGTCCTGGTGATCGGCGCAAGCTTCGCGAAATCTATGCGACTGTTCAAGAAACCGAAGCGATCGCGGACCAAACGCTGGACGCGATGCTGGCGGCCGTCACCAAATCGTTAGGTCGTTACATTGTGGCTGTAGGGGCTTCAGGCGATCTCGACAATGAGGTCATCACCACACACATCGATGCGATGCACACGCTCGGTGTACTGTCGAGCGCCCAGCATGTGGAGCGGGAGAAATTGGTCGAGGGCCTTCACCGCGTCGTCGACAAGAAGCTCGGACGCAAGTCCGCGGCCTAACTGACCGGCGCTTGGTATGCATGCGGTGAGAACGGCGGCGATCATGGCTTGATCAAGTTCTGCTGGACCTCGTGCGCTTCGCTAGTGTCGGCATGAACCTCTTCGCAGATGAGGCGGGTCGTTACCTGATCCAGGTACCTCGCCAGCACTGCACTGAGCTCCTTGAACTCCGGCCACAGGACCTGATCGACAAACTGCTTCGGCACGCGCAGCATCACCGTCGTGGTTCGCTGGCGATAGAGGCGATAGGGTTTCAGGCCGTAACGCCGGCACAGCGCCAGGAACAGCTTGCGGCTCCATTGGTCAGGCAAAGAGAACTGCATCTCAATCTGCGGGTCGCTGCGCTCGAGTTCAGCCAGCCGGGCGCGGATACGCTCGAGGCCCGCCTCTGCGGCCGCCTTCTCCCCTGGCGTTCCGGCGCCGACGAAAAGGGCCTCGAGCTTGCGCAGTTTCGCCCGCAAGAGTGCTTCGTCGTCCATGGCCGCCTCTAATCGCGCTACGAGGTGGTGGAGATGCGCAAGGCGGACGTCAACTGTGCCGAGGACAGGAAGGCCGTCAAGCGGTCTGACCCACCTCATGGCGGGATTGAACACCTAGTCGTTGACGCCACTTGCGCCTGACGCTCGTAGTGTGCGGTCGTATGCGAGGACCGCCACGAAGATATCGTTTGCTGCCTTCTGCCAGCACGCGTCCGCAAGGCCTCGGACCACCTTTACCTGCCCATGAGCATTCTCAATCGGTAGGCCGCTGGCGAGCAGCTGATTGATCTTTCGTCGAACGGTCTCGCGAGGTAGTCCGGTTACGTCCGCTACAGCGAGGCGTGAGATCGATCCCCGCAACGCTTCTGGCGGGAGCGGCGCTTCGATCAGGTCACGCGGCGCCGCTGGCCCGACAACAACCGTGCCGAAAACTCGCATCTGTCGATCCGACGGCGCGCGCGAAAGATGCCCGGGTTCAAATCCCGCGATTCTGCTGAACGGTTTCTGACGACGCATGCCGCAATCTACAACGCATTCGATTTTCAGCGACACATGATCAGCCGGCCGGCGCTCCGGATCTTCCGCGAACGGGCGGATTCCGTCTGGGCAAGGGCGTCGTCTGAGCGGAATTCCCCGTCCTGCAAGGAAACATCCGCTGCTGAGTTAAGCTGACAGTTCCTGACTGCTCTTTGCGGCGCCTCCTGTCCATTGCGGCTTTCAACAATCTGGCAGCCGAACGGCGCCGGAAACGCGGCGGCCGAGACCACGGAAGCCCGGCCAAACCGCTTCAAGTTAACCTGACAACTCTGCCGCAGGCAATGACCGGAGGCGTGGCTCAAATCCAGATCCGACTCGGATGATCAGGTTGCGCGACAAGCGAACTGCGCTAGGTGCTTCTCCTCCAAAAGGAAACGCGAATGCCCAAGAAGCCGGCCGAGAAAATACAACATGCTGATGCGCGTTCTGGATGCGCGGTTGGCGTTGCGGCCTCGCGCATCGCGGAAGTCTTGGTCAAAAAGAACGTGCTTGCCATCGTCGCCAGCGACTATCGCGCGCGCGACCTCCACCTGGCTCTGCAGGGCGCGTCGCCAGAGGCCCAAATCATCTTCTTCCCCCCCAGCGATGCACTTCCTGGTGATGCGCAGCCGCCAACGCCGGCAAACACCGGCGCGCGGATGGCGGCGCTCAGACAGACGCGGCATCTGGCTCAGCCGCGATCGCGCGTGCGCGTAGCGTGCATCACAACTGCCGAAGCGGCCAGCGAGTTCTTGCCAAATCCAGCGACATTCGACGGGGCGCTGACGACTTACACCGTCGGCGGACGTATCGATCAGGACGCGTTCGCCAACGCAATGCGCAACATCGGTTATTTCGATGACGACCGTGTGGATGAGCCAGCCGAGTTCGCCTTGCGCGGCAAGGTGATCGACATATTTCCCGCCGACGCGCAGAAGCCGGTGCGCATCGAGTCCGCAGACGGCGCGATCGTTCGCATCCGAGAGTTCGATTCGGTAAGCCAGCGGGGCTTGCGCGATCTGCCGTTTGTGAAGCTGGGGTCAGCGGCCGTTCCGGCCTTTCCCGGAAAAGGTCACCTGTTGTTCGACTATCTACCCGGCGCGATTGTCGCCCTGGATCCTGGCGCCGCGGCCGAAAGGGCCCGGTTCCTGGCGCTGGCGGCAGACGCTCTGAATACGCCCGCCGGACGATCGGCGTCTGCGACAAGAAAACCGGTTTCGCAATCAGCCTGGGACGCCGCCCTGAAGGAGCGGCGCGTAATCGATCTTTCGGCGAGTGTGGATGAGCGCGTGGTCCGCTTTTCTCAGGCGTCGGATCCGGTGCGCGCAATGAACGTGGAAATCGCGGACGCGATGAAGAGCAGGGCGCGTGTCGTTATTGCCGGATCGGAACACGACCTTCGTTTCATCAAGAAGCGCCTGCCCAAGAAAATCGCGGCGGGCGCCAGGCCCATCGCCAGCTGGGCGGATGCAGATCAGGGCTGGCTCAACCGAGTGAAACTCCTCGACATGTGCGTGTCAGAGGGGTGGCGCGATCAGCATCGCCTCGTGATTTCGGCCTCCGACGTTCTCGGCGCCAGCGCCGGACTGGCGGCTGCATCTGGTGACACAGGCGAACACCTTCTGGAAATTGGCGACGTTTGCCTGGGCGATGTCGTCATCCATGAAGACCACGGTATCGCTGTAATTGCTGCACTCCGCGAACCGTCCGTCTCGGGGGGCGGCGCGGTCGGCGAGGTAATTGAACTCGAGTACGCTTCCGGCGCGAAGCGGCTCGTCCCTGTGGAGGAGGCTGACCGGATCTGGAAGTATGGCGCTGACAAGTCTGCGGTGGCGCTTGATGGTCTGGATGGCGTGAGCTGGCGCAAGCGCCGCCTCATCATTGATCGCGCGATGACGGAGACAGCGGCGGAGCTGACGCGGCTATCCAAGGAAAACGCGAAACGGCGCGCCGCAAGGATTGCGCCCGATGTCGCGGCTTACAATGCATTCGCTGCGGGATTTCCGTTCTCTGAAACCCCGGACCAGACGCGCGCGATCGCTGCCGTCCAGGAAGATCTTGGCTCGGGTCGGCCGATGGACCGGCTGGTGATCGGCGACGTAGGCTATGGCAAGACCGAAGTCGCCATGCGGGCGGCGGCGCTGACAGCACTCGCGGGCAAGCAGGTGGTCATTGCTGCGCCGACAACGGTGCTGGTGCGGCAGCACTTCGAGACCTTCAGAGCGAGATTCGAGCGAACCGGGCTCAAGGTAGCCTCGTTGTCGCGCCTCTCGGATGCAGCAGAGCGAAAGCGCGTAAAGGCCGGCCTCGCGGATGGCTCCATTTCGGTCGTGATCGGAACCGCTGCGGTGGCGTCCAAGGACGTCGCCTATGCAAATCTCGGCCTCGTCGTCATCGACGAGGAGCAGCGCTTTGGCGCCGCGGACAAGACGACGCTGCGAGACCTTGCTGACGAGGGGCACGTTCTGAGCCTCACGGCGACGCCAATCCCGCGGACGCTCCAGAACGCGCTGCTAGGGCTCAAGAAAATGTCGGTGATCGCAACGCCGCCTGCGCGTCGCCAACCCATTCGCACGTTCGCAGGTGTTTTCGACGATATACAGGTCCGTACCGCGTTGCTGCGCGAGAAGGATCGGGACGGGCAGAGCTTTGTCGTCGTGCCACGCATCCACGACCTGGATGTGCTCGCGGCCAAACTGCAAAGACTGGCGCCGGAATTGTCTCTTCTGCAGGCGCATGGCGAAATGCCGGCAGCCGAAATCGACACCTCCATGGTTCGCTTCGCTTCGGGACACGGTGATGTCCTTCTGGCCACGAACATTATCGAGGCCGGCCTGGACGTGCCGCGTGCAAACACCATGGTTGTCTGGCGCGCAGAGCGCTTCGGTCTCGCGCAACTGCACCAGCTCCGCGGCCGCGTTGGTCGCGGCAACCGGCGCGGCCATATCCTGCTGACCACAGAGCCTGGCGCATCGCTTACCGAGGCTACAAGAAAGCGGCTGCGCACGCTTGAGTCGCTCGATCGTCTGGGTGCGGGTTTCGCTATTAGCGCGCGCGACCTGGATATACGCGGCGCGGGCGACCTGATGGGTGACGCGCAAAGCGGTCACATGAAGCTGATCGGCATCGACCTGTACCAGCACCTTCTCGAGCGCGCCGTGCGAGAGGCGCGGGGCGAAAAGCTGGAGCGCTGGATGCCCGTGATCAATGTTGGTTTGAGTGGCCGCATTCCGGCCGGCTGGATTCCCGAAGCGGATACACGCCTGTCGCTTTATCTGAGACTGGCGCGGTTGACTTCGCGCACTGAACTCGACGCGTTCGAAGACGAATTGGTCGACCGCTTTGGCGAAGAGCCCGAGGAAACAGCAATCCTGCTCCGGATCGCGAATGTGCGTACGTTGGCGCGGGACGCCAACATCGCCAAGATCGATGCCGGTCCAAGCGCGATCGCGTTCACGCCGCGCGGCGACATCACCAAGCGGGCGCTCTCGGCCACCGGGCTCGTTGAAAAAGGCGGCCGCCTGCTGCTCGACGCATCAATCGCGTCACAAGTCGAGCGCCTCGCCCGCACCGAAAAAGTATTGCGCCAACTCATTGGCGCGCAAAAGCGCGCATGAGCTCGGGTAATCGGTGTTCCGATAAGTGGGCGCGGCTCTTGTTGGACATGAGACGGGGAGGCGTTGTACGCTGATGTGGATCGAGAAGCGGACCGCAGACCAGGACAATCCGTTGGAGTGTCAGAGCGTCAAGCTCGATAACCTGAGAGGATCTGGTCAGCGGACTCCATCGGGCCAGCGGTCATCGACGCCGTGCAAACAGGCCCGACAGATGACCGCACCCGACAGATCTTCAACTCGGCTCAACGTTCCCCTTGCAGCTCAGGGGACGTCCACCGATAACAGTCCTCCCACAAGATCCTCGATGCGGATTGGGAAACGTCGGGCGCGTACGCCCGTGGCGTGCCAGATGGCGTTTGCGATTGCGCCAACTGTCCCCGTGATGCCGATTTCTCCGACGCCCTTCACACCCAGCGGCAGGTAGGGGTCAGATTCAGGGATCAAGATCGCTTCGAGTGATGGCACATCGGCATTGACCGGGACGTGATACTCCGCGAAGTCGGCGTTCATGATCCGACCTGTCCGCTTGTCGGTGATCGCTTCTTCCAGCAGGGCGAAAGAAATTCCCCAGATCATCCCGCCGAAATACTGGCTGCGAACGAGTTGGGGGTTGATGATCCGGCCTGCTGCAAAGGCGCCGACCATGCGTGTGACGCGGACCTGTCCGAGATCAGGATCAACTTTGACCTCAGCGAAGACAGCGCCGTGCGAGAAGAGCGCATGCTTTTCCGCAATCGCCGGGTCGCGCATGGCTTTCGCCGTGCCCACCACGTCCGCTCGTCCGGCGCGGGCCAGGATGTTGGCGTAGCTTTCACCGCGATTGTCGTCGTCGCTGCGATAAAGCCTGCCATCGCGCGCCACGACGCCGATATTGCCGGCGCCGAACAAGGGCGATTCTGGATCGGCCACGGCGATGTCCGTCAACTGGGAAATCGCGTCCTTGCCCGCACTGTGCAGCGACATTCCGGCGCTTGCGGTGTGGCCTGAGCCGCCGGCGACGCCGCCGTCGGGGAGGCTTGAGACACCGATGCTGATTTCAACCTTTGACGGATCGAGTCCCAGTGCTTCCGCGCCGATTTGGGCGAGCGCCGTCCATGCGCCCTGGCCCATGTCGGCGCCGGCTGTCTCGATCAGCGCTGTCCCGTCAGCGCGCAGCGTCGCGCGTGCGGCGGTGGGAAAGTGCGGGCAATGGAAGACCGCTGTTCCCACGCCCCAGCCTACGAGCAGACCATTGTCGTCGCGCATCTGACGTGGCTTCAACGGCCTTGCAGCCCAGCCGAAGGTCTTAGCGCCTTTGGTATAGCACTCGCGAAGCGCCTTGGAGGAAAACGGCCGGCCCGTGCCGGGTTCTGTCTCGGCATAGTTCTTCAGCCGGAATTCGAGGGGGTCCATGCCGCAGGCATCCGCGGCTACGTCGATTGCTGCTTCGAGTGCGGCCGACCCCGACGCTTCGCCCGGGGCGCGCATCGGGCCGGGCGTGCCGATGTCGAGGCGAACGCCAACATGTTCGGACACAATGGCGGGGCTGTCATAGAGCGGCAGCGACGCATTGGAGGCCGACTCCAGGAATTCGTCGAAGCTGGAGGTCGCGGAGATCGTGCTGTGCTGAAGCGCGGTCAGCCGTCCGTCGGCGTCCGTGCCGATCCGCAGTTTTTGCCAGGTCTGGCCACGATGCCCGACTGGCCCGTACATTTGCGAACGCGACAGTGCGAGTTTGACGGGCCGCTTCATCATGCGCGCGGCAATGATCGCCAGAATCTGTGGGCCGTTTATGATCGCCTTCGAACCGAAGCCGCCGCCGAGGAAGGGGGAACGGATCAGCACGTTCTCGCGCGGTATGCCGAAATAGGCCGCATAGCCGGCACAGCTCAGCACCAGAGCCTGGTTGGGCATGTCGAGCGTCAGGTGATCGCCATCCCATTGCGCAACCACCGCGTGCGGCTCCATCGCGTTATGGTACTGGGCGGGCGTGACGTAATCCGCTTCCGTTACATGCTTCGCGGCGGCGAAGCCGCGGTCGATGTCGCCATGCGCCGTGCGCGGTGGACCGCCGACGCCGACAGCTGCCGCTGCAAAGTGCTCGCCATTGTCGAGGCCAGTGCGCGCGGGCTCTTCTGCGTATTGCGGATTGAGCAGGGCGGCGCCTTCAATCGCTGCCTCCAGCGTCTCTGCGATCACCAGCGCGATCGGTTGATTGACATAGCGCACGTTGTCGTTCTGAAGCACTTCGATGCGAAAGCCGAAGTAAGGCATCTTCACATCGGGATCGTGCGCCAGCCGCGGACAATTTTCGGGCGTCAGCACCTCGACGACGGCTGCGTGCGCCTTGGCAGCATCGACATCAAGCGACGTCACGCGTCCGCGCGCGATGCGGCTGACCGCTGTCACGGCGTAGAGCATGCCTTCAAGGTGATTATCGGCAGCATAGGTGGCGCGGCCGGTGACTTTGAGCAACCCGTCGCGGCGTGTCTGGGGCTGGCCCGCATTGGAGCCGTGCCGAAGCTGGACAGGAGCGGCGGGTTTGAGGTCAGCCGGCATGGGACGTTCCCGGTGTTGCAGCGAAGGGTGAGGCGGGCAAGGCCGGCATATCCTTCGGCGTGCCGTCGTGCGCGAGCGTAAGGGTGCGCACCACGATATTGCGCGCTAAGGCGATCTTGAAGGCGTTGTCTCCGGACGGGCGAGCATCCACGAGCGCAAGCTCCGCGGCCTTAGCGAAGGCTTCTGGCGTTGGCTTGACATTTTCGAGCATGGCTTCCGCTGCGCGCGCGCGCCAGGGCTTCGCGGCGATCCCGCCAAGGGCGATGCGCGCCGTGCGGATCGTTCCACCACTCATCTCGAGCGCAGCCGCCGCTGACACCACGCCAAAGGCGTAGGACGTGCGCTCGCGCAGTTTGAGATAGCGCGTGTGGCCGGCGTAGACGGTGGCCTGAGCGGGAAGTCTGACGGCGAGGATCAGCTCGCCCGGTTGCAGCGTCGTCTCACGCTCGGGTGTTGCGCCGGGCAGGGCGTGCAGTGCCTCAAGCGCGATGTCTCTGGCGCCGTGGGGACCTTCAACCTCGACAACCGCGTCTAGTGCGACCAGCGGCACGCAGAAGTCGGACGGGTGTGTAGCGATGCAATGCTCGCTCCACCCGAGAACGGCGTGAAGCCGGTTTTCGCCGCCGCGCGCATCGCAGCCCGAGCCGGGTTTGCGGCGATTGCAGGCGCTGGCGAGATCCTGAAAGTAGGCGCAGCGCGTCCGCTGCATCAGGTTTCCGCTGACGGTTGCGGCGTTGCGGAGCTGGGCGGATGCGCCGGAGAGCAGGGCCTCTGCAACCGATGGAAATGTGCGGGAGAAGCGTACGTCGTAGGCAAGGTCGGAATTTCGCACCAGCGCTCCAATGCGAACGCCGCCGTCCGGCAGCCAATTGATCTCGTCGAGACCCGGCAGGCGCGTGATGTCGATGATCCGCGCAGGAGTTGACACGCCGATTTTCATCAGGTCGAGAAGGTTCGTACCCGCAGCGAGATAAGTCGAACCTGGGGCCGAGGCAGCCGCGATGGCCTCGTTGACGCTCTTGGGCTGGATGTAATCGAAGCGGTTCATGCTGCATCCTTCCGGTTGCCCGTTTGCTGCGCGCGCTGGACCTCAAGCACGGCTTCGGTGATGCCCTTATAGGCGCCGCAGCGGCAGAGATTGCCGCTCATCAGTTCGCGGATCCGTTCCGGGTCATCGCCGGCATGGCCTTCAGCAATGAGGCCGACAGCGCTCATGATCTGGCCCGGTGTGCAGAAGCCGCATTGAAAACCATCGTGTTCAATAAACGCCGCCTGCACGGGATGCAGCGCATCACCGCTGGCAAGACCCTCGATCGTGATCACCTCTGATCCATCGAGACTGAGGGCAAGCGTCAGGCAGGAATTGACGCGCCTTCCACCGACAAGAACAGTGCAGGCGCCGCATTGGCCACGATCACACCCCTTTTTGGCGCCAGTAAGCTCCAGCCTTTCGCGCAAGAGATCTAGCAGGGTCACACGCGGGTCATCGAGCTCGATGGCATGAGGCGCGCCATTTATCGTGACGGAGACGGAGAGTGACATATGGCGCCTCACTCGATTTTGGGTTTGATGAGTTTTCGTGTTTTATGGATCAGGGCCTGCCAAACGCGGCGTTGAGCAGGCGATATCGGACTGCCTGAAGGTCGTCTAGTTATACGGAGGTACCCTCCGTTTGTCAAGGCTTGTATCGGCCAGACTTGAAGAGAGATGAAAGCCAAGAGCGCCCACTCCAGTCCGAAGCCACGCGCGGATTCGATCCGAAACCGCGAGCGCCTGCTTGTTGCTGCGACGAAGATATTCAGTGCGGATACTGGACATGCAAGTCTTGAGGCGGTGGCGCGCCAGGCTGGCGTTGGCATCGGCACGCTCTATCGGCATTTTCCGACGCGCGAAACGCTGTTCGAAGCCGTCTATCGCCATGAGGTTGAGCAGCTTTTTGCGCTGGCTGAGAAGCTGTCCCGCGGTGGAGACCCTGCCGAGAGCCTGCGCAAGTGGCTGAACGCAAATGTCCGGTTGGTCGCCACCAAAAAGGGGATGGTGGAGGCGCTGCAACTCGTCACGCACGGTTCGTCGGAGCTCAAAAACTATTCCTTCGAACGGCTGACCGCTGCGATCGCGATGTTACTCGACCGCGGCGTCGCCGCCGGCGTCTTCCGCTCGGACGTGTCGCCGGAGGAGCTGCTTCGTGCGCTCGTTGGAATCTTTTATTCTCAAGCAGCCGAAAAGTGGCAGCCAGGCGCGTTGAGGTTGGTGAATGTACTCGTCGATGGCTTATGCAGATCGACCGGCGCCAGAGTTCCGCGCCGCTCACTGCGACGGCGAGGCACGCAATAGCAAAGGCCAGGGGGTGCTGTCAGACCAAGGCCAACCAGGCTCTCGTAAGGCCGTGTTCACAGGCCTTCGGGAAACCTCAATGGCGAGGGTATCGTACAAACGGCGCCGCTTCGCTCCAGCCGCGGTCCAGCACGCGGTCTGGCTGTACTTGCGCTTCACGCTGGGCTTGGGCGATGTCGAAGAGGTGCCCGCTCAGCAGGGTATCGAGGTTTCCTACGGAACGATCCGCGTCCGGACAGTGAAGTTCGATCCGAAGATCACAGCCAATCTGCGCCGAGGCAAACGCCCGCTTTCGCCTCGCTGGCATCTCGACGAGATGGTCTGCAAGAACGGCGGCGTACGCGTGTTCCTGCGGCGTCCTGCAGACGATGAAGGCGAAGTCGTGGACCTCCTCGTTCAGGAGAGGCGCGTCATGCGAGCAGCCCTGAAACTGTTGCAGCAGCTGCTTCGCGGGCAGCCTGTCGAACCGGAGAGCGTCGTTACTGACAGGCTTGCCTCGTACGGTCCATCGCTACGGGCGATTCGCCGGGAAGAGCTTCATCGTCCTGGTCGTTTGCGCGAGAACAACCGGGCTCAGAATTCGCATCTGCCGATGCGACGACGCGAGTGGAAGATGCTGGGGTTCAAATCACGAATCTCCGCGCAGCGACTTATGACGACACACGCGGCGATCGACAACGCGTTCGACTTTCAATGACACATGATCAGCCGTCCGACGCTCCGGCTGTTCCGGGCAAGGGCGGACCCTGTCTGGGCGAGAGCGGTCGCATGAGCAGAATCCTTCGCGTTGCGCAGGAAGCTGGCTGAGAGACTTGCCCTGACAGTTACCTCGCGGTTGACTTTCATCTCACATCTGCGGCATTCGCATTGACTGATCATGATGCCTGTCATCCACGACGCTCGATGATGGCAATCGCCAATATGCTTCGGGGACAGATAAAATTGAAAAACTATCAGGGCTACGCGATTTCGTTTGCGAGCCTGGCTCTTCTTGTTTCGTTGTCTGCACAGGCCGCTCATGCGCAATCGCCTGCAACGCCCCTTCCGCAAAGAGCCAGTGATGCCGATGAGGGTGGGCGACAGGTTTTCGATGCAGCGTATTTCCACGCATACAATCCGGTCACCGCGTTCGACATGGTGTCGCGTGTCCCCGGCTTCGAGATCGTCGATGGCGTGGACCGTCGGGGGTATGGCGCCACAGCGGGCAACGTGCTTGTGAACAGCGAGCGACCAAGTTCGAAGTCACTCATGTCGGACCAGCTGAAGCGCATTCCAGCTGAAGGCGTTGCGCGCATCGAGTTGATTTCAGGCGCTGCTTCAGAATCGGACGTTCGCGGACAGACCCAACTGGTCAACGTCGTGCTCAAGGAACAAAAGGGACAGGCGCGGCCGGCGACGTGGTCTGTTGAAACTTGGACTGCGCAGTGGCCCATGCTGTCATGGGACGGCCGCACCTTCGTTTACCTGGCTCAGGCAACGAAAGCGTTCGAACTGAATGACACGACTACGCTTTCGATCGATCTACAAGTACCGACTCTTCCGGGGAGAAGCGAGTTCTACGAAGCCGTGAAGAATCCGGCCGGTGAACTTGTGGAATATCGTCTTCAACGCAGCCAGCTTAACATCCGATCGATTCAAGGCGTCGCCAATCTGGAGTGGCGGCCCAGCGCAGCAGATAAGTTCAACCTGAACGTTCTCTACAAGCCGTCGCTCAACCGCAACGACTCAAGCTCTTTCGTATATGATGCGAGGAACGCCTTCCGCTCGGCCACCACGGGCGGCGTCAATTACGGCGATATTTATAAAGCGGAAGTCGCGAGTGACTGGGAGCGCAAACTTTCGTCCGTGCTTTCCTTCAAGTTGGTTGGACTTCTGACAGCCTCCCACACCGAGCAGGCGGACACATTCCAAACTTTCCGGGCGGTCGGCGGTCTCGTGAACACCCAGCACATCGATCGCGCAACCGATACCGGAGAGCGGGTAGGAAGAGCTTCGCTGACATGGCGGGCGAATGACGTCCACACGCTGGAAGCGGGCGTTGAGGCAGCGTTCAATTTCCGCGAGGCCAGTCTTGCGATCGTTAACGATACCGGTTCGGGGCCGGTGCCCGAGGTCCTACCCGTTGCGGACACCCGCGTTGAAGAGCTTCGCGGCGAAGCGTTCTTGACTGATGTCTGGAAACTGACGCCAGCCTTGACGCTGGAGACAGGATTCACGTTCGAAGCGTCACGCATTACCCAAACGGGCGACGCTCAACAGGAGCGAGAGTTCACTTACCCCAAGCCCCGTGCCATACTCACCTGGCAGCTCGACCCATCCAACCAGCTTCGCGCGAGCTACATACGCGATGTGGCCCAACTAGACTTCGCCGAATTCGCTTCCAACGTCGCTGTCATCGACAATCTTACGACGTTCGGAAATCCAAACCTGGAACCGGAAAAGACCTGGAAGGCCAAGTTGGAGTGGGAGCGTCGATTCACGCCCAAGATGGCGCTTGCCATCAGTCTCTTCTACGATGATGTTTCCGACACTCAGGACCTGATCCCACTTTCATTCTGTTCGGGGCCGGGCAGCGTACAGGATGCTTCGTGCGCACCAGCTGATATTCGAACACTTGATGGCGCGGGCAACATCGGAAATGGAACGCGTACAGGCGTGGAAGCTCGCTTTGGTTCGCCGCTCGATTTTTTGGGCATCCCGAATGCGGAGCTGAGGTTCTCAGGAAAGTTTCAGAAGACGAACGTGACTGATCCTGTAACCGGAGAGTCCCGAGAATTTGCGCTCGAACCGGCTTGGAACTATCTCGTCTCTTTCCGGCAGGAGCTGCCTCAACTCAGCTCGGCATGGGGAGCTTCGCTCAAGAAGGAATCGCAACGCTCCGAATACAAGTTGGCCGAGGAGGTCTATTTCAACCGCGATGGCGACAAGCTGGACGTTTATTTTGAGACGACCGCCGTGAAAGGGCTGACGCTTCGCGCTTCGTTGATAAACGTTGGTCCGACACCGGAAGATCGTGTGCGAACCTTCTATGCCGGATCGCGAGCGTCCGGGCTTGTCGTTCGTACCGACGCGAGAAAGGCTTACGGCGCCCTTGAGGGATCTCGGCTCATATCGCTTAAGGCTTCAGGGGCATTCTGACGGCTGACCTGCCCCAGAATTTTCGGACCAGAAGTTGCTTGAGGGACGGCCTTCTGGGAAGAGGGCTCCATGCGCAAGGCGCGGTTTACGGATGAGCAGATGGTGGCGATCCTGCGGGAAGCGGATCGCGAGGCGCCGGGGATTGTCGCGA
>CANJIL010000033.1 GCA_947474455.1 Hyphomonadaceae bacterium | reverse complement strand
CTCCGGAGCCGCTGTACGAGTATGCCTGCCACGAAGGCAATTACAGCATGTTCAACCTGCTCTCCGGAGCCCGCGCCTATGAGCGCGAGGGCCGCAAGAACGGCGAGCGCAAGGCCATCTTCGCCGGGGTCAAAGAGGCGGACGAGTAAAGCTGGCTCTTCGCCTGGGGCTTAATGACATTGCCCGCCACGTCGCGACACACGACGTGGCGGGCATTCGTCCAATGAAGGGAATACACCGTGAAGTATTCGTCGATTCTGGCTTCGGCCATATGCGCTGTCGCGATGGCGCCGGCCGCCCTGGCGCAGGCTGCGCCCTCTTACAATCCGCCCAAGACCAGCTGGGGCGCGCCGGACCTGCAGGGCGTCTTCACCACCGCCTCGCTGACATCGATGACCCGGCCCGATGGGGCGAGCGGCCTGATCGTCAGCGAAGAGGAACGGCAGAAGCTCTTCAATCGCAACATCTACACGCGCGTTGCGAAAGAAGAAGCCGCGCTTTCCCCGGCAGAGCTGCTGACGGACGCGAACCCGGACCGGGCGTATAACCGCTTCTGGATGGATCCGGGCGCTGACCTCGGCAAGATCGACGGGCAGTATCGTTCGTCCTGGATCATCGAGCCCGCCAACGGCCAGATCCCTTACATCAATCCGCCCAAGCGCCCGGCTGGCAACATTGCTTCGGATGAGGAGCAATATGCCGACTTCAAGAGTGATAACCCCGAGGATCGCGGAATGTCCGAGCGTTGCGTCTATTTCCCGACCAACGGTCCGGTGATGACCAACACGATGTACAACAACAACCTCCAGATTGTTCAGACGCCGACGCACGTGATGATCCTTATGGAAATGATCCACGAAGTGCGGGTCATTCCGATCAACGGCACGCGCAACCCCGCCGTGCCGAAATGGGCTGGCGAGTCGATCGGTCATTATGAAGGCGACGCCCTTGTCGTTGAGACCACGAACGTCATGCCTCGTCAGGGCGGTTTTATCTCGGACAAGGGCAAGGTGACGGAGCGCTTCACGCGCAACAAGGACGGCCAAGTCATCTATCAATACACGGTCGAAGACCCCGGCAGGTACACGCAGACGTGGAAGGGCGAGATGCCATTCAATCCGACGAGCGATACACTCTACGAGTATGCATGCCACGAAGGCAATTACAGCATGTTCAACCTGCTGTCGGGCGCACGCGCCTATGAGCGCGAGGGCCGCAAGAACGGCGCCCGGAAGGCCATCTTCGCCGGTGTGAAGGAAGAAGAGTAGGCCATACAGCATAGCTGACGACAGGGCAGCGAGACAGCAGATGAGATCTGCTTTCTCGCTGTCTTTTTTTGCCCTCGCCAAGCCTGGCGGGGACGAAGTTGCGGCCGAACTGGACTTGCGGCTAGCTAGTGGCGCATGGCCGAGGACCCTGACAGCGAAATCCTGATCGAGATGAACCGCATCGGCGGCGCCATGGAAGTGCGGGCGGTGTCAGCAGGGGACGGGCTGGAAGTGGCCTTCACGGCGCCGGCGAATGCGGCGCAGGGCGATATCCAGCGGCTGGCGCGGGCGAAGCTGGCTTATGTGCGAGGCAAGTTGCGGGGTGCAGGTGGAACGGCGAATAAGTCCGGCGGGAAGGGTTGGATCGCTTAGCCGGCTGGTTCGCGCGTCTTTCGCACGCCCTTGCCCGGCCCGATTTTCCTGGCGAAGGCGCTGCGGCGTCCGGTTCGGAAAGGAGCGACCATCGGATAGTCAGCCTGCAGGGACCAGCGGCGGCGGCAGTCGTCGGGGCTCATGTTGTAGCTCGAGCGCACATAGCATCTTCAGCCTCCGGCCGGTTTCGCAGAAGACGAGGTGGTCGTCAGTGATCGACTTGCCGACAGGAACGGCTGGTCTAAGTTTTTCACCTGGTTTCGCCTCTTCCGCGTCCGGGAGCGAGGCGACGGTGCGGTAGAGGGACCCGATCACGTCGGGAAGGTTTTCGGTGGTCGCCGGGTTGTTCGAGACAAATGACGCTACGATTTCCGAAGTCATTCGGAGCGAGCTGTCGTTTGATTGCGCACAATTGCCAGATGCTTCTGGCATCTCTTCTAACCACTCGACCCGTCGACGCGCCGGGTTCGACGTGTTTCCTCCTGAGATTGCCGACTACGCCAAGTAGCTGACCGTGAGTTGAGCCGGAATACTGATTCTGATCCATCCAGGCAGCCCCAAAGTCTTCGTGGTTGCTGACCGCAGGAATCGGAATTCTACAAAGTTGCTGCAACACTTGCCAACGGCATGACGAGCCCGTATCGCCCGTGAAATCCGCCACTAAACGCTTGGAGTCGCGCCAATGAGCCAGTCGAATACCCTCGCCAAAGGGTTCTTTTCGGCCGGTCTTTCGGAAGCTGATCCAGTAATCGCCAAGTGGATCGGCGAAGAGCTTGGTCGCCAGTCGCATCAAATCGAGTTGATCGCGTCGGAAAACATAGTCTCGCGGGCCGTGCTGGAAGCACAGGGCTCGTTGCTGACCAACAAGTACGCGGAAGGATATCCGGGCAAACGGTATTACGGCGGCTGCGAGTTCGTAGACGAAGTGGAGACGCTGGCGATCGAGAGGGCCAAGCAGCTGTTCAACTGCGAGTTCGCCAACGTGCAGCCTTCGTCAGGCAGCCAAGCGAACCAGGCGGTGTTCAACGCGCTGATCTCCCCGGGTGACAGTATCCTCGGGATGAGCCTGGATGCGGGCGGGCACCTGACACACGGCGCCAAGGCCAACCAGTCAGGCAAATGGTTCAAGGCGCATTCCTATGGCGTGCGGCTCCAGGACGGTCGGATCGATTTCGACGACGTGCGGAAGGCGGCGAAGGAATCCCAACCGAAGCTGATCATCGCGGGCGGCTCTGCCTATTCACGCACGATCGACTTCGCGCAGTTCCGCGCGATCGCGGATGAAGTCGGCGCCTTCTTCATGGTGGACATGGCCCACTTCGCTGGTCTCGTGGCGGCGGGGCTGATCCCAAGCCCGCTGGGTCATGCCCATGTGGTGACGACGACGACGCACAAGACGTTGCGCGGGCCACGTGGCGGCATGGTGCTGACCAACGATGCCGACATTGCGAAGAAGGTGAACTCGGCGGTGTTTCCGGGCATCCAGGGTGGGCCGCTGATGCATGTCATCGCTGGCAAGGCTGTGGCATTTGCCGAGGCCGCGAAGCCTTCGTTCAAGACGTATGCGCAGGCGGTGATCGACAATGCGCGCGTGCTGGCGGAGACGCTGAAGGTCGGCGGACTCGATATCGTGTCGGGTGGGACCGATACGCATCTGATGCTGGTCGACCTGCGTCCGAAGGGTGTGAAGGGCAATGCGACCGAGAAGGCGCTGGAGCGCGCCTATATCACCTGCAACAAGAACGGCGTGCCGTTCGATCCCGAGAAGCCGATGGTGACGTCGGGCGTGCGCGTGGGCTCGCCCGCGGCGACGACGCGCGGCTTCGGCACTGTCGAGTTCAGGCAGGTCGGGCGTTGGATGATCGAGATCGTCGATGCGCTGGCGGCGGGCGGCGACACAGCCGCCGTCGAAGGTAAGGTGCGCGAAGAGGTGATGGCGCTTACTGCGCGCTTCCCAATCTATGCGGCTCCGTGGGGGTGATATTTGCGCTGTCCTTACTGCGGGTTCGCAGATTCAGTTGTGAAGGACAGCCGGCCGGCTGAAGAAGATACCGCGGTGCGCAGGCGTCGCGGCTGCACGAATTGTGGCGGCAGGTTCACGACGTTCGAACGCGTTCAGCTGCGCGACCTCATCGTGGTGAAGCGCGACGGCCGCAAGGCTGCGTTCGAGCGCGACAAGCTGAGGCGGTCGCTGAAGATAGCCCTGCAGAAGCGACCGGTGAGCGAAGACCAGCTCGACCACATGATCTCGGGCATTGTGCGCCAGCTTGAGAACATGGGCGAGAGCGAGATCAAGACGTCCGACATCGGCGAGATGGTGATGGAGGCGCTGAGCGGGCTCGATCCGGTCGGCTTCGTTCGCTATGCGTCGGTCTATAAGGACTTCAAGTCGCCGGCCGATTTCGCGGCGTTCGTGGCCTCCCAGATCGATGAGGACGGCGACGGCGAGAAGGAATGAGCAGCGTGGGCGCCTCTTCCGGCCGACCGACCATCACCCTGAAGCTGGCGACGTCGCTCGACGGGCGGATCGCACTGGCGAACGGGCAGAGCAAGTGGATCACCGGCGAGGCGGCGCGGGCGGCTGTGCATCGTCTGCGCGCATCACACGATGCTGTGATTGTAGGATCCGAGACGGTGCTGGCCGACGATCCGGAGCTGACGGCGCGCACGGATCCGATGCCTGCGAAGCAGCCTTTGCGTGTGGTAGCGGACAGCCGTGGACGGGTGCCGGCGAGCGCGAAGCTGTTCTCGATGCTGGAGATGGGGCCGGTGGCGGTTGCAACTCTTGAGACGATGGATCTGGAGCGCTGGCCTTCCACGAGGGGGCTGCAATTCTGGATGCTGCCGGCGGGCGTGGGGTCGAGCAGCGTTTCCCTCGTGGAGATGATGAACTCGGCGCAGCGTGCTGGCGTTGCGTCGATGCTGGTGGAGGGCGGCGGGCAGCTTGCCGCGTCGTTCGTGCGTGCGGGGCTAGTGGATCGCATCGAGTGGTTCAGGGCGCCGGTGCTGCTGGGCGGTGACGGGCGGCCTTGTCTTGGGGCGCTCGGACTGCAGGCGCTGGATGCCGCGCCGGGGTTTACGCGGACGAGCGTGCGTGAGCTGGGCGCTGATCTCTGGGAAAGCTACGCGCGGATCTAGTTCGCGTTCGCAGCGGCTGTGGCCGGGCTCCCCGCAACTACATTTGGCGGTTCGGCTTGGCGTTGAGAGGCGGAAAGCCTACCTGTGGCGTGGCAAAGGTTGTCATGCGGCCCGGACCGGCGTAGCGGCATTCCGCCGACCCCGGTCGGATCGGCTCAGGATGTTTGAATGTTCACCGGACTTGTCACCGATGTGGGCCGTGTAAGGTCCGTCGAGGATGTCAACGGGCTGCGGCGTGTTCGCATTGAAAGCGTCTATCCCGCCAGCGCGGTCCAGCTGGGCGCGTCGATCCAGCATTCAGGCGTGTGTCTGACTGTGGTGGATTTCGGCGCGAAGGAGTTTGGGGGGGCGTGGTGGCTGGTTGAGGCGATACCCGAGACGTTGTCTCGAACGACGCTCGGACGCTGGATGGCGGGCTCGCACGTCAACCTGGAATTGTCGCTGAAGATTGGCGACCAGCTCGGCGGGCATCTGGTCTATGGACACGTCGATGGGCTGGGGATCGTGAAATCGATCGCGCCGGACGGCGACAGCCGGCGCATCAGGATCGAGATCGCTGAGCCGCTGGCGAAGTTCCTCGCCGAGAAGGGATCGATCTGCGTGGACGGCGTGTCACTGACAGTGTCGGGCGTGGGTAAGAGCGATGGGGCGCACTGGTTCGAGGTCGCGATAATTCCCCATACGCTTGCGGTCACGACGCTAGGCGCGTTGACGGCGGGTGATCGGGTCAATCTGGAAGTGGACATGCTGGCGCGGTATGTCGCGCGCATGCTTGAGTGGCGGTCGTGAAAGATCATCAGGAGAAGCACGATTTCTCGGCAGCGATCTCTCCAATCGAGGAGATCGTCGAGGAGGCGCGTAACGGGAGGATGTACATCCTCGTCGATGCGGAGGACCGCGAGAATGAGGGCGACCTTATCATTCCGGCGCAGTTTGCGACGCCGGCGCAAGTCAACTTCATGGCGAAGCATGGGCGTGGCTTGATCTGCCTGTCGCTGACGCGCGACCGGGCGCGCGCGCTCGACCTCGACATGATGGCGCGGGAGAACCGCGAGAGCATGAAGACAGCCTTCACCGTTTCTATCGAGGCGCGGGAAGGCGTCACCACCGGCATCTCCGCCCATGACCGCGCGCACACGATTGCGGTGGCAATCGACCCGACGAAGGCGGCGCCAGACATCGTCTCGCCGGGGCATGTGTTTCCGCTTGTGGCGCGGGAAGGCGGCGTGCTGGTGCGCGCCGGTCATACAGAAGCGAGCGTCGATATTTCGCGGCTGGCGGGCTTGTATCCGGCGGCGGTGATCTGCGAGATCATGAACGATGATGGCTCGATGGCGCGGTTGCCGGAGCTGGTGACGGTCGCACAGCTGCACGGGATGAAGATCGGCACCATCGCTGATCTGATCGCGTGGCGGCGGCGGCATGACAGGTTTCTCGAGCGACGTATCGAGAGCGATTTCGAAAGCGCCTGGGGCGGCAAGTTCCGCGTCGTGGTGTTCCGCAACACGCTGGACGGCGCCGAGCATGTCGCGCTGGTGAAGGGGCAGGTGCTAGGCGATCAGCCCACGCTGGTGCGCGTGCACCGGGTCGACTTCCTTTCGGATTTCCTGGGCGAGGCGGGCAAACGCGAGGGGCTGGTGCGGCGGGCGATGGAGAAACTGGCGGCCGCCGACGAGCCCGGCGTCGCTGTGTTCGTGCGCATGAGCATGGGCGAGGAGATCGCGCGGGCGCTGGGCGGGCATGGCGTTCACGCCGCGGAAGAGCCAGCTCACCCGCTGCGTGAATACGGCGTCGGGGCGCAGATCCTGAAGGACCTGGGCGTTCGTCGCATGATCCTGATGAGCAATACGCGGCCTAATGCGCTGCCGGGCCTTGACGGATATGGGCTTACGGTCGAGGGCTGGCGACGCATCGACGGAGAGTGACCCTTGGCCAACGCACCCCGCATTCTGATCGTGACGTCCCGCTACTACGCTCATGTCGCGGCGGAACTGGAGGCCGGTGTGACCGAAGGCCTCGAGAAGGTCGGCGCGACGTGGGAGTTTCTTGAGGTGCCGGGCGCGTTCGAGATTCCTGGCGCTATCTCGATGGCGGCGCAGACCGGCGAGTGGGATGGCTTCGTTGCGCTCGGGTGTGTGATCCGCGGAGAGACGAGCCATTATGATCTAATCACTAACCATGTTGCGCGCGGGCTGATGGAGCTGTCGATTTCTGGCGTGCCGCTGGGCTTCGGCGTACTGACGGTCGAAAACGAGGCGCAGGCCAAGGTGCGCGCCGACCGCAGGCAGAAGAACAAGGGCGCCGAGGTGGTGGCGGCCGTGCTGAGGATGGTCGGACTGTCTTACCGGTTCAACAAGGGCGCGGAGAATGAATAACGCGCCGTCCGCAGACGCGGAACGCAAGCTGCTGGCGGCGCGTCGTGCCGGCGCCCGGCTCGCGGCTGTGCAGGCGCTTTACCAGATGGAGCAGACCGAGCAGTCGGCGCGCTCAGTGATCGCGGACTTCATGGAAGACCGTCTCGGCCTGAACGATGAAGGCGAGCCGGTGGAGGAAGCCGATCCGGATATCTTCAAGGCTATCGTGACTGGTGCGGTCGACCGGCAGGAGTCGATTGACGCTGCGATCATGAAGCGGCTGGCGAACGGCTGGAAGATCGAGCGACTGGATGCGACGTCGCGCGCGATCCTGCGGGCCGGCGTCTATGAACTGATCGCCGAGATCGGGCTGCCGTCGCAGATCATTCTCGATGAATACGTCTCCATCGCACATGCCTTCTTCGAAGGGGCGGAGCCGAAGTTCATCAACGGCCTCCTTGATGCGGTCTCGCGCGACATTCGCACGGCCTGACCGGCATGGATGAGTTCGACCTCATCCGCAGATATTTCGCCCCGCTCGCAGGTGCGCCGGGCGCCTATGACCTACGCGACGACGTCGCTGAGATTCAGCCGGGGCTGATCGCGACCAAGGATGCGATCGTCGAGGGCGTGCATTTCCTGCCCGATGATCCAATCTCGACCGTGGCCCAGAAGCTGGTGCGGGTGAACGTATCGGACATAATCGCCAAAGGCGGCAAGCCGGATGCGGCGCTGCTGGCGCTGATCTGGCCGAAAGCCAGGCCCGTGAGCGAGTTGGAGGAGTTCACGCGCGGCCTTGGGAAGGATCTGACGCGCTGGGGTGCGCACCTGGTGGGCGGCGACACGACGTCAACAGACGGGCCGCTGACGCTGTCGCTGACATTGCTGGGGCGGGTGGGGCCGCGCGGGCCCGTTCGGCGGTCGGGCGCACAGGCTGGGGATGATGTGTGGGTGAGTGGGACGATTGGCGACGGCGTGCTTGGACTGCTGGCCGCCAGGGGTGCGTTTGGCGATCTGATGGCGGAGGCGCGCAATCTGATGGTCTCCCGTTATCGCGTGCCTGAGCCGCCGCGCCTCAAGTTTGCCGATCTCGTCGCGCGCGTTGCGAGGGCGGCGATCGACGTTTCGGACGGGCTAGTTGCGGATGCGAGGCATGTGGCCGAAGCGTCGGGCGTGAGCCTCGTTATCGACGCGGAGGATGTGCCGTTGAGCGCCACGGGCAAGTCATATCTCGACAATGGGAAGGTGGAGCTGAAGACGTTGCTGACGGGCGGAGACGACTATCAGACGCTGTTCACGGCCCCGGCTTCGTTTCACGACGAGATTGCGGCAGCGGGCGAGGCGGTAACGCTCATCGGCCGGGTAGAGGAAGGCAAAGGCGTGAAAGTGCTCGATGAGCTAGGCGCCGAAATGGCGTTCGACCGGGCCGGCTGGACGCATCTTACCGGATCAGCACAACCGTAAACGCGACTTAAACCATTGCGCAGCAGGGTCATAGTATGCGCATTTCCCGCCGTGACCTGTTAACCGCTGTTTCAGTTGCTGCCGTCATCGCAGCTTTCCCTGTGGCCGTTGCGCAGGAGCATGGCGCCGAGGGCGCAGCGCCGGATGAAGCGGAAGTTGCGCGCTCCATCGAACTGGGTGGGCTGGTGTTTCCGATCTTCGATGAGACGGGGAAGCTGAAGAACTACCTGTTCGCCAGTGCGCGGATGCTTGCAGGGCCGGGCAAGGACGTCTGGAAGTATCGCGAACAGCAGCACTTCATCCGCGACGCGATCGTGCGCGCCTCGCACAAGGTAAGTTTCAGCATTGTCGGCAACTATGACAAGCTGGACGAGAAACTTGCGGCTGCCGAATGCCTGAAGGCTGCAAACCAGGTCGTCGGCGAGACGGACGCATTGGTGACAATGACGTTCACGCAGATAGACAGTCAGGGCAAAACAAACTGAGGCTATTCGCCCGGGCGGCCTGTGCGGTCGCCCGGCTGGCGATCGTCCCGTTCCATGCCTGGCAGCTGATTACGTAGGCTGCCGATCGTTCCGAACAGCTGTTCCAGAATGCCAAGCTCGCGGCCGCGCGTGGGCGTCACGCGCGAGTTGTAGTCGACCACGCGGCCATCTTCTGTGTCGTAGATGAGCACGTCGGAGACGACGTCGTCGTCGTCAAACTGGACGGCGATGATGTGGCGCTGCACGACCTTCGGATAGTAGAAGGTCAACCGCTCTCGCGTGGACGACATGTAGACCCAGAGCTTTTCCTTGCCTGGCGCAGGTTTCCCCTGGACGCCAACGGCGTCGAAGATCGACGCGGTCGATGGTGTGCCCAGGCGGGCGAGAACGGTGGAGCGGGTGTCGACCGCCGGCTTCACGTCTTCGGGCAACGCCTGATCGGGAACATAGCCGTGGAAATCGCGCGTGGCGGTGCAGCCAGCGCTGGCCATGGCGGCCGCGGCAAGTCCGGCAAGGGCGAGACGGCGCAGGGCGGCCATGGGCGGGAAACTCCGATACTTGCGGGCTAGCTACAGGCAGGCCAGCCGACTTGGCAAGGCTGGGGGACATCAGGTCCTTTTTTTGGCAAAACCTCGGTGCGCGGGCGCCTTCCCAGACTCGGGAAGCCTGCTAGTGTGCCGCGCCGTGATACGAGGGCAGGCATGGCGCTCATTGGCTGGTTTCAGTCGAAAAAGAACCGGTGGGCGGTCGACCGCCTGCACAGATCGATTCAGGATCAGGCTCTGCGGCCGGATTTCTATTTTGACGGCGGCGTGCGCGACAATTTTTCCGGCCGTTTCGAGATGACGTCGCTGCTCGCGGCCCTGATGTTCCGGCGGCTGCGGACGGCCGGGGCGGCAGGCAAGGCGCTGTCGCAGGACGTGTTCGATGCGCTGTTTGACGGGTTCGACGAGGCGCTGCGCGACATTGGCACCGGCGACCTCACCGTCGGCAAGAAGATCCGGAAGATGGGCGAGGCCTTCTATGGCCGCGCCAAGTCGTACGACGAAGCCCTCGCCGGGGAGGGGGAGGACACCGAGCTGCAGCATGCCCTGACCCGGAATCTGGGTCTGGCCAACACCGAAATGGAGCGCTTTGCCCGCTTCGTCCGGTTGGTCGAGAGCACGCTCAAGCGCCATACGGATGCTCAGCTCCTGTCCGGCGAAGTGATCTGGCCCCGCTTGCCCTGATTTTCCACTGGAATCATGCCGCTGACATTGACGCAGAGACGGAGCTTCCGGGGCCTGTTACCTACCGGCGCTCGTGCTATTAGACCCCCTGAATCATGGCTGGACCGGGTTGATTCCGCCTGGTAGGCGCCGTGTTGGAGCGTTTCGGCGGACATGGCGGATCGAAAGATCATTTCCATCGACGGGATGGGCGGCGATCACGCGCCCCGCGTCGTCGTGGAAGGATTAGAGCGCTTCGCGCAGCGTCGCAGCGACCTGCATTTCCTGCTGCATGGCGACAACGCCAAGTTGAAGCCGTTGATGGCCAAGGCGCCGACCGCTTCGCCACGCACGACGATCCGGCATACGGATAAGATGATCGCGATGGACGCCAAGCCGGCCGACGCCGTGCGCCGCGGCAAGGGCTCGTCGATGTGGAACGCCATCGAGTCTGTAAAGTCCGGCGAAGCGGTGGCGGCTGTTTCGGCAGGGAACACCGGAGCGCTGATGGGTCAGTCGATGTTGATCCTGAAAAAGGTGAATGGGCTGGAGCGCCCGGCGCTGGCGGCGAGCTGGCCGACGCGCACAGGTGTCTGCGCCATGCTGGATCTCGGAGCGGACATTGCGGCGACAGCAGAACAGCTGGTCGAGTTCGCAATCATGGGGCAGGCGTTTGCTCGCGTGGTGAATGGCGTGGCGAACCCGCGCGTAGCGTTGCTCAACATCGGCTCGGAAGAACTCAAGGGTCACGAGTCCATCCGCGAGGCGGCGAGGCTGATCCGCGCCTCGAGCCTGCAGATGGATTTCCGCGGCTATGTCGAGGCCGACAAGATCGGCTTTGGCGACATCGACGTCGTGGTCACCGACGGCTTCACCGGCAACGTGGCGCTGAAGACCGCGGAGGGCATAGCGCGGATGATGTCCGATATGATGAAGAACGCGCTGAGATCGGGGCCAGTCGCCATGCTCGGTGCGCTGCTGGTAATGCCGGCATTGAAGAAGTTTCGGGCCAAGATGGACCCGCGCAAGGTCAATGGCGCCGTGTTTCTCGGTCTCAATGGCGTCGTGGTGAAAAGCCATGGCGGCACGGACCCGATAGGCTTTGAGCAGGCAATCTCGGTTGCAGCCGGCATGGGCGAGAGCCATTTCAGGACTGAAGTTGAGGACAACCTGAAACGGCTGGTTGCGAGCACGAGCGCTGCAGCGTCCGTGGCTGCCGTGAGTGAGCAGGCTGCCAAGTAGGACGAGGCGTTCGCGTGACAGAATTCGTATCCGTTGTACGTGGCGTTGGCGGCTACCTTCCCGAGAAGGTGCTGACCAATGACGACCTGGCAAAAATGGTCGACACGACGGATGAGTGGATTACTGCCCGGACCGGCATCAGGAAGCGGCACATCGCAGCGGACGGCGAAACGACGTCCGATCTCGGAACGATCGCGGCGAAGAGGGCGATGGCGGCCGCTGGCGTGGGGTCAGAGGACATCGATCTTATCGTGATGGCGACGGCGACGCCGGACTATACGTTTCCGGCGACGGCGACTGTGGTGCAGCATAAGCTGGGCATCTCGCGCGGCGCGGCGTTTGATCTGCAGGCCGTATGCTCAGGCTTCGTCTATGCGATCGCGACGGCGGACAATTTCCTCGCGCGGGGCCAGTTCGAGCGCGCGCTGGTGATCGGCGCGGAAACGTTCTCCCGCATCCTCGACTGGTCTGACCGCTCGACCTGCGTGCTGTTCGGCGATGGCGCCGGCGCGGTTGTGCTTGAGCGCCAGGACAAGGCGAAGGCAGGCGACCGCGGCGTCAAAGGCATTCACCTGCGCTCCGACGGCAAGTTCCGCGAGCTGCTGTATGTCGATGGCGGGCCATCCACGACGCAAACGGTTGGCCACCTGCGCATGGTGGGCAATCAGGTGTTCAAGCACGCGGTCGGTAAGATTTCTGAGAGCGTCAGGGCGGCTGCGGCGCAGGCCAACATCGACGTGAAAGACATTGACTGGTTCGTGCCGCACCAGGCCAACCAGCGCATCCTGTCTGCCGTGGCGGAAAAGCTGGGGCTGGAGGATCACAAGGTCGTCTCGACCGTTGCGGAGCACGGCAACACCTCGGCGGCGTCGGTGCCGCTGGCGCTGGCGGTGGCGATTGAGGATGGGCGGATCAAGCAGGGCGATCTGGTGCTGATCGAGGCGATCGGCGGGGGGCTCACCTGGGGTTCCGCGCTCATCCGGATTTAACATCTCGTAAACGGATGAAATTGTTCGAGATTTGACCGCTTGCCCCCTTAACTTCCGAATCGGCGCAGTTTAGGCTCTCTTCACGCTACGGAGGCGCTGGGTGCCGGAGAATACTCTTACTCGCGCAGACATCGTCGATCGGCTCGTCCAGAAGGTCGGGCTGACGAAGCAGGATTCCAGTAACTTCCTCGAGCGTGTGCTTGAGCTTGTGTGCGTGGAACTCGAGCGGGATGAAGATGTGAAGTTTGCCCGCTTCGGCAATTTCGTGGTGCGTCGGAAAAAAGCCCGCGTCGGTCGCAATCCAAAGACCGGCGAAGAGGCCCCGATTTCTGCAAGACGGGTGGTGTCGTTCAAGCCCTCGCCGCTGTTGCGGCAGAGGGTCGAAGCTGCACAGAGCGCCCGGAGAGACTGATGACTAGCGCATCGCAGGCCGTGTTGACGCCGAAGTCGGATTCCGCGTCGCTTCCGGACTTCGATAAGTCGGCTGACGCGTTTCGCACGATTGGCGAGGCCGCTGCGGAACTCGGTCTCAAAACCCATGTACTGCGGTTCTGGGAAACGAAGTTCGACAACCTGCGCCCGATGAAGCGTCCTGATGGGCGTCGGTTCTATCGGCCCGACGACATGGAGCTGTTGCGCAGGCTGCAGAATCTGTTGCACGTTCAGGGATTGACAATCCGCGGCGCGCTGAAGGCGCTTGAGGACGACAACGGAGACCAGCCGGGGGCGGCTGCCGAGGTCGAGGACAATGGGGCTGACGAGGTGATGGTTCCAAGCGAAACTGGCGCATCCGTGCGCGATTTGCAGGACGCTGTGCGTGACGCAGTGGAGCGCGGTGACTTCCGCCGCGCGGAGCTCAAGGATTCCTCGGTTGCCCGGTCACGGCTCGAGTCGCTGCTGTCGGATCTGACGAACCTGAAGTCCAGGCTCGACGCTGTCCGGACCGCGGCGTAACCGTTCTGCTTAAAAGACAGGGATTTGGGCGATCAAACTCGCCTGATTGGCCCGGTTGCCCCCGGGCAAGTCGGCGCCTATAAGGGCGCTCCTGAATTGGCGGAGCGTGGCGCAGCCCGGTTAGCGCACCAGTCTGGGGGACTGGGGGTCGTGGGTTCGAATCCCGCCGCTCCGACCATTTCGGGCATTACCAAGGGCGGTTAGCTCAGCTGGCAGAGCGCCTGCTTTACACGCAGGATGTCGGCGGTTCGATCCCGTCACCGCCCACCAGCTTCTCCTGATGCAAGCCGCAGGCGCTGGCCGCGCAGGCCGTTGATACGACTGCCAGTTACTTGTCCGCTTCGGACTTAGCGGTCAAACCGCGTTCGCGTAGCGGATGTAAGCCGTTGAAAACTGGTTGACGTAACGTCTTGATACGCTCGGGTAAGGTGGGACCCAGCCATGATGGTCCGTGTCAGACATGCTGCAGGGTCGATTGTAATCGGGCTGGCGCTTTCGAGTGGCGCGCTGATGTCTGCTCACGGGCAGGCCGCGCCACCCGACGCGGCCGACGCATTGCCTGCTTTGCTGGCCAACACTGGCAAGAAGCCTGGTCCCGCCTTTTTTGTCGACCTGACCAGAGGGTTCGATCCGGACACGCAGTATCTTTCGGATTTCAAGGTCGACCTGCCAGGCCTGCTGATGGTGTTCGACAATGAAAACATCCGGTTCGATCGAAATGGCATGACCCTGTCGGTCAGGAAGAATGGTGAGGGCGACATGCCCTACACGACCAGCGAATTCCAGCATCACGGCTTCTACGGGTTCGGTCGATATGAAGTTGTGATGCGCCCGACGAATGCGCCGGGCGTGGTGTCGTCCTTCTTCACGCACACGGGCATCTACTATGGCGATCCTCACTCCGAGATTGATTTCGAATTCCTTGGCGGCTCGCCGCATGAGGTCCACCTCAATTACTGGAACGAGGACAGCGACAATCCCCACGACCTCAACCTGTGGTTCGACGCGTCGGCAGGCGAACACCTTTATGCGTTCGAATGGCTGCCCCACTCGATCACGTGGTTCATTGATGGAGTGAAAGTGCGGGAGGTGAGGGCGGAGACAGCGCCTGTTGCTGTTCCTACGGCGTCATCCCGGGTAATGGTGAACACCTGGGTCGGCAACCGCGATACGGTCGAGTGGGTCGGGGGACCCGAAGTCGAAACTGCTGCGGCGGTTTATCACTGCATCTCACATGTTCCGGTGGGAGCCACCGGGAAGCAGTGCAGCGACGTGTTCACGCCGCCGCCGAAACCGTAGGCGTCAAAACGCTTTCCGGCCCAGTGCTCTGCCCATGGCGACCCTGGCGAACATCCCCATCGTGTAAGCCGACCCGCGCAGATCGGATACGAAAAGGCCGGCGGATGCGCCGAGTTTTCTCGCTTTCATAGCGTCGGTGATCGCGACGAGCTGATTTACATTTCTCAGCACACGCATCCGCCGTGCAAGCGCCGCTGCTTCTTCCCGGGAGAACGCCGGCGCAAACCGGACGGCGAAGCGCTCTTCCGCATCTAGCCAAGCGCGTGTTTGCGCCGGTTTGAGCCTGTGCGAGGTCGAGCCTGCAGCGCGCGTATAGAAATAGCCCGCGCTGGGCGTGTAGGTCATGCGCATTCCTGCCGCGAGCAGGTGTGCGACAAGATAATAGTCTTCGCTGTTGCGGAGCGAGGTGTCGTAGGCGACGCGCGTCTCAAGCAGCTTCTGGCGCCGGATGAGGGGCTTCAGATAGCCAAGGGTGTCGTCGCCAGCCATCGGGTTGTTGAAGCGCACCCATGTGGTCAGGTCGATGTCGCGTGCCTGCGCGAACTCCGGCGATTTGAGGAAGAGGCCGCTTCCCAAAGGGCGTCCGGTCTCATCCACCTCGGTCATGTTGTCGACTACGATGTCGGCGCCTGTGCTATCCGCAATCGCAACCAATGCTGCGAGGCGATCCGGCTGCATTGCATCGTCGGCGTCGAGCACAGCCACAAAGCGCCCACGCGCGACGTTGATCGCGAGATTGCGCGCCGCCGATGGTCCGCCGTTCGTAGAAAGTCGCTTTGCAACGATCCTTGCATCCTGGACGGCCAAGCGTGTTAGCGTGTCGAACGTCGCGTCGGGAGAGGCGTCGTCCACGGCGATGACTTCAACCACAAGGCCTGTCGATGCAAGGGCGGAAGCGATCGCACGTTCGATGAAAGCGGCTGCTTTCCAGGCCGCCACGATCACGCTGACATCGATGGCATGCTGTGCAGAGCGATCGGTCATGTGCGGGCCCGAACCAGCGGCGCTGGAGCCGCAATAGAGGCGGGTTGCGCAACGCGCTTGGGACGCCATTCCTTGCGAGCTGCAGCGATGAACAGCAGCACCGATGTGCCGGAGTATTCCGACGCTAGGTCAGCTTCGCTGGTCGTGCGGAGAACGATCATGCTGGCGAGAATCAGGAAGGCGGCATTGATGACGGACTGATTGCGCAACCAGGTGAGCGCCGAGCTCCCCAACGCCCAAGCCGCGAGGAGCATGGTGGCAAACATGCCCGGATATCCGTAGTTCACACCGTTCTCGTAATAGGCGTTGTGGAAGTTGAAGATGATGAGCCTTTCAAAACCCATTGATTGAGCAACGCCGTTCGCCACGCCGCTTTCCTGTCGCCAGAAGCCGTTTGCCCCCAGCCCTGTCAACGGATGTTCCGCCATAGCGTGTTCGGCAAGCTGCCACAGCATGGTCCGGCCGGTCAGTGTTGAATCCTTGCCCAGTGCGCCAAGGACTTCCTCCGTCAAGTCGATCTGCAGTATGGCAAAGAGGACGTAGGCGACGATCAAACCCGCGATTGTCAGCATCAGTACGAGCAACGTGCGGCCATGCCTGATGCGAGAGGTGGGCTGCCAAAGGAACACCTGACCGATCATGAGGACCGAAGCGCCGAGCAGCAGCACGGTTATGGTGCCCGACTTCGCCATCAGCACCATGAAGACTGAAAACGGAACGACAATTGTGGCGAATGCGCGAAGCCATCGGTTGGTTCCGCTATCCAGGGCCAGTGCGAGGCTGGAAACGAACAGGAAGAACATATGCAGCGCATAGAAGTTCTTCTGACCGAAGATCCCGGCCCAAGAGCCATCAATTACCAAAGGCATCGCGGCCGACATAACCGCAGCGATAAGCTCCACCGCAAAATAGGCGAGCAGGATCTGGCGACCCGACAGGCGTGTTGCGGCATAGATCGCGATGACGCCGGTCAGCGCCAGGCCGAGCCCTTTGCGCAGCGCCTCGTCCGACGAAGGGGCCCAGAGCGCGGAAGTCGTGCAGAGAATGGGCAGCAGGAACAGCGGCCAGCAACGCGCGACAACGGGCATGGTCTGTCGGGCCAGCAGGAACAGCGCTCCTGCAAAATAGAAGGCCGCAAGATATCGGACAGGAGCCAGCCAGGCAAATAGCAGGGTGGTGGAAACGACCCACATGAACATCATCACCGGGTCGCAATACCGCATATAATTCAGAAGCGAACGGGACTGCGCAGGCTGAAAGCCAACAACCGGCTCCATGCCTGGTGCGTCGATTGCTTCTGAGGGCGCCTTGTTCATTCCCAGCTTTTCCGCAGGCCGATCCAGCATACCCTCGCAGCCACGGAATCGCAGAACGGAGTCGCCTCGCGGGATTACCAGCAATCTGCGTACCATCAGGGGAGCCTGTCACGTGGGCGCCGCCTGTCGCGCGAATGCGGCCGGTTAACCACAACTGGCCTTCCGATCGCTGGGAATGCGTTGAGGTTCGAGGCAGACTGGCGGAAGACATGGTTGGCCAGAGATTAACTGGCCGGGAGAAAGGATTGCGATGTCCCAGATCAGGGTTGCCTGTGTCCAGATGCGGTCAGGCGTCGATGTCGCCGAAAACATCGCGGCCACCACCTCGCTGATCCGGGAAGCGGCCGGTAATGGGGCCACGCTGATTGCGACGCCCGAGATGACGACCCTGCTCGACCGCCAGCCGGGCGGTGTGTGGGCTAAATCCACGTCGGAAGGCGCCGATCCCGGCCTGATGGCGTTCCGGGCGCTGGCGCGGGAACTGGGCGTTACGTTGCTGATCGGGTCGATTGCGATCCGCGTCGAAGATGGCAAATGCGCCAACCGCAGCTTCCTGATCGCGCCGGACGGCGAAGTCATTGCGAAATACGACAAGATTCACATGTTCGACGTGCAGCTCAACGCAGGCAACATCTACAGGGAGTCCGACAGTTTCACTGCGGGGGACGAGGCCGTGATCGTGAGCCTGCCGGCCGGGCCGCTGGGCATGACCATCTGCTATGATGTGCGCTTTCCCGACCTCTTCCGAACCTTGGCCTGGGGCGGAGCGAAGATCATCGCCGTGCCCGCGGCGTTCACGCGCATCACAGGCGAGGCGCATTGGCACATCCTGCTGCGGTCACGGGCGATCGAGACGGGATGCTTCGTAATCGCGCCTGCCCAGGGCGGAATGCATCAGGACGGCCGCGAGACCTTCGGCCACTCGCTTATCATCGACCCCTGGGGCGAAGTCCTGGCGGAGGCCGGCGTTGATCCGGGCGTGATTTTCGCGACGCTGGACCTGTCGAAGGTCGACGATGCGCGCGGCAAGGTGCCGTCGCTGAAGCATGTCCGGCCTTTCCGCACGGCAGGCGCATGAACCCGATCTATGCTTCGCTGCCGGATACGGTCTTTGACGTGATGTCGAGGCTTGCACGCGAAACCGGCGCGATCAATCTGGGGCAGGGCTTTCCTGAATGGGATGGGCCGCTGGATATCCGCGAACGCGCGGCGAGAGCGGTGGTGGAGGGGCCCAACCAGTATCCACCCATGCGCGGCGTGCCGGCGCTACGCGAAGCTGTGGCCGAACACTATCAACGAATGCAGAGTGTCGAACTCGACTGGAAATCCGAAGTGACCATCACCTCCGGCGCCACGGAGGCCTTGGCGGCGGCGTTGCTTGCCATCCTGCAGCCGGGCGACGAGGTCGTTCTGTTCGAGCCAATGTACGACAGCTATCTGCCCATGTTGCGACGTGCTGGAGCGACAGCACGCTTGGTGCGGCTGGAGCCGCCGGAGTGGCGCGTCGATCCGGCCCGACTCGCGGCTGCGTTTACAGCCAAGACACGAGTAGTCGTGCTCAATACGCCTCTCAATCCTTCCGCGAGCCTGATCGGTAGGGAAGATCTGGCGCTGATTGCGGCCAAGTGCGTGGAGCATGACTGCGTCGCAATTTCGGACGAGGTGTGGGAGCACTGCGTTTTTGACGGTGCCTCGCATGTCTCGATGCTGCAGGCGCCTGGGATGCGGGAGCGGACGATCAAGATCGGTTCGGCCGGCAAGATGTTTTCCATGACCGGGTGGAAGGTCGGGTTCGCTTGCGCGGCGCCGAAGCTGACCGAAGTGTTCGCGAAGGCTCACCAGTTCCTGACGTTCACGACAGCGCCGAACCTTCAAAGCGCCGTAGCCTACGGGCTTGGCAAGCCAGTGGGACATTTTGAGGAGATGCGGGTCCAGCTCGCCAGGGGCCGCGACAGGATGCAGCTCGCTTTGCAACAGGAAGGGTTTCGCGTCCTTCCCGCTGCCGGAACCTACTTCGCCGGAGTTGATTTGCATGCATCCGGCATCGGCATGACCGACAAGGACTTCGCCATCCGCGCGGTCAAGGATTGCGGCGTGGCGACCATTCCGTTCTCGGCATTTTACGTCAATCCACCGGAGACGTCGGTGGTGCGATTGTGCTTCGCGAAATCCGACGCGACGCTCGACCAGGGCGTTGAACGACTGGCGAAAGCGCGCAGACTGATGGCCTGAGCGACTTTGGGCTTGCGCTCTGGCTCCAGCGGAGTTCGATAGGGCATCAACCGGAGTGAGACATGGCTTCGATACGGATCTCTGCGCGTCTGATCGCAAGCGGCGAGCGCGCCTTCGGGCCGGGAAAGGCCGAGCTACTCGAGCATATCGCCGCCGAAGGCTCAATCTCCAAGGCCGCCAAGGTGATGGAAATGAGCTATTCGCGCGCCTGGCAGCTCGTCGACGCGATGAACAATGATTTCCGCAAGCCCCTCGTCGAATCGTCCACGGGCGGGAAAAAGGGCGGCGGCGCCGTCCTGACAAAGTCGGGCGAGGAAATTCTGTCGCTGTTTCGCAAGATGGAGCAGCAACTGGCCGCGCAAGCGGCCTCCTACTTTCCCGAGTTCGAGAAGCGCCTGAAATAGTCCGGAAGCGCAATTGTCAGAGTAACAGTCCCCCGCGCTTCTCCTTGCGGCCATCGTGTTCTTTCAAGTACGGGTGTCCAGGATCTACGCGGACGCGGGAGCGGACATGGAACACGGGGCTGCAGGCGGAACAGACCTTGGTCTGGCGGTCGCCCTGTTGGCGGCCGGGGTAGTCGCGGTCCCGATCTTCCGGCTGCTCGGCCTCGGCGCCGTGCTCGGATATCTCACCGCAGGCGTGTTGGTCGGGCCCTACGTGCTGAAGCTGTTCAACGATCCGCAAGCCGTGCTGCATGTCGCCGAACTCGGCGTCGTGTTGTTCCTCTTTCTAATTGGCCTGGAGATGCGCCCCGCCAAGCTGTGGGCGATGCGACGAGATATATTCGGACTGGGGCTAGTACAGGTGTTGACCTGCGGCGCACTGCTCTCAGGCGTCGCCATGGCCTTCGGACTGCCGCCGGCCGCCGCCGTGATCGGAGCGTTCGGTTTCGTGCTGTCGTCCACCGCCGTGATCATGAAAATGATGGAGGACCGCGGCGAAGTCTCTTCGCCGGCTGGGCAGAGGTCCGTGGCGATCCTGCTGCTCGAAGATCTGGCGATCATCCCGCTGCTGGCGCTGGTCGCTGTCCTCGCGGCGTTCGCGCCGGGCGCCCAGGTGAACGAGCACGCCGCCCCACTGTGGCAGACCATAGCTCTAGCGGTGGGCGCGGTGGCGCTCGTATTCGTGGCTGGACGGTTCCTGATGAATCCGTTGTTCGGCTTTCTGGCGTGGTCGGGCGCGCGCGAAGTCATGACCGCCGCGGCGCTCATGGTTGTGCTGGGCGCAGCGCTGTTCATGCAGTGGGGCGGCCTGTCGATGGCGATGGGCGCCTTTCTCGCAGGCGTGCTGCTGTCGGAATCGACTTTCCGCCATCAGCTCGAGGCCGATGTCGAACCTTTCCGAGGCATTCTGCTGGGGCTGTTTTTCCTCGGCGTAGGGATGTCGCTCGACCTCAATCTCGTCATCGCGAACTGGATGCTGATCGCCTGCGGCGTTGTTTCGTTCATGCTGGTGAAGTCGCTGGGTATCTATATTGTGGCGCGATTGTTCAAAGCCAAGCAGCGTGAAGCGCTGCATCGCGCGGCGCTGTTTGCGCAGGGCGGAGAGTTCGCCTTCGTCCTCTATGCTGGCGCGCTGGCGGCCGGCGTGATGGACGCGCAAACCGCGGCGGCCATGACGGCCGTCGTCATCCTGTCGATGGTGCTGACCCCGCTGGCGGTGATGGCGATCGAGCGTCTGACGCCTGCCGAAAAGGAATCCATGGAAGGCGTTGAGGAGGCGGCTGATCTTCATGGCCGCGTCATGTTCGTCGGTTTCGGCCGGTTTGCACAGGTGGTGTCGCAGCCGCTGCTGGCGAAGGGCATCGACGTGTCGATAATCGAGATCGACGTGGAGATGATCCGGGCCGCCGGACAATTCGGCTTCAAGGTCTATTATGGCGACGGCACGCGTCTCGACGTGCTGCGCGCCTCGGGCGCGGCGGCGGCGGAGGCGATCCTTATCTGCGTCGACAAGCAGGAAGCAGCCGACAGGATCGTGGAGCTGGCAAAGGCCGAATTCCCGCACGCGAAGCTGTTCGTGCGCGCCTTCGACCGGGGCCACGCGCTGCGCCTCATCAACGCCGGGGTCGAGTATCAGCTGCGTGAAACATTCGAGTCAGCGATCGTGTTCGGGCGGCAAGTTCTGGTCAAACTCGGCGTCGACGAAGAGGAGGCTGACGAACTGGTGCTCGATGTTCGCCGTCGCGACCAGCAGCGGCTAGAAATGCAGATGGCGGGCGGGCTCAGGGCTGGCCTGTCACTCATGCGCGGTAACATCGCCACGACGCAACCCGCCCCGCTGGTCGTGCCGCGGAAGGAAGCCACGGCCCTCAACGAGGAGGCCGCGGAAGCGATCGAAGGCGGCAATTAGTCCTTGGCGCGTTCGACGTAGGAGCCGTCTTCGGTAGAAACGATGATGCGCGTGCCCGTGCCGACATGCGGGGGCACCATCACGCGGATGCCGTTCGACATCTTGGCCGGCTTGTAAGAGCCCGACGCTGTCTGCCCCTTCACGACTGGCTCCGTCTCTACGATCTCGAGCGTCACGCGCTGCGGTAGTTCGATCGACACCGGACGGCCGTCAAACATGAGCAGATGCACGTCCATGTTCTCGCCGAGATAGGCGACGCTGTCGCCCAGCATATCGGCAGGAACCATGACCTGCTCATAGTTGTCCGGGTTCATGAAAACGTAGAGTGCGCCGTCCTGGTAGAGGTACTGATGCTTCACCTCCTCCACGAAAGCGCGCTCGAGCTGGTCGGTGGTCTTGTAGGTATCGACCACTTTCACGCCGTCGGAGATGCGGCGCATGTCGATCGTGGCGGTCGGCGTGCCCTTGCCCGGACGGTAGGTTTCGGCCTTGAGGACGGTGTAGAGCTGGCCGTCCTCCTTTTCGAGGACGTTGCCCTTGCGCACGTCGCTAGCGATGACTTTGACCACGATAAGCCGCCTTTGTCTTTGGGATGGCGGCGGAGTATGGCTCGGCCACCGGGAAACTGTTGAAGCGGCGCGGTCATACAATGACCCGCCGTGGCGGCCAAGCCCGGCTTTCTAGGTCTTTGGAGCCTGTCTTGGTAAATCCAGCGCCTTGGTGGAGCAAGGATTCTCACGCCGACCGCCGGCCTTTCCTGGAAGGACGCGGGCGCATCCGGGATGCGGCGCGGGCGTGGTTTCGCCTGCAGGGCTTCACAGAGGTCGAGTGCGGGGCGCTGCAGGTGTCGCCAGGGAATGAGGCTCACCTGCATGGATTCCGAACCGACTGGGTCGGCGAAAACCGTTCGACCCGGCCACTCTACCTGCACACCTCGCCAGAGTTCGCCGCCAAAAAACTGCTGGCGGCGGGCGAGACCAGGATTTTCGACTATGCCCGGGTCTACCGGAATGGCGAGGCGGGACCGCTGCATTCTTCCGAGTTCACGATGCTCGAATGGTATCGCGCGGGTGAACCCTATCAGGCGGTAATGGCGGATTGCATCGAGCTCTGCCGCCTCGCGCTGAACGAGACCGGACGCGAGGGTCTGGAGTGGCGGGGTCAGGCCTGCGATCCAAATCGACAGCCGGAATACCTCACAGTCGTGGAAGCCTTCGCAAGGCACGCGGAAATCGACCTCGAGCCCACATTGGGCAGCGTCAAGGCGCTCGCGCGCGCTGCGCAGGCGATCGGCGTGCGGACTGCAGCGGAGGACAACTGGTCCGATATTTTCAGCCGGGTCCTGGTCGAGCGCGTCGAGCCAAAGCTCGGGCGGGGGTGGTTGACGCTTCTCTGCGAGTACCCGTTGGAGGAAGCCGCACTCGCCAGGCCGCTCGCGCACGACCCGCGTTATGCAGAGCGTTTCGAACTCTACGCCTGCGGCGTGGAGCTGGCCAACGGCTTCGGCGAGCTGACCGATGCAACCGAACAGCGTCGCCGGTTCGAAGCCGAAATGGATGTAAAACAGGCTGCCTATGGCGAGCGCTATCCGCTCGATGAGGAATTCCTTGCCGCGCTGACCCATATGCCGCCAGCCAGCGGGGTCGCGCTTGGTTTCGACAGGCTGGTGACGTTGGCGACAGGCGCGCGGCGGATTGCAGACGTGCTCTGGACGCCGCCGGTCTAAGCGCGTCTGATGCCCCAAAGAGGACAACCGATGAAACGAACCATCCCCGCCAGCCTTGTCGCGCTTGCGCTGAGCGCCTCCGGCTGCGCCACCACGCCCGAGCCCTGCACGTCGGAATGGGTCCATTGGAGGACGGACCGGTTCGTCTCCGAGTTCGTGCGCGATCACCAGAAGGAGTTCGGCAACGCCCGCAGCTCCGCTGCCCTGCTTTCCGGCTCGGCGGGCATTGATACCTCCGCCGGCATACCGACGATGATCCTTGCGGCTGCCGGGATGCTAACGCTCGCATCGGATTTCATGGAGGATCTCTGGCCGGACGTTCGCGATGCGATGTCCGAATGCGACACGGCGCCGAAGGCCACGCAGCTGTTCGCCAGCATTCTGCGAGAACAAGGCGTGGACGAACGCGCCGCCAGGGCGGTCGAGGATCTGGGCTTGCTGCTGGACAGACGCGGCTAACGGGGCGATAGAGCGCGCCAACTATGGCCCGCCTGCTCGACATCAGCCTTCATGGCTCCCGCACGCTGCGCACCGCAGACGACCTCGTCGCGGCCGGGCTTGTTGATCAGGCGTCGGGCGTGGCTGCTGTTACTGCCGCTTACGCCGCGGCCATCACGCCGTCGCTCGCAGCCCTGATCGATCGCGCGGATCCCGCCGATCCGATCGCGCGACAGTTCGTGCCATCGCAAGCGGAACTGGATGTGCGGCCGGAAGAGTTTCCCGATCCAATCGGCGACAAGACCCATGAACCGGTCGAAGGCATTGTGCATCGTTATCCCGATCGCGTGCTTCTGAAGGCCGTTTCGGTGTGCCCAGTCTATTGCCGCTTCTGTTTTCGCCGCGAGATGGTCGGGCCCGACAAGGACGGCAATCTCTCGCCCACCGAAATTGAGGCGGCGCTCGCCTATATCCGCCAGCATTCCGAGATCTGGGAAGTCATCGTCACCGGCGGCGATCCGTTCATGTTGTCCGCCCGCCGGGCCTCGGCGCTCACGCGCGAGCTGGAAGCGATCCCGCACGTGAAGGTTATCCGCTGGCACACTCGCATGCCTGTGGCTGATCCCGACCGCATCACGACTGAATTCGTCGCCGCGATTGGCAGCGCCACCAAGGCCGTCTACGTTGCGATCCACTGTAATCATCCGCGTGAACTCACACCGGCCGTGCGCGCGGCCTGCGCACGCCTTATCGACGCGGGCATTCCTCTACTCAGCCAGACTGTCCTGCTGAAGCGCGTCAACGACGACATCGACACGTTGGAACAATTGATGCGCAGTTTCGTCGAACTCCGCATCAAGCCCTACTATCTGCACCACGCCGACCTGGCGCCCGGGACTTCGCACTTCCGTACGACGGTGGAGCAGGGGCAGGCGCTGGTCCGCCAGTTGCGCGAGCGCGTTTCAGGCTTGGCCCAGCCGGACTACGTGATCGACATTCCCGGCGGTGTCTCGAAGGCGCGGGCCTCGCCATCCGATGTGCAAACGGAAGACGGCCGAATTCGTTTACGCGGCCGTGATGGCGCCTGGCACAGCTACGACGCCGGCTAAGCCTGCAGGCAGCCTGACAACGATCTAAAAAGTTGCGCCGCCGGATGTAAGGTCCGGCGGCGCATTCATCCCAAGTCCAGCCGGGACCTAGAAGGTCTTGCGGACAGTCGCGAACACCTGGCGGGGTGAAGACACCATCAGGGTCTGGTTGTCGGCGCTGTTATTGAAGCCGTTGGTGCCGATCGTAGAGACATACACTTCGTCCATCAGGTTGGTGACGTTGAGCTGGAGTTCCAGGCCTTCCAGCATTTCGTTGCCCCCAAAGCGGTAGCCAGCCGACAGGTCGGCGACGGTGTAACCATCGACTTCTGCTGTGTTTACGTAGGAGAAGTACCGGTCACCGGTGTAGGCGACCGACAGTTTTCCATAGAACGTGCCGTTGTCGTAGGACAGATCGCCCTTCAACAGGTGCTTCGGCGCGTTCACCACGGTCTTCCCGCCGGTCGCGATGACCGTGGTGGGGGTGGTCGACGCGTCGATGACGTCGTCGTCGTAACTGGAGTCGTTGTACGAGTACGACGCGAACACCGACCATTCATCGGTGAAATCGTAGCCGCCGGCGAACTCGATGCCTTTGGTCGTGACGCTGCCGACGTTCTTGATCACCGACGGGTTGCCGATGATGCCTGCGCCGGAGGAGAGGCCAAGCAGGCGATCTTCGAACTTGACGTAGTAGCCGGCGACAACGCCCTGGAACGGACCGTTGCGATAGCGCCAGCCAATTTCGGTCGTCTTCGAGCTTTCCGGGTTGGTGTTTTGCTTGATAAAGTCGAAGCCCGACTGCGTCTGGCTGGAGGCAGGCGCCAGCGTGTGGGCGCGCATGTTCTCGGTGTAACCGCCGAAGATTTCGCTGCCAGCCTCGATTTCGTACGTGAATCCAACTTGGGGAAGGAAGTTGTCTTCCGAGGTGATGGCGCCCTTGAGGTCGCGGTTTGAACCCGCCGCCGGCGCCGCGAAGTTGTGAAGATTAGTACTCACGGTCATATCGACCGTCACGGACTTGAAGCCGCCGGACACCGTCAGCGCATCGTTGATGTCCCACGTATCCTGCACATAGAACATCTTGGTCTCGAAATCGTAGTTGTACGACCACTGAGTCGCAAACGGGTTGCGCATGAAGTGCAGGCTTTCCCGCGGCGTCTGACGCGTGTTGGCGTAGAAGCGGCGATCCTGATTGAAGTCGTTGTATTCATACCAGAAGCCGCCTTCGATCGTGTGGTTGCCCAGCCTCCAGTTGGCGGAACCGAGAATGCCCGCGCGGTTCATGTCGTACTCGGTTGTTCGCACCGAGATCGGCGAAAGATTGAGGTCGGTCGCGCCGAACTGGAACGGGTTCACGTAAGGCGTGTACCAGGTTCCCTGGCCTTCATTCTCGTGAAGGTAGGCCGTCACCGAGACCGCCAGATCGTCGGTGACTTTCACGTCGTAGCTAAGCCGCGCGAGCGAATCGTCACGCAGGCCGGACGCGTCGTAATAGGCGTCATCTACGGTCGCGATAGGCGAGGGATAAACCGTGCCTGCGCCCGGCCTCGTCGGGGGTGCGCCTGTGTCGCCCCGGTTATTGGCAATGTCAGCAACTAACTGCGCGGTCGCCCAGTCCGGCGCAAAGTTGTCCCACTCATAGCCAAGGCGATCGATCATCTCGAGCGAGAGATCCTGATAGTCGGTCTCGCGGCGCTTGGACCAGTCGTAGTAGCCCGACAGCACGCCGGGTCCGATGGGTTGTTCGAAGCCGAGGTTGAACTGCTCGAGCTTCTGCGCGCCGCCCTGTTTCCACTTGTCCATGCTTTGGTTGGCATAGGAGATATACGCCTTGCCGCCGCCGATCGCATCGACTGCCCCGGTCTCGAGACGGGCGTAGCCACGGTACATGGATTCCGTGCCGCCGGTGAGGGCGATTTCACCGCCGAAGTTGTTAGACGGGCCGCGGCTGGTGAAGGTCAACGCGCCGCCGAGGTTGGAAGTGGAGGCTGTCGCCAGCGAAGCGGAGCCCTGCGCCAACTCTGTCTTGCCGATGTTCTCGGAGATTATGGCGCGGCTGATGTGCAAGCCGTTGTAATTGCCGTAGCTCATGTCACCCAGCGGAACCTTGTCGAGCGTGTAGCCGAGCTGGTCCTTCTGGAAGCCGCGGATGTTGATGTTGACCGCCCACTCATAGGCGCCGAAGGGATCGGCCGCGGTGTAGTTCACGCCGGGCAGGCTCTCGATGAGCTTGATCGCGCTAGATCCAGCTGCTTCGAGTTCGAGATCAACGGCGGTGAGCGTCTGCACCTGCCGCGTTTCGCCCTGGCCGATGATGACCACGACGTCGCGATCCGGATCTTCCGTGTCTGGTCCAGTGGCTTGCGCCCAGGCGTTGCCCGCACAGAGCGAGACAATTGCCGCCCCCATCATCAGCTTGAGTTTCACGTTGACACCCCTTCACATCATGCGCTGTCCCATGCGGACGCGCCGGGGCGGGGGTAGGCGCGGGGTGTGACGTTCG
This sequence comes from Hyphomonadaceae bacterium, assembly GCA_947474455.1. Taxonomy (GTDB): domain Bacteria; phylum Pseudomonadota; class Alphaproteobacteria; order Caulobacterales; family Hyphomonadaceae; genus UBA7672. The sequence goes on along the minus strand of CANJIL010000033.1, from coordinate 5,818 downwards.
CCTCTCAATCGGATGACTGTCGGGTCGCATTCGCGCAAAAGTTCCGTGACGAAGATTGCGGGCAACAGCGGGCCTTGTGCCGGGGTGCGTGGGGCGATGGCCCTTGCGCGTAGCACTGTCTCCACCCCGGACTTCGAGGATGTCTTTTCTGAGTCATTGGACGGTTGGCCCGGCTAGCTGTAGCCGCGTGCAATCCGTCTTTGGTTGGTCCGGACGTTGGCGTTGACGGCTGCGGAAGCCAAAAACAGAGCCTGTTGTTCCAGAAAAATCGCTCAACGCGCGAGTCGCCGCGCGCACCCGCGAATGAGCGTTTCAGTGAAAGAAGGACAGTTCGACAAGTCGCCTCCGTGACGGCATCATGACGGCCAATTGACTTTCGTTCGAGCCTTGTCCAAGGCCGAACATGGGAGCGTAGAGTCTGGGGGTTGTCTTTGAGTTTCTTGTCAGGTTTTGGCAATCGTCTGCTCGGCGCCGGTGTCTTGACGCTCGGCGCTGCATTGGCGCAGGGCGCTCACGCTCAAACCGTCCTGCCGGCCGACCCGGTCGATGCGGTCCAGACGCCGGCATTTGACACTGTCGTCATCACGGCCCGCAAACGTGAGGAGGCGGCCCAGGATGTCCCGATCTCCGTCGATGTGTTCGATCAGGCTGCGGTTGACCGCCTCGGCGTCCAGACGCTCGAAGACCTGAGGTATAGTTCGCCGTCGGTCTACGCGGCGCCTTCGACATTCCGGCAGGACACGCTGAACATCACGATTCGCGGCCAGCAGAACTTCCCGAGCACCGGACTGCAGTTCGACACCTCTGCCGCCGTCTATGTGGACGGCGTCTATTATGCACGCCCCGTCGGCCTTACAGGCTCGCTGTTCGACGTCGCAGACGTCCAGGTCCTCAAGGGTCCGCAAGGCACGCTGGTCGGTCGCAACTCTACCGGCGGCGCCATTCTGTATGACACGCAGGAGCCGACTTCGGAGTTCGAGGGCTTCACCAAGTTCACGTTGGGCGATTATTCGAGCCTCAATTTCCAAGGCGCCATCAACCTGCCGCTGAGCGACACGCTGGCCGTGCGCGGTTCGCTCTCGACCTCGCGCCAGGATGGCTACGTGAACAACTATTTCTACGATCCGGCGACTGGCTACACCAACACCACGCCGGGCATGGGCTACAAGCGCCTGGCCGGCCAGATTGCGTTGAAATGGACGCCGTCGGACGATTTCAGTCTAGTCCTGCGCGGCAAGGTGGCGAGCGAGGACTATACCGGCGTCGTCTATCACGACCTTGGCTACTTCGTCGGCACGACACTGGCGCCTGCGGGGCGGCCGTCCATCTGCAACATTCCGGGCACTTGCCTTGGGTTCACCGACCTGCTCGGTCACGTGGTTGCGCCGTACTATGCGAACTATCTGACCGGGACCACAGTGAACACTGCGCCCGGCTCCTATAACGCGCTGCTCAACTCGATCGCGCGCGCGAAGACTCGAGACTTCTGGAGCACCGAGCAGGCCATCACCAACGTGAACACCGGCGATTACGAGACCTACTCGCTCGTCGCAGACAAGAACTTTGGCCCGGTTGATGTGCGGTTGCTGGCAGCGTATCGCACGTTCGACAATGAAGGCTCGTCGGCAGGGCGCGGTCTCTCTTATGTCACGAACATCAACGCCTACGGGACGCCAAAGTACGAGTCTTATCAGGCCGAGCTGACCCTCAATGGCGTCGCGATGGATGATCGGCTGAAATATACTGCTGGACTGTTCTTCTTCCGTGAGACCAGCCCTAACGACGGCGATCAGAACTGGCTGTATCTGCCGGGCGCAGTAACGCCCTTTCCCTCCACCGGACGCCAGATCACCTATACCGACCAGACGTCGAACAAGGCCGCCAACAACAGCTACGCCGTCTATTCGCAGGCGACATACGATATTCTCCCGCACACGCGCGTTACAGCCGGGGTGCGTTACACGATCGACGAGCGCCGGGCTCTGCTCACCACGCGTTCGCTGCGTTTTCCCGCAACAATCGCAAGCAGTGCCAGTATTCGCAACAGTGTCTTCGACCCCGGTTCGTACACGCTGCAGGGCATAACCTATACTGGCATCACCCGCGCCTGCGCGCTGACAGACGTCAACGGCGTGTTGCGCCGGCCGTCGGACTGCTCGGTCCAGATCAACAAGACGTTCCGCAAGCCGACCTGGACATTGGCTGTCGACCACGACTTGTTCGACAACACGCTGATCTATGCGACAGCGCGCTCAGGCTACCGCTCCGGCGCGATCAACAGTTCTGCGATCAATCCAGACGTCATCACCGCCCAACCAGAGAAGGTGCAGGACTACGAGATCGGCGTGAAATCCGACTGGTTCCTGGGCGGCGTGCCGCTGCGCACCAACCTGGCCGTATACACGTCGGATTATCGCGACATTCAGATTCAGACGAGCCTGCCCAACGTCACGCTGGCGACTGGGCCCGGCGGCGTATGCACGCAGGTAGCCTTTAACGCGGGCCAGTGCTCCGGCACCACCAACGATCCGGTGACACTCAACGCCAAGCGCGCCCGCATCAACGGGCTGGAGCTTGGCGTGAGCGCGAAGCCGATCCCGGACCTGACACTGGAAGTGTCCGGCAGCTATCTGGATGCGGTTTATAGCGACTACACTTTCACGCCGCCCGCCGGCTATCTTCTTCCCACCGGCCGCGTCGACCTTTCGGGCACGCCATTCCCGCTGCCCAAGGTCCAGGTCAACGCCAGCGCAATCTACACCCTGCCGATCCACAGCCTGGCGGGCTGGCCCGTCGACAGCGTGGACCTCAGCTACCACCTCTACCATCAGAGCAAGTTTGAAGCGGACCTGCGCACGTTCAACGCCACGCAGGAAACCTCGCCATATGTGATGTCGGATGCGCGTCTGAACATCACCAATATCGGCGGCAGCAGGGTGGATTTTAGCATTTTCGCGAAGAACATCTTCAACGAGGAAGCCTGCATTCCCGAGCCGCAAGGCGTGCTCAATTCGGCGCCCAACGGAACCTTCGGCGTGGCAGGCACCAGCGGCGCGCTGCAGTGCATCCCGCTGGCGCCACGGATGGCCGGCGCAACGCTACAGTTCACTTTCTAACGACGTCGGCTTGCGCCCCGAATCCGGCAAGACCTCAAAAACACTTCTGAATCAGGCTATCGCCGCTGGCCGACCGCGACCTAATTCTCCGTGGGGCGGAAGGGGCAAGTCGGGCGAATTCACTGGAACCCGAACGTTCGGCTGGTCTGTCCCGAGCACGGCGTTTCCGGATGCAACCGACCGCATGACTGACATCTCTGCTGACGCAAATTCCCACGTTTCTATCGGCGACAGCGAGATGTCCGCGCTTATGCTGGCGCGGCGGCCGTTCGAACTCGCGCCATCAAGACTTTGTGCGATCTGATTTCTGGTTCGCGGATACGCTTCAGCGCTTGTCGGGCAACTGTGGTCCGTCAATGCTCGAGGACTGCCCGCCGCGGTTTTCCGACATGTCCGTCAGTGCATCAGACACCAGCGCAACGCCATCTGGCGATACTCCTGACCACGCTTCGCCGGACGCTCCGCGTCTCCGCCCGAGCTCGAACAGGGAGCGCATTGATGCCTGGTCCAGATTGGCGCTTGAAGCTTGGGAGCCGACTGGGATTTCTGCGACCTTGAGCGACATTTCGTTCGCTTTGGCGAACCCCGCCGTTGACGCGAGGTGTTCCCCGTCGCAAGCCTCCGTCGCCACAGTGCACGGCGTCAGCGAGGCGAAGAACTCCAGCAGCTTGGTGCGGTTGATCTTCTTGCGGAACACAACCCCACCTGAGGCACCCGCCCCGTGCGCTTGAAAAACAGACTTGGCGATATCCACCCCGATTATGCTAACCTTCTCCATGGACGCCTCCATCAAGTAGTGTTGTTGATACCTCTACTTTGGCACACCGATGCCGTTTGGGGGGGGGGGCGTCCACCCCATCATTCCTGCCACTCGCCAGACGTGCAGAATGCTACGGAATCGTCGTCACCGGGAACAGGCGACGCATCCTCGAATGACGACGTCGGCGAAGTCCGGCAGTTGCCGTGACTGTGTCAAGTTGGCCTCACGACATCCTCGACAATGCCTGCCTGAGAAGGCCAGTCAAAACGTCTCTTTCAAGCTGGCCTTGGACGTGAAATTGTTCTGCAAGTCCAACAAGAGGTATGATGAAGATGGCCAAGAAAAGCCGCCACCCGGAGACCATCGTTCTGCACGCAGGCTGGCGCGCAGATCCAACGACCGGAGCCGTGGCGCCGCCCATCTATCAAACCACCTCGTTTCAGTTCCAGAGCGCCGAACATGCCTCGAACCTTTTTGCCCTCAAGGAATTAGGCAACATCTACACCCGCCTCGGAAATCCTACGACGGCGATCCTGGAGGAGCGGATCGCCGCGCTTGAGGGCGGAGCGGCGGCGGTCGCACTGGCGTCGGGTCAGGCTGCCTCGGCCTTTTCGATCCAGAACCTAGCACGGGCGGGCGACAATGTGGTCAGTTCGACCGACCTCTACGGCGGCACGTGGAATCTATTTGCCAATACGCTGAAGGATCTCGGCATCGAGGTTCGCTTCGCCGACCCGGCCGATCCAGAGTCCTTCCGGCGCGCAACCGACGACCGCACGCGCGCGTACTATGCGGAGACTTTGCCCAATCCAAAGCTGGCGGTTTTCCCGATCGCAGAGGTGGCGGCCATCGGCAGACCGCTGGGCATCCCCCTGATCATGGACAATACCGCCGCCCCGCTTCTTTGCCGACCGCTGGACCACGGCGCGGCTGTCGTCGTCTATTCGACGACCAAATACATCGGCGGGCATGGCACCTCGATCGGTGGCGTCCTGATCGACGGCGGCAATTTCGACTGGGAAGCCAATCCCGAACGCCAACCGCTCTTTAACACCCCGGACCCGAGTTACCATGGCGCGGTCTGGAGCAACGCGGTGAAGGGGCTCGGCCCGATCGCATACGCGATTCGCGCGCGCGTAGTCCTGTTGCGAGATCTCGGCGCGGCGATGTCGCCCTTTAATGCCTTCCAGTTCCTGCAGGGCATGGAGACGCTTCCGCTTCGGATGCCGAGGCACTGCGCCAATGCTCAGGCAGTGGTCGAGTTCCTGAAAGGCCGAAAGGACGTCGCCCAGGTCATCCATCCTTCGATTCAGACGGGGTCGAAGCGAGAGCGAGCCGACAAGTACCTTTCGGGTGGCTACGGCGGCCTTGTCGGGTTCGAGCTCGTAGGCGGGCGCGAGGCTGGCCGCAAATTCATTGACGCCCTTGAGCTATTTTATCATGTGGCCAATATCGGCGACGCGCGCAGCCTCGCCATCCATCCGGCGAGCACAACTCATTCCCAGCTAACGCCAGAGGAGCAGCTGGCGACCGGCGTGACCGACGGCTATGTGCGGCTGTCGGTCGGCCTGGAGCACATCGAAGACATCATCGTTGATTTGGAGAATGCGCTGGCCACCGCCGGATAGCCTGCCCGAGGGGGTCATCAAAAGCCCAATCTGTGTCAGACATCGCGGCGGGCGGCGCACTTGAGGCGAGCTCCCGCCGCAACGCATCATCATCGTAAAATAACTAGACGTAAAATAACTAGAGTGGATCAACTCTGCCGGATCGTCACAATCCCGGCGACGACGAGCTCGAGGCCGTTTGCGGTCATTCGACATACTTGGGCAATCTAGGCCTCCGGCAGCGGTGTGACGACGACCTCCATTGGGACCTTCGATCTGCCGCTACTACGGCGCGATGGCGACGTCGTTTACGCCCGTTCCGAGAGCAAAGTAGG
>CANJIL010000032.1 GCA_947474455.1 Hyphomonadaceae bacterium | reverse complement strand
CCTCATGTGGCATCGGCACACTGGCAAATGGCATCGGCTCCACCAGGGGCTGTCGCTTCATCAGGCGATCGCGACGCTGAAAGCCGACGGGCTGTTGCACCCGGTCTAACTTTCTCAGGTCCGCAAGGTCAGCCAGCCCGGACGCTTACCCATCGTGATGACTTCGCCGATCTGGTCACGCGTCGGCCGCAGCCGGCGCCGCGTTCCGCAGGTGGACCGTAACCGCCCGATTGCCCCGGCCTTGTTATGCCGAACGATCTGTGTTCGGGCGCGTGGATTAGGTGGTCTGAGCCCCTCGGATCCCACGTTCTTTCGGAGAGTCCTAGGTTTTGATAACTCGGTTTTTCTCACGATCCGAGCGCGCGGGGCGTTGAGCCCCCACAGAGCTCGGACGACCCGCGCGCGGCCGCAGGCGGGATGCCGCCCAGGGCCGAGTGGGGACGCACGTTGTTGTAGTCGTGGCGCCAGATGGCCAGCGCCTTTCTTGCAGCCCCAAGGCTGTCGAACACCTCCTCGTTCAAGAGTTCATCCCTCAGCCGGGCGTTGAAGCTTTCGATGAAGCCGTTCTGCTGCGGCTTCCCCGGCGCGATGTAATGCCAGCCGACGCCGCTCTCGTTCTGCCATTCGAGGATAGCGCGAGAGGTGAGTTCGCTGCCATTATCGCTGACCACCAACTCGGGTTTGCCGTAGAGCCGCATCACGGCGTCGAGTTCACGCGCAACCCGGCCGCCGGAGAGGGACGTGTCCGCCACCAGCGTCAGGCATTCGCGCGTATAGTCGTCGATCACCGCGAGGATGCGGAACCGACGGCTTGCGCCGAACGTGTCGGCGACGAAGTCCAGGCTCCAGCGTTTGGACGGACCAGAGGGCAGAGCCATCGGCTCGCGTGTCCCCGTGGCCCGCTTGCGGCCGCGTCGCCGTTTCACCGCCAGCCCTTCCTCGCGATAGAGCCGCCTCAGCTTCTTGTGGTTCATCTCGATGCCTTCCCGTTCGAGCATCAGGCCGATGCGGCGATAACCAAAGCGCCGCCGCTCGCCCGCGATGTCGGGCATGCGGACCCGGATCTCCGGATTGTCCGGCTCGGGCTCCCGCCTCACTGTTTTCGGATCGACGCTGACCAGCCGGCAGGCGCGGCGCTGGGAGATGTCGTGCCTGGCCATCGCCTTGAGCGCCGCATCCCGCTTCCGCTGGGGCGTCGCTAGTTCTTTCCCAGCAGGTCTTTCAGCACGGTGTTATCGAGCATGGCGTCAGCCAGCATCCGCTTCAGCCGGCCGTTCTCGATCTCAAGCAGCTTCAGCTTCCGCGCGTCGGTGACGTCCATCCCGCCGTATTTTGCTTTGAATTTGTAGAAAGTTGCCGTGCTCAGCCCATGCTTGCGACAGACGTCCACTGTCGGCACGCCACGCTCCTGCTCGGCCAGGATCGCGATGATCTGTTCTTCGGTAAATCTGCTCTTCCGCATGTCCGTCTCCAGGTGACGGACTCTCCATTCAAACGAGGGACCACGCGGGGCTCAGACCAATTTCCGTGACGTTCCCGCTCGTCGGATTGAAGTGGATGTAGAAAGTCCGGTCTTCCACGAAGTTTGGCGAGAAGGCGATGGACAACAATCCTTTCTCGCCGGTCGTATCAACCTGCGAAGAGGTATTGAGAAGATCCGCGACCTCGAATGCGCCTGCGGCCGGCTTCAACACGCTGATGACGCCGCCGCGCATGACGATCGCGACACGCCCCGACCCATCCGGCAATCCCGCCGCATAGATCGGCGCCGTCAATCCCGACGCACCGCGGCGGACCCGAAATCCATTCGCCACGTTCGCGACGGTGATGGTCACATTCTGCGTGACGGTGTTGTTGGCCGAGTCCGTGGCCGTGAAGGTGATGTCGTAGACGTTGTTGCCGTTGGCGTCCGCCGGCGTTTCGAAATCGGGCTGCGCTAAGAAACGCACTTCGCGCGTCAAAGGGTTCATTACGAATCGTGCGGCGTCAGGCCCGCCGATTATGGCGCGGTAGAGAATGCCACCGCCTCGGGGTCGGCAGCGACGGGCCGGTAGACTACGCCGACCATGTTCTCACGCCTCGTCACTGTGGCCGACGAGGTGAACGCCGGCGGCAAGTTAGGCCCCATCGGCGGACAGGGCGGTGGTGTGACGTGGGCGGAGATGTCGGAGGGGAAGTTGGGGGTTATCTTGGGCTCGAGCCGCCGCCCCCACATCCGGCAGCCGCTATCGCCGGTACTGAAAGCAGTGCGGCCCGTAGAGTTCTGGTCATTTCAACACCCCGCCGGCCCACCTTCCGCGGGATTAGAGCGCGCACGTGCGACGGAAAGCCCGGCGCACCGATTTCAATTGCTAATGAGAATGGTTCTCAATATATGTGCAGGATGGATACGGGGTCGATGACATTAGGGCTGGATCGACTTGCCAAGGGCAGGGTCGGTCGCGTCTCAGGCTTTACCGCCGGCGACCAGAAGCTGGTCGCGAAACTACGCGAAATTGGCTTCGCTGAAGGCGACGAAGTCGAGCTTCTAGGCAAGGGATGGCTCGGCGGCGCGCCATTGTCGATTCGGTTGAACCGCACCGTCATCGCGCTTCGCAAAGGGGAAGCGGCGCTGGTTCAGGTGGAGCTTGCCGAGTGACGACCCCGACCTTCCGGCTGGCCTTGGTTGGCGCCCCCAATAGCGGCAAGACCACCCTCTTCAACGGCCTTACCGGCGGCCTCGCCAAGACGGCCAACTATGCCGGCACGACGGTCGAGACGCGCAACGGGCGTTTCGAAACGCCTGGCGGGGCCAATGTAACGCTGATCGACCTTCCCGGCATCTATGGGCTCGAAGCCCGCTCGACCGATGAGAGGGTTGCGGTCGAAGCCATCCAGGGCAAGCGGGGCGATCCGCCGCCAGACGCACTTATCCTCGTAGCCGACGCCGCCAACCTCCGCACTCACCTGCACACTGTACTGCAGATGAAGTCGCTGGGCCTGCCCGTCATCGTCACGCTCAACATGATCGACCTTGCCGAACGCGACGGCGTGAAGATCAATGTGCCGAAGCTCGCCGCCATGCTTGGCGTGCCTGTCGTCACCACGCGCGCGACGCGCAAGGCGGGCCGCGAGGCGCTGATCGCCAAGATCGACGAGGTGCTGAAAGCCATGTCGCCGGGCGCGGTGGTGGCGGAGCCCATCCATGATCTTCGCGCTCTCCAGCGCGAGGCCCGCCGCATCGCCAGCGAGACCATGGTCGAGCCGGCGATGAACAAGTGCACGCGTAGCATGGACGCGATCTTGTTGCATCCTGTGGCCGGTGTCGCCGTTCTCGTGGCGGTGCTGTTCGTGGTGTTCCAGGCCGTGTTCGCCTGGGCGACTCCTTTGATGGATGCTATCGAGGCAGGCTTCACCTCGCTTCAGGAAGCGACGTCTCCGCTTATCTCCAACCAAATCCTGCATGGCTTCGTCATCGACGCGGCCATCAACGGCGTCGGCTCGGTCGTGGTTTTCCTACCGCAGATCGTGATCCTGTTCGCTTTCATCCTGTTCCTCGAAGCCTCCGGCTATATGGCCCGCGCCGCCTTTCTGATGGACGAACTGATGCTGCGCGTAGGCCTTAGCGGCCGCGCCTTCATTCCGTTGCTGTCCAGCTTCGCCTGCGCCATTCCGGGCATCATGGCCGCGCGCACGATCGAGGAAGAGCGCGATCGCATCACCACGATCATGGTCGCTCCCTTGATGACTTGTTCGGCGCGCCTGCCCGTCTATACGCTGCTGATCGGCGTCTTCATCCCGCAGAACATGGTCGGGCCGTTCAACCTGCAGGGGCTGGTCCTGTTTGGGCTCTACGTCATCGGCGTCGTCAGCGCCGTCGCCGTAGCTTTCGTCCTCAAGCGCACGGCCACCAAAGGTCCTAGCCAGCCGCTCATCATGGAGCTGCCGACCTACAAACTGCCGGTCTGGCGCGACTTCTTCCTCGGGTTGGCGTCGAAGGCATGGGCGTTCCTGAAGCGCGCAGGCACGATCATCTTCGGCACGACTGTCGCGCTCTGGGGGCTCGCCTATTTCCCGAATGGCGGGGCGGGTCTCGAAGGCAGCTATGCCGGCATGATCGGCAGAGTGATTGAGCCAATCTTCCGTCCCATCGGGTTCAACCTGGAAATGGTTGTCGCCTTGATCCCCGGCATGGCTGCCCGCGAAGCCGCCGTGTCCTCGCTCGGCCTGATCTACTCGCTCGGACCGGTCGATGAGACCAGCGAAGCGCTGCACGTCACGCTCGCTGCCGCGTGGACCCTGCCGATGGCTCTTAGCTTCATCGCCTGGTATGTCTACGCGCCGCAATGCTTCGCCACCCTGGCCACCGTCCGGCGTGAGACCAACTCATGGAAATGGACCGGCTTCATGTTCGCCTACCTGATAGGCCTTGCTTACGTGGCGTCGCTGGCGACGTTCTGGATCGCAACCCTGGCGGGGCTCTAAACAAATTTCTACATTGAATTGTCGGGGCTGCGATGGCCGGCTCTTCCTCCGGTCAGAAGCGTGAGCGGAGAGGAGAGCAGCATGCCGAAATTCAAGACTGACATCACACAAGCCGAAGACATGAACGCGACCGGCATCGATATGCCCGAAGCCATCGTGGAAAAACTCGGCGCGGGCAAGAGGCCAAAGGTCTGCGTTACGCTGAACGGCTACACCTACCGCAGCGCCGTCTTCTTCATGGGCGGCAAATTCATGTTGCCGCTTGCCCAGCAACACCGCGACGCCGCCGGCGTGAAAGGCGGCGACAAGGTTGAGGTGACACTGGAGCTTGATACCGCGCCGCGCGAAGTCGAGGTTCCGAATGATCTTGCCGCCGCCCTCAAGAAAGCTGGCCTCACCAAAGACTTCGCGGCGCTTGCTTTCACTCATCGCAAGGAACACGTACGCGCGGTTGAGGAAGCGAAGGCGCGCGAAACGCGCCTTCGTCGCATAGAGAAGACCGTTGCGATGGTGCGGGCGAACACGAAATCATCTGGGACCGCCGGGCGCCTGCCCGGCTAGCGCCGCATTACCACTGCTCGCTGCGCCGCAGCGACAGCCGGGCAGGCGCCCGGCGGTCGCGGATTACTCCGCCGCCTTCAGCGTCGGCGACTCGGGCGTCCACTTCAATCGCGGCGACCTCGCCGCCCGTGTCTCGTCCAGCCGCTTGGCGGGCGCAAGATGCGGCGAAGATTTTAGCGACGGATCTTTCTGGACTGCGCGCCGCGCGATCGAGGCAAGCGCATCGCAGAACCTGTCGATCTCCGCTTTCGACTCCGTCTCCGTCGGCTCGATCAGCATCGCGCCGTGCACCACCAGCGGAAAGTACATCGTCATCGGGTGATATCCCTCGTCGATGAGCCCCTTGGCGATGTCGATCGTCTCGATGCCGGTGTCTTTCAGGAAAGCATCCGAAAACAGCGCCTCATGCATGCAATAGCCCTCGAAGGCGGGCGACATCAGCGGTTTGAGGCGCGCCAGCACATAATTGGCGTTCAGCACCGCATCTTCCGCCACCTGCCGCAGGCCGTCCGCGCCGTGGCTGAGAATGTAGGCAAGGGCGCGCGTGAACATGCCCATCTGCCCATGGAAGGCGCACATCCGGCCGAAGGAATTCGGCGCTTCCTCGTGATGCTCCACGAAACGGAGGCCCTCAGCCGTCGTCACGATGAACGGCACCGGCGTATAGGGCGCCAGCGCTTCCGACAGCACGGTCGGCCCTGAGCCCGGGCCCCCGCCGCCATGTGGCGTCGAAAACGTCTTGTGCAGGTTGATGTGCATCGCATCGACGCCGAGGTCGCCCGGCCGCACCCGGCCGACAATCGCGTTGAAGTTCGCGCCGTCGCAATAGAAGTATCCACCTGCCGCGTGGATCAGGTCGGCAATCGCCCTGATGTCCCGCTCGAATAGGCCGCAGGTGTTAGGGTTGGTCAGCATAATGCCTGCGACGTCGGAGGAATCCGTCAGCTTGGCCTTCAGGTCTTCGAGGTCGACCCGGCCATCCGGCGCGGCATTGATCTCATCAATGATGAAGCCGCACTGCGCCGCCGTCGCCGGGTTAGTGCCGTGCGCCGAAACCGGAACCAGCACGCGCTTGCGCTTCTCGCTTTCGCCCCGCGCGATCAAGGCCGCGCGGATCGCCAGCATGCCCGCGAGCTCGCCGTGTGCGCCCGCCTTCGGACTCATCGCCACGGCCGGCATATTGGTCAGCTTCATGAGCCAGTCGGCGAGCTCGGTGATCACTTCCAGTGCACCCTGCACAGTCGTCTGCGGCTGCATCGGATGCACATCCGCAAAGCCGGGCAGGCGCGCGACCTTCTCATTCAGCCGCGGATTATGCTTCATCGTGCACGATCCAAGCGGGAACAGACCGAGGTCGATCGCATAGTTCTTCTGGCTGAGGCGCACATAATGGCGCACGGCCTCTGGCTCCGTTAAGCCGGGCAGGCCGGAAGGCTTGCCACGCGTCACGCCGCCAAGCCGGTTCTTCGTGCCCTTCGGCTTCGCCAGATCAACGCCCGTCTTCTCGACGGAGCCGATCTCGAAGATCAGCCCTTCCGCCTGCAGCAGGCCCTTCGAGCCGGAGACAGTGTGCGAGGGTCGCTCGCCGTCGATAGCGCCAAGTGAGGTCGGGCGGCCGGTTGAGTTCATGGTCATTTCAGCACCTCCGCCAGAGCCGCGGCATAAGTCTTGATGTCTTCAGCCGTCGCACACTCTGTCGCGGCAGCCAGGATCACATTGTCCATTCCCGCGCCTGGGAACAGACGCGACGCACGCACGCCGCCGATGACGTCATGCTTCTCAAGCGCGGCCAGAATCAGGTCTGCGGGTTTTGATGTTTCGAACGCGATCTCGTTGAAAAAGCGCCCCGTCAGCACCTTCACGCCCCTGACTGCGGAGAGGGCGTCGGCAAGATCGCACGCCGCTTCATGGTTCAGCGTCGCCAGATGCGTCAGCCCCTTGTCGCCCAGCAGCGTCATGTGCGCCGTGAAGGCCAGCATGCACAGCCCGGAGTTCGTGCAGATGTTGCTGGTCGCTTTATCCCTGCGGATGTGCTGCTCGCGCGTCGACAGGGTCAGCACGAAGCCGCGCTTGCCGTCCGCATCCAGCGTCTCGCCACACAGTCGCCCCGGCATCTGGCGCATGAATTTCGACCGGCAGGTGAATAACCCCACATACGGTCCGCCAAAGCCCAACGGTACGCCGATCGACTGGCCTTCGCCCACCGCAATGTCGGCTCCCATCTCACCCGGCGGCTTCACCAGTCCAAGCGACAGAACCTCTGTGAACACGGTCACCAGCAACGCGCCCTTGGCGTGAGCTGCGTCCGCTACCGGCGTGAGGTCCGTCACCGTCCCGAACACATTCGGCGATTGCCCGATCACGCAGGCCGCCACTTCGGTCACAGCATTCGCCAGCTCAAGCTCGCCATCTATCGCTGGCGGCAACTGGATGACGTTGATCCCCGCCGCCTCGCACAGCGTGCGGGTGGTGTCCGCATAGTGCGGATGCAGACCGCCCGACATGATCACGGTGTTCCGCCTCGTCACGCGGCAGGCCATCACTGCCGCCTCGGCGCATGCGGTTGAGCCGTCATACATCGAGGCGTTCGCCACCTCCATTCCGGTCAGCGCCGCCACCTGCGTTTGGAACTCGAACATAGTCTGCAGCGTGCCCTGCGCGATCTCCGGCTGGTAAGGCGTATAGGTCGTCAGGAATTCCGACCGCTGGATGATATGGTCCACGCTCGCCGGAATGTGATGCTTATAGGCGCCGCATCCGACAAAGAACGGTCCATCCGAAGCCGCGCGGTTCTTCGCCGCCAGCTTCGTCATGTGCCGCTCCACCTGCAGCTCGCCCTGATGGTTCGGCAATCCCGCCACAGGACCCCTCAGCCGCGCCCCCGCCGGCACGTCGCCATAGAAGTCGTCCACCGACTGCGCGCCGATGGTCTTCAGCATCGCCGCGCGGTCATCCGCGGTGAGGGGCAGGTAGCGCATGAACTAGACCTCTTTCGACATTTCCGCCGCAAGTTGCCTCGCGGCTGGATCGGATGAATGTGCGAATCCATTGAGCACGCCAGCGCGATCGCCCTCCGGCCTGTTCTGGCTCAGCTTGCGGATGCCCTCGATCGCATCGATCTGCAGGCGCAGGCCGGTGATCGCGTTGAGCATCTTCGCGATGTAATCCTCCGGCGCATCGCTGACGGACCAAGGCGCCGTCGCCGGCTGCTCCATCATGTCCGTGATCCGGCTCACCTGCTGGTGCAGCGCGGCGGCATCGGTATAAGCTTGAACGGCCCCACTCACATGCACCGCAATGTAGTTCCACGTCGGCACGACCTTCCCGTGCTCGCGCTTGGAGGGGTAGAGCGAAGGCGTCACATAGGCATCAGCGCCAATGAAGATTGCCAGCGCCCGCACCGGCTGCGCCGCAATCGCCGCCACGGGATTGTTCCGCGCCACATGACCTTCCAGCGCTACCGGGTTTCCCGCCGCGTCGCGGTTCAGAATCATCGGAATGTGCGCCGCCTCCGGCCCGCTTTCGCTTGAGAGAGCCAGCGTCGCGAAACGGCGCGCCTCGATGAAGGCGGCCAGTTCGGACGCATTGTCCACATGAAAGGCGGGAGCTGCGTGCATTCAGGTCCTCACTGCCTCGCACAGAAAGCGTCATAGGCGGCCTTGTCCATCAGGCCCGAAAGCTCGCCCGAGTTCGAAAGCTTCAGCTTTACAAACCAGCCCTCGCCTTCGGGATCGGCATTCACCTTCGCTGGTTCCTCCACGATGGCCGCATTGGCTTCCACAATATCGCCTGACACCGGCGCGTAGACGTCGGACGCAGCCTTCACTGACTCGACGACAGCCATGTCGCCTTCCTTCTTCACCTTCTTCCCGGCGTCGGGCAGCTCGACGAACACCACATCACCTAGCTTCCCCGCCGCGAATGCCGTGATGCCCACGGTGCCGACATCGCCCTCGACGCTGATCCATTCGTGCTCGCTCGTGTAGTAGGTAGTCATGCTGGATCCCTCTTAGCGTTTGTATTTTGCAGGCACGAAAGGCAGCGTTGCCACTTCACCTTCCAGCGCCTTGCCGCGCACGATCAGCTTCAGCGGCGTCCCGACTTTGGCGTAGCTCGTATCGACATAGCCCTGCGCAACAGGCCCGTTCACTGTCGGCCCGAACCCGCCGGATGTTATCACGCCAACAACCTGGCCGTCCGCGCTCTGGATTTCCGCGCCCTCGCGTGCCGGCGCCCGGCCCAGCGGCTTGATGCCCACGCGCTTCGAGGGAACGCCGTCCTTCAGCTCGCCAAGAATCCGCTGCGCGCCGGGGAAATCACCGCGGTCGCGACGCACCCTGGAGATCATCCATGACAGTGAAGCCGCGACCGGCGTCTTGCTCGCGTCGATGTCATGCCCATACAGGCACAGGCCGCCCTCGAGCCGCAGCGAATCCCGGGCGCCCAGCCCGATCGGTTTCACCCGGGCATCCGACAGCAGCCTTTCGGCAAACGCCTCGGCCTTGTTCGCCGGCACTAGAATCTCAAACCCGTCCTCGCCCGTGTAGCCGCAGCGCGTCGCCATTATGCGACCGAACTCAGCATGCTCCACGCGCGCAAAATGCATGAAGGTGAGGGCGACCGCTTCCGGAATGATCGATGCGATCACGGCTTCTGCCTCCGGTCCCTGCAGAGCGATCAGCGCGCGGTCATCCGCCCGGCGCAACGCGGCTTCCGAACCCGCTGTCTTCTGGATCAGCGCGAAGTCGTTGTCCTTCGTTCCGGCGTTGACCACGATGTACAGCATGCCCTGAAGATCAGCGGCCGCTGGCCGGCCGATCATCAGGTCGTCGACGATCCCGCCACCCTCGTTGAGCAGCACCGTGAGCTGCACCTTGCCCGGCGCCAGCCCGGCAATGTCAGACGGCACAAGCCTCTCAACGATCGCGGAAATCTTCCGATGCGCGTCCTCGCCGCCGCCCAGCTCGGGCAGCGCCAGAAAGCTCGGCCCCATGTGGCTGACATCGAACAGGCCGGCGTGCGTGCGCGTCCAGCTGTGCTCGGCCATGATGCCTTCGGGATACTGGACCGGCATGTCATAACCGCCGAACTCGACCATCCGGCCGCCCAGTTTTACATGCAATGCATGCAGCGGCGTCTTCTTCAGAGGAACGTTCAAGACTTCCGCCATTTCAACTCCGACAGGTCCGCGCCATCGCATTCGCGACTACGCCCCCGCTGTCGGATTTGCCTGAGAGATTCCCGTCACAAGTGTGCGACGCTTACTCCGTCGGCGGCGAGATCTCGTCTCGCGCTTTCCAGCGATGTCGTCACTCCCGCGGCCCTTTTTGCCTGAGCGTTTCCGGGGCGGTTGCGCCTTCGGCGGCTGCCCACACCTTCAAGTAAGAAGGGGATGCAGCTCTCTCCCGCGGGGATCGATCGACCTAGCCGCCTGGCTGCGCCTCACGGCGGAACCAGACGTCGAACGCATCTGCCCTCAGCGAGCGATGGGCGTCAATGGCAGGCCGTCGCAAGACTGGGGATGCTTTGATTATGCTCGCTTTGCGGTCCTGGAAATAGCAGCCGGCCTCGCCGTCCGGCTCCGCAGCTCCTTCAGCCAAGCGAGGAGCAGGGTGTTCACCTCGGCGGGCTTCTCCTGCTGGGTCCAGTGGCCGCAGTCGGGCAGCACGTGGAAGCCCCCCAGGTTTGGCATCAAGCTCCGCATCCTGTCTTCGGCCTGCCGCCCGAACAGTCTGAAGGCCATGTCCTGCTCGCCGGCGACAAATAGCGCCGGCTGTTCGATCGTTCCATTCCCGAACCTGCTAAGCCATTCGAAGTCGCGATGAAAATTGCGATACCGGTTGAGCGGCCCGCGAAAGCCTGAGCCCTCGAATTCCTTCACGAAATAATCGATGTCATCCGCCGTCAGCCAGGATGGAAAGACCTCCGGATCAACCAGACGATGCAGCAACGTATCACCCTGCATCTTGTCCTTCGGCCATGCGTTGTCCGGCGCTCCGCCGGAAAGGGCGTAATAGATCTTCCGCAACCCGCCGCGTACATCCGCTTCCAGCTCCGTCTCGGCGACGCCCTCGTCCTGCATGTAGACCTGATAGAAAAAACGTCCGTTGGCGGCCTGCTTCCGCTGCTGGCTGTCGATGAATGGCTCTTCTCCCAGTCCGGAATAGGGGATCGCCAGGCCGGCCACCGCCGTGAACCGACCCGGATCGACCAGTGCCGAACTCCACACGATCGGCGCCCCCCAGTCATGCCCGATAAGGATCGCCTTGCCGCCGCCCAGCGCGTCCGCCACGGCCTGGACGTCCGAGATCAGCGATTTCATGTCATAAGCCTGAACCGGCCGTGGTTTCGACGACCCGCCATAGCCCCGCACATCCATCGCTGCCGCTGTGTAACCGGCCTGCGCGATCGGTCCGATCTGGTGGCGCCAGGAATACCAGCTCTCCGGCCAGCCATGGACCATCAGAACCAGCGGCCCGGCTCCCTCGACAATCACACGAATGGTATGGCCGCCGGACTGGACGAAACGGGCGTCATGGGCCATATACAGGGTTCCTTACGGCTGCCGTATGTATCGGTCGCGCCTCGGGGATTACGCCGGATTTCCTAACCAACTGGGTTATATCTGGGCCATTCCCACCTTTACCAACCCGTCGCGGGGGCGAAAGCCCGGATCGAGTCGGACAAAAGGCTGTGCAATTCCTTTACGGCGGAGAAACCCTCCTGCGTTAAGGTTTGCGCAATAACCCGGCGAAAGCGGGGACGTTAGGAGGACTGCAATGATCCTGACCATGATGAAGGGCAAGCTCCACCGGGCCGCCGTCACCCAGTGCGACCTCCATTACGAGGGCTCCTGCTCCATCGACATCGACCTCCTCGAGGCGGCTGGCATCCTGCCGCACGAGCAGGTCGACATCTGGAACATCACCAATGGCGCGCGCATCACCACCTATGCGATAGAGGCGCCGCGCGGCTCGAAAACCATCGGCGTCAACGGCGCCGCCGCCCGCTTCTTCCAGCCGCAGGACCGCGTGATAATCGCGGCCTGGGCCCAGCTGGACGAGCACGCCGCGAAACAGCACGCGCCCGCCATCGTGAAGCTCAACGAGAAAAACGAGATCGTCTCCGGCATCGCCTGAGATCTTCCTCCCCGGGAAACAGAAACGCCGCCCGTTATCCACGGGCGGCGTTTCCTGTCTTGGGGCAGAAGCAATCGCTACTTCGTCAGCTCAAACACCACGCTCACCGTCTGCGTCAGCGAGACTTCGCCGGCCGCGATCGGGGTCGCTGCGGCCGCCATGTCCTGATTGCGCATCTGCATCATGATCGGCGCGGGCTGCGGATAGAACTCCTGCTCGTTGATCGTGACGATCCGCTTCACCTTGTAGCCCACGGCCTGCGCATAAAGCTCGGCCTTGGAGGAGGCGTCCTTGATCGCCTCGATGCGGGCGTCGCTCTGGAGTTTGTCCGGCTGGTCTATCGAGAACGACACACCGTTGATCGTGTTGCCGCCGCCCTTCACAACCGCGTCCATTGTCTTGCCGAGCGTGTCGAGCTTGCGGACCTTGATCGTCAGCTGGTTCGACGCCTGATAGCCGGTGAGGCGCGGGCGGGCGTTATTGGGATACTCATAGACCGGGTTCAGGGACAGATTGCCCGTCTGCATGTCGCGATCGGCAATGCCGGCGGTCTTCACAGCCGCGAACACGCCGTTCATCTGCTCGGCCTGTTGCGTCATTGCATCGGCGGCGGTCTTGGCTTCCACCTGCACGCCGACGTTAATCATCGCGACGTCAGGAGCATGATCGACCGTGCCCTTGCCGGTCAGTGTGATCGTGGTCTCGGGCTGGATCGTGCTTTGCGGCGGCATTGGCCACGGGCCGGGCGAGGGCGGTTGCGCCATCGCCATGGGTGCAGTCGCGCAGCCAGCCAGGACGGTGGCGGCAAGCAGGGCGGGAGCAAGGCGTGTCATCTTGTTTGACCTTTCCATGGTCGCTATCTCGTTCGGCGTTCAGGGGAGCGTAGCCGATATCGGACTGAATTCGCAGTCCAAATAGGGCAGGCCTGTGGCGCAGCAAGCGCGAACTTGCGGCGTCGCGTGGCGCTCTGGAAGCGCCTCCAAAACGTAGCGAAAAAGCAACGCCTTCGCGTGAGGGAACATCGGCGCAACGGTGATTCTGATGCAGAATAAGGTCGTCCAACACGTTCTGGAGAATTCTGAATTGCTCCTATTCAGGAAGAAAAAAATAACAACAGAGACAACCTGGATTGTGATCGCAGACGGCGCGCTTCTTCCCTGGCGTCAGACTTGACCCCCGACTGGAAGAACTGACGGATCTGGCCGTCACGGCGACCGGGGCGCGCAAGCGTGATCGCCACGCGACCGCCGTTCACGACGGCGCCAGACAATGCGATCACCGCCGTCATGAGCCTCACGACGGTCATCATGATGATGATGAACAGCACTTCTTCGCCCACATCGCAGGGAGCATAAGCATTGCGATGACCGCACACGGCCTGTGGCCGCCTCGTCATCTTCGCCTCACCCGCGCACTTGGCGTCCTGAGCAATCACGTTGCGGGAGTAGCGCGCGACAAGGTTCGTGATACCGATGCACGGCTCAAGGCTCTCAAAGTCTAGCGGCTGCGCCATTGGAATAACTGCGGCCCGGGCCGCTCGGCGCTGCCACGGGAACGTCATGCTCACAGTCGGTTCGCGAGTCGCGCCACTGCGCTCAGTGGCGATGCGAAAAGATCGCATGTGTTTGGCGCAAACCTGGCCGCGCCGGATTTGACCGCGATCAAGGCCGCCGCACCGCCGGGCGCCAAGGTCACCTTATCTGCAAGTTTGGACAGATGCGATGCCCGCAATCGATGCAGCTTCGTCTCTCATTCAAATTGAGCGCGCACCAGCCGATCGCATACGTGCTGCCGTGGCGATGACGTCCGCTCAGAGGACGTATTTTGCACGCGCGGCGTTGGTCCTATGCCCGGTTGTCTGCGTCGTACCCTCCACATTGTCCCAACATGTTGACCCAGAAGCGGCGCGTCTTGTGGGAAAAGAATTCCTGGCTGCCTGTGCAAATTATGGCCGGCCATCGTTTGGAAAGCCAAAGATGCGGCACGGGAAGCCTGAAGTTGCGGTAAGCGGTATGCGTGGACCGCTGTTTGTAGCTGTATCGGCCTTGTTGCGAGCAATGGTCGCGGGTGTTGGCCTTGGCGCCGTCGGGTTTGGCGTAGGCGTCTTTTTTGGCGCGATGCACGTGTTGCTTGGGGCGCCTGTGCTCGGCGCGTTCTTGGCTGTTTGCGTCGAACTGACCGTGTTGCTGCCTATTCTGGCGTGGGTCGCGCGCTGTGTCTGCAAACTCTTCGGATTGAAAGGCTGGGAGCTCGCTTCATGGCCGGCCTGACAGCTCTTGCGGATTTGTTCTCTCTCGAGACTAGCTTTGCGATTCTGTTGATGAAGCAGGATCTCGGAGCCTATTTGTGTGGCGAAGCCTCGCCAGCGGGGCTGCTTGGACTGGCAGGCCCTACTGATGCTTGCTTGGTTGCCGGCGCTGGCGGGCCCCCGAACAAAAGCGACGCGTGCCCACTTTGGCCTGGATCAAGGCAACGTCCATCGGCCGTGCTGAACTGCATGCAGGGAGTTGAAGATGACCGACTATCCAGCACTGATTTTGGTCGCAGATGAGCACTCCGCGCGCTTTTTCGTTCGCCCATCACGAACAGACGCGATCGTGGAAAAGCCAGACTACGCAGAGACGGCGGATCTGCTCACGCATGGCGAGCACTTGCCGTGCAGGACCATACGTACGGCGGGGCGTCTGCGTGTGAAGCCGCGATCAATTCGCGATCAGGAAGAACTCGAGATTTTCCTGAACCGCGTGGCGGATCGTGCAAATGAAGCCGCTGTCACCGAAGGCATCAAGGGGGTCGCGATTGTCGCGCCGCCGCCTGTCATGAACGGTTTACGCGATTTCATCGCCTCGAAAACGCGCGAACGGATCGTCTTTGAGACCTGCCATGGCATGACGCACAGCTCGCTTGCGGAAATCGACGCCGCGATGAATAGGGCGAACGTCTAGTCCGGGGCCCCGGACAACGACCGGATCAACCGCTCGCTCAGCGCGGCGCTCTCCTTGCAACGGAGGATGAACTGCGATCCGACCGCTGCCTGCTCGCCATCCATGATTGCGAGCACGGATTGGCCGGAGGATCGACGATCGTCAGCGTATCTGCGGTTCGAACAACGACCCCGTCGAGATGCCGCCAGTCCGAGCGGATTGCAGTCCAGGCAAAGCGTAAGGCAGCCATGGCAGGCGGAACATTCAGGGTGGCTACATCCATGCGGCGCGGGCCGGCGAAGGCTCGACCAGCGCCGCAATGATGTTTCCAGACGGAAGCCGGTCACTTGCGCCGGTTTCCGAATTCAGCTGGAGATGACGCTCCGCATCGACCGCAACGCTTGCGTCCTGCATCGCGCGGCCGAAGTCGCCTTGCGAACATCCTCGCGCGCCTCCCCGGCCCCGGAAAATCGAAAGGTCGCACGTCCGCTCGATCAGACCGCGCATCTGGCCGGCAGCATTGTCGGGATCAAGCACTATGACCACGGCGTCGCAAATTCCGACGCTTTCAAGCAGCTCCACCCTACGAAGCCGACCGTCCGGACCGACGATGCCAGCCGTCGGATTGATGAGTGCTGTCACTTTCACGGAGACCTCAAAGGTCTAAGAAGGCGAGCCTATCGGGCTGCAAAACGTGAAGTGGCGTCGTCGGGAGGCATGATGCGAAACATGTCATGGCAGGTCTGGCAGGTGGTCGCGAGCATGTCCGCGGTCCGGTTGAAGTCAAAGCGATTTCGCTTATCTACCGCGGCGGCGACCAGAACGCTGGCGTTCTGAAAATCTGCAACGCTCTCCGTCCAGGCGGGATCCGCGAGGCGGCGCTGATCGTCTGCATTGCTGTTGGGTGTCGTGAGCAGGACAGACACGGCGATCAGATTGACGGCTGCGAGCCCGGCGGCGGTCCAGTCGCTGTCGGTGAGCGGCTTGTCATTTGTCGCAAGATGGAAGACGCCAAACGAAGACCAGTCGATAATGCCAACCATCAAACCGCGATAAGGAACAAACAGCGGAAGCTGATCTCCGGTTTCGACCGCGATGGCGACGCCAGCTGCAGTCGGTGAATGACTTGGCGTCTGGGCGCTTGTGCTTCGATCGCAGGCGGCGAGCAGGGTGATGCCCGCTACGACCATTGCAAGTGAACTGAAGATCCGCCGCGTGATCATGGGGCCAGCATGGCGGTTCGGCTGCGTCCCGGGATGATCTGTATCAAATCCAGCAGGCTTGATCTGCGTCACGACAAAAACGGGCGCTTGCAACACTTTCCGGCCCGCATGGAGGGCAAGATGAAGTTCAAGAACGTATTCGCCGTGACTGCCTCCGGTGCGCCGAATGACAGCGTGGTCGCCGTCGCCCAGCAGCTGGCTTCCCAGAACGAAGGCAGGGTGTCTGCGCTGATGGTGGCGTGGATGCCGGCCTTGATCATGGCGGACGGCTGGGTCGCCAGCCCAGTCTGGGCCGATATTCGTGCTCAGACGGAGGCGCGCCTGATCTTGGATCTTGACGCCCTGAACAGCAGGCTAAAGGCAGGATTGCCGGCCACCGGGACAGTGGAGGGGGATGTGGTTGAACTCGGGCTTCTCGCAGACGCCGTCTCCACACGGGCGCGGCATCACGACGTTACCGTCGTCGGCTGCGCACAAACCCATGCGCAGCAGCGGCTGGCCGAAGCTGCGCTCTTTGCGTCCGGTCGGCCGGTCATGCTGGCGCCGACTGCATGGAAACCGCGGGAGATCGGCCGGAACATTGTCGTGTCATGGAAACCCACGCGACAAGCTGCCCGGGCGCTCGCTGAAGCGGCCAACCTGCTTGCGCATGCCTACAGTGTCGCGGTCGTGCAGGTGGATGCGGACCACACCGAGGACGACTGCCTGGCGGCCGGCGGCGATGTAGCCGCTCATCTCGGACGCCGGGGTATCAAGGTGCATTCGTGCGTGCTGGCGCCACTCGGCCGGAGCGAAGCGCGTGCAGTTCTCGACCATGCCGCCGCGGTCGATGCCGACCTGATTGTTATGGGCGGTTACGGCCGGTCACGGATGAGCGAATTTGTCTTTGGCGGGATGACACGGGAAATGCTGCGCAGCGCGAACATTCCGATACTCATGGCGCACTAGGCGCTTTCGGGCGGCGATTTCGCCAATGTTCAATCACAACGCTTTGCAACGTCGTCAGCGACTGGGGGCCAGACGCGCCCGCGACATTTGATACCAATCAATCGGTCAGTCGCGCTCTCGTTCATGATGATACTGAGCAGCAGGAGTGAATCATGGCTGAGCAAACTGTAGACCGGAAAGTCAAAGATCTTTCCAAAGGTTATGATGAGGTCGTACGCGGCATAGGGCGGATGACGCAGCATCTAGGTGCAGATGCGAGTGACGCCGTTTCCAAATCGGCGGCCGCCTTTGTGCATGCAGCCTCGGACCTCGCCGAAAATATTAGGAAGCAGTCAGCGGCACTGGCGAAGAGGGCAGGGGAGGAGGTGCGCGAGCACCCCGTCGCGACAGCCGCCCTCGCAGCGGCGGCGGTTGGCCTTCTCGGCTATGCCGTTACGCACACGCGGAGGGGCGCGCGCAAAGGGAAATCCTGACACCAGCAACATTTGGCGTTGGCGGTGCGCCGTTTCATCCACCGCCGAGGATCGGATCGATGCGCGACATTGCTCTTCATATAGATACCTACGCAGAGCCGACGCCCCTGGCCGCGGTCGAACAGGCCGTCGGTTTTGCGAAAATGCTCGATGCGACGCTGACAGGCATTGCCATCAATATCGACATCAATGCACCGGAAAACTGGCTGGCGGAGCGCCTGCTACATGTCAGCGAGCTCGCGCGCATCGAAGAACGCAAAAGTCTCGATGCGGCAAAGGCGTCGCTGACACACCTTCAATCCCTCGCCGAAAAGGCAGGTATTCGGCACGAAGCGAAACTTGTCCGCGCTAGCCTGCATGGTGTTGGTCCATGCATGGCCAAGCTGGCGCGCACATTTGACCTCAGCCTGATCGTCGTTGGCGCACGTGTGGACAGTCAGCGGTCGGTTGCAGAAGATGTCATTTTTGGCTCCGGGCGGCCAGTCCTCGCCTTCAATCCGCAAAAGTCCCTCCTTCCATCCGGTCGACTGACGCGTGTTGCGGTCGCATGGGACGGCAGTCGCAGTGCGGCGCGTGCGGTTGCCGATGCTCTCCCGGTGCTGAAGCGGGTGGAGGACGTGCGTGTGATGACCGCCGTCGGGGAGAAAGCATCCGCAACGGCCGGGCAGGCGGGCGACCTTGTCCGCCACCTGCGCACCCACGGCATTAGCGCTGTTCCTGATGAGATCGATGGCCGTCATCGAAGCATTGGCGCGTCATTCGCGGCCTATCTGGAGGAAGTTTCCCCAGAACTTCTCGTCATGGGTGCTTATGGGAGCTCCAGAATCAAGGAGTTTGTCTTGGGCGGCGCGACCGAGCACATCCTCAACAACTGTAGTACGCCTGTGCTGCTGTCGCATTGATGCGCGCGAAGTCAGGGGCGATTATGTCTGGCAAGCGCAAAGAGGCGACGCACCACTCTGGTAGAGGTGTCGTGTGAATGGCTCTCCGGAATCGTCTCGCTCTCGCACGAGCACGGGGCTGATCAGCTCGCACTCGCTGCGAGCGGTTGGTACGATGAAGATGGGCTGCTGAAACCGGACGGGGACCCGCCGGCGCGCCCTTCGGGCTGCGATCGCCGCCTTGGCCGTTGAAGCACAGGTTGTTCTTGTGGCGTTGGCCTCGATCGGCCGAGGCGACTTCAGACCGGAGGAGTTCGATTACGACCTGACCCAGACCTTCGACGGGCAGGGCGGATCGGCTGCAGATTATCTTTTCAACCTGCCGGCACTGGGCGAACTCCTGGGAATGGGCGCGTTGGCCTCTCGCGCCGAGTTTGGAGCGGATGTCTGGTCACAAAGGCATCGTTCCAACGGCGCCCCGCACCAATTGTGACATTTCGGCGGTTTTCAGCTGCCAGACACACTTCGCCACATTCGGGCAAATCCCCGCAAGGTTGGGGAGTCATGTGTGCCTTATCGACAAGCTCATACGGAGTACATGATATGTGCATCAACGGTGGCGCTATCATCGATTTTGATCGTTCGCCGGACGGTTGGGTCGCGAACCATCCGGGCGAAATCAGGCAGATTGCTGCCCACAATCACCTCTTTTTCGAGGGAGATGCACGCAACAGTCTCTACATAATAGAGAGCGGATGGGCAAAACTCTACCGCACCTTGGTCGATGGCCAGCGGCAGGTCGTTGGATTCTGCAGCGCCGGCTCCATCATGGGCCTCGAGGGCGCGGCTGGGCACGCCAATGGCTGCGAGGCGGTCACGGCGCTGAAAGTGCGAGCCATCCCGGTCAAGCGCCTGGCCGAAATATGCGCCCGTGATCCCCAGCTCGCGGTCCAGCTGATCGGTCAGGTTGGAAATCAGCTTGGCGCGGCGCAAGCCCAGCTCACCAGTGTGGGCGCGCATTCTGCAGACCAGAAGCTCGCAACGTTTCTTCTGGCGGTCGCTGATGTCTCGCAGGGGCGGGATGCCGAGTTCGATCTCCCCATGCGCCGAAGCGAAATGGCAGAATTTCTCGGCCTGCGTTTCGAAACGGTTTCTCGCAAGATGTCCGATTTCCAGCGGCGCAAATGGATCAAGATGATTTCGATGTATCACTTCCGCCTGCTTAATCGCAGCGCACTTGAATGCTTGGCGGAAGGCGGCGTTGTGGAGGAGGCCGGGTACGCAATGTTGGCTGCATGACCAGCTGTGAATCCGAAGCTAAGGCGCGGGCGTTGCCCGCGCCTCCTTTTTCGTGGTCCTTCTGAATCGGCGTCAAGCGAGTGGTCGCAGACAGGCCGAAGTTGGTGAGCCATAGAGGCGGCCCAAATGACCACTAAGGCGATGACCCGTCCCCAATTTGCCGCGCCGCCGCTGGTCAAAGCATCGCCCGCGCCTGCGCCAGCATGCGCGTCGCATGACGCCGTTTGATCTGTTCGAGAACGAGATCGACCGTGTCTTCAGCAGGTTCAACAGTTTCGGCAACTGGCCCGCCGCGTTCACCGACATTGGCTTTTCGCCCGGCAGGAAAGTGACGGAAACCGATACGATGATCAAGGCGTCGACCGATCATCCCGGCATGGACGAGAAGGATATTGATATCAGCGTTGTCGGCGGGGTTCTGACGATCCGCGCTGAGAAGAAATTCGCGAAGGATGAGAAGAGAAAGAACTATCGCGTCGCTGAACAGTCCTACGGATCCTTCGAGCATGCAGTCGCCCTCCCGCAAGGCCTGGACGCTGCGAGGGACAAGGCGCAGATGAGCAAGGGTGTGGCTCACGATCGACATCCGGAAACCTTCCTCCGCCAAAGCCCAGCAGGTGAAGATCCGCACCGACTAGCCGCGTGACATTATTTGGCGGGTCAGCGTCTCCATTTGTGCTAGCCTGCCGTGAGTATCGCTCGGCCTATTCGCCATTCCGCCCTACCTTTTTCCCGAGGCGTGGCGTCCGCGTTGGGTGGTGCACGCGGATTTGACCTGCGTCACGGCGCGCCAGCGCAATCTGTCGAAAGTGAACCCGCGCAGAGGAGAGGGACATGAGCCTCAAGGACATTCTGGCTATCGTGACATCGGAGGCTGCCAACGAACCTGTCATCGCCTTTGCGGAGCAGCTTGCCCGGCAGAACTCGGGCCGCGTGACGGCGGCGCTGGTGAACTGGGAACCCAACTATGCGCCAGTTGAAGGCCTGGCGGTTGATCCGCTCTACGGCCAGCTGCTGGAGGACGCCCGCGATCACCTTCGTAGCGAAGCCGACAAGCTTAAGGCTCGCCTGTTGCAGGGCGAGATCGGAGCTGTGGTGGAATCTTATCTGATGGATATCGGGGCCGCCGGCTCGGTGTTAGGTTTGCGCGCGCGTCACGCCGATGTCTCCCTGGTGGCCAAGCCAACCAAGCTGAATGCCGATTCTGTCCGGGCGGTCCTTGAAGCCGCGTTGTTCGAGTCCGGTCGGCCGGTCATCATCGTCCCACCCGAGTGGAGGCCTGCACCCATCGGTCGGCGCGTCCTGTTCGCCTGGAAGCCAACCCGTGAAGCTGCGCGCGCGCTAGGCGATGCGGATGACTTCATCCGTGCGGCAGAGGGCGTCAGCGTCGTCACCGTCGATGGCAAACCCTCCCGTGGCTATGGCGAACAGCCAGGCGCGGATATCACTGCGCATCTTGCTTTCCGAGGCGCCAAGGCCGAGCTTTTCAATCTTGGCTCGGGTGGCCTAACGGAGGCCGATGCGATCCTGGGGCAGGCCCTCGCCGTAGGCGCCGATCTGATCGTCATGGGCGCGTATGGGCGCTCGCGGATGAGCGAGTTTATCTTCGGAGGCGTCACGCGTGAGGTGCTGAAGCATGCAACGGTGCCTGTGCTGATGTCTCACTAGGAGCGGAAGCAGTTTGAGTCTGCTCAAATCGCATCGTTCGCCTTGAGCGGGATCAGGGACAGTGCCGTGCCACGGCACACAGTCTGTGCGGAGCCTTGGAGATCGTCATGGCGCACCGTCTGAATATTCGCATCGCAGGCAGATTGCGGCAGATGAGCGAGCTGCTCGAGCATCAGGGCGAGACAGGATTTCGCGCACAGGCTTACCGACGCGCGGCCGACGTCGTTGATCAGCTCGGACGGCCCGTAGACGAGATTCTTGCCAGCGAGGGCCGTGAGGGGCTGATCGCCCTGCCTACGATCGGACGCAGCATCGCTTCGGCCATCGCGGAGATGATCGCGACCGGACGCTGGTCCGCGCTTGAACGGTTGACCGGTGAGCTCGATCCCGAAACCCTACTCATGACCGTTCCAGGTATCGGGCCGCAACTCGCGCAAAGGCTGCATACCGATCTTCACATCGATTCACTCGAAGAGCTTGAACAGGCGGCCCATGATGGCCGTCTGGATCGGCTGGCGGGGTTTGGTGAAAGGAGACTGGGGGCGATCCGGGCGGCCTTGCGGGATCGTTTCCAGCTGCTTCGGGGCCGTGTTCGCCGGGGCAAAATTCCCTCGATCAGACTTCTGTTGCAGGTCGATGCGGCCTATCACGACAGAGCAAGTCGCAACGAGCTCAAACTCATCGCGCCTCGCCGGTTCAATCCGAAAGGGATTGCATGGCTCCCCGTCATGCACACGCATTATCGTGGCTGGTACTTTACTGCGATGTATTCAAATACGGCACGGGCGCACCAGCTCAACAAGTTCCAAGACTGGGTCGTTATCTTCGTAAGCAGCGATCTCGAACCCGACTGGCAATGCACGATCGTGACAGAAACGCATGGCGCGCTGAAGGGCAAGCGCGTGGTCCGCGGTCAGGAGGACGCCTGCGAGCGTTATTATGATCGCGAGACATCGTCTGAGCCCGTATGAAGGTCGGCGCTCCGGTCTTCAGCCTGATCGAGCTCCGGCTGCAGAG
The DNA here is from genome assembly GCA_947474455.1 of Hyphomonadaceae bacterium. Taxonomy (GTDB): domain Bacteria; phylum Pseudomonadota; class Alphaproteobacteria; order Caulobacterales; family Hyphomonadaceae; genus UBA7672. Next base: position 11,173 of record CANJIL010000032.1, on the reverse strand, counting down.
CCTCGAACAGTTGTTTGATCCTTTCGATCCCTTCCCGATTCCTACACGCGATCTTGCGCGGGGCGCGGAGGACTACATTGTCGGGTGGGCCCAGGAACTTCCGGGCGACGCGGCGCTGGCGATGCGCATCTACCTGCCAGACTCCGCGGCGACCAGTGTGGACGTCGAAGGCCTTCGCGCAGCAGTTGCAGGGCATTTTTTGTATCGTGCACGTCGCACGCGGGGCGATATGCATGAGCTTCTGACAATCGCTCAGGTGTCTCTGGGAATTGGACTGGGCGTGCTGGCCGTCTGCATTGTCCTGCGTCAGCTGTTGCAAGGCCTGGTGCCGGGAGGCGCAATCGTGGGATTTCTCGGTGAAGGGCTCGTTATCGTTGGCTGGGTCGCAAACTGGCGGCCGATCGAGATCCTGCTTTACGAGTGGTGGCCGCTGGCGCGTCGACGCAGGCTCCTGGAGCGCCTCGCGAATGCTCCTGTCGACCTTGCGGTGTCTGGCCCCGCAAATCTGGCCGCGCTTGACCCCTGTCAAGCTGCGCCGCGCAACGCCGCATAAGTTGGCTTTATCAGGAGGCGAACCCATGACCTATCGCAATATCTTCGTCCATGTCGATAGCTCCGCAGGCGCCAAGGCGCGCGTCGCGGCGGCATCATCCTTGGCGGTGCGATTCAAATGCCCGCTGACAGGAGGCTTTGTATACTCGTCGAAGGTTCCCCGCTATGTCGTTGCGGACGCGATCACACCGATTTCGCAGGGTGTCCTCGACGCCTATCGCGCAGAGCAGGCGGAGGCCATCTCGAAAGCGAGCGGTCTAGCCAAGGATGTCTTTATGGCCAGCCTTGCAGACAAGGCCATTCACACGCGCTGGCTCGACGTCGATCTCGAGACAGACAACCAGATGCTTGCAACCGCCAAACGGCACGACCTCGTCATTCTACCCTCGGAAATCAAACCATCCTTCAGCGAACATGTGATCCCGGCCGAAGCCGTCGGCATGGCGTCAGGTGGGCCTGTCATCGTCCTGAAGCATGGTGGTTTCCCAGTGCCCTTCGGAAAGAAGATCCTCATTGCCTGGAAGGAGACGCGTGAGGCTATGCGCGCTGTGCGCGATGCTTGGCCGTTTCTGGAAGCGGCGGAAGAGATCCACATCCTTCGCGTTTCACGCGACGCTCCCAATGAGCTTGACGCGTCGATGCTGCGCCTGTTCCAGGATCATGGTTGCCCGACGCCGCAGCTGCACGTAGACCGCAATGACGACGCGCCAGTTGAAGGCCTCATTCGGCTTCACGCAGGTCGCACAGGCGCGGATCTCATCGTCCTTGGCCTCTATGGCCACTCGCGGGTTCGCGAGCTTGTCATGGGCGGCGTAAGTCGCGGCCTGCTTGCAGATCCGCCCATGCCGCTGTTCCTTTCTCATTGAGAGCAGGGACGACCAATGTCTTTCAAAGCGCCGAGCGCATGGCTAGGGCGGTTCGCGGACGGTCAGGCCCCGGCAAGTCCGGACGCCCATCGCGAGGCGCGCCGGGCGGGGTTCGTGTTGTGGGTTGGCCGCGAAGTCATGGCGCACCCTGCCGAAACGGTCGCACTTGAGGCAATGACCGCCGCTGCCGTCCGGCTCCTTGCGCGCAAGGAGTAGCCCATTTCGCCGCCCTCCGCACGCTGCCGCCGGAAGGGCGCACCCCTCGCTCCGATCGGGCCGGTGGCCGCGATCTGCCTGATGATGATCGCCGGATGCGGCCTCCTGCCCGCGCCAGTCGTTCGCGTGGCCCCGGATCCGGGCACGTTTGGACGCACCTACGCGGACGATATGGTCGTGGCGGGGGAAAGACTCGCACGCGAACGATGCATTGCGTGTCATCCCATCTCCGGCGAGGGCGGCCGGGATCGCGCACCGCCACTCGACATGCTTGTCGGGCGTCGCGGATCAGACCATCTGGCCGACGATCTGGTCGCAGGGTTGCCCATCGATCACGGCAACATGCCGCGGTTCGATTTCAACGTCACGGCGGCGATCGCTCTGGTGGCCTATCTGGAGGCAATTGCCCCTCAGGCCGGACCGAAACCCTGACTGCGAGAGTCAATTGCCGTTTGATCCGCATCAGACGGCCGCGGCGAGGTTCAGCTAGCGTCCATCACACACGCCGCTTCGGACCCGTGGGGGGGAGGGCAAAGGAATTTAGATGTACGCCAGGGCAATAGCCACGCTGATGATCACGGCCGTCCTCGCCGCCAGTGCATGCGCGACGACCTCCTCGCCGCAATCGGAAAGCGAGGAACAGGGGTGGGGAGGAACCAGCGCTACGCCGGACGCCGGTCAGGTCGCGGATGGCCGTCGTATCGCCGATGCGCAGTGTGCGGTCTGCCATGCAGTCGACGCCCGGTCGCGCAGCCCAAACCCGGCAGCGCCGCCGCTCCGCGACGCGCTTGCTATCTACGACCCCGACAATCTCGCCTATCGGTTCATTGATGCCTTGCAAGTCGGACATGACGAGATGCCGCGGTTCGACTTCGACGTGCGCGCCGCGGACGCACTCATCGCCTATCTCAAGTCCATAAGCGGAAAGTGACGCACATGTCAGTCCGGATCACGGCTGCAGTCCATCAAGTGGCCCAAGGTCGTTTCAGAACGGAGGCGTCAGCATCGCGCGCTTACCCTAGCCTGATCGGGCTCGTTCTCCCGGTGCTGCTCGCCTGTATTCCCGCTTCCAGCGCACAGACGCCCGGCAATCCCCAGCGTGGTCGCGCGTCCGCGGCGACGATGTGCGCTGAATGTCACCGCACCGAGCCCGGACCGGGATCATCCCCGCTCAACACTGCGCCGGCCTTCGCGTCCGTTGCAAAGACCAAGGGCATGAGTGCCATGGCGCTCAATGTGTGGCTGGTTACCAGCCATCCGACCATGCCCAACATTGTGCTCGCGCCTGACACGGCCGACGACATCATCGCTTACGTTCTCTCACTTAGGCCAAGTCCCCCCCTTTCGCCCGCGTCTGGAGGCCGGGATCCGAAACGCATCGTCCCAGATGATCCGAACGCGCGTCAGCCGAAGGAGGCTGCACCGTGACAAGCCACGTCAAGAGCTTGCCGCCGACCGAGACGCCGGAGGAGATTCGCGGCGCTTTGGGGCGTGGCCAGATCTGTTTGATCGATGTACGCGAGCCCGGGGAGTACGCCGCACGGCGCATTGCCGGTGCGCTCCTCTATCCGCTATCGACCTTCGATGTGCATGCCGTGCCCGTCGGAGGGCGTCCTGTGGTTCTCTATTGCGGCACGGGCAAGCGATCAGCAAGAGCACTCGACATGTGCGCCCGCGCGGGCGTGCCGATCCGATCCTACTTGGCTGGCGGCCTGGAAGCGTGGCGCGTGGCTGGCCTGCCGGTTATCCAGACAGAACCCGGTACCGGAGCGATTCGGTTCGTTGTGGTCTAAGCGAAATGCGAGTGTCGACACGGCCTTCATGCGCGACTACGGATCGGGATAAGGTGCGGCGCTCTGTACGATTGGCGCCGATTTTTCTCGTGCGCTGCGAAAGGCTTCACCCGGGATCTGATTGAAACGCTTTCTTCGCGGTGCTCACCGCAGGCAAAAAGCAAGTGTCCGAGGTAGCCGAGAAGGCAACACTTCCGGACGCCCATTATCCTCCGGCCAGGGCGGTGATAGACTGGGTCGTCGGTCTGGAAGTCGGCGCAAGCGATTGTATCTCGAAGCCGCGCCGCCCGTGGCCCTGAAGTCTTGCCAGAGGAGCGGCACGCGCGTTTCGGCTCGTTAGTTTTCGTGCCTGGGCGTCATAGCATCGCAATGGTCGCCCGTCAGGCGATCGATCTCGCGGACGCTGAATTCAATCTACTCGCCGCTTTCGTCGACCGCGCCATTCCGGGTTTGGGCATGTGATGCGATCGGGATGTGACCCACAAGGATGAGTAGGTGTGGCTTGATCTCAGTATCGACACATTGGTGAGCCGTGTCCGCCGCAAACTCTCGACTCACGGCGATGGCGCGAACCCAATTTAGACGGGGCGAGGGAGGGCTTATGTCCCTGGCTGCTGTGGTGAGATGGGCTGTCCCACTCCGCGCTAGGAGCGCTCGCCATCGAGGACCTTGCGAACGATTTGCGCTGTCTGGGCCCGGGTGGCGGGCTTTGACAGGAATGGCAGGTTCGAGCGGGCGCCAGATGCTGCCATGCGTGGCGAATACCCCGATGTCAGGATGAGTTTCACGTGGGGCGCGATCCGCCCGATCTCGTCCGCGAGCGCATGTCCGTCCATTCCGCCCGGCATGACCACATCCACGAGTGCGAGCTTGATTTCCGCATGGGCGCGAACAGCTTCAAGCGCCGTCCTGCCGTCCACCGCGATCCTGACGCGATAGCCGAGGCCCTCCAGACGCGACACTGTGATCAGTCGCACATCGGGATCGTCCTCGACAACTAGGATCGTCTCGCCACGTCCGTCCGGCGCCCAGACGTCGGTTTCGCGGGCCTCGACGGCGGTATTTGCCCGATGGCGCGGGAAGAACAGGCTGACCCGCGTTCCACGGCCGACTTCGCTGTAAAGGCGCGCGTGGCCGCCGATCTGCTTCATGAAGCCGTAGACCATGCTCAGTCCGAGTCCGGTGCCCGATCCGACTTCTTTGGTCGTGAAGAATGGCTCGATTGCGCGCGCACACACCTCGGGCGACATGCCGATGCCGGTGTCGGAGACGGACACCCGGATATACTCACCCGCGGGCGCCTCCTGCGCCGATTGCGCATCGTCGTCGAACCGCACGCCCTCGGTCTCGATGGTCAACATTCCGCCGTTGGGCATGGCGTCGCGCGCGTTGACGGCCAGATTCAGCACAGCGGTCTCGAACTGGTCGATGTCGGTCGCGACCTCGCCCGCGTCGGGCGCTAGATGCATCACAACCTCAACGCTCTCGCCGATGGAGCGCTGCAGAATGTCGGACATGTCCTCCAGTACGGCGTTCAGCGCAACCGTCTGCTCGCGCAATGGTTGCCGGCGCGCAAAGGCGAGGAGGCGTTGGGTGATCCGCGCCGCACGTTTCGCCGCATCTTCGGCGCGCACGACCGCGCGCCGCGCTGCCGGCGGGAGGTCCGCCGCTGCAATCATTTCGAGATTGCCGCTGATCACGCTGAGAATGTTGTTGAAGTCGTGGGCGATGCCGCCAGAGAGCTGGCCGATCGCATCCATCTTCTGGTGATGGAGGATGATCTCTTCGGAGCGCTTTTTCTCCGTAAGATCATAGATGATGCCCACGAAGATCGCCTCATCGTCCGCGCGGGCTTCGCCGACCGACAGGTACATCGGAAAGACAGTGCCATCCGACTTCAGGCCCTGGAGTTCGCGTCCGATTCCGATGATGCGCCTGACGCCCGTCTCCCGATGACGGGCGAGGTAGCCGTCATGCTCCTCCCGAAAGGGCGAAGGCATGAGCATCTTGACATTTTGGCCAATCAGCTCGTCGAACGAATAGTTGAAAAGCCGCACGCAGGCCGGGTTCACATAGTGAATGATCCCGTTCAAATCTATGACGATCAGACCGTCGACCATCGTCTCCGGCACGACCAGGAAACGGTTGTCCGAAATCAAATCCTTCAAGTTCGCGCCGGCGAGCGGAAAAACATCGCGCAGCTCTACAGGGTTGCCAGGAATTACGCCAGCCGGCGCAGGCTCAGAGTGGGGCTGAGGTTTCGCCGGGTCGGTCACTTGCAAGCCTCGTCACCATCATCGGTCCAGACGCCACAAAACTAATGGGTGAGCTTTGACGTGGATCAGACGGCGATCCCACGGGCGATGCTAGCCGTCTCTCATGAGGGGAGGCCGCTATGTCCTTGCATCAGATCGTTCTCAGGCTAGCCCGAAACCCCGGCTTCCCGGGGGGAGACGACGGCCAAGGTTATGTTGTTGTGGCGCCGCTGGATGCGAACGACCACCTCGACGCAGCGGAATGGCGCGATCACCGCGAGGACTGCACCGTCATCCGGTTCAAGCCGGGTGAGGACAAGGATGCCGATGGCAGGTTGTCGCACAATGGAAGCAACTGGTTCTTCCACTACGACGAGATGCGCGAAGGCGCTGACGAGCCGGTTTATCGGCTCGGCGAGCATCGGCTCGCAGTCGGAGACTACCTCACCATTCACGAAAGCGATGGCCGGTCGCTGACCTACCGGGTCACGCAGAAGACCCCCCATCGCACGCCCAAAGCGGACACGTCTCACATGAAGGAGAGCGCCTTATGAAAATTGCAAGATTTGTTGTTGGCGCGGTGCTCGCGTCTGCCGCTCTGGCGGCCTGTTCGGAGCCGACCGTCGCTGATCTCGAAACAAAATTGAAAACCGCGACGATGGAAGCATTAGGCAACACAGACGCCGCCGATATTGTCATCTCGAAACACGACGCGAACTCTGTGCGCGTGACCTGGGAGGCAAAAGTCGACGGCAAGGCCTTCAGCTGCGACGCTGACAATCTGGTTCGCCTTCCCTCCTGCGCGCCCGTTAACCAGCCTGAAGCATAGCGACCATGAGCATTGAAAACCTATTTATACCGGGCGTTATCGCGGTGATGAGCTGTTTTGCCTTGGTCCTGGGCGTCGTCGGGCTGTACTGTCGCGGCGGATCACCGCCGCGCAAACAGTAAGGGACGTGCTCCAATGTATCTCGTCGAACCCGTCCCAGTCCGATGAAAGATCGCTTAGCGCGCCAGGGCCCTGTGCCGCGAGCAGGACCTCCTGGCGCGCTAATGTCGGATGAGATCCGCGTTGAGAAACGTGTATCTAGCAGCGCTCTGGATTTCGGCGCCCGCGCGAGCGCCCGCAATTCGCCTCTGAGAGCATGTTGCCCGCGCATTCGAACCGAGCAGGACGAAGGATTGGTGGGCCCGGCAGGACTCGAACCTGCAACCAGACCGTTATGAGCGGCCGGCTCTAACCATTGAGCTACAGGCCCCACCGGTGAAGGCCGGCACCATACGCATTTTTAGATTTATGGAAACCGGGTGCATTCGAAGCGAGATTCGCCTCTTATCACCCTGTTCGGCCATCTGGACGCCGTCCATTTGCGGGATTAGCTGAGCACATGATGTTGCCTCCTGCTGTCCTGTGCCTCGGCCTGTTTGCCGGCATGCTGGTGTTTATCATGGGCGGCCTCTGGCTTGGCCAGCGCTTCAGGCAGTCCGCCGAGGGGTCCGCCGAGACCAGCATCATCGATGGCGCGGTGTTCGCCCTGCTTGGCCTGCTGCTCGGCTTCGCCTTCGCCGGCGCCGTCAACCGGCTCGACAATCGCCGCGACCTCATCATCGAGGAAGCCAACGCCATCAGCACCGCCTACCTCGCCATCGACCTCCTTGAGCCCAACGACCTGCGCGCGGTGATGAAACTCTTCCCCCTCTATCTCGATGCCAGGATCGCAGCCTACCGCATGATCGACAGCGGCAGTGATCCGCACAAGGCGTTCGAAGGGGCCGAACAGCTCCAGTCGCAGATCTGGACAGGAGTCGGCGCCGCCGTGGTGAAGCCCGAACGCCAGTTCGCCGCCCAGGTCGTGCTGCCATCCATTACGAGGATGATCGAGATCGCCACGGAGCGGAAGGTCACGCTCGGCACCCATTTGCCAGGCCTTGTGCTCTGCCTCTTGATCGGCGTCGCCCTGCTCAGCGGGCTGCTCGCCGGCCACGCCATGGCGCGGCATGGCAGGCGCGGCCTCATCCACGGCGGCTTCTTCGCCGCCGCTGTCTCGCTGACGATCTATACCGTGCTCGACATCGACGATCCACGCAGCGGCCTCGTCCGCCTCGATGCGGCCGAACGCGTGCTCCAGGACCTTAGGGACACGATGTAGCCGCGCCTAATTCGGAATTTGCCCGTCGATCCACGCCTGGATGTCCGCCATCACGCCTTCCTTGCCGGTGTCGGCCAGCAGGTCGTGAAAACGGCCATCGCAGACCTTCAGCGTCTTGCCCTTCGAGCTGGCGGTCTTTTGGAAGAACTCGCTGCCCGCTGGCGCGTTCGCCTTGTCCTGCGAACCGTGCTGGATCAGGATCCGGCAGCGTGATCTTCGGGAAGCTCGCTTCCAGTCGCCTGTCAGCCTTCCATAGCACGCCGACCGGGCTGCGCGGCCCACGCAAATTGGCGGGTGTGCGAATTGAAGCCGTGACTGATGACGATGATGCCGGGCGGGCTGGCTGCGGCCGCCAGAAGCGGACGAAGATCTTCACGCCACCGGCACCATAGAGAAACTCTTCCTTAGGTACAACATCTGACACGTGTACCTCCAATCATTCCGATCGAATTTGCGCGGAGCTACCGCGTCCCGCATCCTGAGCAACCGGGATTCGTCGACGACGCTCGCGCAAATCCGTGAATGTGCATGGTCCGATCCGGGCGCGGGCAGGTCCGGGACGCGATTGGGTGCCCCTATGCATGCGAAGAGGCCGGCACCATGCGGACCTCACGCAAACCCTCTGGATGGATCTTTCGCCTAAAGCACCGATCGTCCCTGCACGGCCCGGACGACGAACGCTAGGATCGTCAACGTAAAGAAGATGACGAACAGTATCTGCATATTAAACGCGGCAGCACCCGCCAGGCCGCCAAATCCAAGTGCGGCAGCCGCCAAGGCGAGAACGAAGAATACAAGAGCCCATCCCAACATGGCGCACTCCTCCACAAGGTAAATTGCGTTGAGAAACCAACGCGCGGCATTGCGGTGTGTTCCGTGCAGGCGGCCGACTCACAGGTGTCGTTTCGCCTGCGAAGGGATTGTTGCGTATTTACGGAACATCCCAATCGGCAAAGCGTTGAGGTGGCGGTTGGCTAATCCGCCGACGGGACATGGAGATTATGATGAAGACGGCTTTTGCGGCTCTCGTTTTTATGCTCGCGGCTTCCGCCGCCGCCTGCAACACGGTTGAGGGTGTTGGTGAAGATGTGAGGGCGACCGGCAATGCGATCGACAACGCCGCCGAAGACGCAAAGCAATAGTCGGTGCAGAAGCGCCACACATGATCATTCGTGTGTGGCGTTTACACTCGGCGCCTGTCCTGCATGACTGGACTCAATGGACGCCTGACGGTTGTCCGTCCGTACAGTAACCATGATGCGTATCCCCATTTTTCTCGGCGCAGCGTTCGCTCTTGTTCTTGTCGCGACAAGCGCGCGCGCACAGACCGTATCGTCGGCGCCGGAATATGCGTCGTGCCCGCGCGGCAGCCTTTCGATCTATTTCGCTTCGGGTGAGACGGTCGCTTCACCACAGGCGCTTGCCCTCATAGATCGTATCAGCGAAACGGCCGCCAGTTGCCAGCCTGACGGCATCGACCTCGTTGCACGGATCAATTCTCGCGTGGATGGTCCGCGCGCCTTGCAGCTTGCCCTGACCCGTCTCTCCGCAGTCGCCGACGATCTGGTCGCCAAGGGGGTCTCCGCCGATCGTATCCGCGTCGCGGCGCAAGCCGCCGGCAGCCCCGCGCCGAGCCTCAACCAGATCGACGTGCTTCTCCGCAAGGCAGGCGAAAGCCCCGATGCTGTCGCCAGTCCGCCGCCTGCGCCGGTCCACGTCGCCCCCAGCCAGGCAATCTAGCCTCCCTATCCTCGCGGTTCCGCGTCATCGGCGCCCAACCCGCGACGGACAAACGCTAGGAGCTAGCTCGCCCGTACTTTGCCGGCGGTAGTAGCCGGTGTGCGCCACAATACGCCGAGGAATGTCAGGACATCTTCTGCGTCGCCGCCCGGACGAATGTCGCCGGAAGCCTCGCAGGAATCCAGCATCCGGCGAACTGCGGCCACCATCGGCTCATAGGTCTCGCGAATGTCCTGGCCCGATATCGCCGCATGAAGCGCATCGGCGATCCCATGCTTTATCCTGCTGGATTTCGCGAGCCGGTCGCACCACAGACGGAAGGCCCGCAGCGGCGAATGCTCGGCCAGCAGCGTCGGCGCAAGCGCCACGATCGCATCGATCTCTTTGCGATAGACGCCCAGCACCAGCGCCTCGCGGGTCGGGAAGTGGCGATAAAGCGTCCCCTGGCCGACGCCAGCGGTCTTAGCGATGGTGCTGAGCGGAGCTGTCGGATCGGCCGCAAGGACTGTCCTCGCCACATCTAGGAGGTGATCCCGGTTGGCGCGTGCATCGGCACGCAGTGTTTCTTCGTCGTCAGCCGTCGGTCTTCTTAACTAAACGGACAATTGTCCGGTCTCGATCGTCAACAATCGGACGATCGACCGTTTGTAAGCTGCGAGGGCGTAAGGATGCAATACGTCAAGCTCGGCCGCACCGGTCTCGATATCTCCCCGATCTGCATCGGTTGTATGAGCTTTGGAGAGTCAGTCCGCGGTTATCCCGCCTGGTCGCTGAACGAGGACGCCAGCGGCGCACTGATCCGCCGCGCGGTCAGAGCGGGGATCAACTTCTTTGACACCGCCGACATGTATTCCAACGGATCGAGCGAGAAGATTCTGGGCGGGGCGCTCAGGGATGTCACCAATCGCGATGGTGTGGTCATCGCCACCAAGTTGTCCGCTTCCACGCGCAATGGCCCAAACGCCATCGGCCTGTCGCGCGAGGCGATCATGACAGAGATCGACCACAGTCTCCGGCGGCTCGGCGTCGACTACATTGATCTCTATCCGATTCATCGCCGCGATCAGGCAACACCGAGGGAAGAGACGCTGGAAGCGCTGCATGATCTCGTGAAGATGGGGAAGGTGCGCTATCTCGGCGCGTCTTCGATGATGGCTTGGGAATTCGGCAAGGCGCTTCATCTGCAGAAGACGAACGGTTGGTCGCGTTTCGTGTCGATGCAGGACACTTACAATCTGCTCGCTTGCGAGGAAGAGCGCGAGATGCTGCCGCTCTGCGCCGACGAAGGCGGACAGACGATGGCCTACAGCCCGCTCGCGTGCGGACGCCTCGCCCGGCCATGGGGCGCGACAAGCGCACGCTCGAAAGCCGAGGCTACCTATGCCAGTCGCGATGACCCCACGACGGCAAGCGACGAGAAAATTGTCAATGCGGTGGATGCCATCGCCGCCGAGCGCGATGTGAACCAGGCGCAGGTCGCACTGGCCCGGCTGCGTCGCAATCCGGTCGTCGCTGCGCCGATCGTGGGCGCACTCACGCCAAACCATATTGACGATGCAATCGCATCTCTGTCGATCAACTTGACGAGCGATGAGGCTGTG
>CANJIL010000031.1 GCA_947474455.1 Hyphomonadaceae bacterium | reverse complement strand
TCGATGCGAAAGAACACCGCCCCGTCATAATGCCTTGCCTTCACCAGACCGAGAAACTGCGCCGCCGTCTTCGGCGCACCCACCGTGTCGAGCGTGATGACGATGTCGCCCATCGTGGTCTGCAGGGTGACCTCGGGGCCGGTCCATTGCGGCGCGGGGGGCGGGGTTTCCGGCTGTGGCGCGGGAGTTTCCTGCGCGAAGGCGGCGCCGGTGAAGGCAATTGCCAGGCTGGCCAGAACGAGAATTCGCTTCACAGGGTCACCTCTGGTTTTGAGTGCAGGGAGCCTAGCAAGCTTCGGCGACCAAGGGGAATTGTCTCGTTCAGTTCCCGAGCTCGGTTGGCGCCGGAACAACGCCGCGACGCCCGCGTTCGGCGCCATGGAGTTGCCTGTGTCACTGGCGTTCATCATCGCGATGCTCATCGCCGGATTTCTTTCCGGCGGGCTTGCAACCCTCATGTGCCGCCGCGACGAACGCTGCTTCTCCACCAATCTTCTCGCCGGACTGGTGGGTTCGGCAGCCTTCGCCTGGATGGCCTATATGACAGGCATGGGCTTCAGCGACTTCAGACTCATGCTTTGCTTCGCGCTGGCCTTCAGCCTGACCGGAGCGATGATGACGCAGTTCTTCGTCTGGATGGTCCGCTCGGCGAACAGGAAGTTGTGACGTCGTTCCCTACGCATCCACCTGCGCGTCGAGGGCGTTCTCCTGGATGAACTCGCGACGGGGTTCGACGAGGTCGCCCATCAGTTTGGAGAACATCTCGTCCGCGGTGTCGGCGTGTTCGACCTTGACCTGCAGGAGGGTGCGGGCGTTGGGGTCGAGGGTGGTTTCCCAGAGCTGTTCGGGGTTCATTTCACCGAGGCCCTTGTAACGCTGGATCTTGATGCCGCGCTCGCCGGCTTCCAGCACGGCGGCCAGCAGGGAGACGGGGCCGAAGACCTGTACGTCGCCGGTCTTCTCGTGGCGGAGGACGCAGCGGCCGGCATAGAGATCGCCGATCGTTTCGGCGCGCTCGGCGAGGCGGCGGGCGTCTGGCGAGGCGAGCAGCGCGGGATCAAGCGCTGCCTTTTCCTCGACGCCGCGGACGATGCGGGTGAAAAGGAAGGCTCCGTCGATATACACGCCTGTCCAGGTATCCTCGCCCTCCTCCGCTATGCGGTTGAGGCGTTCGGCGGCCCGCTGGGCTTCGGCGCCGTCCGCGCCGGTTTTCAGCGCGCCGGCGAGGGCCGCCTGCTCCAGGATGGAGCCGGGCGCGCGCAGGGCGAGGCGCTGCAGCGTGCCGCGGAAATAGGCGGCTTCCTTGACGCGGGCGCGCAGGTCCGCGCCGGCGACCTGTTCGCCGCTTTCAAGGACCAGCATCTGGCCGGCGACGCCCTGCTCGATCAGGTATTCGTCGAGTTCGGCCTCGTCCTTGAGATAGCGCTCGGATTTGCCGCGCTCGGCTTTGTAGAGCGGGGGCTGGGCGATGTAGAGATAGCCCTTCTCCAGCACTTGGGGCATCTGGCGGTAGAAGAACGTCAGCAGCAGCGTGCGGATGTGGGCGCCGTCAACGTCGGCGTCGGTCATGATGATGATGCGGTGATAGCGCATCTTCTCGATGTTGAATTCCTCGCGGCCGATACCGGCGCCGAGCGCGGTGATCAGCGTACCGACCTGCTCGGAGCCGAGCATCTTGTCGAAGCGGGCGCGTTCGACGTTGAGGATCTTGCCGCGCAGGGGGAGCACGGCCTGGTTCTCGCGGTTGCGGCCCTGCTTGGCCGAGCCGCCGGCCGAGTCACCCTCGACGATGAAGAGCTCGGACTTCGCGGGGTCTTTCTCCTGGCAGTCGGCGAGCTTGCCGGGGAGCGAGGTGATGTCGAGCGCAGTCTTGCGTCGGGTGAGTTCGCGCGCCTTGCGGGCGGCTTCGCGGGCCGCGGCGGCTTCGACGATCTTCTGCATGACGAGTTTCGCCGGCGTGGGGTTCTCCTCGAACCACCGGCTCAGTGCATCCGTCATCAGGCTTTCGACGATGGGGCGGACTTCGGAGGAGACGAGCTTGTCCTTCGTCTGGGACGAGAATTTCGGGTCGGGCACTTTCACTGAGAGGACACAGGTCAGGCCTTCGCGCGCATCGTCGCCCGAGATCTCGACCTTTTCCTTTTTCGCGAGGCCGGTTTCCTGCGCGTACTTGTTGATCACACGCGTGAGGGCGCCGCGGAAGCCGGCGAGGTGCGTGCCGCCGTCGCGCTGGGGGATGTTGTTGGTGAAGCAGAGGACGTTTTCGTAATAGCCGTCATTCCATTGCAGCGCGGCCTCGACGATGACGCCATCCTTCTTCGATGTGGTGTAGATCGGCTTGGGGATCGCGGCGTTACGCTGGCGGTCGATGTGCTTGACGAAGGCTTCGACGCCGCCTTCGTACTGCATCACGCCCTCCCACGGCTCTGTCCCGCGCAGGTCCCTGAAGACGATCTTCACGCCAGAGTTGAGGAAGGCGAGTTCGCGCAGGCGGTGTTCGAGCGTCGTGCGGTCGAAATCGACCATGGTGAAGGTGGCCGGGCTGGGCAGGAAGCGGACGGTGGTTCCGGTTTCGTGGCGCGAGCCATCGGGCCTCATCGGGGCATCGCCGATGATGCGCAGCGGCGCCTCGGGCTCGCCCAGCTTGAAGCGCATGGTGTGGACCTTGCCGTTGCGACGGACCGTGAGGTCCAGCCTTTCCGACAGCGCGTTGACCACGGACACGCCCACGCCGTGCAGGCCGCCTGAAACCTTGTAGGAGCCTTCTTCCTCAGTGTTGGCGAACTTGCCGCCGGCGTGCAGCTGGGTCATCACCACTTCGGCGGCGCTGACGCCCTCTTCCGCGTGAATGTCGACCGGGATGCCGCGGCCATTGTCAGAGACTTCGGCAGAGCCATCCGGGTGCAGCGTGACCGCCACGAAGTCGGCATGGCCGGCCAGCGCCTCGTCGATCGAGTTGTCGACGACTTCGTAAACCATATGGTGCAGACCCGAGCCATCATCGGTGTCGCCGATATACATGCCCGGGCGCTTGCGGACGGCGTCGAGGCCGCGCAGCACCTTGATCGACTCAGCGTCGTAGCTGTTGGTGTTCTTCTTCACGGGCTCGCGGGCAGGTTCCCGGCCGGCGGCTTCAGTCACGTCAGACATTCAAAACTTCCTCGTCGCGACCGCGTGCGCAGGGCCGCTTAACCTTCCTGCACCACGCCGTGGGACACCTCAAACCGCTGCGCTCGATCGCCGAATGCGTCGAACAGGGAGTGGTCTGTTCCTGTGAGCCAAGCCTGGCCGCCGAGCGCGGTCAGTTCGTCGTACAAGGCGGCTCGCCGATCCGAATCGAGATGGGCCGCCGCCTCGTCAAGTAATAGCAGAGGAGAGGGGGCAAAATCACGCTCGAAAAGCGCCTGCGCATTGGACAAAATCAGCCCCATTAACAAGGCCTTCTGTTCGCCAGTTGAGCATTGATCAGCGGGCAGTCCTTTTGGGCCGTGGATGACGCGCAAATCCGTCCGGTGAACGCCCTGTGTGGTGCGGCCTGCGGCCTGATCGCGGGGGCGATTTTTGCGGAGCTGGGCGGCGATTTCCTGCTCGATGTCGGTGAGGGCGACCCCGTTGGCAGCCTCGGTCTCAAAGACGCCGTCGAGATCGATCAGCGCTTTCGGGAAGGCGCCTTCAGGCCGGGCCAGGATCGCCTCCTGCATCATCTTTACCGCGTCGACGCGATGGGTCGCCATCGCGGCGGCGGCGGAGGCCATGCCGAGCTCCAGCGCATCGAGCCAGGCCGGATCCGCCCCGCCCCGCTCAAGCAGCGCATTGCGCTGGCGCATCGCCTTCTCATAGGCGGCCCCGAAGGTTCCGTGGCTCGGGAAGTGGGCCATCACCTGACGGTCTAGAAAGCGCCGCCGGTCGCCAGCCGGACCCACGAAGACGCGATCCATCGCCGGGGTGAGCCAGATGATGCGCATTACCTCGCCCAGGTCGTTCTGCGCCGTCGTCACGCCGTCGAGCCGCGCGGTGCGCTTCGAGCGACCTTCATCGTCGCGCTCCAGCGACAGGGAGAGCTTCCGGTCAATGTCGCCATCGCGCACATCGGCGGACAGCGCCCAGCGCCGCGCCGGCTGACCCTCCGCGTCGCGCCGGATCAGATCGGTGAATTCCGCCCCGCGCAGGCCGCGGCCGGGCGAGAGCATGGAGACGGCTTCCATGAGATTGGTCTTGCCCGCGCCATTGGCGCCATAAAGGCAGACATGGCGGCCATCGAGATGCAGCTGGAGCCAAGCGTAGTTGCGGAAGTCCTGCAGAGCGATGCGCATGAGGCGGACGTGCGGGCGGCGATGTTCGAGGTCAGTCATCGCGCTGACTTTCCCTCTCGCATGCACCTCCGGCGTCATTCCCGACGCGCGCCTTGGCGCGCGAGCTCGAACTCAGGGGCGACTGACCCGGTGACTGAAGCTCCCGGGCTCCCGCTCTTCGCCCTTCGGGCTTGAGCGGGAATGACGAGAAGAGCTTTAAAGCGTGAACCGGACTGAAGCCGAAAGCCGGGACAAGCCTTGGCGTCAGCCCTGGGTCCCGACATTCGTCGGGACGCGTGGAGATAGGGCTGTTCGAGACCGCGAGAACCGGCCCGGCCCTACACACGCAGGGGCATCAGGACGTATTGGGCGCCGGCGTCCTTGGCGTCCAGGACGCGGGCGGGTGAAGCGGCGTCGTTGAATTCGATGCGCGCTTCCTCGCTCTCGATCTGGCTGGCCACGTCAAGCAGGTATTTGGCGTTGAAGCCGATCTCCATCGGTTCGCTGTCGTAATCCGCCTCAAGCTCTTCCGTGCCCTGGCCGGTTTCGGAATGGCTGACGGCAAGCGTCAGCTTGCCCGCGCTGAGCGAAAGCTTCACGGAGCGCGAGCGCTCGGCAGAGACCGTGGCGACGCGGTCGACCGCATCCTTGAACTGCTTGTTGTCGACCGTGAGGATGCGGCCGTTCTCCTTCGGAATCACGCGCTGGTAATCCGGGAAGGAGCCATCGATCAGCTTGGACGTCAGCACGGCCTCTCCGATACGAAACACGATCTTGGAATCCGAGGCTTCGACCGTGACAGTCTCCGGCGCATCATCGAGCAGGCGGCGCGCTTCGGCGACGGCCTTGCGCGGGACGATCACGCCCTTGAGGGTGGCGGAACCTTTGGGTGCTTCCGTCTCTGCAAGCGCGAGGCGGTGGCCATCGGTCGCCACAGCGCGCAGGACATTGCCCTTCCCGCCCTTGGCGTGGTGCAGGTAGATGCCGTTGAGATAATAGCGTGTCTCTTCGGTGGAGATCGCAAAGCGCGTCTTGTCGATCAGGCGGCGCAGCTCGGCCGCCTCGATTTCGAATTTCGTGGGGGCGGCCTCCTTCGCCATGGTCTGGAAGTCGGACGCCGGCAGGGTCGGCAGCACGAAGCGCGAGCGGCCGGAGGAGATCGAAAGGCGGTTCTCGGACAGGTCGAGCGAGATTTCCGAGCCTTCGGGAAGTTTGCGCACGACGTCGAACAGCGTCTGGGCCGGGGCGGTGACCGAGCCCGCGCGCTTCACGGAGGCTTCGGCGGCGTCGGTCGCCTCGATGTCGAGGTCGGTCGCAGTGAGGCTCAGGCGTTCGCCCTCTGCGACCATCAGGATGTTCGATAGGATCGGAATCGTGTTGCGCCGTTCGACCACGGCCTGGACGTGGGAAAGCGCACGCATCAGGGCGTTGCGGTCAATGGTCAGCTTCATTCGCCCAATCCTGTAGTTCGGCGCCCCCTCTGGTCGAGGGAGGCTGCGCCTTGCGGTCCGCCGAAAAGCTTCGGCCCGCCTTTGGGGGCGGGCCGAGACATTAGCCGATTGCGGCGCTGCGCAAAGAGTCGTTTTAGGAGCAATTCACGCGTTCAGGCGAGGCATCCACAGGCGCCGAGCAAAACCACCGCCATTGCAGGCATCCCACCCCTCGTCTCGCACGCTGGGCGCGCGACCCTCCCCCCGCACATAGCACCGGGGGGCAAGCAGCGGAAATCAGCGGTTGTTGCGGGGATCGGCGAGGATGCGCTGTTCGAGCTGGCGCAGTTCCTCGGCCATGGCTTCATTCCGGGCAACCATGGTGGAAATTTTCCGGAAAGCGAAAAGCACGGTTGTGTGGTCGCGATCGCCGAACATCCGCCCGATCTGCGGATAGGAGCATTTGGTCAGCTGGCGGCTGAGATACATGGCGTATTGCCGGGGCTGGGCGAACTGGCGCTTGCGGCAGGCGGATTCGAGATCCGCCTTGGTGACGCCGTAGGCGCGGGCGGTGACGTCCTTGATCGTGTCGATCTTGGGAGCGCGGGCAGGCGAGCCGCCCATCTGCAGCTGGATCGATTTCTCGACGGCGGTCTTGTCAAGCGGCTTTCCGGCGAGGACCGTGCCGCAATAGACATTGCGCACGGCGCCGCAGAGGGCCCGGCCGGACGCGGGGAGACGGTCGGCGAGCAGATCAATCCATTCCTCGGTAAGGTGGAACTCTGCTTCGATGGCTGCGGCGGCTTCGGAGACAGCGTCGGCTTTGGCGCGCAGGATCTCGCGGCGGAGGTTGCGCTCGGGCAGCTCCATCTGGGCGATGACGCCGCCATGGATCTCGTCACGCATGCGGTCGTCGAGCTGGTCGATCACCGCTGGCGTCTGGTCACAAGCGAGCACAACCACGCCGCCGTGCGAGACGATGGCGCGCAGGTGGGAGAAGAATTCGACCAGCGTGCCAGGCTTGGAGCAGATGAACTGGAAATCGTCGAGCAGCACGACCTTGGCGCGGCGGACGAGCGTGCGCAGGTCGGACGTGTCCTTCTTCTTCACGCCATCGACGAAGGCGACGGTGAAGTCTTCCGACGACATGTAGAGGCAGCTGGCCTCGCCTTTCGCGGCCTTGAGCGCGTGGGCGATGCCTTTCAGCAGATGCGACTTGCCGACGCCGTGCGGGCCGACGATCGTGACGACATTGGCCTCGACGCCGGCGCCCATGGCGAGACGGCGGGCGAGACCGAAGGCGATGCGGTTGCTGTCGCCGACGAGGAAGTTCTCGAGGGTCTGGGCGTCATCGGCGCCGAACTCTGCGGCGTCTTCGCTCTCCGCGGCTTCATCTTCGGACACATCTTCAGCGCGCGCGGGCCGCTCTGCCGCAGGCTCTGCGAGCGCAAGCACGTCGGGCGCAATGCGGTTGCGCGCTTCGATGCGCACCGAGCGGCTGGTTAGGTCGGCCTGGTCCCAGGCCTGCTGGATGATGTGGCCGAATTCGGTATCGACACGGCTGCGCTCATGTTCGCTGGCGGCGGCAAGCAGCACTTCGCCATTCACTTCAGCGACGAGTTCGAGCCTGGCGATCCACGCGTCGAACTTCTGGTCGCCGAGACGGCGGCGCAACGCTTCGCGAACGCTCGCCCACAGGGCCGGCGCCGGCGCATTGCCGGAATCCGTCACGGGCGGCCTGGCGCCGGCGCTGCGCGAAATTGAAGACGGCTCCGCCGTGCGGGGCACGCCGCCCATGCCGCCAGGAGAAAATCGGGTCGTGTTTTGTTTGCTGATCATGGCCCCTCATCTACCCTTCTGGTCGATGTTCCCCTTCCCGGAATTTGGACAAAAAGTCTCTCCGACGACTCCAGCCCCGGAGCCGCAGAACGTGTCCAAACGAAGGAAGGTTACTCGCTACGGAGGAGAGTTTTTCTCCGATCACTCGTCGTCGTCAACCCAATCAAAAGCGGCATCCGCGATTTATTTTTAACCAAACCGTCGCATTCGGTATTGCCACTGAATCCATTAGCGAAAGAGCGCCGGATGTGGCCCACGCGCGACAGAATATGCTTAGCGCGTTGCGCCGTACACGGAGCAATATTTCGTGTGCATGCGTTGTGTTGCTGGAAGTCTTCGGCCTAGCAAAATTCAACTTCTAAGCGAGACAAAAATCAATCCGAGAAATCCCGGGGTCCTGTCTGCTCGCCGCGATGTTACGCGGTCACGGCCTTAACGCGCGCAGCGAGTCGAGAGACCTTGCGCGACGCGGTGTTCTTGTGAAGCACGCCCTTCTGGACGGCGCGCATGAGTTCGGGCTCTGCAACCTTCAGAGCGGAGATCGCGGCTTTCTTGTCGCCAGACGCCACAGCCTCTTCGACCTTTCGGACGTAGGTGCGGACGCGCGACTTGCGCGATTTGTTGACCTCGGTCCGCCGCGCAATCTTGCGCACCATTTTCTTGGCGGATTTCGTGTTGGCCATCGGTCTTCCAAGCTCCGTTTACCCTGTCCCCGGACATGATCCGGGGGTTTTGGGGAGCGGCGTCTTAACAGCGGTCGGGTGAGCGGTCAATTCGGGGCCTGAAGGATTTGATCAGGTCCCCGAAAAGCCCTGCGCCAAAGGCCTTGGCAGCCTTGGGGCAACCCCGGTTCTCACTTGTTCGAGAACTTCGCCGGGCGCTTCTCCACGAAGGCGGCCATGCCTTCTTTCTGGTCCTCGGTGGCGAACATCGAGTGGAACAGGCGCCGCTCGAACATGAGGCCCTGGCGGAGCGTCGTTTCGTAGGCGGCGTTGACCGTCTCCTTGGTCATCATCGCGATCGGACGGGACTGGCCTGAGATCTTCCTGGCGGTGGTCTTGGCCTCTTCAAGCAGCTTGTCGGCAGGCAGGACGCGCGAGACCAGGCCCGAGCGCTCGGCCTCCGCGGCGTCCATCATCCGGCCCGTGAGACACATGTCCATGGCTTTGGATTTGCCCACAAAGCGAGTGAGGCGCTGGGTGCCGCCAATGCCCGGCATGACGCCCAGGTTGATCTCCGGCTGGCCGAACTTGGCGGCTTCTGAGGCCAGGATGAAATCGCACAGCATGGCCAGCTCGCAGCCGCCGCCGAGCGCAAAGCCATTCACCGCAGCGATCAGGGGTTTGCGGAAGGACGAGACGGCGTGCTCGAACGCGCCGAACAGGTCCGTCTGATAGACGTCCATGTAGGAGCGCGGCGCCATTTCCTTGATGTCGGCGCCAGCAGCGAAAGCGCGGCCCGCCCCGGTGAGGATCACGCAGCCGATGCTGGCGTCGGCGTCCCACCTGGCGAGGGCGTCGACCAGCTCGGCGCAGAGCTTGGCGTTTAGCGCATTCAGCGCTTCGGGCCGGTTGAGTGTGATGATCCCCACCGCACCATCGGTCTCTACCAGCAACGTTTCGTAGGCCATAGCGTCCTCCAGACATGTCTGCCTGGCGGGCTTACTCCGGCAAACGCGTGGAGGCGAGCCTTACGATCAACTCAAAGCTGACCACGACGGGGCGACTTGAAGCGGGCGCACCCACGTTGATGTTCAGCCGCTCGTTCTCGCGTTCGAAGGCGAGGCTGGCGCCGCCGTCGATACGCTTCCAGCCGAGGGCCGGCAGGGCGGCGATATAGAAGGACGAAATTTCCGTGGCCCCGATCTGACATTCGGCGGAGGTGCGGATCACACGGCCCTGATCGCTTTCGAATACGACGGGGTCGGGCTGTTCGACCATGCCCTGCATCAGCGGCACGTCTTCGATCGCGGCGAGGAAGTCCGCCGCATGCGCCGGCGCCGCGGCGACCACCGCCACAGCGGCAATCGCCGCGAGATGATGAAACCGTCTGAGCAATACCGCCTCCCGGGCCTCCGCGACGCGAAGTTCGGGCATTGTGGCGAATCGAGGCTGCAGGGAGATTAACGGCAGGCGGTGCAAGCCTCCGCCCTCAGCCTGTCCCCAGCCGGCTAACCGATTTTGCGTAGTCTTCCCGCAGCAGCGAAACGCGCTCTCGCTTTCTCGACAGCAGGATGATTGGCTACAGCCCACATGGCCAAGGCGTTTACGGGCTCAAGCAGCGAAACGCCTAATGCGGTCAGAGCATAATCCACCCGCGGAGGCATCACAGGCGTCAGCGTCCGTTTCACGATCCCGTCTTTTTCGAGCTCGCGCAGTGTAGCGGTTAGCGATTTCTGGGTGATGTCGCCAATTTCACGCTTCAATTCTGAAAAGCGCTGAGGTCGTTTTGCCAGCATACCAACGATCAGCATCGCCCATTTTGAACCCACAATGTCCATTAGTTCGCGGACAGCTGCACAGTTCGAATGGCTATGGGTAAGGTGAACAGGTTTCATCCAAGATACCACGATATCGTATAAGTGCCGCCTTGCGCCGCTGTTCGACGATATTACATTCCATAGAGGTATACAACGGGAACTCTAGTATCCTATAGATACCAAAGATCATTCATTCGAGACGCGGCGTGACGCCCAACTCCGGCGCTCGCTTGCAATGGGGTTATTTGGGCTATGAGTCTCAAGCTTACGATTATCATTGGTAGTACTCGACCCGGACGTGTTGGGCCCACGGTCGCCAGGTGGGTCGAGCAAGCCGCAAGGCAACATGGCAAGTTTGGCGTTGAACTCACAGACCTCGCGGATGTCAGCCTACCGTTGCTCGACGAAGCCAAACACCCTCGATTCCAGCACTATGAGCATGAGCACACCAAGCGGTGGAGCAAAATCGTAGAATCCGCCGACGCTTTCATCTTCGTCACTCCTGAATATGACTACTTCGCTCCGGCTGCATTAGTGAATGCGGTTCAGACCCTTATGCGCGAGTGGCATTATAAGGCTGCAGGCATAGTGAGCTACGGAGGGATCTCCGGCGGACTGCGTTCGGCTACATCGCTGGCGCAGCTGCTCGGCAATGTTAACGTTCACGCGCTGCCGCAGGTGGTGCCAGTTCCAATGTTCCCGCAATTCATCGACAACGATGGTATTTTCACGCCTAATGAGCAAATGGCCGCCGGCATGACCAGTCAGCTCGACGAACTTTACAAATGGGCCGTGGCGCTGAAGACGATGCGTCCTTCACAGGGCGCAACCTAGAGTTGCTCAAAGGGCCTCGCTTGCAGAAGGAAACGCCAGGACGCGAACGCCCCTGCCGTTTCGATTTTTCGAGTCCCCGCGAAGCCTGCGAATTGTACTTGCAGATCACCATACCCCCCTCCGCTCGGCGGAGGAGAACATCCGCGCGCTATTTCTGACAGTGGCCGCAATAAAACGTCGAGCGGCCTGATTGCACCATGCGCTTCACTGGTTTCGCGCATGTGACGCAGGGATCGCCTTCGCGGTCGTAGATCTGGAAGCGGTGCTGGAAGTAGCCGAGCTCACCGGTGGTGGTTTCAAAGTCGGAGATGGTGGAGCCGCCGGCTTCGATGGCTTCCTCGATCACCTTGCGGATTTCGACGGCGAGTCTTTCGAGCTTGTCGCGTTTGATCGCGCCCGCGAGTTTCTTCGGCGAGACGCCCGAGCGGAACAACGCTTCGCAGACATAGATGTTGCCAAGGCCGGCGACGACATACTGATCCAGCAGGGCGGCTTTCACCGGCGCCTTCTTGCCCGCGAAAGCGTCTTCCAGATAGGCGCCGGAGAACTGGTTGGAGATCGGCTCAGGCCCCATGCCGTCGAACGGGGCGTAGTGGTCGAGATCGTTGAGCGGCCAGAGATCCATGAAGCCGAAGCGGCGCGCGTCGTTGAATGTGACGCTCGCCCCGCCCTGCATCTCGAACACGACATGGTCATGCTTGGCGCTGGCCCCGGCCCCGTGAAGGAACTTGCCGGGTTTTCTGCCTTCGACGGTGAAGCGGCCGGTCATGCCAAGGTGCATGATCAGGGCTTCGCCGCTGGAAAGCTCCGCCACGAGGTATTTCGCACGGCGGCCCAGATGTTTCACCCGGGCGCCTTCGATGCGCTGGTTAAAGTTCTCCGGGAACGGGAAACGCAGGTCTTTCCTGCGTGTCGCGACGCGCAGGATGCGTTTACCTTCCATCGCCGGGGCAAGTCCGCGACGAACGGTCTCGACTTCGGGTAATTCTGGCATCGATCCGCATATAGCCCCGGTAAGGTCCTTCGCCTATGTCTTGACGGTGATGGACGAAGACAAGGTCTCCTTCGGGTTCGAGGATGTGAGCCGGGACGAAAAATCCCGCCGCGTCAAAGGCGTATTTGCGTCCGTTGCGGGCAAGTACGACCTGATGAACGACCTGATGTCGGCGGGCGTCCATAGGCTCTGGAAGGCGAACATGATCGCCTGGCTCAACCCGCAGCCCGGCGAGACGCTGATCGATGTGGCCGGCGGCACGGGCGATGTGGCCCGGGCGTTTCAGAAGCGGGCTGGCGATGTCGGGCGGCGGCGGAAGGCAGGCGCAGAGACGATGACGTTCGTATCCGACATCAACGAGGCGATGCTCGTTGCGGGCATCAAGACCAGCGACCAGAACATGCCGCGCGTTGCCGCCGACGCCGCAGCTCTGCCCTTCCCGGATCGGTCGGCGGATGCGGTGAGTATCTCCTTCGGCATCCGCAATGTGGTCGAGATCGACAGGGCGCTTTGCGAATTCAGGCGCGTGCTGAAACCCGGCGGGCGCTTTGCCTGCCTTGAGTTCTCGCACATGACGCATCGCGTTCTGCAGGACGCCTACGACAAGTATTCGTTCGCCGTGATTCCAAAGCTTGGCGAGCTCGTGACGGGAGATCGCGCGAGCTATCAGTATCTGATCGAAAGCATTCGCCGCTTTCCGAACCAGGAGGATTTCGCCAGGCGGATCGCGGCGGCGGGCTTCTCGCGGGTCGGTTATCAGAATTATTCCGGCGGGATCGCCGCGCTTCACACCGGATGGGCGGTGTAGGAGATGCTCGAAGCGCTCTCCGACTATATGCGCCTCGCTCGCGCTGGCGCCGTCATGCTGCGGAACGACGTTGTCATTCCGGACGACTATCGCTCGCGCATGCCGTGGATTGCGCGTTTCGCCGGCGGGATCCTGCGCATACTGCCAGGCGGCGGGGGCAAGGGGCGGCCGGGGCAGCGGTTTGCGCGGGCGCTGGAGAAGCTCGGGCCGGCATGGATCAAACTTGGGCAGTTCATGGCGACGCGGCCGGATGTGATCGGCGTCCAGGCGGCGACGGATCTTTCGCGGCTGAAGGACTCCATCCCGCCCTTCCCCAAAGCGCAGGCGATCAAGACGCTGCGGGATCAGTTCGGCGCAGACGCGGGCCGCCTGTTTCCGAATCTGAGCGATCCCATCGCAGCCGCCTCTGTGGCGCAGGTGCATCGGATGGAGACGCCGAAGGGCCCGCGCGCCGTGAAGATCCTGCGGCCGGGGATCGAGCGGACGATGGAGCTCGAGCTGCGCGCGATGAAACGCATCGCCTACTCGGCGCAGAAGAACGGTCCGGCGGACGTGAAGCGGATGGAGCCTGCGGCGTTCATCGACACGATGGCGACGTCGCTGACGCGCGAGATGGATCTGCGTTTCGAGGCGGGGGCTGCTTCGGAGTTCGGCGAGATCGCGGCGATCGACAATTATGTATACGCACCGAAAGTCGACTGGGAGCGGACGAGCCAGCGTGTGCTTGTCACCGAATGGATCGATGGGCGCTCGCTGACCAATCCGGGCGAGATGGATGCGGACACGCGCATCGACCTCGCCAATCGCATCACGCGCGGTTTTCTTGCCTGTGCGCTGGATCATGGGTTCTTTCATGCCGACCTGCATGAGGGGAACATGATCCTGGCCCCGGATGGGCGCCTGGCGCTGGTTGATTTCGGCATCATGGGGCGGATCGGGATGGAGGAGCGGATTTTCCTTGCCGAGATCCTGAAGGGCTTCCTCGAGCGCGACTACAAGCGCGTGTCGGAGGTTCACTTCGAGGCGGGGTATGTGCCGGCCAATCATTCGGTGGAGGATTTCGCACAGGCGCTTCGCTCCGTCGGCGAGCCGATCTTCGGGAAGGACGCGACCGAGGTTTCGATGGCGCGGGTGCTGCTGCAGCTGTTCGACATCACGCGGCAGTTCGGGATGCATCTGCGGCCGGAGCTGATCCTTCTGCAAAAGACGATGGTGCAGGTGGAAGGCGTCGCGCGGTCGATCGATCCGGCGCACAATATCTGGCAGGCGGCCAAGCCGATCGTGGATCGTTGGACGCGGCGCGAGTTCGGGCCGGAGGGCGTGAAGAAGCTGGTCGCAGCGGCGGCGCGCGAGGCGATGACGCGGCTGCGGCGGCTGCCCGAGACGCTGCAGAAGCTGGACGAGGCGCTGGCGCGCGCGGCGGAGCCGGCGCCGACGCCGGTGGTGGTGAAGCGCACGACGGGCTGGGGCTGGGCGTTTACAGGCTTTGCGATTGCCGCCGCGTCGGCTGCAGGGTTGTGGTTCGTGCTGGTCTACAAGCCGTAGCCGCTTCAGCGGACCTTTGTCTCGATCACGTCCCACATGCGCGCGATCGCGTCGATGCCCCCGAGATTCTTGAGGGCGCGAGCGCCCGTCGGCGAAGTGACGTTGATCTCGGTCATCATGCCGCCGATGACATCGATGCCGACGAACAGCAGGCCGCGCTTCTTCAGTTCGGGGCCGATGCGCGTGCAGATTTCACGTTCGCGCGTGGAGAGGTCGGTGGCTTCAGCCTTGCCGCCGACAACGAGGTTCGAGCGGATGGCGCCGACGGGCGGGCGGCGATTGATGCCGCCGACGACCTCGCCATCGACCAGCAGGATGCGCTTGTCGCCTTCGCTGACGGCGGGAAGGAAAGCCTGCGCGATGAAGGGCTCAGGAACCATCTTGTTGAAGAGATCGACAATGGCTTCAAGATTGCCGTCCTCGCGCTCGACCTTGAGCACGCCTGCCCCGCCATGGCCGTGCAGCGGCTTGAGCACGATGTCGCCATTACGTTCGCGGAATTCGCGCACGCGGCCGATGTCGCGCGTGATCAGCGTCGGCGGCTGGAGATCCGGGTACATCAGCGTCAGGACTTTTTCGGGTGAGGAGCGCACGCCGGCCGGATCGTTCACCACCAGCGTGTCGGGGACGATAAGCTCGAGCAGGTGCGCGGCCGTGATGTAGCCCATGTGGAAGGGCGGGTCCTGCCGCATCAGGATGACGTCGACGTCCTTGCGCAGATTGAGCAGTGAGGGCGTTTCAAAGGTTGCGTGGGGCGTCTGTCCCGGGAAAACTTTCGCTGCCCGCGCACGCGCCGTGACGCGGCCGGTGTCATACGCCAGATCGCCAACGCCGTAGACCGAAACCTTATGGCCGCGGCGTTCGGCCTCCTCGATCATCATGAAGGTGGTGTCGCCGGCGGGGTTGATGGACTCCAGCGGGTCCATCTGGACGGCGATGCGCAGCGACATGAGTAACTCCGGCGAAGCTCCTCTTACCTAGGTCGCCGGCGCCCTTAGCGCAATCTGCCGCCGGATCGGTTCCGGGGCTGATCAGTTCCGGGCGGGCGGAATCGGCGAGGACTGGAGCAGACCGATGCTGTTGTTGCTGTTTGCGCCAGGGGGCGGCGCGGCGCCGGGCGCGTAAGGGTCGGTATACTGACCACGCGTGGTCGGCTGGCTGACTGGCGGGACGATCGGCGCAGGCGCGGCGGCGGACGGCGCGATGCGGATCGCACCCTCGTTCGGATCGGCTGCGACCGGTTTGCCCTGCTGGTCGGCGAGCGGAGCGGCGGCGACGCTGATATCAGGCGAGGACTCAGGCGCGCCGCGTTCGCGCATCTTCACGTAGGAGACGACCTTCTGAACGCCGTTGACGAGGCTGGCGTGTTCGGCCGCCTTGCGAAGCTCGTCCCCCGTGCGGGCGAGACCCAGCAGGTAGACGACGCCGCTGTGGACCTGGATGTTGTAGTTCGTGCCCTTGATGTCGTTGTCGGCTAGCAGGCGCAGGCGGACCTGTTCGGTGATCCACGCGTCATTCATGTCGCGGCCGAGATCCCAGTTCTCGATCTGGAGTTCGTTGGCGACTTCATCGACGGAGCTGACAGTCCAGGCGAGGCGCTCAGCCTCCTTGCGTTCGAACTCGCTCGGCACGCGGCCAGACAGAAGTACGAAGCGATCGACCACGGCGACGTCGACCTCGCCGAACTTGGACGGGCCGCCATTGAAGGTGAGCTTGGTCTTGATCTCCGTCGCGGCGGAGGAGTCATCCAGCGCCTCGCCGAACGTGCGATCGGACAGGCAGCCGCCCAGCATCGGCGCGGCAAGCAGAAGGCAGGCAAGGAGGCGTACAGTCATTTTGTTCCCAATAGCTCCGGTCGACCCTTCAGGTTGCTAGCCGGACGATAAGGCGATTTTCGGGCGCTTTGCAGGTTTGGTCGGACGGGGTGAAATGGGGGTGAACCGGGTTGCTTTCAGGCAAGCTCGGGAGCGGCCAAGGAAGGCGCTAGACCTCCAATGCCCAGCTGAGCGAATTAAGGAATGTGTTGTGTCGACCGGTTGAGCCCACCGGCCCTTTGCAGACGTTCACTCGGATATGTTGCCTGCGATCCGCAGAGGGGCGGATGACCCGCCAGCTCGTCGTCATCAGAACGACTATAGCCGGTCGACCAGTCAAGTTTTGCCGATGGCGGAGGTTTTGATCTGTCGTGATGATCGCGCCAAATCCAGCAGCCTGAGCGCGCTCCAGCAGGCCGCCATCCCGCAATGATCGCCGTCCCATTTCACAGGCTGTGCTGCCCCGGTGAGCGAAAAGAAAACGACGCAGCGGGGCCGGCGTCCCCCGATCAATGGATCCCGTTCCCGTATGGATGAGACGTCAGGCCGGACGCCGCCTGCTCGAGTATCGCGAGGTGAGAGCGTGTGCGCGTTATAAGATCTTCACTGCAGAGCGCCTCATGCCGGCTCGAGACTTTGTTGCTCGAATTCAAGCACCGGTGTGACTTGATCGCGCGTAACCCCACGAAACCATTCTAAGAATTGATCAGTCGCGCGCCGCCCTCAAGACTTTCGAAGAGAGCTTTCGACCGGGACACGCGCGTTCTTAAAGAGCAGCGTGACGCTTACCTTGCCTTCAATGCGCACGGTTGCAGGGCATTCGGACCAATCCAACATGCCAACACAATGGCCCGCGCCGTAGCCAGGGGCGAGATCGGCGAGCTCACGGCGGCAGTGCAGCCGTTAGGTTACGAACGGACGGGATGGGCGAGTTGCCGCCCTTTCAGAAAATGTCAGGTCATTAACCGGGGTTGGCCGCAACCTGACCCTCTCCTCAGTACGTCGTAAGAGCCGATCGAGCGATGCCGTCGGGGCGGCCGATGCGGTCTTCGTGATACTTGAGCATTGCACGCATGGCGTTCGTGCGGCTTGAGTTCGGTCTGGAGGCGGTGATGGTCTCTTTCAATCGCGCGATCTCGCCGTGGTGGTAGCTCAAATCTCTCTTGCCTAAGTCCAGCATTGCTCGGCTCCGTTCTGTTACTTCAGGTCACGCTTGAGGTGTCTCATGGGTGATGCGAATGCGAAGTGAGGCGAGCGACCTTAACGGCTCATGAAGGATGCCCCGGGCGCTTGGGAGGACTGCAGCGCCGCTTCTTCGCCGCGAGTACGGCGCTTAGGGCAAGCCTATCAAGCAATCGCGCCGCAATACGCGCCTCCCCACAGGTGGAAGGGGATGCCCGCAGCAGCTTCAGCTGCTCGATCGCTCTAGTTTCCCTCGCAACGCGTCGCGCATATGGCGCAGCAGGCGGCCCGAGGCCAACAGCACAATATCGAAGCGCCAAAGATGCGTCTGGAGCTTGTGGCGGCCGGTGATCCAGATGCGGGCGGCCTGTTCGATGCGCTGACGCAGCTGGGGCGTGACGGATTCGAGCGCGGCTTGGCCTCGATGAAGACCAGCGTGTTCCCGTTCACGCCGATCAGGTCGATCTCGCCGGCGGCCGCTCAGACGCGGCGCTCGAGAATGCGGTAGCCCTCGAGTTGCAGCCACAACGCGGCCGCGTTTTCCGCGCGGCGGGGGATCATGTTCTCAGCCTTCTTCGTCATCGCCGGCGACGCGATCACTTGAGTCACGCAGCTCCAGCGCGCGTTCATAGACGTCGCGACGCTTGAGACCGAAAGTTTCAGCGATTTCAGAGGCGATCTCCTTGAGCGGCCTGCTGTTGTCTGCCGCGAGGATGGCCTCGTCTAGCGCGCTGGCGTCTGGCGCGCCCTGCTCTCCCGGCGGGCCGACAAGGATGACGATCTCGCCGCGCGGCGGGCCGGCTTCGGCGTAGTGCACGGCAAGGTCTGGCAGGAAGCCGCGGCGGGTCTCCTCGAACTTCTTGGTCAGTTCGCGGGCGACGGCGGCTTCTCGCGCGCCGAAGACCTCGGCCATGTCAGCGAGGCTTGCCGCGAGACGCGAGGGGCCTTCGAAAAAGATCAGTGTTCCTTGCCCCAATTTCATCTCGTTGAAGAAACGCTTGCGGGCCGATGATTTCGGCGGGGGGAAGCCGGCGAAGGTGAAGCGATCTGTCGGCAGGCCGGAGGATGCAAGCGCTGTGAGTGGCGCGGAGGCGCCGGGGATGGCGAAGATGGGGATGCCGCGCTCGGCGGCTTCGCGCACGAGCTTGTAGCCGGGATCGGAAATCAGGGGCGTGCCGGCGTCTGACATCAGGACGATGCGGGCGCCGGCCTGCAATTGGCTAAGCAGTCCCGGACGCGCCTGCGCGCCGTTGTGGTCATGATAAGGGCGCAATCGCGCGGAGACTCCGAAAGCGGACAGAAGCTTGCCGGCGACCCGCGTATCTTCTGCGCAAACCACATCGGCGGACGCAAGAATGTCGAGCGCGCGCAGGGTGATGTCACGCAGGTTGCCTATGGGAGTCGAAACAACGTAGAGCCCGGGCGCGAGCCCGGCATTGATCCGGAAAAGGCGCGAGGAGGCGGTTTCTTCATGTTGTGGGGAATCATCCAGCGGCCTAGCTTCCGGCTCGCTCATGTCCCTTTCATTGGGGACCTGGTCTGAAGACGCATCCTCAGGAGGGGTCGCGCATGTCATCGAAATCTCGGGTCCGCGGACTTGCCGCTGCTTCGGTTGTTGCGCTGGCCTCGCTCGCTGCTTGCACCAGCGGTCCGGTGCGGCCGACCGCGCCGCTATCTAGCAGCGGCATGCGTCCTGATCCAAGCCGTCCTCTTCCCCCGGGGGCGCCGCAGCCATCCGGCACGGTCTCGGAACGGTATGCCGGCAGCCGCAACGCCTATATTCCACGCCATATCGCAAGCAGCGCGGCCCAGAACCTCAAGCGCATCGCCGTGCTGCTGCCGTTCAACTCGACCAATGCCGAGGTGAGACGCCAAAGCCAGGGGATCTACAACGCGATCCAGATGGCGCTTTTCCAGGTTGGGGCGCGCGACGTCGTGCTGATGCCGCGGGATGCAACCAGCGCCGATCCGCAGGTGATCCAGGGCGTCGCGGAAGACGCTGTACGGGATGGCGCGGTGGCGATCATCGGGCCGGTCTTCGCCCAGCAGGTCTCGGCGGTAGCGTCCAAGGCGGCGGAAGTGAGCGCGCCTGTGCTGGCGTTCTCGACGGATGTTTCAGCGTTTGGGCAGGGCGCCTATCTGGTCTCGCTCACGCCTTACAGCGAGGTGGAGCGCATCGTAGAATGGGCGGCGAGGGATGGCGTCACGCGCTTCGCGATGCTCGGCCCGGATAGCGCTAACGGGCACACGATCGAACAGGCGCTGCGTCAGGAAGTCGCTGAGCGCGGCGGACAGGTCGTAAGTGTTGAATACTATACGCCCGGCAACACGTCGCCGCAGGAACAGGCGCGCCGCACGGCGAGCGTGATCGAGGCCGAGAACACCGCCAATCCGGGCAAGGTGGCCGTGCTGATCCCGGAGGCGGGCGTGCAGCTGCGTTCGGTGGGATCTCTGCTGCGCGCCATCGCCAATGTCACCCCGCGCGAGGTTCGCTTCATCGGCACGGGCCAGTGGAATGATTCAGACGTCTGGCGCGAGCCTTCGCTCTATGGCGGGGCCTTCCCGGCGCCCGATCCGGCCGGGCTGGCCGATTTCGAGAAGCGCTATCAGGCGATCTATGGCGAAGCTGCACCGCGCCTGGCGAGCTTCGGCTATGACGCCGGCGCGCTGGCGGCGACGCTGGCGGCCAACAATCGCCTCGATGCGGCGATGATCCAGCGGCCGCAGGGATGGAGCGGCGTCAACGGCCTGTTCCGCTTCCAGGCGGACGGCAGCGTCGAGCGTGCGCTGGCCATCATGCAGCTGCAGAACCAGGGCGGCGTGAAGATCATTTCCCCGCCGATCCAGGCATTTGCGGCGGGAAGCTAGCAAAGCCGGCTAGGGCGAGATTTCGGCCGCAATCCGATCGGCCATCAGACGGCCGCTTCGTGTGAGGGCGATGCGGCCTTTTACATCTGTGAGAAGGCCGGCGGCGGCGAAGTCGGTCAGGCGTGCGGCGTCGAGTGACAGGCCGAGTTCGGTGATGTCGGACGCGGCAAATCCTTCGATCACGCGCAGGCCCATCGATACGCGCTCGCGTGCCTGCGCCAGCGGGTCGAGGGCGTCGACGGAGGCCCAGCCAAGTCCGTTCGCGGCGACTTGCCGGAGATATTCGCCCGGCTTTTCTGCGGCAACGATGGCCAAGCGTTCCGAGCCGGTGGTCAGGCGGCCGTGCGCGCCGGGGCCAACGGCGGCCCAGTCGCCAGAGGACCAGTAGATGCGGTTGTGCGCCGACTGGTGCTCGGGCGCGCGGGCGTGGTTGGAGATTTCGTAGGCGGGATAGCCGGCTGCGTCCGCGAGCTCCTGTGTGATCTCGTAAAGATCGGCGGCGCGTTCATCCTCCAGGGGCGACCAGTTCTTGCGTTTCACGGCCTGGAAGAAAGCGGCGCCGGGTTCGATCGACAGTTCGTAGAGCGAGAGATGGTCGGCGCCGAGCCTGACGGCGCGGGAGAGTTCGTTGCGCCAGTCTGCGGCGGTCTGGTTTGGCAGGGCGTAGATCAGATCGATAGAGACAGAGCGGAATTTGCTGCGCGCTTCCTGCAATGCGGCGAGCGCACCGGCGGCGTCATGGGTGCGGCCGAGGAATTTCAGGCGGGCGTCGTCGAGCGACTGAAGGCCCAGCGACAGGCGATTGACGCCTGCGGCGCCAAAGTCAGCAAACCGCGCCGCGTCATCGGGATTGGCTTCGAGCGTGATCTCGGCGCCAGGCTTGAGACCCCAGAGCTCCCCCACCTTTGCGATGACGTTTGCTACTTGTGCGCCGCTCATCAGCGACGGCGTGCCGCCGCCGAGGAAGATGGCATCGGCCCGGCGCTCGCCAGTACGGGCGCGCCAGCCCTCGAGATCGTTCAGGATCGCATCCAACAGCGGCGCGGTATCGCGCGCCTTGGCGGCGTAGACATTGAAGTCGCAATACGGGCATACGCGGGCGCAATACGGCCAATGGACGTAGACGCCGAAACCGCGCTGGGAATCGAAGCCGGACATGACCGGATCGCAGACGCCGAAAAGACGCGCGCGTCAACTCTTTGGACCTCCAGTCTGGGCATCTGTTTGGGATGGCGAACTCGATCCGCGCGCCATTGCGTCAGGTGGGGTCGGTGCGAATTTCACCGCCATGGCCCGGGATGATGGTGCGGCGGGCGGCGAGGCCGATGCCTGCGCCCTTGCCTGCCGCGCGCACGCCGTGCACCCGCGGATTGAAGGTGACCGCCGAGGAGTCGGGATCAAAGCCTTCGCCATTATCCTCGATCGCGATGCGCCGGGTGGTCGCTTCCTGCGCGTCATCGATGTTGATCGCCAGCGGACTGTCGCGGGCGGCGGCTCTTGATCGAATTGGCGATGAGATTCTGAAAAACCGACGTCATCAGCCTCGAGCCGCAGCGCGAGCGGACCTGGTGCAAAACGGCGACATGCGCGCTCGACTAGACGGCGAGCACGACCAGATCCGGCTTCTCCGCGCGGATGCGGCCGGGCGCGACTAGGGCTTCATCTTGCCCGCAACCTCGACACCGCCATGGGCGGAGAAGGCGGGCTCGAGAAATCGAGTTTGCGTGGATTGTCATCGACGATCAGCATGCTTGCGAGTTTCGACACGCCACCCCCCAAGGGATATGTTGAGGCCGGGTCTACCTGTTCGTGTCCGCGCATGAACCCCGAGATTGGGACTCATTCCGCAAGGAAAGCAGAAAGCTTGGCGAAGGCGACAGCACGATGACTCATGGCGTGCTTTTTCGCGGGATCCATCTCGCCGAAGGTTTCAGTCTCGCCCTCGGGAACGAAGATGGGATCATAACCGAAGCCCCGATCGCCGCGTGGCGGGAAGACAAGCTGGCCACGGACGATCCCCTCGAAGCTTTCGGTGTGGCCGTCCGGCCAGGCCAGCGCGAGGACGCAAACGAAACTGGCGCGCCTGTCGACTTCTCCGTCGGCGGAGGTTTCGACCTTGAGGCCATCCTCGACCTTCTGCATCGCCGCGCGGAAGTCTTTGTTCGGACCGGCCCAACGCGCTGAATAGATGCCAGGGGCGCCCGAGAGGCCGTCGCAGGCGAGGCCTGAATCGTCCGCCAGCGCAGGTTCGCCCGAGGCCTTCGCGGCCGCCAGCGCCTTGAGTTCCGCATTGCCGACGAACGTGTCGGCAGTCTCGTCGGGTTCGGGCAGGCCCAGCTGGTGGGCCGAAACAGCGGTGAAACCCGCCTTGCCCAGAAGCTCTCCCAACTCCTTCACCTTGCCCGGATTGTGCGTGGCCGCGATGAGGCGGCCGGGCGGAAGCTTGCGGCGAGCGTTCATGCGGCTGCGTCCTTTCGCCTGCCCGGGTGGACGGGCTTATTGATTTTCGATATGGTCCGTATCCATCCCGCCAGACAAGTTGGCGAGTGGCAAGCCGGAGTGCGGATAAGCTGGCGCCGGACTGGCGGAAATATTGGCCGGGGTCGGATTGGAGCCCAATCACCTATGTTGATGCGCGCGAGCGGCCGCGGGTCGATCTCGTCATTCCTGAAGCTGGCGGTGGACGTCGCCTGGGTGGTGGCGCGCGACCTGTTCGTGCCGGAGAACGCCAAGCGCTTTGCCGCGATCGGTATCGTGCTGGCGGTGATGGAGGCTTCGGGCATGTTCATCGCCACGATCGTGAGCCTGGCGTTCGGCGTCTTTTCGCCGGGCGGGGAAGGCATGGCGTTCGGGTTCCCCAACATCAACTGGCCGGTCTGGTTTGCTGTTATGACCCTGCTGGCGCTGGCGCAGGTGTTCGGCGAAGGCGCCGCGAGGCGCGAGGAGCAGAAGATGACGATCTGACCCCCCACATTCATGTGATGGTTCAGTCATTGCAGGTCATGGAAGTTTAATCTTACGGGTTGGGTTATGGGCGAAACGCGGCCCTGGACAGCGTTTTGAGACAAGCCGGCGGATAAGCCGCCGGCGCGAGCAAAGGACGACCCCGGCGCCAATGGCGATCCGTGTCACCCTCGATCGGGTCCTGCTGGACCGGCGCATGTCGCTCACCGAGCTGGGTGATCGCGTCGGAATCACGCTTGCAAACCTGTCGATCCTGAAGACCGGAAAGGCCAAGGCGATCCGCTTCTCGACGCTCGAGGCGCTGTGCCGCGAACTCGGCTGCCAACCTGGCGACATTCTGGTGTGGGACGCGGACGAGGCGGCGCAGAGCGATGACGACGAGGGTCGGGCGGTCGCCGCCGAATAGTCAGCGTTTTGCGCGCGGCTTGTTCGGCTTGCCCTGTTTGGGTTGCGACTTCAGCCAGAGCCCCAAAGTCATGACCTTGGCATCGGCGAACTTGGCCTTGTCGATGCGTGCCAGGAAATCCTCGCGGGTGAATTCGACGCGTTTCACGTCTTCCTTCTCAGCTGCGATGCCGGAGGCTTTCGGATCGATGAGGTCCGCGGTTTTGACCGGCGCGTAATAGAGGAAGATCCGTTCCGAGCTTGAGCCGGGCGAGACGTAGCCGTTGGCGATGAGGGTGAGCTCGCCGGCGCGGTAGCCGACTTCCTCCATCATTTCGCGGCGAATGCAGGCCTCGGGATCTTCGCCTTCCTCCACCGAGCCGGCCATGGCCTCGATGAGATAGCCAGGGCCCTTGCCATGGGTGGCGATGCGGAACTGTTCAGCCAGCACGATCACGTCGCGTTCTATGTCGTGGATCAGGGCGGCGGCGCTGTCGCCGCGTTCGAAGATCTCGCGCTTTACGTCCGTCAGGCGGCCCTTCGCGGCGGTTCGATCGAAATCGAAGACGATTTCCTCGATCCTGTAACGGCCCTTGTAGGCGACACGGCGCGACTTGATGTCGACCCTCCCCCTTTTTTTCGGGCGTTTCTTCGCGGCCATCAGCGCCCCCTAGAGTCCCAGCGCCTTGCGCTGTGCGGCGAACAGCTGCTCGCAGCCTGAATCTGCAAGGTCCATCAGCGCATTGAATTCTGCGCGGGAGAAAGCGCGCTTTTCGCCTGTACCCTGGATTTCGATCAGCCTCCCGCCGGAGGCCATGACGAAATTTGCGTCTACCTGCGCAGCTGAATCCTCGGGATAGTCGAGATCAAGGACGGGGACGTCGTTGTAGACGCCGCACGAGACGGCGGCGACCTGGGCGCTCAGCGGATCAGTCGTGATGACGCCCTCTTCCCTCAGATAACGGCAGGCGATGGCTAGGGCGATATAGGCGCCGGTGATCGCAGCGGTGCGCGTGCCGCCATCAGCCTGCAGCACGTCGCAATCGAGCGTGATGGTGTTTTCGCCGAGCGCTTTCAGATCGGTCACAGAGCGAAGCGCGCGGCCGATCAGGCGCTGGATTTCCTGGGTGCGGCCAGACTGTTTTCCTTCCGTCGCCTCGCGCCGGCCGCGCGTGTGCGTGGCGCGGGGGAGCATGCCATATTCGCCGGTGACCCAGCCCTCGCCCTTGCCCTTCTTCCAGCGCGGAACCTCGCCTGCCCAGGATGCCGTACAGAGGACATGGGTGTGGCCAAATTTCGCAATACACGAGCCTTCGGCGTAGCGGGTGACCCCCGGCTCCAGCGAAATGGGGCGAAGCTGAGTAGGCGAACGGCCGGACGGACGCATGGAAACCTCTTAACTCGTGTCTGCGCGGCTGGTAGCAGACCCGTGGCGAGGTTCCTACTGCGGTCCCTTCGTAAGCGCGGCGATCGTGCGGGGCTCGATGATGCGGTCGAGCGAATAGGCTTCCATGACGTCCGGTGTGCTCACCCTGTCGCCCGACAGGTAGACCAGGAACACATCGCCCGGCCTTCCGTAAAACGCGTCGTGCCCGATCATCTGCCCGAATGGCGGCGGCATACTCGATCCCAGCTTGAGTTCGGCGGAGGCGCCGCTGCCCTTCAGCCATCGGAGAGGCTTGAGGATGGCAATCTTCTCATCATTTGCTATATCCTCGCGGTCATAGCGCATAAGGACGAGGCTCCCTGCGTCGTCGAACAGGCCGCTCTGGCGCCGCATGGCCCAGTCGCGCAGCTCCTCAGCATACTTTAGCCCATGCGCCTTCGCCCATGCCATCGCCAGCGCATCGACCTCCGCCTGCGGTGTGCCGGCCGCCGCTGGGGGCGGGGGCGGAGGGGGCATAATCGAACAGGCAAATGCCGGGGCGGCGAAGGCAAGCGCCGCCGCACTGATGATGCCGATCCGCTGAAACCTGTTCATTGCTTTGCCCCTGCGAGGTCGCAGTGCTCGACCTTGGCCCTACCCGAAGCCGCCCGCAAGCTGGCTGACCATCGCCTTTTCCGGCAAAACCGCCACATCAGGCGGGTTGAACCTGAGGGGGCGGACCCATAACTTCCCCCCCGCAATGACGACGGCCCCTCGCACCCCTTCCGGACCGAATCCCGCCACGACCGCATTCGCGGCCATGGACAGGCGTTCGCGCGACATCTTCCGGGAGATCGTGCAATCCTATCTCGATACCGGCGAGCCCGTGGGATCGCGGACGATCTCGCGCAGCAGGGGCGTTCAGCTGTCGCCGGCGTCGATCCGGAACATCATGTCGGACCTCGCCGAGATGGGGCTGATCGACAGTCCGCATACGTCCGCCGGGCGGGTTCCCACGCATGTGGGGCTGCGCATGTTCGTTGATTCCCTGATGCAGCTGGGCGAACCGGGGGAGGACGACAAGCGGGCGATCGAGAGCCGTCTTGCGGGTTCCGGACGCCGGATGGAGAATGTGCTGGCGGAAGCTTCCGAGCTTCTGTCGGGCCTGGTCGGCGGCGCCGGGCTGGTTTCGACACCGGCGGCGGATGCGCCGATCCGGCATATCGAGTTCGTGCGGATCTCGTCCGAACAGGCGCTGGCCGTGATCGTGGCCGAGAGCGGCGAGGTCGAGAACCGGGTCCTCGCCCTGCCCGCCGGCCTTCCGGCGTCATCGCTGATCGAGGCGGGGAACTATCTCAACGCGCGCATGAAGGGCCGAACGCTGGCCGAGGCGCGCGAGGCCGTGCTGGACGAAGTGCGTTCGCGCAAGGCGCTTATCGACCAGACAGCGGCGAAGTTGGTCGAGGACGGGCTGGCGCAGTGGTCGGGCGAAGATCCGGTGCGCGGGCGGTCGCTGATCGTGCGCGGGCGCGCCAACCTGCTCGAGGACACCAGCGCCGCAGACGACCTGAACCGCGTGCGCAATCTTTTCGCGGAGCTCGAGCGGTCGGAGAATCTGCTCAATGTGCTCGACACCGCGCGCGAGGCCGAGGGCGTGCGGCTGTTCATCGGCGCAGAAAACCCGTTATTCTCGCTTTCGGGCTCGGCGATGATCGTCGCCCCCTATATGAACGCCGAGCGCAAGATTGTAGGGGCGCTGGGCGTGATCGGACCGACGCGGCTGAATTATGCCCGCGTTATCCCGATGGTGGATTATACCGCGCAGGTTGTCGGACGCCTTCTGGGCGGCCCGGCCGCAGCAAAGAGAGAGTAGAGCGTGATGAACGATAATGCCGGCGCAGGCGGACCGGACGACGACGCCATCCTCGCGGCGGAGAATGAAGCCATGGACGAGGCCGTGGGGGATCCGCGTGGCTCGGATCCGGGCGCGAACGCGGTGAATGTTCTAGCCGAGCAGGTCGCCGCGCTCGAGAACGAGCGCGACCAACTCAAGAACCACATGCTGCGCGCGCTGGCCGAAACCGAAAATGTGCGCAAGCGCGCCATTCGACAGATCGAGGAAGCCCGTCTCTATGCGGTGGAGAAGTTCGCGCGCGACCTGCTGAACGTTTCAGACAATCTCGCGCGCGCCGTCGAGAGCGCGCCGCCGGAACGCCGGGGCATCCTGACGGATGCGGTGAGGACGGCGCTGGAAGGCGTCGAGCTGACGCAGAAGGAGCTGGTGTCGGTTCTCTCGCGCCATGGCGTGACGGCGATCGACGCCGCGCCGGGCTCAGCCTTTGACCCTGCCCTGCATCAGGCCGTGACGCAGATTCCCTCGGATCACCCTGCCGGCGCTGTGGCGCAACTGTTTCAGAGCGGCTGGCGCATCGGCGACCGCACGCTGCGCGCAGCGATGGTGGCGGTGAGCGCTGGCGGGGGAATGAAGCAGTAGACTTGCATCAGGCGAAGCGGGATCTTGGAATTCTTGTGAGGCGGCAGGCAATGTCGTCTTCGCCCGAGGCGACGAGGTAGTCGTCGCCGTGTTCGACGATGCCGGTCGTGAAGACGATGTTCCTCAGGAAGCGGTGCGGTTCGAGTTCCGGGCTTATGTGCGGCCTGGCTTCGAGCAGTGGCGTCTCGTCTTCCAGGCGGAGCACTTTCGAAGGGTCGTCGCGATCGAGCAGCGCCCAGAATGTGCGGTAGGCGCCGACGACCTCGCCTGCCTCGACGCCATGATAGAGTTCGAGCCAGCCTTGTGGCGTGAGGATGGGCGGCGCGCCCCCGCCGACTTTCATGGATGATTTCGAGCCCCTGCGCGGACGGATGCTGCCTGTGTCGAGCGGCCTCCAATGCAGAGCATCGGGCGATTGGGCGAGCTGGATCGCCGGGCCGGGAAGAAAATCGGCGCCGGGCGGTGGGATGAGATAGATCTCGCCGGCCGGGCGCGTGAGCGCCATGTAGCGGCCGGCGACCTTGCCTTCGAAGATCAACATGTCCTTGTTCTGGTGATCGAGGACAATGCCTTCGAGCTTCCAGTCCAGCGCATTGGCGGACGTGTAGAGGCTGGTGCAAATACGTTCGGAGCTGACCGAGCAGGTGGTCATGAGATAGCGGCCATCGACACGGCTGATGCGGGCGTCCTCGACCCCGTACTCCTGATAGGCGGCGCGCGGAGCGATGGCGCGGTCATAGTGTTCGGCGAGGATGCGCGAGCCATCCGGCGAAAGCTCGACAGGAAGGAGCCATGAGAGCGAGGTCAGTATGATGGTCCGGTGAAGTCCGCCGGCGACGCGGAGTTCGCGGGGATCGCGCGTGTCGATCCTGTCCTTCGGATGGCGGTCGACCTGGAACCGGCCGTGCGACCAGCGCAGGGCGGCGACGTGATCCTGTTGCACCGGATGCTTCAGCGCTTCGGCCACGCGGACCATCAGGAGAAGGTTGCCGTTCGGCAGGCGTGTGAAGCCGGGGTTGAAGGCGCCCAGAACGAATGTCTCGTCCTCGATCTGGCCGCGGAGCGGGGATCTGGCGAGATTGACGTCGCCGGGACGGAAAATGATGCGGTCGAGATCCATACTGGCAATCTGGCGCGAACGCCCCGCTCATCAACGGCGCCGTCATTCGTTTTGCTGGTGCGCCGGTTTCACCCAACCTGACGAGCTGCGAAACGGCGTTGCGGGCGATGTCGAATATGCCATACGCGTGAAATGGCGTTGGTTGCCCCTTTGTCTGGTAATCAATCTTTCCGCGTGACGTTCAGATCCTTCGCGATTGCAGCGACCGTCCGGCGCGCGATCGCGCGCGCGTCAAGCGGCTTCTTCAGCAGGCCGGTGAGTTCCAGCATCACGGCGCCGTGCATCGCGGACCAGTGAATGTGGCCTGCCAGGTCGACGTCTCCCGCGAAGTGGCCGATATCGCGCAGGGCCTTCCAGCCTGACGTCATGGTCTCGCGCGCGCGTTTCATCGCCATGACGAGATCGGGATAATCAAGCCAGGTTGGCTGGCTGATGTCGAAGATCATGCGGTAGGCGGCTGGATTCTTCAGCGCCCAGTCTATGTAGGCTTCGCCTTGCTGTCCCCCTCCTTTGCGACGCATTGCATCGGCCGCCTTTTCCATCGCCTCGGCAAAGCGGTTGAAGGCGCGGCTGCGAACGGCGGCGAGGATCGCGTCCTTGTCCCTGAAGTAGCGATAGGGCGTCATCGGCGATACGCCCATGGCCTTGGCGAGATCGCGCAGCGTGACGCCATCGATGCCATGGGCGGCGAATTTCTGCTCCGCGATGTCACAAAGGCGCTGGCGGAAGGTTTCGATATCGGCATCTGACAGGACTTTAGGCACGGCGACTCCACGGTCTGCGCACGGCGGGCAGGCTTCCTGCCAGCTATAAATTTACAAACGTAAGAAGATGGAAAGCCCGTCGCTTCACCAGGCGCGGGGGTTGCGCTACCCCCGGGCGAGCCAGGGATAGCGGCGGGCGCCGAAGCGCCAGGCCCTTTCATGGATCATGTAGGCCACGCTTTGCACCCCTGGCTCGGTCACGGCTACGCAGGCGCGATGCGCCAGTCCCAGGTGAGGGCGCAGGCAACTGTGATCGCCGCTGAAGCATGCAGCAGGGAAAATGTGGCGGGCTTCAACGCCGTTGACCGCAGACGCGGAAACCAGCGCCAGCCGGCGTCGCCAGAGGACGAGGCGCTGGAGCTGGCCCGGTCGGATGGGCCGGGACTGGAACGGGAATGCGGATAAGCGCGCATGCAGGAGATCCTGACGGTCCAGCCACATGAATATAGGAATTAGAAGCATTTAACCATGAGGTGCGCGCTCATTTTCTGCGGTCGGCATAGGGGTTGGGATCGCTGGCGTTGCTGAACGTAGTTGCGCGGGCATTCCGGGCTGCGCCCCGGGGCAGTCCCTGAACTTTGCCGTCATTCCCGCCAGAGCGAGCCGGAAAACCAGCAGAGACACGTGCGATGTTCGAATTCCCTCGGGTTCCGCGCATCGGGGGGCGGGGAGAATGACGGGACAAGGTTCCCGGACTGGGCCCCGGGCAAGCCTGTGCCTGAGCTGATCCCGGTCTGGGTGGAGCGGCTCTTGCGCGAACGGCGGGGGCTCGCCGAGCGCTGGGCGCTGTGCGGATTAACCAGGAAAAACGAGCGGCGCAGCCGACCATCCGGGCCCCCGCGCTGGCACATGCATTGCAGCCAAGCTGACTCAATGCCTCGGGCGAATTGCGTCCGCGGCCGTTCGCGCGGGCGGACGCACTGAGCCGGAAGCAGGAATGCTGTTCCACACCGATCTCTTCATTTTCGGCTTCCTGCCGATCACGCTCGCGGCGTTCTTCATCGCGGCTAAGGTCAACCGGCGGCTGCCGATCTTCGTGCTGATCGCAGCCTCGCTGATCTTCTACGCCTACTGGATGCCGGAGGTGACGCTCCTTCTGCTCGGCTCAATCGTGTTCAACTATTTCGCCGGGATGTTCCTCCAGAGCGACAGGCCGAAAGCGCAGCGCAGGCTGGGGATCGTCGCGGCGATCGCCATCGACCTGGGACTGCTGGCGTATTTCAAGTACGCGAATTTCTTGATGGGGACAGTGCACGGGCTGACCGGGCTCGGGCCGGGCCCGCTGGACATCATCCTGCCGATCGGGATCTCATTCTACACGTTCACGCAGATCGCCTACCTCGTCGACAGCTACAAGGGCGAGGTGAAGGAGCGGTCATTCACCAGCTATGTGCTGTTCGTGACGTTCTTCCCGCACCTGATCGCGGGTCCCGTGCTGCATCACAAGGAGATGATGCCGCAGTTCGCCAACC
Source organism: Hyphomonadaceae bacterium (assembly GCA_947474455.1). Classification (GTDB taxonomy): domain Bacteria; phylum Pseudomonadota; class Alphaproteobacteria; order Caulobacterales; family Hyphomonadaceae; genus UBA7672. Next base: position 4,640 of record CANJIL010000031.1, on the reverse strand, counting down.
CGGAGACGTTTCGCTTCAACTGGCTGCGGATCACGCTTGGCGTGCTGCTGTTCGTGATCGGGCTCTGGAAGAAGGTGGTGTTCGCGGATTCGATGGCGCCTCTGGCCAACGAGGTGTTCAACGCGGCGGATCAGGGCGTGACGCCTGAATTTTTCACGGCGTGGGGCGGATCGCTGGCCTACACGCTGCAGATCTATTTCGATTTCTCGGGCTATTCGGACATGGCGGTGGGGCTCGGGCTGATGTTCGGCATCGTGCTGCCGATCAACTTCGATTCGCCCTATCGCTCGAGCTCGATCGTGGAGTTCTGGCGGCGCTGGCACATGACGCTGTCGCGCTTCCTGCGGGACTATCTCTACATTCCGCTGGGCGGGAATCGCCACGGCGACTTCTCGCGCTATCGCAACCTGTTCCTGACCATGCTGCTGGGCGGGCTTTGGCACGGGGCGAGCTGGCTGTTCGTGGTGTGGGGCGCGCTGCATGGCGCCTATCTGGTTGTGGCGCACCTGTGGTCGCAGGCCGGGTTCAAGCTGCAGAGCTTTGTCGGCAAGACGGCCGCGCCATTTGCCGGCTGGGCGCTGACGCTCATGGCGGTGATCGTGGCGTGGGTGTTCTTCCGCGCGACGACAGTGACGGGCGCAGGCGACATGCTGGGCGGCATGGTGGGGATGAACGGCGCCGATCCGGGCGTGTTGCTGAACTATCTGGCGGATGCGCGGTTGTGGGGCGTTGGCTCGCCGGTGATTGCGGCGCTGGCGGCGGCGCTACTACCCAATTCGATGTGGGTGGTGAAACAAGCCGAGAAGCTGCTGACGGAAAACAGGCGGCTTGTGATTGCCTGCGGCGGGGTTCTTGCGGGCGTCGTCGGATTTGTCGGACTCATGTTCATTGGAGCGCAGAATGAGTTCCTCTACTTCCAGTTCTGATGCTCCCGGCGCTGGCGCTCCCCGCGACGAAGCCAAACGCGGCGCGCGGCTGTTCCTGGGCGCGATGGCCGGCGGCATCGTGCTAAGCGCCGCAATTGCGAGCGTATTGCCGGAAGCGATAATTCACACGCCCCCCGAATTCGGCATGGCGGAAGCCTTCGAGGACCACATCCAGCAGGCTTGCGCGCGGAAAGCTGCGCCAGAACTTCTGATCATCGGCGATAGTCGGGCAGTGGCGGGCATTTCTGTCCAGACCTTGCGTGCAAGTGGGATCGACACGGAGAAATTCGCGCTGGGCGGCGCCGGCGTTTTCGCGGGCTGGGGCGTGCTGGATCGGCTGGTTGACTGCGGCGTCAGGCCAAAGACCGTCGCAATGGCGTACGGCGCGATGCATGTCCTGGGTGAGGGCTCGCTGATGGTGCGGTCGGCCAACTATGACGTTTTCAAGGGGCCACGCGCGTCCCATGTCTACGACATGGCGAGTGAGTGGGAAGACAGGCTGGCGCGGCAGGCAATTTACAAGGCCGTGTCACTGGTGGGAACAGAGCTGTCGCTGACGGATGTGACGCTCATGCGGCCCGCCCTGCGCAACGTTCTAGCGGCTCCGGCGCACGGGGCCGGCAACTTCGTGATGAACGAGAAGGAGCGCGTCAGCTTCCTCGCGGATGGCGGCGACCGCTTCTACGGCACGGCGCAGGGAAGCTCCGAATTGCCGGATGAAAAGTTGTACGACGCGAAGCAACAGGTTCCGCAGATGAATTACCGCGCGACTGAAGCGGTCACGGCGCTCGGCCGGAAGCATGGCTTTAACGTGCTGTTCTACATGCTGCCGCTCACCGAGACGGCGAGCACCAAGCTGCCACGCGGGCTGCTGGACACGACGGCGCAGTTCATGGGCGGGCTACCCGCGATGGGCGTTACGCCGATGAACAGGATCTGGTCGCTGCCAGACGCTGACTTCGGCGACCCGAGCCATGTGAACGCGCGCGGTCGCGTGAGGGTGACCGAGGACTTCCGTGCTCGCTATGCGGGACTAGTCGGGGCTTCTGGCGCCGGGTCCGGCGAGGCCGACCACGCGGTATCCCTGCCCGTCCAGAAAATCCAGCAGGTCGGGCAGTAACTCGGCGGTATTTGGTTGGGCGTCGTGGAGCAAGATGACGCCGCGGCGCTGTTCGACGAGCTGCTTCTTCAACCGCGCCAGCGTTTCGTGCGGCGGATCGGCCGCCCAATCCCACGGATCTATGTCGGCGCTCACGGCGGCCATGCCGCGCCGCGCGAGCCAGTTGAGCAGCGCCGGCGTCGAGTTTAGCTGCGGGAAGCGGAACAGGTTGGCGAGGCCGCCGGCTGCAAGCAGCGGGACGAAGCCGTCGGTGATTTCCTCGGTCGCCTCCGACATCGTCAGCGTCGTCAGATCCTGGTGCGAAATGGTATGGCCGCCCACGGTGTGGCCTTCGGCCAGCTCCCTGCGGACCAGTTCGGGATGCTTCGCGGCTGACCCGCCGATGGCGAAGAAGGTGGCGGTCAGGCAACGGGCCTTCAGGAGATCGAGAATGCGCGGCGTGGTTTCCGGATTGGGACCGTCATCGAAGGTCAGGATTACTTCGCGATCCTGCAGGGGAGCAACGCGATAGCCAGGCGTGAGGGCGCCGATCCGGTCGCCCGACCCAAGCTGGATCGTGCGCTGGGGCTGACAGGACTGCGCGAAGGCGGGCGCTGACCCCAAAGCAACAGCAGCGGCCAAGACCGCAATGCCAATACCAACTGCCCCCATCCTGCGCATGGCAGGTTTCCGTTCGTGGAAATTTCGATGCTCGGCCGTGTCACGGCGCGCGTCCGGCGCCAACGACGAACACCCGTCGGGCGAGCAAAACGCAACGTAAGCCTCAGGCGGTGAGACCGCCGGATCCGCCATTGAGCATGATCAGATAGCGCTGCGCAATCTGGTCGACGAAATGACCGTTCTGAAGCTTGGCCGGGTCCATCCGCTGGGTGATCGCCTTGACCTGAGCTGACATCGACTGAACGGCGATCTGCTTGGGGATGTTGAAGGCGGTGGTGATGATCTCGCGGCCAAGGGGCGATCCGAGAATATCGACCGCGTCCTCGAGATCCTTGGCCATATCCTTGAACAGGACAGCCGAGCCGAGACCCGGCATCTGCTGGTCGAGCATGTCGAGGCGTTTTTCGGCGATGTAGTTCTGGCTGACATTCTTGATCGCGTCCTTGAAGTAAGGGGCCGCGCTCCAGTCTGACTTCGAGGTCTCGCCATCGTTGGTCAGCGTGCCGGTCAGTCCGTCCTTGCCGAGCGCGCCTGCGAGGCTGCTGGTGCGCAGTTCGTCGGCGCTGTCTCGCCAGAGCAGATTGAGAGAGACGGAACTGCCATTGACGGTCACCGGAACAGTGACGCCGTCGACTTGAGCCTGGTATCCTCCGCCCCTGACCTTCCTGATCTCGAGCATCGCCTCGATCGGTTCGCCTTCGCGTTCGAATGCGATGCGCCACCTGCCCGCGGCGCCGTCCTGGCGCGGGGACAGGGCGTCGAGGCCGTATTCGGAGAGATTGTAGGCCCTGGCGAAGCCGAGCCAGGCGCCGTTGATCGATGACATCTTGGCAGCCACGGATTTGGCGTCGGTGGGATCTGACGTCATCCCCTTTTTGGCGAGGGCGATGTTGTTGATATCGGCCTTAAGGCCGTTTGCGGTCATGAGGACGGTGCGGGCGACGGGATCGTTGAGGACGTCGTCGATCGTCCTGGCGCTCTTCACGACCTTCTCGTAGCGAGCGAGGTCTTTCTGGATCTGCGGATCTTTCGCCACCTGGGCGAGCTGCTTCGCCTTGTTCTTCTCGGCGCTGACAAGAGCGGATTTCACCGATCCGATATTCGCGGTGGAGGCAGTTCCCGATGTCGATGACTTCGTCAGGAACGAGAAATCGACCGACCCCGTGCTGCCGGAGCTGGAGAACAGCGCACTGAACATGGCCGACGAAATAGTCATGGCGGAAATCATGCCCGGGCGGTGTTTAACCGCCGCTTAACCCAGGTCGGGCGTTTTCGCGCAGGCGGATGACCATTGCGTTGCAGCGCCAGTCTGGCAGGATTTTTGTTACGTATGGAACACGGTTCGCGATGGGCCGTTGGTTAGTGCTGGCAGCGCTGGGCTGTTCCAGATCAAGTTTCGCAGGGGCTCTAAGACATGTGGCCTTTTGAATCCCGCCGGAAGAAAGCCGTGGTCGTGTTCCACATCGACCAGAACGGACTCGCCAAAGGGGCGTATTTCCGCGGGGAAGCGGATGTCCTCATCATCGACGAGCGCGATCCGAAGAACCGCGTTTATCGCATGGGCCAGGAAACGCCCGATGACGAGCTGCGCCGGAAAATCGGCAAGCACCCGCTCGGCCGCATCCTCAACGAGAAAGACGCCGACCCCCGGCATGCCTCGCCTGTGCTGAATCTGCACTGGGATGAAACAGACGCGCGCGCGACCTGACCTCGTGAATTAACGGAACAAAGATATCGCGCGCCTGGTCGTCAGGTCCGGGCGCCATGTATTTGTGCGTCAGGCCGGGTTACACGGCGGAGCGTGAGACTAATGCGCCCTCCTCCGGGGATGAGGGTGGAGCTGTCCGGATAGATGCGGTCAACGCCGTGATAGGCGCGGCGGGACTTACCGCCGAGGATAACCACGTCGCCAGAAGCTAGTCGCATGGAGCTGG
>CANJIL010000030.1 GCA_947474455.1 Hyphomonadaceae bacterium | reverse complement strand
ATCCTGCTTGAACGTGAGAAGACGAAAAGGAAGACCATGAAACTACGGCGCTTGCACCACGCCAGAGCCGCTGCTTAACTCAAACCAGATGAGCCGAACCTCCTGAACATCAGGCAGCAACAGGTCTCAAATTATCTGATGACGGACACGCTCGTTCGCCCGGATACATACGATGACATGAGGGCTTAGGCGCAGGAGGCCGGAGAGAAAAGCACGGCGGGCCGCTTTCGGCTTTCGCCAGGCCGCGGCCGCCAGTTTTTGCTGCAGGCCTGTGTCCGCTCCTGCCAGACGTTCAAGCTCTGCCGTTACGCAGTCGAGCGTGCCGCCCTCTCCATCGTGCTCGTGCGAGAGCGAATCGATGACGATGACTGCAGGCTGGATCCGCTCCGCGGTCTGGATGGCGGCAAGATAGTCCATCGGTCCGTAAGGTGGTGCGAAGTCGATATGCTGGAAGGCGAACAGATCCGCGTAGTGCTGAGCACGCCGATTCTCGGTATCGATGACGACAATGTCGCCGCCGGCTACCTTTGCGATGCCGGTCGCAAGCCGCAGAGCCGAGTACGTCTTGCCCGACCCTGAGGGGCCAGCAAGGCCCAGCAGCAAAGGGAAGGGCCGACGCACCCCGGGCTGGATCACGAAGCGGCGACCGAGAGGGCGTTCGGGCTCGGGCTGACGGAGGCTGAGACTGGTCTCCTCAAGTGTTGTTGTGGGGTGGTGGTGTCCTGCAACCGTGAGCATCATGACACCAGCTCCGCCAGGTTGGCGTCGGTGAGCAGGCGCTCCTCCCAACGGCTGAGCTCCCAGGGCGGTGGACAGGCCAGGTAAGGGTGAGGCGAGTAGCCGGGGAAGGCGTCGTGCTTGAGCGCCTGGTCCCAGAGAAAACCGGCCGCTTTCCAATGTGCGCGTCCAAGGCTCAGGAACGCCTCGGACATCTCGATGGGCGGGGAGAGCGCGTAAGGCGCCTTCTGCTCCTGCCATTGGAAAACGAACCGCACGCGTCCCATCAGCTCAGGATGAAGCGCCTCAACAGCCCCGACATAAGCGGCGGCCTGGATTTGCAGACCCATGTCGGCGATACGGCGTTCGCAGGAGAGAGCATCAACCGCGGCTTCCGTGGTCTTGTAGTCCACAATCAGATCGCGCGTCGTGGACACCGTATCGATCCTCGCTCGCCGCCAGCCTTCTAAATGAGCGTCGCGCCATACAGCGCTTTGCTCGCAAAGGAATGCGCCGCCATGGAGATCATGGAAGCGCTGGCGGGCCGGCCCCATCATCGCCGACAAGCCCTCCATTTCCTTCGACAGAATCGGGATGCGGCCCATTGTGCGCGCTCGATCCCGCGCATCCCTTGCGGCCGCCGTGCGGAAATCATCTGCCGCGATAGCTTCGATCGCATTGCCACCGAACAGGAGAGCATGTGCGGCGCTGCCGCGATCGGCGGATGATCCCAGAATGGAAGGCTCGAAGACAGGCGACTTGGGATGCGAACGCCAGGCATGCATCAGCGATTTGCCGATGATGGTCATGGCCACATGCGATGACAGTGAAGGGCAAGGGCAGGGATCGGAGTGATATTGCTCCTCGGTCAGCTCATGCCAGCCGGACGTTGTTGGCAGCGGCGGGGTAAGGGGCGCGGGGTGCGCGGACCCAGCTGGGGTATTCTCAAGCTTTAGCGCGCGCTTGCGCGTGCGTGTCTCTTGGCGGTGTTGCGATTCCATCACGCGTCCTCCAACTCGCGGGCGGACGACAAGGAAACAGAGGCGAAGCCGGTGGCGCTCGGCGTTGGCAAATCCATCCGTAGCCGCGGGCCGGGGTGCGATGGACGCGGCGTAGGAGCAGGCCCCGCTCCGCCAGGGCCGCGCCGCCGCCTGCGACGAACCATTTCGGCAAAGCTTAGCACATCGAGAAACTGGCCCTCTTGCGTAGGTCGCCTGCTACGCGATGAAGGCCTGGGATGTCGTCTGGTCATTGATCGTCTCCTCTTCAGGGACGATCACCACCGCTCCACGTCGCGAAGCAGTCCAGTCGAATTCCGTGTCGCAGCGCGACAATTCCGAATCTGCTTTCGATGCCTATTTCTGGTCCACGGCGATGGAATTGGCGACATCGCCTGATCGGAGCCGGAGAGTTTAACCGACCTGCCAACCGTCGGCGCTGATCGCCTCAACGCATTCTTCCACGCCCTGTTTCCAGTGCGGCATGATGAGGCCGTAGGCGTCGGCAATGCGCTTGCAATCGAGCATGGAGTTCGCCGGGCGTTTTGCCGGTGTCGGATAGGCGGAGGTCGGGATTGGGTCTGCGATCGCGACGGGACCGCCACGGACTTGCGACGCCGAGAAAATAGTCTCGGCGAACTGGCGCCAGGAACAGGGCTCGCCCGAACCGCTGAGGTGGAAGACGCCTGTTGGTGCGGAAGCATCGAGCACGAGGGTTGCAACGATATCCCGAAGGGCAATGGCGAGGTGAGGGGCGTATGTCGGGCGGCCGATCTGGTCGGCCACAACGCCGATGCGCTCACGCGACCCGGCGAGACGCAACATAGTGCGGACGAAGTTCTGTCCTTTAGGCGCATGCACCCACGACACGCGCAGGATGACATGGCGCGCGCCGGATTCAGCGACGGCTGTTTCGCCGGCGAGTTTGGTTGCGCCATAAACGCCCTGCGGCGCTGTCGGGTCGGTCTCGATATAGGGCGACGTCTTGGCACCGTCGAAAACATAGTCGGTCGACAGATGCACGATGGGGATGCCGGCGGCGGCGCACGCTTTCGCGAGGGCTGCCGGACCATCGGCGTTGATGGCGCGTGCGAGCTCGGGCTCCTTCTCGGCCTGGTCAACGGAGGTATAGGCGCCGCTGCAGATCACCACGTCTGGCTTTGCATCGCTGATAGCGGCGGACAGGGTGGCGGGTGAGGCCAGATCAAGCTGAGGCCGTCCGCGCACGTCGATCCCGAATTCGGGGCCGTCGAGAGCTGCGAGTACGCGGGCGATCTGTCCGCTTAACCCGCCGACGACCAGCGCTTTCATGTGTCCGCTCCTCACAGGTAGCGAATCTTACGCCGAATACAGTCGCAACGTCGATAGACTGCACTATGTTTTGGGGCTGTAACAATTGGCGGTGTGTCGTCTTGTGGCAGCAATACACCGAAGTTATTGAGCGCATAGCTGTGGCGAATGTTGCTGGCTCGGAGTGCGCGAATGAAACGTGGACGGATGGCGGCTAGGATTGCCGCGGTGGTGCTGAGTGGATGCGGCGGCGATCCGGCGCTGCCGCTGGCTGATACGAAACCCGCCACCGGCGCGGCGCTGAAAGAGTATTCGAAGAACGCGACCGAAATTGTCGGGCTGGGGCGGAACGCTGACCTTGTGCAGCGCTTCTGCGTGAACATGACAGGAGCGGCGTGTCCGGCAGATATCGGGGGTCAGCTGAAGACGGCGGGATTTCTCGGCGAAGGGCCGGCGAACGAGCTGAGTGACGCTTTTGCGATGCTGGAGGCCGATCGGATAGACGGAGCAGCCGACCTGCAGTCGAGCGACGAGATCTACGTGAAGGCGCTCTATCGTGTGGCGCTGGCGCGCGAGCCTGATGCGGGCGGGGAGTCGAGCAATCTTGAGTTTCTTAATAGCAGCAACGGCCGGCCGGTGCTTGTGAGGGCGTTTATGCGGTCGCAGGAGTTCAAGGGCCAGCCGTAGGGCCAAATGCGATTTCGCTAGGGACGTTGACTTGGGCGCTCTGCTGGGGCCACAGCGTTTCAGTCCTGCCGTTGGTCAGTGAGGGTTTGGATCTTGTTTGAGACTATGCAGATCCCGAACGTGGTGCTTGTGTCGCCCCGCCGCCATGGCGATGAGCGGGGGTGGTTCGTCGAGTCGTACAAGACCGAAACTTACAAGCAGGGCGGAATTCGCGATGATTTCGTCCAGGACAATCATTCATTGTCTGCCGAGGTCGGCGTGATCCGGGGCCTCCATTTTCAGAAGCCTCCTCATGCTCAGGCGAAGCTGGTTCGATGCACGCGCGGACGGTTGCTCGATGTGGCGGTTGATATCCGCGTTGGCTCGCCTTGGTACGGAAAGCACGTCGCGGTCGAGCTTTCCGCCGACAATGGAAAACAACTCTACGTCCCTGTCGGGTTCGCTCACGGCTTCTGCACGCTCGAGCCAAACACCGAGCTGCAGTACAAGGTATCCGACTACTACTCGCCGGAATGCGATAGCGGCATCAGGTTCGACGACGCCGATCTTGGAATTGCCTGGCCGGTGAGCCCCGCCGAGGCGGTTATGTCGGACAAAGACCGGCGAATGCCGAAACTAGCCGATTTGGATTCGTCCTTCAGATATGAGTCGTGAGCGATTGATGCGTGAGGCGATGGTATGAAAGTCCTGGTAACAGGTGGGGCAGGCTTCATCGGGTCGGCGGTTGTGCGGCTGCTGGTTGGTCGCGATGCGAATGTGACCGTAGTCGACAAGCTGACCTATGCCGCCAATCTCGATTCACTTTCTCCTGTCGCATCCAAGCCGAATTATCGGCTGGTGAAGGAGGACATCTGCAACTTTGGTGCGGTCGAGAATGTCTTTCGCGAGGTGCTGCCGGACGCCGTGATGCATTTGGCTGCGGAAAGCCATGTGGACCGCTCGATTTCGGGCTCGGCTGAGTTCGTGCGCACGAATGTCGTGGGCACGCATGCGATGCTGGAGGCGGCGCGAGGATATTGGTCTGCGCTGCCAGCGCAACGCAAGGAAGCCTTCCGCTTTCTTCATGTATCGACAGACGAAGTCTATGGCTCTCTTGGTCCTGACGGGTTGTTCACGGAAACGACCGCCTATGACCCGTCGTCTCCGTATTCTGCTTCGAAAGCAGCGTCCGATCATCTTGCGATTGCCTGGCAGCGGACTTATGGCCTGCCGGTCGTGATTTCTAACTGTTCGAACAATTACGGACCGTATCATTTCCCGGAAAAGCTGATCCCGCTGATTATTCTGAACGCGCTCGAAGGAAAGCCGCTGCCGGTGTACGGCGATGGCTCGAATGTTCGTGACTGGCTCTACGTCGAGGATCACGCCAAGGCCTTGCATCTGATCCTCCAACGAGGGCGCGTGGGAGAGAAATACAATGTCGGCGGCCGCAATGAGCGGACCAACCTCGATGTGGTCTATCGTGTGTGTGATCTGGTGGACGAGCTGGCCGGCCCAGCAGACCGGCGCAAGCTGGTGAAATTTGTCACGGACCGCCCCGGGCATGATCATCGCTATGCGATCGACGCATCAAAGCTCGAAAGCGAACTCGGATGGCGAGCCGAGGAGAATTTCGAGTCGGGTCTACGCAAGACGGTGTCGTGGTATCTTCAGAATCCTTCGTGGTGGGAGCCGTTGCGCAAGAGTGTTTATGGGGGCGAACGCCTGGGTCTGGCGCCGGTGGTGAAGGCTTGAGACGCAAGCCGCTCAACGTCGCGCTTCCGCGCTCAAACGAGAAGATCACAATGACGGGACAAACGAGATGAGAGGCATTATTCTCGCCGGAGGGCACGGCACGCGTCTTTATCCGATCACGCAAGCGATCTCGAAGCAGCTTCTGCCTGTCTACGACAAGCCGATGATCTATTATCCGATCTCGACGCTGATGCTTGCTGACATCCGAGAGATTCTGGTGATCTCGACGCCGAAGGCCCTGCCGCTTTATCGCGATCTTCTCGGCGACGGCGCGAAGTGGGGCATGCGGTTCGAATATGCAGTGCAGGACGAGCCTCGCGGTCTGGCTGAGGCTTTCCTGATCGGTGAGAAATTTGTGTCGGGCGCGCCGTGTGCGCTGGCGCTGGGCGACAATATCTTTCATGGTGCCGGCATGTCTCAGCAGCTGCAGGATGCCGGGAAGCTGAACAAGGGCGCGATGGTGTTCGCATACCAGGTGCAGGACCCGGAACGTTTCGGCGTGGTTGAGATCGACGCAAAGGGCAGGGCGCTGTCGATCGAAGAAAAGCCCGCACACCCAAAGAGTCGCTGGGCGGTAACCGGGCTTTATTTCTATGACCGGGACGTGGTCGATATTGCGCGCAACGTGAAGCCTTCGCCCCGCGGCGAGGTTGAAATAACAACGGTGAACCAAGCTTATCTTGATCGCGGTGACCTTCATGTAGCGCAGCTGGCGCGAGGGACGGCGTGGCTTGATGCGGGTACGTTCGACAGCCTTCTGCAGGCGTCGCAGTATGTGCAAACCCTGGAGGCGCGGCAGACCTACAAGATTGCCTGTCCCGAAGAAGTCGCGTGGCGGCGTGGCTTTATCACCACGGAGCAGTTGCTGGCGCTGGGGGCCGGTTTCAGGAACCCCTATGGCGATTATCTGTCATCGCTGGTCGAGGCCTGAGAGGGCTTAGGGGGTTAGGCTCCACGGCAAAGATCTGGCCGGTGCAGAATTCGACGAGGTAGAGGCTGCCGTCAGTGTTCGTGCCGAAATTGACGAGGCAGGTGAATTGGCCGACGTCGGGCGTGAAGGCCGTATTCCGGTTGGTAAGCGAGTTGGTCGGCAGGATGGCGTCGGGCGTGAGGCTGGCTGCGGGGACCGACCAGACATTAGGTGCCGGGCGGAAATCCCCGAAGATGTAGAGGCCCTGCAGAACCTCGATTGGTCCGCGATAGAGGATGCCGCCGGTTACCGAGTTTCCAGAGAACGGGCCCGGCCCGTGGGGATATTCCGTGACCAGCAGAAGGAATGACGGATCGTCGGCGCCGCCGAGATAGGGCTGCGATCCCTCGCGCCGATTCCAGCCGTAGTTGAGAGGACCCGTGGAACTCGCGGGGATGCGATTGATCTCCTCGATCGCGGCCTGGCCGACATCGCCGATGAGCACATCGCCGGCGACCGTATCGACGCTGCCAACCAAAGCATTGCGGAGGCCAAGAGCCCAGATCTCTGGAGAGCCGCCGCCGCCCACGAAGGGATTATCCACCAGGATAGCATAGTCACGGTCGGGATCAGCGGGGAATGCGTCGCTTCCAACCTCAACACGCAGAAGCTTGCCGAGCAGAACATTGCGACTCCGTGGGTTGTTGAGCGGGTCACCGCCGCTGCCACCATCGCCAAGTCCGATCAGCAAGCGGCCGAGCGCACCGAATGCGAGCATGCCGCGCTTGTGGTTGAGGAAGCCGGCGCCAGCCGGCTGCTGCACGACGAGGATGGTGTTTGCTGTCGACGTATCGGCACGTTGCAAGTCAGTCGTCAGCGTCCGGTATTGGAGGATGTCTGTCGTGTTGGCGGTGGACGGATTCATGTGAAGATAGGGCGTGCGATCGACAATGAAGTTGGGGGAGCAAGCGATTGCGAGCAGGCCTTTCTCACCTTGAGTCGAGATCTGTGTCTGGGTCGAGAAGAGTCGCGCCGTAAGTGATCGGTTGGCCCTCCGGATCGGCGGCGGCAGGACGATAGACCACTCCACTTGCATTCTCGGGGACACTCACGGCCGCAGGAGAGTTAAAGGTCGGCGCTGCGTTGGGTGTCGCCGGCGGAGGTGGAGGCGGGGGGGCGGCTTGATCCACCGCCGCCACACACTGCGGCTGCGCAGGCAAGCGTTGCGACAAGGCTCGCCCGGATCACGCCCGTCATTCATCCCTCCACGCCAGGGCGCGAAGAGTAGGGCCGCACCGCGGATTGGCAAAGCGCTCTCAATTCCACAGCGGATGCCGGGTTGTGTCTGGCAGATGTCCGGACGGTTCGTTTGCGGAATGATCGCCACGCCGGAGCCGGATCGACTGCTCAACGCCCGATACTGGCCTCGGGCGCTGAGCAGGCGATGTCCAAGGCGATCTGTTGCTGTTTGAAAGTGATGTGCTTGTCGAGATTGTACTTGGCCACGTAGCCGATGCAGAGGCCGAGCACGGCTCCCACATTGGTCATGAACACGGTCTCGAAAAAATAATGGAACAGGAGTTCCGTGACCCAGAAGATTACGGTCGTGAACACGCCGAAGTAGGCATACAGCGCGAACTTCTTCGAATTGCCGCCGAGGGTGGCATCCAAGTCGCCAAACACCCAGTACTTGTCGGCTACATACTTGAAGAACAGGCCCGCCGCGTTGCCGAAAGCGAGCGCCAAATAGATGCCGAACCAATAACCGCCAAATATCAGAAGCACCGCATTCTGGCAGCAGAGGTTGAGCACGATTGCGATGGCTGCAAAGCCGGCAAAGCGCACGAGGTGCATGCGGCTCGTCAGAAAGGTCCGAGGGTAGTCCGAGGTCGGCGGGGTGAGTTCGCGCATAATGGGTCCTGCGGCATTCCGCTGAATGTCCTGCCACAATGCAATTAGGATCACACCAACGACGCCGCCGGACAGGCCAATTAACCTGTTGCGGCCATCGCCTCTGCCGGCAGCCTTGACCTTGGCCAAGGAAACCTGTTTCTCGCGTCTGATGGTTAAACCACCCAGCCCGGCGGGACGGGGGCTGGTTCGGGGTGGGTGTGCATGCGCGTTCTGGTGACGGGTGGAGCAGGGCTGGTTGGGCAGAACCTGATCCCCAAGCTCAAAACAATTCCGGGGTGCTCGATCCTTGCGATCGACAAGCATCCGAGGAATACGCAGATTCTCAGGGAGCTGCATCCAGAGATAGATGTGGTTGAAGCGGATGTATCGGCCCCTGGCGCGTGGAGCACGCAGGTGAAGGACTGCGATACTATCCTGATGCTGCACGCCCAGATTGGCGGACTGGATGCTTCAGAATTCACGCGCAACAATATCATTGGCACCGAGCGCGTGCTTGAGGCGGCCCATGCCGGCGCAGCGCGCTACATGGTCCACATCTCGTCGTCAGTGGTGAATTCGGCGGCGGTCGATCTCTACACTGAAACGAAGAAGGCACAGGAGAAGGTGGTCGCCACCAGCAACATCCCCCGGGTGGTGCTTCGCCCGACGCTGATGTTCGGCTGGTTCGACCGCAAACATCTGGGTTGGTTGCGTCGCTTCATGGACCGCACCCCGGTGTTCCCGATTCCCGGCGACGGCAGGTTTCTGCGTCAGCCGCTCTATGCCGGCGATTTCAGCGCCATCATCCAGAGTGCGATGACGTCTCGTATCGAGGGCGCATACAATATCTCAGGTCTCTCCAAGGTCGACTACATAGACCTGATCCGCCTGATCAGGGACGTGACCAAGGCGCGAACGACAATCGTGAAAATTCCTTACGCTGCATTCTGGACGCTGCTGAAGACGTACTCGCTCGTCAATAGCAACCCGCCCTTCACGACGAAGCAACTCAAGGCGCTTGTGACGCCTGACGTGTTCGAAGTGATCGACTGGCCAGGAATCTTTGGCGTTGAGCCGACCCCTTTGCGGCAAGCGCTGGACCTGACCTTCAATCATCCGTCCTATTCCAAGGTGGAGCTGGCCTTTTAGGCCAGCTAGGGAGCGCATGCCGAAGAAGCTGCTCGTTCTTGGCGCCGGGCCCATGGGGCTGGCAGCTGCCTATGCGGCGGTGAAGCGCGGCTACGAGGTCGACGTGCTTGAAGCTGGCGACAGGCCGGGCGGCATGGCGGCGCATTTCGATTTCGATGGATTGTCGATCGAACGCTTCTACCATTTTTGCGCGCTCAGCGACACGCACACGGTCGCTCTCCTCCAAGAGCTCGGCATGCCCGATGCCATGAAATGGGTCGCGACGAAGATGGGCTTTTACTTCGATGGCAGGCTCTATCCCTGGGGCGATCCCATTTCGCTGCTCACATTCTCGAAGCTCGGTCCTATCGGGAAGCTGCGCTACGGACTGCAGGCGTTCATGTCGACCAAAAAGAAAGACTGGCGTGAGCTCGACAAGATCAACGCCGAGCAATGGTATGTCGCCTGGCTGGGGCAGCGAACTTACGAGCGGCTGTGGAAGCCGCTGATGCATTTCAAGTTCTATGAGCTTGCCAAGCATGTTTCAGCAGCTTGGGTGTGGCAACGAATCAAGCGCATCGGCAATTCGCGCAAATCGCTGTTCGAGGAACGCCTCGGCTATATCGAGGGCGGTTCCGAGACGCTGATGAACGCGCTGGCTCAGGCGATCATAGCGAGGGGCGGGCGGATACACTACAAGACGTCTGCCGAGAAGATCGAGGTGAAGGATGGCGCGGTCGCTGCTGTACGCACGGCGGGAGGTTTGCGTATTGAGGCGGAGAAGGTGATCTCCACCATTCCGACGCCATACGTGCCCGGCATTCTCCCGGACGAGTACGGCGAGCTAAAGGAGCGTTATGCCCGCATTCGCAACGTGGCCGTGGTCTGTCTGATCTGGAAGCTGAAGCGGCAGGTGTCAAAGAACTTCTGGGTCAACATCAGTGACGCACGCTTCCAGATCCCGGGGATCATCGAGATTTCCAATCTGCGACCGATGAAGGACACGATTGTGTACGTGCCCTACTACATGCCGCAAACTCATCCGAAGTTCGGTGCGCCGGACGACCTGTTCATCGAGGAGAGCTGGGCCTGCCTGAAGGCGATCAACCCGGAGCTCAATGAAGATGACAGGCTTTGTGTAAAGGTCAGCCGGCTGCGCCATGCCCAGCCGGTCTACGAGCCGGAATTCATGAAAATCCTCCCGCCGGTTCAGACGCCGATCGCGGGGCTGCAGATTGCCGATACGGCGTTCTATTATCCCGAGGACCGCGGCGTTTCGGAGAGCATCCGGTTTGCCCAGCTAATGGTCGAAGACCTGGGGCCGCCATGACCGGTACCGCCAAGCGCAAGGCCTCAGGCCGCCAGTTTTCAGCTTTTGTGCTGGTCGGCGCCTCCGCGGCTCTCGTTAACTGGGGGGCGAGGATCGGCCTTTCAGCGGCCGGGTTGCCGCTCACAGTCGCTATCATCGTCGCTTATCTGATCGGCATGACGATGGCCTATGCGCTCACAAAGGCTTTTGTCTTCGATAAGAGCGGGCGCGCGGTTCATGAAGAAGCTTTGCGCTTTGTACTCATAAATTTGATTTCTTTGGTGCAGGTGTGGGCAGTGACCGTGGTTATGCAACGCTGGGGCCTGCCTGCCATCAATTGGAACTGGCACCCTGAAGAGGTGGCGCATGCCATCGGTGTCGCATCGCCCGTCGCGACTAGTTATTTTGGGCATCTATATTTCACATTCGACCGGAAGGGCGACAAGGCGGATGCGGTCAAGGCTCCCGAAACCAAGGCGCGGAAATGAAGGTAGATAATCCCGACGGTAAGGATTTTGGCCGTGCGGGCGAAAAGCCGCCGCTGATCGTCGATATGGATCAAACCATCCTGCGCACTGATACCCTGGTAGAGGGCATCACGGCGGGGTTCTTTCAGAAGCCGTTTTCCATGACGATGCGTCTTGCGACAGCCATGCTTTCGCGTCCGCGTTTCAAGACGTGGGTATTCCAGAACATCGACGTCGACTACGAGGCCATTCCTGCGAACGAGAAGCTGATCGATTATTTGCGTACGGAGCGCGACAGCGGCCGGCCGATCCACCTCGTGTCTGCAGCCGATCAAGGCGTTGTCGACCGCGTGGCGGGTCACTTCGGGATCTTTGACCGCGCAATCGGCAGCGGAGGCGGCGTCAACCTGAAGGGACGCCGAAAGCTCGCCACCATTCGCGAACAGTTCGGTGACAGTTTCGTCTATGCCGGCGACAGCCGCCCAGACATGAAGGTATGGTCGGGAGCGACCGGAGGCATCTATGCCGGCACCAATCCCGGCTTGCGGCGAAAGCTTGCTGAGCGAGGTGACTGGCTGGAAGCGGACTTCTCGCGCCCAGCCGCGGGCGTGCGCGTGTGGCTGAAAGCGCTGCGTATGCACCAGTGGACGAAGAACTTTCTGATCTTCGTGCCGCTCATCCTCAGTCACAGCTATTCCGATCCGGCGGCGGTCATCAACGCTCTGCTTTGCTTCCTCATTCTCGGAGTCACAGCGTCCGGCACCTATCTTATCAATGACATGTCTGACCTTGGCGCTGACCGGCGTCACAGGACAAAGCGCAACCGGCCGCTGGCCACGGGCGCCGTGCCGCTATGGGGAGGATTGATCGTCGCCCCGCTTCTTGTGGCGGGGGGGCTGATTGCAGCTTATTTTCTTGCGCCAATACTGGCGCTAGCCCTGTCGGGGTATCTCGTCCTTACGCTCAGCTATTCGCTGAAATTCAAGATCACGCCTCTGCTCGACGTCTTCATTCTCGCTTCGCTGTATACGCTGCGGCTGGTGATGGGCACCGTTGCAATCGGCGCCGAGTACTCGTTGTGGCTGCTCACCTTCTCGATGTTCTTTTTCTTCTCGCTATCGCTGGCCAAGCGCCATGTCGAACTCATTGCGCCGGACGCGACGCCGAAGGTCGCGATCCGGGGCAGGGGCTACTATCCTGAAGATGCGCCGCTGACGCTCGGGTTGGGCATTGGATCTGCCAGCGCGGCTATTCTCATTCTGGTCCTCTACCTAGTCGATGAGGCTTATTCGATAAGCATCTACAAGTCGCCTGTCTTCCTTGGCGGCATGCCGGTTATCATCGCGATCTGGACTGCACGAATCTGGCTGTTGGCGCATCGCGGTCAGCTTGACGATGATCCTGTATCGTTTGCCGTGCGGGACCGTGTCAGCTTCGGACTGGGTTTCGCACTCGCAGGGCTGGTGGCTGCGGCGCTGCTAGTCTAGCCGTGCTATTGCGGCGCTGACGCGGGGGGCGTCTCGGGCGCCGGCACTCGGGACACGACCGAAAGAGCAGCACGGAAATAGGCAAGCTCTCCATCGGGCGGCGGTGCTTCCGGACTCCACATGCCGCCGAGATACAGATGCACCCGCACAGCGCCTTCTGGTGCGGTCGCCTCAATATGAGCCGAGCGCGACGCTTCCGCGAGCGGAGGCTCGACGCTCCCCCAGGCGAGGACATTGCTCTTTTCGTCGAGGAACATCGCGCCGACCACGTAGCGGGGCGGTTTGCCATTGGTTGGCGCACTGACCAGACGAACCGAATAGTCGACCGCGAGCTTGTCGCCAGGGCGGACGGCCAGCCATTCGCGCGAACGTGCGCCTGCCATTGCCTTGAGGTTGTAACTGGCCTGCTGGAGGCCTGTTGGATAAGCGCCGCCGCCCGCACCTTCCCAAGTGGCCGGGACATCAAAGTTGGCTTCGATGCCCGATGCTATCCCTTGTGCGGCCGCGCCTGCATCGCTTGCAAAACTGCATGCGCCAGCACGCTCAATGAAGTGAAGCGCACCCGGTTCGCGATCGTTCTGGACGTATCCAATGAACTGGACGGCGCCGGCCTGCGACAGACCGACACCGGTGACCGAGCGCGAGGTGAGTGCGTAGCCGACGGCTTTGCCTTTGGCGTCGGCGATGGTCATTGCGTCGGGCAGTTTCATTCCTGACTTGGAGGTGACGATGCCGGCGAGGCGCTGGAAACGCACATCGTCCTTGACTGCATCCGTCGTATAGACGCGCCCTTCGCATTCAGTGGGCCCAGGCAAGGTCACGGAAGCGCCCAGCTTCTGCGCTGCATCCTTCAGCATATCGGCCCCGAAGATCGAGATGTTCTTCATCTTTGCCCCTTCCGTCAGGACGCCGATCGAGTCGAAGAATGGCCAGATCTGTCCGATCTGCGCCTGGTCCTTTACGCCGAGTTCAAGCGCTAGCGCTGCCCCAAGTCTTTCCATGCGAGGCTCGACCGAAACATCCAGTGCAGATGTCTGCGCGGGCGTCAGCAGGAGCAGCGACGCCAGTGGAATGAGAGTCGCCAAGGGACGCAAAAAGAAGCCGCGGAAGAAATAGATGACAAGGGCGAAGTAGATCGACCAGGTTACCAGCGAAGTGGTCATGTAGCGGCTCTGCAGGGACTGATCCATGCCAAGCCCTGAACGGCCGACTGCTATGCCGGCCGCCGTCATCGCTTCGTAACCCAGCAAAACAAGAAATACGACGCCCACCCAGCGCGTCTCGGCGCGCCAGCAAAGCCATACGATCATGGCAAGCGCGGTGATCACCATCAGTGCGCCCGCCGCCAGCGCCAGGTCAGGGCTGCCGACCCATGGGAAGTACGACGCGGGCCCACCGATCAGCTTAAACGCGAACTGGATGAACTCAGGGATGTGGTTGAAGAAGGACCCAGCGTAGTCCTTCTGGATATCCGGATTTTTGTAGCCGATGAAGAACAGGCTGGCCGCTACGGCCGAGACCACGCCAAGAATGCTGGTGCGGATCCATCCCAGGCGGAAAAAAAGCGCGGTGCCGACAAGCAGCGGCAGGATGAACAAGCCGCTCATCATCGTGTATGGCGAAATGAACGCGGCAACTACTGCAAGCGCAAACCAGAGATTTCTTGCGGCGTCCTGCGCTTGACCCGCTTTGACCAGCGCGATCGTCGCGAGCAGTGGGAAGAACTGCACCGCGTACATCTGGTTCTGAAAAGCCCAGGCGAGATTTTCCTTCTGGATCCACGAGAAGGACAACACACAGCTGAGGCCGGCGACGATGAGAACAAGCTTCGCATTCTCGCGCCCGGGCATGACCAGCCGGCACAGCCACGCGATCAAGCCGACAATACCGCCCAAGAATACGAGGCTTGAGACGAACAGCATACGGTGATCGCCGCCAAACACGGTCTGGTCGAGGTGAAACAGGGCGTTTGAAACGACGGTGCGATGATTGACGTGTTGCGCCACGAATGCGCCAAGTTCGCCATCGCTCACGCGGTTCTCAAAGAAGACCACGCCATCCCACATGTCCCAGAACGGAACCGGACTGTAGGAGTTGATCACACCGATACAGGCAAGAACAACGAAGGCCGCTCCCGCCAGCAAGGCCAGCGAAGTTTCGGAAACCTGCGAAAGCTTCCCAATCATTTGAGCTGGCCTCGTGACACGTCCCGTCCCACCCGTGGAGTCTGCCAGAGCGCGGCGACCGGCTGCATGGTACATGTCACGCGATCACAAGTGCAACGCCCGCCCTACACGGCAAAGCCGCATAAGCGCAGCGAGCGACAGGCCGGATCAGTTATTTTGTCACCGTGTTCAGTTTGGCGGCGGTGTAGGCCACCTTGCCGTCCGGCGCGGGCGCTTCAGCTGCCCACATGCCTGCGATGTAGAGGTGCGCACGGAAGGCGCCCGCGGGAGCCTCGGCTTCAACATGAGCGGTGCGTGTCGGCTCGGTCAGTGCGGTCTCGACGCTGCCCCAGGCGAGCACCACGCCCTGCGCGTCGAGAAACATCGGGCCTACGACATATTGCGCCGCCTTGCCGTTGCCTGGCGCAGTGACCAGCTTGACGGTGTAGTCGACAGTGAACTTGTCGCCGGGCTTCGCAGTTAGCGACGTACGCGACATCGCGCCTACATTCGGAGCAAAGGCAT
Organism: Hyphomonadaceae bacterium; assembly: GCA_947474455.1. Lineage (GTDB taxonomy): Bacteria > Pseudomonadota > Alphaproteobacteria > Caulobacterales > Hyphomonadaceae > UBA7672. Next base: position 20,504 of record CANJIL010000030.1, on the reverse strand, counting down.
AGGCACCTTCAACAAGACCTGCTTCCGCGGGTCCGCCGCCGTACGATTGCCATGTGTCCAGCGATGTGAAGTCGCCAGCAATCTCCGCAGGCGGGACTGGAGCTGCGGGGGCCGCGGGCGTTTCAGCAATCGCGGCTACATCTTCAGGGGCTTTCGCTTGTTCGCAACCCGCGGTCAGCAAAGCAGCAAAAGAAACCACTAAGACAACAGCAGTTCCGATTCGATACGCCATGATCGAAAAATCCACAGAGGTCGAGCGATTGCACAGGCTTCTAGTTCAAACCAAAACGAGCAACAAGCAGCGAATTCATATGTAGTTGAGCATTAAGCAGCGATGACGTCACACTGTGCCTACCAGAAGCGGGAAGGGTCCGCCTACATAGCCCAGGTCGACGTTTTGATATGGTATTAGCTGCGCTGTCTTGAACCCGGCGAGGCGCATATCCTCGAGGAGGTCCCAGCCGAATGTGTTGAAGCTCAGCGATGGGGGGCCAAGCGGGTTTCCGTGATATTCGGGTTTGGGGATGAGGTGCTCGATCTCACCGTTGCTGTTGAGGCGTGCTTGATTGAATGTCTTCTGCGTCTGCATGAGGAACGGGCAAGTCATCACCAAAGTGCCGCCCGGTTTCAGCACGCGCGCCATCTGACGCAAGCCGGCCTTATAGTCCGGGATGTGTTCGAGCACATCGAGGCTTATGACAGCGTCGAATGATCCGTCGGCAAACGTCAGGTTCTGCAGGTCTTCGCAGCGCACGCCATCCTTCACCGAGCCGAGCGGTTCGCCCGGCAGATACTCACTGCCAACGACATTGGGAAAACGCTGCCTGAGGTAGCGGTACATCGGTGTTACCTGCTCAGTCAGATAGATATGAGCGGCCGGCTTGAGGCAGAGACCGAGCATATATTGAAGCGCTGCGCGCATGCGGGCGTTGAGGGTGCAGTGATCGCAGCTCAGCGCTTCGCGGAAGAAATAGCCCCACCGTTCATGGTAGTGATCGCGGCCAAGGCGGAAACGCGTCTGTCGCTGACAAACACTGCAATAGCCCGCGAGAAACACGTCCTGAGTCGGGGTGGGGGACCTCTGGGGCGGAACCAACCCAGCCGCCAGGCACTCCGCGAGAGAGTTCATATTGCCCAGCCATGGTGAAGGCGTGCTTGTCATGCGGCTTACCTAACATCGGCTTCGACAATACAAAAATGGATGCCCTTCACCGGGCTTCAGGCGCCGACAGCGCTCAGATGGGTAATCATACGGTCCAGTCGATCTGGCGGCGAATGAACTGCTCATACGTGAAACGGTGGCCATGCCAGTTGTAAGTAAGGTCCGGTGTCCACCAGGCAAGTTCAAGCTCGCGCGCGATGCGAGGGTGGACGGGGGCCTGCAACTCCTCGCCAAACGGGCTGCGGAACAGCGCGCTCATCAGGGCGCGAACATCTCCCGGCGTTGCGCCGCCGTCGAGGCCCGCGGAGATAAGAATGCGCGAGGCCATCTCGGAAATAATGCCGATAATGGGATGGTTGTATGTGCTGTAGATCCGCTTCTTGCGGAAGGCGCCGAAGACAAAATCCGACATCCCGACTGAAATGTCGCGCTCCATGAGAGCCCAGCGCTGTTGTTCAATTTCGAGCAGGCGCGGCAGATTGGAGAGCGCTGCTTCGGACTGCTCGACATAGGCTTTCCAGCCCGCGTCACCTGAAAGGCCTTCCTTGACGATCTTGTTTATGATGCGGTCGCCGTAGCCATTGGGTCCGTGAGGGAGATCCGGGCGCGGCGCGTTGCGCGGCTCTTGGGCGTGCAGCGGCCAAAGGATGTTGAAGTCGAGCGAGGCATAGGTCACGACCTTTGCGTTGCTAACGCGCTCAGGTTCCGGAAAGCGAACATGTGGCGTGCGCTGTTCGAGGAGAAAGGCGCAGGATGCCAACTCCTCGGGTGAGGGCATCGTGTCGTTAGTCACGCCCTCCTTGAAGTAATTCGGGATGTAGCGGATATCGAAATTCTTGCCGAGCGGCGGATAAGTCTTGAAGTGCCCGGCGAGCACCTCGGCCTGGCAGTTGCCAAACAATATCATCAACGGTTTGCCATCGCGCTTTGCCGCGCGTGCTTGAACGTTTTCCTGCTCCTCGGCCTTGCCGCGAATATGCTCAGCGAGGGCGCCGACATCTTTGAAGCTGGCTGTCTGTTCGAAATCCAGCCGAATCTTGAACTCGTCTTCCAGCTCAAGAGTCAACATAGCGTGCGAAACGGAATCCCAACCGTCGATATCAGCCGCAGCGGTCGATGGCGTGATTTCGCTTGGCGGCACGCCGAAGATGCGGCCGACCACGTTGGCAACGCGCGCAAAGTTGTCGTCTGCACCGGCCATCAGTGGCGTACTCCGAGATTGGCAGCATAGCGCGCCGCGTTGTCCTTGCGGCTGATCTTGCCGCTTGTGGTCTTTATCAAGGAACCTGATGGCACGAATACGATCTTTCCGACAACCACTCCGACGTCCCGTTCGACGTTGGCTCTGAGTTCGCGGCGTACGATCGGTTCTTCTGCGCCGGGCCGTAGTTCGGCCAAGCATATCACTTCGGCCGTGCCGATCATCTCGTTATGCATTGCGAAGGAAACGACCCGACCTGGATGAACGCCGTCCGTTGCGCTCATTGAGGCTTCGATGTCGTGGGCGTAGTAGTTGCGGCCGCGTACGATCAGGAGGTCGTCCTTGCGGCCCGTGACGTAGATTTCGCCGTCGTGGACGAATCCCATGTCGCCGGTATGATGCCAACCGTCGCGGAATTTCTGCGCCGTGATCTCGGGCAGGTGATAGTAGCCACTGTAAAGGCTAGGACCGGTGAGGCAGATCTCACCAACTAGGCCATCACTCAGCGTGCTTCCCTCATTGTCGACCACTTTGACGCGCATGCTAGGTATGGTCTCGCCACATGATGCAACCGATTGGCGGTCAGCGTCGCTCTCTGGCGGTGCTACAATCTGCTCTGCAAGACGCGAGCGGCTGAGCGTGTAGGATTTCAGCGGCCGACCAACGCTCGTCTGACTCGCCGCGAAGACGGTTTCCGCCATGGCGTAGCAGACCTGAGCGGCGTCTGGGCGAAGGCTGCAATCGGCAAATGTGCGGCTGAACTTGTCCATGCTCTCGATCTTGCAGGGTTCGGAACAGTTGCTGACGACGCGCAGTGAGGACAGGTCCCACTTTTTCTCGCCACGGCGGTTCATCGCCAAATGGTTGAATGCGAAGTTTGGCAACCAGATGTGCGTGGCGCGATGCTCCTGCGTCTTGTCGAGCAGCGCAAGCGGCGCGCCAACCCACTCGAATGGGTCGAGGTGTACGATCGGAACGCCAATCACGATCGGTAGGATGAAGCAGGCGATCAGTCCCATGTCGTGATAGAGCGGTAGCCAGGATGCGATGGTCGCTGAACGGTCAAGCGCGATCGTCGGGGCGTATGCATCGGCCTGCGCTAGAATGGCCCCGTGGCTCAGCATCACGCCCTTCTTGACGCCCGTGGTGCCGGAGCTGTGCTGGAGGAGGGCGATATCAGCTGCTTGCGCGGGCGCGCGCTCGTAGACAACGGGAGCAGCGAGATTGATGTCCTCGAGCAGCATCATGGCGGCAGAACCGATGTCGCCGATATTTCCCGCGATCTCGCGATAGGTCAGCAGGCCGCCGACTTCAATCCGCGTGAAGAGTATGTGGTGCTGTTCCCAGAACAGGCCGAGATCCTGCTTCGGCGTGGGGTAGGGCATGAATGACGGTACGGCACCGTACATCATGGCGCCGACGAAGCTGTAATAGAGGTGATCTGAATGATGCAGCATGATGACGATCACGCTGTTGCGGCGAACTTTTTGATGTTCGTACAGCAGCGCGTAAACCTGCGCGCGGTCCCACAGCTGCTTCCAGGTGATCGGTGTCTCGACGCCGTTCTTCACGAAGTAGCAGAAGACCTGATCCGGCGCTTTAGCAACTATGCTTTCAAGCCGATCAAGTATCGTCATTGCAGGTTAGCGCCAGTTTTCCGTGAGAAGATTGGGTTATCCGCACACCGGAAAGGTGTCAAGCAAAGCTGGCCAGGCTGCGCACCGGAACTGGTCGAGGATCGACCAGGAATGCCGCCCGCATATTTCATCTGGTTCTGGGGCAGATTGTTGCTTACGCCCAAGAATAGAAAAATGCGCTCGATGCCGGTGCTTGGGTTGTGCGAGGAGGTCGGTTCGAAGCTTTTCGATGAAACCGGTAGCCGGATCTGAAAACATGTCTGACTCTCAGCCGCCTACAGCCAACATGTCGCCGTCCGCTGATAGCATTGTCGGCGATTTTTCGTCCAAGGCGAGCTGGCTCAGTCCCGGTGGCGGGTCACCCCCGACAGGCCTAGCTGGAGGTGCGTATACGATTGGCCCCATGCGTGGGGTGATCTCAGCGGAATCGCTGGCCGTCCAGCCCGGTGAAATTTTCGTAATCGACTATTCCGTACGGCTGATCAAAGCGCCGAAGAACGGCAAACCCGCCGTCTATGTTGTCGGCCCCATGTTCATGGATATTGGGGGCAAGGTGTTGTCGTGGGGCGCGATTGAGCCGGCGCTGACTGAGCAGCAACGGCATTCTCGCGTAGAGGTGATTCCGCCCGCCGGCGCTGTACGTGTCTGGCTTTATCTCGGCGGGCTGTGGGCGGCAGAAGATCCGCTGCCGGATGGATTGCTCGCCTATTCGCGCGCCGCGCTTGAGGTGATGAAGCCGTCCCGGCCGACCATCTAAAGTTTGTCACCTACACGGATCAGTTCAGAGAGCGCGAGAGCTATGTGGTAGAATGAGCTTGCGGGAGCGGCTTCATTGATGAAGCCACCGTCCGGCTGGCGCCGGTCCCGCCAGAGCCCCCGAACAGGCACGTCGCAATAGGTCATCAGCATGTCGTAGGCCTGCACGCAGTTGTGAGCCGCGCTGATGCTACGCGTGTTTTCGAAGCGAACAATGTTGGCCTTAATCCGCTCGGTGTGTGGCCAGAGGCGTGAGGTTGGCGTTCGCACGCCGCCTTCCGCCCATGTTTCATCCGCTATCACGCCTGTTTTTGGATCGACGCCATAGACCTCGCCATGAAGATAGATGCGGGTGGCGCTTGGCGAGACACGCGTTTCGGACAATCTTGCGTACCGTTCAAGCAACCAACTCCATTCGAACTGGTGGCCGGGTTCCGCGACGCGGCCTTCATCACCCTGGCGAGGCGTCCAGTCGTCGTCGAAAAATTCGAGCAGAGCTCCCCAGCGCGGTGAGATCCATTTCGTCTCAAGCAGTTTGATGAGCTCGCCAGCTGTCTTCAGCAGGGAAGTGTCGCCCGTAGCTTCGAACAGCTGCAATAGCGCCTCGACCATATGCATATGCGGGTTCTGGCGGCGCGGCGGCGCGGTCACAAGGTCGCCTTCAAGGAAGCCGCCTGCAGGATGAAGCCAGTTGGTGATCGTCCAATCAACCAGCTGCTTTGCCTTTGCGGCGAAGTCCGGCTGTTGCAACGCTATCGCCGCTCTCGCCAGTGCAAACACTACGAATGCGGTGTCGTAGAGGTCCCTGCTGTTATCAGCGATGCCTTCGCCTGAGGGTGTCAGCGCGAAGCGCGTACCCCCATCTTCTCGAATGCCCTTTTCGAGCAAGACTTTTGCGCCAGCCTCTGCTGCGGTGCGCCATGGTCCGCTCCAGCCCAATCCGCCAGCGAGCGAGTACACGAATGTCTGCCGCGCCTGGACGCGTATTCTGCGCGGCAGGAGCACCGGCTTACCGGTCAAGTCGATGCGTTCGTTGAATGTAGCCGACGCAGAATCGAAGCCGGTGTCCCACCAGAGCGGCAGGGCGTAATCAAACAGCCATGCTTTTGCTTTGGCGGCTCGTTCAGCAAGGAGGCTCGCAGCTGAAGCGATCTTCGTGAAGCTGGGCAGTTGAGAAAGCGCACTGCGAGTTGCATCGATGAGATGTCCAGGCGCAACCTTCAATCCAGCTATGCCTATCGCTCGACCTGCAGAAAGGTCGGCGTCCGTGTCGCCCAGTATAGCTGATCCTGATGGCTCTACGTCCCATTCGAGCATGGCCCGGCGCAGCATGCCTCCATTCGGTTTGCGGTCCGGGCGGTCCGCATGCACAAGCCCTTCGACTGTTCCATCAGGATGAAAGGGGTAGTGGTAATAACCATCGATATGCGCGCCGCTCTTCGATAGTTCGGTCTGCAGCGCGTCGTGGAAGCGCGACAAATGATCTTCGGTATATTTCCCTCGCGCTATGCCTGACTGGTTGGTGACGACGAGGGCGAGCGCGCCAGCGTCGTTGATGGCGCGAACCGCCTCAATCGCACCGGGCAGGAGCTTGAGGTCTTCGACCTTGTAAGTGTAACCCGCATCCAGGTTGAGCGTTCCGTCGCGGTCCAGGAAGATGGCGCGACGGCGCATGGCATCGGCAATGTCGCGACGGCCTTCGCTCAGCGTTTCTGGCAGACCGATATCAAGAAAGTAGCCTTCGACCGGAAGCCCTGCCAGGCGACCTTCGGAGGCGAGGTGCGGGAAGATATCTATTTCAATGGAGCAAGGGTTCACCTTGATCCGATCCAGCAGGCTTTTGCGCAGGGCATAAACGCCGCCGGAGATGAGTCCCGGACCGACCGCCGACACATCTTTCTCGCGGAAGGCGACAATCCGATGGCCGCGAAGATCGACGTGCGCAAAACGGCTTACATTGTCAACGAGACGCAATGCCAGAGCGCCATCGGTCCCAGGTTTCAGCTCCCCGGCGAGTGCGAGGTAGTTCATGTCCAGGATGGAGTCCCCGTTCGACATGAGGAAGACGTCGTCTAACCGATCGCGCGCATAGATCAGCGCGCCGGCGGTGCCCGCGGGAGAAGGTTCGCGGATGACGTGGACGGTCGCTCCGCCGAAGGTTGCGCCCTGGTAGGTTGCCTCGACAATTTCGCCAAGGTGACCGGCCAGCAGCAAAATTTCATTGATGCCGTGGCGCGCAATGTTTTCCAGCAGGAAGTCGAGAAAGCGCTTCTGGCCAGCGATGGGGAGCAACGGTTTTGGAACGTTTCTAGCGGCTTCTCCCAGCCGGGTGCCGCGCCCGCCAACCAACACCACTGCCTGACGCATTCCGTAGTCCTTCGGGTTCTGTTGCACCTTGTGTGTGGCGCGGTGCCATCCGGGTTGCGATAGCTGCACAGGAGGCTGCGATCAATCAGCGCTAATCGTCGCCCAGGAGCCGTTTTTCACTCCGTTCGGGAATAGATTAGACACGTATTTGAATTCATGATGGCGGGAAGATTGTAGGTAAATCGGGCGGCGCGCGCATTGGCGCCTGCTCGGCGCGTTTCTTAGGGATCAGGAGTAGAGGCGAGTATGGCTGCCAAGAAAGGAAGAAAGAGTTCTGGTCGCCATTCCGTGCGCGCTGCTGGCAGCACCGTGAAGGCGCCGTCCAGCCGCACTTCTCAGAGACCTAGACCGAAGGCGCAGTTAAAGGGCGCGGCGCTCTACACACCCAACTCATCTGTTCTGGAAAATCGTTGGCGTCCCGAGACATCGCGACCGGTCGTATTGATTGTGGTCGGAATGCATCGGTCGGGCACCTCAGCCCTGGGGTATTGCTTGACGCGGCTAGGGGCGGGGCTGCCGCTCAACATAGTCGGAGCGGGTGACGCCAATGAGCGGGGTCACTGGGAGCCTGCCAAGATCATTGAACTGAATGACCGTTACCTGGCGGCGTTGGGAAGTGGTTGGGATGACTGGCGACAGCTCGATTTGGACAGCGTGTCGCCAGCGCTCAAAGCGAGCTTCGCGCGTGAGATCAAGGCGACTGTAAAAGCAGAATATCCCGGGCAGAACCTATTGATGCTCAAGGATCCCCGGATATCGCGCATGATCCCCTTCTACGATGCGACGTTGCGCGAAGCCGGCTACGACCCCCGTTATATTCTCTGCATGCGCAATCCGAACGAAGTGGCCGCGTCACTTGCGGCCCGTGACGGAATTGGCCAGCCCCACGCGGCTCTCCTCTGGTTGCGACATATGCTGGACGCGGAAGCGGCAACCCGTTCGTTGCCGAGGTCGATTCACGGGTTCGATTCCCTCTTGGGCGACTGGCGTCATTCACTGGACGTAATCGGAAGCGACTTGCAGCTTGAATGGCCGAAGTCCATCGATGAGGCAGCTGACGAGGTCGATGCCTTCCTCGACCGGGGACTGCGTCATCACTGGAAGAAAGAAGAGACGATATCAGGGCCGCATGCGAGCTGGCTGCGCCGCGCCTGGGCAGGGCTCAAAACTGCAGATACGCGCAGCGGCGTCACGGCGCTGAATGCGGTTCGGGAAGAGTTTGGCGACTACGCTGCGGCCGTTGGCGATCAGGTGCTCCCCGAGATTTACGCCCGGCAGCGGCGAGTGGCCGAAGAAATCGCGCTCCACCGGGAAAACGCGGAAGGGCTGGCGGTTCGGCTCCGGGCGGAGGTCGAGCGTGCAGAGCAAGCAGAGATAGTGCTGAAACAGGTCACTGCCGAGTTGGTCGATTTGAGAGACCGTTTGGAAAGCAAGATGCCGGGCGACGCCGCCCTTGATGCGGCCCACGCTGAGTTGGCCGAACGTTATGGGCGACTGGAGGGTGACTGTGTGGGGCTGGCTGGTCGTCACCTCCGTTTAGAGCAGGATCACGCTGAGTTGGCCGAACGTTATGGGCGACTGGAGGGTGACTGTGTGGGGCTGGCTGGTCGTCACCTCCGTTTAGAGCAGGATCACGCTGAGTTGGCCGAACGTTATGGGCGACTGGAGGGTGACTATGCGGGGCTGGCTGGTCGTCACCTCCGTTTAGAGCAGGATCACGTTTCGGACGTGAGCGCGTGCAACGAGCGTATAGCGCTACTCGAAGGCCAGCTTCGCAACGCGATCGAACAGCAGACAAAAGCGAGCGACGAATATCTGCGACGGCTCAGCGCCATGAGTATCCGCGCCACGGATCAGGTGAGCGCGGCGTTACGCGCCGCCGAGCGGAACATGACCGAGCATCTGGCGCTGTCTGAAAAACAGACGGCAGAGCGTGTGTCGCTCACAGACCGGCTGATCGTCGCTGAGCGCGAAGCTGCTCGGTTGGCCGTAATCGTCGAACACCAGCATCGTGATGGCGTCGAGCTGGAAGCCGTCCAGCAAGAATTCGAGCAGCTGATTCGAAGCTATAAGGAAGGCGAGCAATCCTTGAAGACTGCGGTCGCTGATCGGACAGCCGAGCGAGACGCAGCTTACGACCGGTTGCGCGAGGCGAGAGCTGAAAAAGAGGGACTTATTCAGCAGATGGGGGCCATATTGATCGATGGCCCGGCTCAACGCGGGGCCAACTTGACTGAAAGCGATATGGCAAAGCTCCACGAGGAGATCGAGGCGCTACGCAGGTCTACATCGTGGAAGGTCACAGCCCCCCTTCGCGGCGTCGGCCGCATTCTGGGCCGTGGGCAGAAATAGCGCGCTTGCCACCCGGTAACTGACCGGCTATCGACACGCCCGCGGGAACGTGGGGCATGTCGTATCGATCGAATTCCTGCACGTTATTACGGGAAGACATAGCCGGGAAGAGCTCATGCCGAAAACAGCTTTGATCACAGGCATCACCGGCATGGTGGGTTCGCACCTGGTAGACTACCTCCTTGAAAATACAGACTGGGATATCTGGGGCATGGCGCGCTGGCGCAGCCCGATGGAAAATATCTCCCAGCACGTTCACCGCATCAACACGAAGGACCGGCTGCAGCTCATCTATGGCGATCTACGAGATACGCTGTCGATCTTCCATGTCGTGAACACCGTGAAGCCAGACTTTGTTTTTCATCTGGCGGCGCAGAGCTTTCCTCGCACCAGCTTCGATAGCCCGCTCGATACGCTTGAAACCAATATCCAAGGCACCAATCGGCTGCTGGAAGCGTTGAAGCAGCACAAGCGGGACGCCGTGGTTCACGTTTGCGCATCGTCGGAAGTGTTTGGTCGAGTCCCGAAGGAAAAGCTGCCGATCAACGAGGACTGCACGTTCCATCCTGCCTCCCCGTACGCCATCTCGAAAGTGGGAACCGACCTGATCGGTCGCTTTTATGCCGAGGCGTACAACATGACGGTGATGAGCACGCGCATGTTCACGCATACCGGCCCGCGGCGCGGCGACGTGTTTGCGGAGTCCTCGTTTGCGAAACAGATCGCCCTGATCGAAGCGAACATGATTCCGCCGGTGCTGAAGGTGGGCAACCTCGACAGCTTGCGGACTTTTGCGGACGTGCGTGATGCCGTGCGCGCATACTACATGCTGGTCACCCACAATCCGGTGGGCGGCGAGTACTACAACATCGGCGGCACCTACACCTGCACGGTGCGCGCCATGCTCGAAACGCTGAAGTCGATGTCGACGGTGAAAGCGATCGACGTTGTGATCGACCCTGACCGTCTCCGGCCGATCGATGCCGATCTTCAGGTGCCCGACACCTCGAAGTTTGAGAGACATACGGGCTGGAAGCCCGAGATCACGTTTGAGCAAACGATGACCGATTTGCTCAACTACTGGCGCCAGCGTGTCGCGAGCGAAGGCTTTGGGCTCGTTCGGTAAACTGCGGAAACAGGGAAGGGGCGCCCTACATGCTCGACATATCGGCGCCAATCGTCGTCACGGGTGCGGGCGGACTCGTCGGGACGGCTCTGCTCGCTCTGCTTGCGGAGCGCGGTTTTAGCAATGTCCTTGCGCCGCGTTCGGCGGATGTGGATTTGCGCGACCCTGTCGCCGCCAAAGCCTACTTCAGCCATGTGAAGCCAGCTTACGTCTACCATCTCGCCGCGCGTGTTTACGGCATCATGGGCAATATCGAGAACAAGGGCTCATCGTACTTCGAGAATGTGATGATCAACACCAACGTGGTTGAGGCTTGCCGTCTCGCCCGCGTGCGCAAGATCGTCGCGATGGGGTCGGGAGCGGTCTATCCTTATCCGCCGCCGCACCGGCTGCTCGAGGAGGAAGATATCTGGTCGGGTAAGCCCCATCCGTCGGAGGACTCCTACGCGCATTCCAAGCGCGCCATGTTCGCGCAGCTTGAGGCGTACCAAGAGCAGTACGGGCTTGCCTTTGTCTTTGCGATTTCGGGCAATCTCTATGGTCCCAACGACAAGTTCGACATTGAGCACGGCCATGTCACGCCTGCGCTGATCGCCAAGTTCCATGCAGCAAAGCAGGCGGGAACCAAAGTTTCTGTCTGGGGCAACGGTTCGGCGATCCGGGACTTCACCTATTCCAGCGACATGGCTTTGGCGCTGTTGACGGTCATGGAAAGAGGCCAGGGTGCGATCAATGTTGGCTCGGGTGACATCCGGCCGATCCGTGACATTGTGATGACTCTAGCCGAAGTCACCGATCTGGTTGACGAGGTTGAATGGGATACGTCGAAGCCTAACGGTCAAGAGTTCCGAGCCTACAGACTCGATCGGTTGATGGCGCTTGGGTTCCGACCCCAAGTAAATCTAAGATCAGGTCTTGAGCAGACATACTACTGGTACGCGAATAACGTGCAAACGGCGCGGAAATAGTCCGTTTGTGACCCGGCGGCAATTTTCCGCCGTGCAATGCTTGCGCGAAACTTGGCCTCCGCGTAGGGGAAAAGAAACCTCGCGGGTGCGCCTCTGCGTAGGCGGCCCTAAGATGGGTAAAACCACATGCTTCAGGGGGTTGCAGGATGGATGAATGCGCCGCATTCGTCGATTGGGTTGTGGATGCCTCCGATCAGGCGCTGTTCATCGATCGGGGAGCGATGGCGCGATGGCTGCAGCCGAACTTTCAGAACTACACCAGTGGCGACGAATTCTGCATCAACCCAAATGGTAAGGCTCTGCGGGAACTCGTGGTGTTCTTGAACGCGCGTCATGAAAGCGCAGTCCATGCGCGGCCTGAGCGGGGATCGACAAAACGCCTACTCCTCGTGTCGCGCTACGCGCCGTCCATGGGCCATGCAGGCGGCCTGCGTATCCTGGACATGTACACCGAGCTGCGGCGTATGAACCCTGACCTGGTAATGCACCTCTACGCTCCGAGCGAGCCTCATGTAGACGGCAACACAGACGTGTTGAAGGATGTTTTCGACCAGGTTTTCTGGACCACGGTTCCACGCTTCAGCTACGGTGATTTTCTGCTGCGTGCCGGGGCCGACGCTGGATACGATCTGCTGGACGCTCAATTCCACGACGCCGGCCGATTGCTGAACCAGTTCAAGCCTATCACCAAGCGGCGGCTGTTCACTCCGATGGAATGCCTGTCGCGAGCGGCGTTCGACAAAATGCAGACGGGCTTTTCGCAGCGCTCTGCTCTCAAGCTTTCGAGTGTCTTTGACACCATTCAAACAGCGCGCGATGAGTTGAAGATAATTGCGACCGCTGACGAGACGATCTGTGTGTCGGAGGCCGACGCAAATTTCTTGCGCAGGATCGCCGGCAAGAAGCAGGTCGATTACATCTCGACTGGATTATCGTCGCGCGAGTTCCCCGACCAACTGGAGCCGGGCTATCGCCCGGGACCGCCGTCTTCCCGACCAAAGCGCCTCGTCTTCGCCGCATATTTTGGAAGCGAAACGAATATTGACGGCCTTCGCTGGTACCTCAACGAGGTTCACCCGCAGGTTCTGGCTGCGGTGCCTGATTACAAGATCGTAGTGGTCGGGCGCGGGGAGTTGGGATGGCTGCGCGCGGAAAATCGCCCGGGAGTCAACGTTGTAGGAGAAGTGCCGCAGCTGGGGCCAATCCTAAGCCAGGCGCGCGCCGGGCTTGTCCTTGCGTTGCACGGCAGTGGCTTCCGGGGTAAAATCAACCAGTACGCGATATGCGGGGTTCCTTCAGTTAGCACCTCACTTGGCATTACAGGGCTTTGCTATTCTGTTGGCGATGACATCATCCGCGCAGACAGTGCAGGTGAGTTTGCGGTCGAGTGCATCCGTGTCCTTTGCGACGGGGGATATGCCGACAGGATTGCGGGAAGGGCGCGTGAGACGGCCTTAGCGAACTATTCGTGGTCGAATCTCATAGGGCGAGTTCGAGATGTCTACGGGGTTTAGGATTCCGCCTACCAAGTTGCTTGTACTGGTCCCGAGCTATCGGCACGCCAAGTACCTCGCGGCTCGCATGGAATCGATCCTCTCACAGACATGGAAGGGCGATATGCATGTGCTCGTCGTTGACGATGCCTCGCCCGACAATACCGAGGAAGTCCTTCGACGTTACGAAGATCGCGCGAATGTCACGATTTATCGGCGGCCGAAGAATTCGGGCAGCCCCTTTTCTGCGTGGCAGGACGTTGCAGAGCGAGCAGATTGCGAATTCGTTTGGGTCGCCGAGAGCGATGACGCCTGCGAACTCGGTTTCGTTGAAGCAGGCATGAGAGCATTTGAGGAGAACCCGAGTGGCGTGCTGTATTACGTCCATTCTTGGTACACGACGTCGTCAGATGAGCTTTGTGGCCACTCGCTCAACTATCTTCGCCAGCACTTTCCTTCTATCGACTGGATGCAATCGCAGAAGATCGCTGGCGCCGACTACAACAATCGCGCCCAGATATTCGGCAATGCTCTGCCGAACATGAGTTCCGCGCTCATGCGGATGGATGCGTTTCGCAAAGCGTTCGACAAATCCTATCGGCAGTTCAGGCTCGCGGCGGATTGGTGTTTTGTCGGCCGTCTGGCAGCGCAGGGTGATGTCCTTTTCGACCGCCGAACCGACAATTATTTTCGGACGCACGAAGCGACATCGCGGGCTTCAACCAAGCTCGAACTGACCTGTGCAGAATATTGGCGCGCCATTTCCCTGATCGGAGATCTGCCTGGAGTGGAGAAGCGCAACACGCAGGAGTCGTTGGAGCGGACACTGCAGATGTTTCTCTACGAGCGCGGTTCAATCACCAAAGTCGCTAAAGCAAGCCTCAACTTCAGCATCGGCCACAACCTGCGTCTCGCCAACAGGTTCCTCATGCATTCGACTCGGCGCCCCGAAGTGAAAAGCCTTGTGCGGCATTACTTCACACGGCCCTCGCCGAACGCGACCGCTTGAGCCGTTGCGCTTGGATGCAGGCGCTTTACTCCACGCTGATGGCACTCTGACACCAAGGCCGACAACATGACGCTTTTGACGAGCAGAACACCACTTCGCGTGAGTTTCTTCGGCGGCGGCACTGACTACCCAGACTATTTTCAGCAGTACAAGGGCGCAGTCATCGGCACGGCGATCGACAAGTACGTCTACACGAGCGCCATCCGTCTTGAGCGCTTCATGGGATACGCTTGGCGTCTCGCATACCGCACCACGGAAGAGGTTCAGGAAGTTAGCGAGATCGAGCACCCGATGTTTCGCGCGGCGCTCGACCATTTCAAGATCGAGAAAGGTTGGAACTTCTCAGTTCTCACTTCGCTGCCGTCGCGCTCGGGTCTTGGCTCGTCGTCGTCCTTCGCCGTTGGACTCATCAAGTTGCTCGGCGCTTTGAAGGGTACGAACTACACCCGCCACGACCTCGTTTCGCTCGCTATCCACCTCGAGCGCGGAGTGCTGCACGAGAATGTCGGCGTTCAGGACCAGATGCATGCATCCTACGGCGGCCTCAACCGCTACGAATTCCACGGTAGCGACTTCGCGATCCACCCGGTGCGCATGCATAACGAGGTGCGCGATGCACTCAACGCATCGATGTATCTCGTCCACACCGGCGTCCAGCGCTTCGCATCTGAGATCCTCAAGGAGCAGATGAAGAAGACGAAGGAAAAGACGATTGTGAAGGAGCTGGACCATCTCTACCAGCTCACCCAGAGCTGCCATGCGCTGCTGGAAGGCAACGACGTTGGAAAGGTCATCGACGAACTTGGCCGTCTTCTTCACGAAGGCTGGATGACTAAGCGCAGCCTATCCAGCGCAATCTCCGGTCCCGAGATCGACCAGATTTATGAAAGTGCGCGTGCGGGTGGTGCGCTCGGCGGAAAACTGTGCGGGGCCGGCGGTGGGGGCTTCTTCCTGGTGCTGGTCCCACCTGACAGGCGGGAGTTCGTGCAAAAGGCGCTTGGGGTCCGGGAGCTTATACCGATTCAAATAGACGACTCGGGAAGCACCATCATCCGGTCTTGAGCTTCGATCCTCGGGCGGCGGCGAGCCGCGGCTTCGCCCGCGAGATTAGGTAAAGGTAGGCCATTGGCTGCGAAGCATGGATGTTCGGTTAGTATTGGTAAGCTAGATATCCTTGATACGAACGACTGGGGATGACCGCGGGCCACTGCACGCGCCTGAAAAATGAATGGCTCCCAGATTCCAGACCACCTATAAAAAGGTCTGAGAGGGAACCAGATCGCAATTTGCTTCAGTTGGGTTCTTCGGCCGCTCGCGGCGGCTGTACTGGTCATGAGAGACGTGAAGGCGAGTTGATTTTGGAGTCGGGTATGGCGCGCGGCAGCGAAATTAAGAGCGGCTTGAGGATCGTCGAGAACGACGACGCCCAAGCCGATTCGACGAGTACTGCGCTATCGCGAGACCTGACTAAGCTGGGAATTGAAGTCACGAATGCCCGTCTGACATATCCCATTGGCGCGTACACACGAGGTAGCTTGAAGAGCGCTGTGCTCTCGTTGTTCGGTCACCGTGACAAAACCCCGAAGGCTGGTTTTGTCGAGGCAATTCGTGGCTTGAACATACGCATCGCTGCAGGCGAGCGGGTCGCTCTGATCGGCCACAACGGGTCAGGCAAATCTACATTGTTGCGGGCGCTCGCGGGCATCTATCCGCTCGCATCCGGTGAGATGAAAGTAGTGGGGCGGATCGGCACGTTGCTCGACATCGGTCTCGGCTTTGAATCTGAATCGACCGGCCGTGAAAATATCTACTATCGCGGCATGACGATGGGCTACTCGCGCAAACAGCTTCGCGTCGCCGAGAGGGAGATCATCGAGTTTGCTGATCTTGGCGAATTCATCGATCTGCCCATGCGCACTTATTCGTCGGGCATGTATGTTCGTCTCGGTTTCGCGGTGTCGACGCACTTTTCCCCGGACATCTTGCTGGTCGACGAAGTATTCGGCGCAGGGGACGCGTCGTTCTCGAGGCGAGCGCTCGAGCGTATGCTCAACATTGTCGACAATGCGGGCATTTTCGTGCTCGCGACTCACGAAACGAGTCTCGTGGAGCGGGTATGCCAGCGAGTAATCTGGCTTGATCGCGGCATGATCGTACGGGACGGTCCTCCCAGCCTCGTTCTTCCTGAATACTATCGTTACATGGCAGCCGAAACGCCGCTGCCCTGAAGGCGTGCTCTGATAGGGGCGTCGTGAGGTAATAATGGCATACGTGAATATTCGAGAACGACAGGTGCCGTTTGCGGTGCGGTATATCAGCGATCTTCTCGCTTATCGGCATCTGGCGTGGAATCTCGTCGGTTCTGACCTCCGCGCTCGCTTCCGGCGCAGCTACCTCGGCGTGCTTTGGGCTGTTATCCAGCCGCTGGCTTTCTCGCTGACGATCGCACTTGTGTGGGGCTCGCTGTTTCAAGCACAAAGCTATTGGAGTTTTGCGATTTACGTATTCAGCGGGATGATCGTTTGGGAGTATTTTGCCAGCGTCGTAAGCGTGTCTCAGGATGCGCTTATCAATGCCGAAGGGTACCTTAAGCAGACGCGTGTTCCGTTCTTTATCTTTCAGATGCGCACGCCGCTTACGTCCATGGTGATCTTCCTCCTGGGGGCGGTGGGCCTGGCCATTCTGATGCTCTCGCTTCAATCGCTACCTTCCTGGGGCGAGCATCTATTACTTATCCCGCTGTTCCCGGTCATACTCGTATTTTTCGGCATCCCGGTCGCGACAATCATGTCGATTGCCGGAACGCAGTTCCGCGACATCAAATACATTTCCCAGATACTCATCCAGGCGCTGTTCTTTGTTTCACCGGTCATGCTGGGACGTGAGGTGCTGGATCGACCGGAGCTCAACTTCCTGAGTTTTGTGAACCCATTGATCCCCCTGATCAATATGTTCCGCGATCCAGTCGTGAATGGGCAGCTTTGGGATAAGACCGAAGTGCTCACACTGTCATTCTGGCTCGCTGGCTTGTGGGTGGTCTCCATAGCGATGGCGGTACGAGCGGGCCGCAAGTTGATATTTGCTTTGTAAGGCGTCTTTGGGAAGCATTGCTGCTCGTGCTCGCCATTCATAAGAATGAAGCGAAGCCAACGAGGTCAAACTCTGCGGCTGACGGATAGATGTCCAAGCTGCAAAATAGAGCCGGTGAAGGCGTTGAGGGGCGACAGCTGACGATGCCAGCAACCGACAGCGCGCACGTTTCAACGATCGACCTTTTGTCGCTGCCTTTTGCAGGCGGCAAGGGGATCGCATCGCACCAGCATGGCGAGTTTAGCGTCGAGACGCCCTGGGCTACGCCTTACTTTGGGAAATTGCAGTTGAGGCGAGGCTGGTGGCGTCTCATTTGTGAAGGTGGCCCCGATTCTGTGGAGCTGCGCCTTTCCTCGCTGCAGGATCCGCTCGTTGTCATTCCCGCTCGTGGAGACTCGATGCGAGTCTATCTAGGAGACCCGACTGGCTATGAGATATCGTTGATCGTCTCTCCGTGGCCAGGCGCCTATTCGTTTTCGAGATTGCGTTTTCAACGGCTTAAGTCCTACGAGACTGCGAAGCTCATGTTCATCGCGGCGGCGCGTTTGCTTCGCCGCAAGCATCCACTGAAGCTTTTGTTGCGTGCAGCGCGACGCTTGATGGCGGGACAGGCTTTGGGGCTGGGCTTGCCGCCACAACATCCGGTGAAATCTGGCAACCCTACGTCCGATTCGAGCACGCCTTCAGAGGTTTTCGTTTCACGATGGCAGGCCTCCGACGATGCTCTTCTCAATTCCTCGCCAAATGAAAGCGTACATCGTGACGCCCCTGCAATCGTGCGCGCTGCGTTCTCCCGTGATCCCGCTCTTAAGGCTGTTTATTCGGATGTTGTAGAAGCCAACCGCATAGTTCCGCACCCAGAATGGGACGCCGTTCTTGCTGAAAGCGGCGCCTTTGACGGTGCGCCGCTATTTTTGAGAGAAGGCGTTGAAGCCGGCAGCATTGCGGACGTTTTCGAGCGCTTCGGCCCCGCAGCAATCGGAAGAATTCCATTGCCCTTGGTTAGTCGTTCGAGAGTGTCGCGAGGCAGGCCGCAATCTCGGGCCGTGCCGGAACTTTCTCGAACGCCACGTGTCTCTGCTATCATACCGACGAAGTTCCACGTCGATCTGCTTCAAAAATGTTTGAACGGGCTAAACTCCAAGACCGGCTATCCGGATCTTGAGGTTGTCGTCGTGGACAATGGTGTGACCGACCCGCGTTTTCCCGACATCTTGGTCGAGGCCAGAAAGTCGCTCGATCTGAGAGTCGTCGAGGACAAGGGGTCATTCAATTTCTCGCGGCTGGTCAACGCCGGCGTGAAGTCGGCCAGGGGGGAAATCGTCCTCCTACTCAACGATGACGTTGAGCCGATCGAGTCCGGGTGGCTCCACCGCATTGTCGAATCGGCGATGTCGTCAGATATCGGCGCGGTCGGTGCGCGCCTGGTTTATCCTGACCGCTCAGTGCAGCATGCAGGGCTTGTTCTTGGACTTGGCGGCACATGTGCGCATTTGTGGAGAGGGCTCAGTGCCGAGGCGGCAGCCGACAATCTCTACATAACATCGCCGGGCGCCAGGATGGCGGTCACCGGCGCCTGTCTGGCGGTCAGGCGCTCGGAGTTCGATGTGGTCGGCGGATTTGACGAGGCGGCATTCCCCGTAGCGTATAACGACATCGATTTTTGTTTACGCCTTCACGTAAGGGGACTGCGGAACATCTATCGCGGTGACGCGAGCCTTATCCACCACGAGAGTCAGTCTCGCGGATCTGATGAAGCAAGCGTCGCCACTCACAAGCGGCAATCCGCAGAGGCGGCGCGTTTTCTGCAGCGCTGGCGTCACCTGACAAATTCGGACCCGCACTTCTCGCCGGCCTTCGATCCTGCCGTTGAGATTGGACGGGCGCATCAGGTTAATTACGCGCCCGCATCTCACTATCGAGAAATTTAGCGGTACGCGTCAGGCGAGCGTGTTGCGCTTGTGCAGGCAGAAGCTGCTGACTAACCTAGGACTTCTAGTGCGCCTGTCACATCGAGTGACTGAATGTGATAGGCGCAATTGACCTGCCCCAGAATTTTCGGACCAGAAGTTGCTTGAGGGACGGCCTTCTGGGAAGAGGGCTCCATGCGCAAGGCGCGGTTTACGGATGAGCAGATGGTGGCGATCCTGCGGGAAGCGGATCGCGAGGCGCCGGGGATTGTCGCGAAGCGGCACAAGGTCAGCGAGCAGACGATTTATAACTGGCGCAAGAAGTTCGGCGCGCTGGGGACCGACGAGGTCCGCCGTCTGAAGCAGCTTGAGATCGAGAACGGGCGGCTGAAGAAGCTTGTCGCCGAGCGGGATCTCGAGATTGAGGTGATGAAGGAGATCGCTGCAAAAAAATGGTAAGCGTGCAGGCCCGTCGGGACGCGGTGGCGTTCGCGACGACTCGAGGCGTATCGCAACGCCGCGCCTGCACGCTTCTCGATGTTGCGCGATCAGCGCTTGGCTATTGTTCGCGCCTGGCGGTGAAGGACGCGCCGGCGCTGAAGCGGATGGTCGAGCTGTCGCTGCAGTATCCGCGTTATGGCTATCGGCGGGTCGCGATCTTCCTGCGTCGCGACGGGCATGAGATGAGTTTCGGAAGGGCGCATCGTCTCTGGCAGGCTTCGCGGCTGCAATTGCCGAAGAAGCGCGGCCGGAAGCGCATTGCCAGCGGACGCCCACGCCCCAACGCTCCCAATGGCCCGAACCAGGTCTGGAGCTATGACTTCGTCTTCGACTGGTGCGCCAACGGACAGAAGTTGAAGTGCCTGACGGTGAGCGACGAGTGGACGAAGGAGGGACTCGCGATCGAGGTCGATGGCCGCATTCGTTCGCCGCGTGTGATCGAGGTTCTGTCGCGGCTGGTCTCTGAGCGTGGCGCGCCGCGTTTTCTGAGATCAGACAATGGCCCCGAGTTCGTCTCTCGCGCACTGCTGAAGTGGATCGTCGATCAGGGCATTGAGACTGCGCTGATCGATCCCGGCAAGCCTTGGCAGAACGGTACAACAGAAAGCTTCAATGGCAAATTCCGCGACGAGTGCCTGTCGCTCGAATGGTTCAGGTCGCACGCTGAAGCAAAGGTGCTGATCGAGACCTGGCGGCGCCACTTCAACGAAGTACGTCCTCATTCCTCGCTCGGCTACATGACACCGAACGAGTTTGTCGCCAGTATCATATCCAACGCAGCGCCCGTGACCGCGACGGAGCGGACCGCTGCGGTACGTGGGGCCTCCGCGCTCCGCTCCGTCGCTCAACCGCTCGGACACGGGCAAACACAGAAGGCAGAACTGGCCGCCTACTCAAACTAGCGCTGGTCCGAAGAAACCGAGCAGGTCAGT
>CANJIL010000029.1 GCA_947474455.1 Hyphomonadaceae bacterium | reverse complement strand
GCGATCGCGGGCTTTCTCGGCGGGCCGGGCACGTTGCGCATCCAGATCAAGCCGAAGACGCCCGTGGGCATGGTGTCGGCGATGATGACGCCGCTGACCAAGGAAAATCTCGGCTTCGCGGCGACGTTTACGCCAGCAGCGCAGGCCGCGCCAAATTAGCGAGGGCTCAGAGCCCAAAAATCGATGCGATAAGTTCGAGGGTCGTGCAACCCGACGCGCGAATGCGCATTTTGATTTTGTCATGGACGCCTTCCTATCCGTCCCCCCCTGCCTCCCCCCGGGAAAGCGGCCATGGCCTCGATTAGCTCGGGCGGCCTTCATAGAGGGCCGCCCGATTGTTTTTGGAGGTTTGGTTACGCCGGACAAAAAACTGCCGGCGGCGGGAACCGACGCAAATCCTCCGCGTATCAGAACGCTAGGGCCGCGCGCCCTTTCCCTGTCTGTCGACGGTCCAGCTCAAAATCCGTGACACGCGTGCGTGTCACGCGCGAGGCGCGACATTGCGTGGTCAACCCAGAAAATCCCAAACCTCCGCCGTCAGCGCTGCGGGCAGGTCGGCGCCTGCAAAAGGTCATCGGAGCGCGATTGAGAATCCTTTGCGCGGACGTCGCAGCACGGCCTACGCCCGAAAGCATTCTGCCCCTGCTCAAGCAGGCGGATCACAAGCGGAAGGGGTGAAACCAGTCGTTCGGATTCTCTCGGTTGCCGAGGATGACGCCTTCAAGAAGGCGCTGGTGAAGCTGATCCCGCACCTTCGCGCCTTTGCGTTCAGCATCGCGCGTTCGGCTGAGGCGGAAGATCTGGCGCAGGACGCGATGCTGCGGGCCTGGAAGGCGCGCGCGAGTTATGAGCCGGACACGAATCTCAAGGCGTGGTGTTTCACGATCCTGCGCAACCAGTATACTTCGGGAGCGCGCCGTTCATGGCGGTCCCAGCCGCTTGATCCGGAAATCGCGGAAACCGTGCTGACCGCGAACGACAATCCGCATGCGAGCGAAGAGCTGGTCGACGTACGGAATGCGATGTTGCAACTGCCGTTCGAACAGCGCCAGGCGCTGGCGCTGGTTGGAGCGGCGGGGCTTTCCTACAAGGAGACGGCGGCGATCTGCGAATGCGCCGAGGGGACTGTGAAAAGCCGTGTCAGTCGCGCTCGCGCCGGACTGCAGGCAATCCTCAGCAGCATGGAGCATGGCCAGCGCGCGCGAGCGACCACGCCTGCCGCGCATGTATTCGGAGCGATCATCGCGGATGCTGCGTCGATGCAGGCGCGCGAGGAACCCCGCAATCAGGTTTAGATGGCGTTGGCCTTGTCGCGCGACAGGGCTCGCTCAAGTCCTTTAGGGTGAATCATCCACATCTGCGCCGTACTGGAGACGCCGGGCCGCGAGGGCGCGAAGAAGTGAGTCGCGACGCGGCGATAGGCGATGAAGGAGATGTTATCGAGGGTTTCTTCTTCGGTTTCCACGCGATAGGTCCCGGCAGGAAGCTCGCTGTCGATCTCGTCCAGCACGAACGGGCGGTTGAAGGTGACCATGCTGGTGACCATGCGGGTTGTCAAAAAAATCTCCGTTGTAAGGCGGCGAGCGCCGGTCAGCCAGTCGCAGCGGTCAGGCGGCAGGTGAGGCCGCTTTCGTTGAATTTGAGATCAACCTCGCCGGCGAACGCCACGCGGAGGTTGCGGGTGATCAAGAGCGAGCCGAAGCCGTGGCGCGCAGGCGCGACGATGGGTGGGCCGCCGTGTTCGCGCCATAGGAAGTCGAGCCTGCCATCCTCGATGCTCCAGATAATTTCGATCCAGCCGCCCGCCGTCGAGAGGGCGCCGTACTTTGTGGCGTTGGTGGCGAGTTCGTGCAGGGCCAGTGTAAGGGCGTGGGCGCGGCGGCCGTTAAGGGTGAATTTAGGGCCCGAGATCCTGGCGCGATCGCCGTCCACGCAATGCGGGGCCAGGGCGGCTGTGACCACCTCCGCAAGGAAGGCGGGACGGGTCTCGCTGTCGATCAGCAGCTTCTGCGCCTCGGCAAGCGCATGCAGGCGGGCGTTGAAGTTTTCAAGGCTGACGGCGTCGGCCGAGTTGAAGGTCTGGCGGGCGATCGCCTGGACCACGGCGAGCAGGTTGCCGATGCGGTGCTTGAGTTCCTGGGTGACGAGTTCGCGCCGTGCGCCTGCGCCTTCGGATTTGGCAAGCGCCGTGCGTAAAAGCGCATTGTCGGCTTCGAGATCGATTGCAAGCTCGGCCGGGAGATGGCGTTTCTCGCTTCGTCCTGCGTGTGGCTGCGTTGCCGAACCCGCCGTGTCGAACATTTTTTTGCCTGGGCCGGGAGTGTAGAGGGGCTGGAAGGCGCGCCCTCAAGGTTGCCGGTCGCCATTTCATACTACGAATATGGCCTGCAGCCTAATGACGGCGCAGCGGGCCGGAGACTCATGTTGAAACAGGCGGCGAAAAGGGTCGCGACGCCACCCGGCGCGCTTTTGCGCGGAATCCGTCAGAAGGCCGTCCATGCGCATGAGCCTGCTTTGGCGAATATGAGCTTCCTTTACGCTCAGCCGGCAAGCTAAATCGCCGGCCGCAAGAGCGTTCAGATCAAGTTCGAGCCTGTCGCGCCGCGTGTTTCTGTTGTGATCGATGTCTTTCCGCCCCGCCAGCGCGAAGGCTTGGGTGTCAGGTGAAGCTCGCGCGTCCTGCACAGCGGCGGCAATCATTCATCGCCCGGTTTAGCCGAGCTTGGCGAGGCAGCTGGCGATCGCTTCGGCGGATTCGCCGGGGCCGAAATAGGTCTGCAGCTTCCAGTTCTCGTCCATCAGGTAGAGAATGGAGGAGTGGCTGACCAGATAGCCCGATGCGCCATCGGTTTCCTCATCCCGGGTGAATGTGGTCTTGAACCCGGCGGCGGTTTGCTGGAGTTCATCAAGCGTGCCGGTGAGACCGATGATATCCTCCGGGAAACTGTTCGAATGAATGTACTGGGCCAGCGCCTCGGGGGTGTCGCGGGCAGGGTCGACCGAGATGAAGACCGTGCGCGGCGCCTTCTTTCCTGGGGGCAGGAGGCTGATCGCTTTGCCCAGCGTGAACAGCGTGGTGGGGCAGACATCCGGGCAACGGGTAAAGCCGAAAAAGACCAGCGACTTCTCGCCCCTGAGGCTCTCTTCCGTAGTGGGCGAACCTGTATGCGAAGTAAGGCGGAACGGGCCCCCGATCGCATCGGACGAGCGGTTGCCGCAATTTTCCTCCTCGGCGGGCATGCCCGAGGAAACAACGCCCGATCCGGCAACAACGCCGCCCTGGGCGGGTCTTTCCCCGGAGGGCGAGCATCCGGCGGCAAGCGCCAGAAGAGCGGCGCAGCCCAGAACCGTCATACAGCGCGCAGAAATGATGGTGTGCATAAGAGAAAAATCGCATGCACGCGACAAAAAGCAAACTGCGGCCTGATGACAATGCAGCGCGTTTGCGCGAGCACCGTGCATGGCTGATCCGCAGATCTTGCCCAAGGCGCAGAACCTGTCGACGCCCGCGGCGCCGGACGATCCGGCGCGCGAGGCATTGCGCAGCGTCGGCTCGGCGTTCGGACGGACACGTCTGCGCACACTGGTTACGCTGCGCTGGATGGCGATCGCGGGACAGCTTGCCGCCGTACTGTTCGTGTACTTCCTGCTGGGGTTCGATCTGCCTCTGGTGGCGTGCCTTGCGGCCATCGGCGCTTCGGCCTGGCTGAATGTGGCGCTGATGGCCGTGTTCCCGACGCAACACCTGTCCTCGCCTGCGGAGACGGCAGGGCAGCTGGCGTTCGACACAGTGCAGCTTTCGGTGTTGATCGGGCTGACCGGCGGACTGCAGAATCCGTTTCTCCTGATGATCCTCGCGCCTGTCACTGTCGGCGCATCGCGGCTGTTGCCGGCCTATGCGATGCTGCTCTCGCTGCTGGCGCTTGTGTGCTGCTGCTTCATGTGGTTCTGGGGGCTGGACCTGCCCTGGCAGGGCGAGCCGCTGCAGCTGCCGCCGCTGTATCAGGGCGGGCAGCTGGCGGCGGTGGCTATCGGGCTGGTGTTTTTCGCCGTGTCGTCATGGCGGACGGGGCGCGACGAGGCGCACCTCGTCTCGGCGCTCGACGCGGTGCAGGCGGTGCTGGCGCGCGAGCAGCAATTGTCGGCGCTGGGCGCGCTGGCGGCGGCTACCGCGCACGAGCTCGGCACGCCACTGGCGACGATCCACATCGCAGCGAAGGAGCTGGGCCGTAGCGTGAAGCCGGGACATCCGGCGCGCGAGGATGTCGAGCTGATCATCGAACAGTCGGAGCGCTGCCGTGCGATCCTGAAGCAGATCTCGCAGCGGCGTCACATGACGGACGCAGCGATGGCGCGCGCGACGCTGCCGGGGCTGATCGAGGAGGCTGCCGAGCCGCACAACGGATCAGGCATCCATGTGCAGTGCTCATGCTCGCCGCTGGCGGGCGGGGGCGGCGGCGATAAGCCGCCTGACGTGATCCGCAAGCCGGAGATTATTCACGCGCTGGGCGCATTCGTGGAGAATGCGGTGAGCTTCGCCACGAAGGGAGTCAGCGTCAACGCGCGATGGTCGGACGAAGAAGTGCGGATCTATGTGACCGATGACGGGCCGGGGTTTGCGCCGAGCGTGCTGGCCAAGCTGGGGGAGCCCTATTTCTCGGAGCGTCGGATCGAGCAGCGCGGCGGGGGCATGGGGCTGGGCTTCTTCATAGCGTGTACGCTGCTCGAGCGCACGGGTGCGCGCGTTACACCCTATAACAGGCAATTGCCCGCGAAGGGCGCTGTGGTGCGAATCGTCTGGCCGAGGGCCGCTATTGAAGCGCCAGAGGGCTGGATCGGTGGTTAGGCGCCGTCAGGCGAAAGTTCCCAGCGCGGGTAGACAGAAATCAATCAGGTGGCCTAAGCAGCCACAGCCGATTATATAACTGTCATCGACAGCGTCTGCGGGAGAGTTTCAGGGTGGAAGAACCTGTTGAGTCCGACCCGCGGGTGGCCGCACTGGAAGATCGCACACTGATGGTGCTCGACGACGATGCTCCCTTCCGCGCACGCCTTGCGCGGGCGTTGGGTCAACGTGGTTTCGACGTGACCTCGCTGGGCTCGGTTGCAGAGGCGCGGGAGCACCTCAAGAAGCAGGCGCCGGCCTTCGCGGTCGTGGACCTGCGGCTGGAGGATGGTTCCGGCCTGGAAGTGGTCGAGGCGCTACAGCGTGTGCGCGAGGATACGCATGCGGTTATCTTGACCGGCTATGGCGCCATCTCGACGGCTGTTGCTGCGGTGAAGGCGGGGGCGATCGACTATCTGCCCAAGCCGGCGGACATCGACGATGTTGTGAACGCGCTGCTCACCGGCCGGTCCGACCGGCCCGAGCCGCCGGAGAACCCGATGTCGGCTGACCGGGTGCGTTGGGAGCACATCCAGCGGGTGTACGAGCTCTGCAACCACAACGTCTCCGAGACGGCGCGGCGGCTGAACATGCACCGGCGCACGCTGCAGCGCATTCTGGCCAAGCGGGCGCCGCGATAGCCGCAGAAACTGCCCCCGACTCACGCAGGCAGGACGAAAGGCGCAGCTGGATTAAATCTTGCGTCAAATTTCATCCGTAATCAGGTCTAGTCTGACGGACTGGAGAATCTGACTATGGCTCGACTGGTTCCCTTCATGGCGATGATGATGCTGGCGGCGGCGCCGGCCGCCATCGCGCAGTCGAAGGCGATCGGGCGGTATAACGACTGGCGCGTCTACACCGAGGGGGAGGGGCGGGCCATGGTCTGCTTTGCTGCGGTAGAGGCGTCAGACAAGGCGCCCAAGGCGGCCGAGCATGGCGAGGTGACCTTCTATGTCGCGGCGTTCAAGTCGGGTGCGGCGGCCGGCCAGCCGAGCCTGCGCGTCGGCTACACGCTGCGCACGGACCTTGCGCCGGCGGCGATCATCGGGCGCGAGCGCTTTCCGATGTATGCGGCCGGGCAGGAAGCCTTCGTGCCGGATGGGCGTGAGAAGCCGCTGATCGAGGCGATGAAGAAGGGCTCGGAGCTGCGTGTTGAAGCAGCGTCGGTGAAGGACGCTCGCACAGCCTATCACTTCTCGCTCAAGGGGTCGCGCGAAGCGATCGAGAAGGCGCGGACGCTCTGCAAGTAGCGAGGTGCTTGCCTGGCCGGCGCGCGATCAAGTGATTTTCATATCACGCCGAATGTCTTGCAGGGCTCGTCTCGTCATCTAGTGTCCCTATCTGAAATCCAGCAGCGGGGGCGCGCGCCACGGCCTATGTCGACGGCTTCATTCTTCCTGTGCCCGAAGGAAATCTCGAAGCCTACAAGAAGGACGCGAGGAAGGCCGGCAAAGCTTGGATCAAGCACGGCGCGCTGCAATACTGGGAGTCGGTGGCCGACGATGTGCCCGTGGGCAAATCGACCGACTTCCACAAGGCGGTGAAGAAGAAGGATGGCGAGACGGTGGTGTTCGCCTTCGCGGTTTACAAGAGCCGCAAGCACCGCGACGAGGTCATGAAAAAGGTGATGGCCGATCCAGCCATGAAGATGGATCCGGCCACCATGCCATTCGACGGCAAGCGCATGTTCTGGGGCGGCTTCAAGACGATGATCGAGATGCACGCCGCGTCTGAGCCTGCGAAGGAGTAAAGCTATCTGGCCGCGCCCGGAGGGATGGCGATGACGCCTTCCGTCCGGGCGCGAACGTCCAGCGCCGGTCCAGCGTCCCGGCCAGATTTTCGCGGAGGGTCTGGAGACGAGCGAGGGCGTTGGCGGCCTCACGACAGCGGGCTTGGAGCGTCTGCTGATGCGCCGCGAGAGCAGAGGCGAGACCGCTGACGTCGCCAGACGGTGCGCGCGGTCTGGTCAACGCTGAACCGAAGAATTTTTCAGGACCGCTGATTTCGTCACACAGGTCGGCGCAGCATGCCTGGCCACGCTCAGCTCTCCTGATGTCCCGCCGCGTGTGTATTTTTCAAGCTCGTCGGGTTGGAGGGATCCCACGCGCGATTCACTGGCGGCAGCGGATCTTTTCGCCTGCGCAGTGCGGGGTATCGCGTGGTTTGCCGGTTTGCGGTATGAGCCCGCGAATGTCCGTCGAACTCGACCTTACCCGGAAACCGGGCGCGCCGGTTGTTTCCAATCTCGCAGGATTGGGGCGGGAAAGGCTGCGCCAGGCGCTGATCGGCGCGGGGGTCGAAGAAAAGAAGGCGCGGATGCGCGCGACCCAGCTGTGGCGCTGGATCTACCATTACGGCGTGACAGACTTTTCAAAGATGACCGACGTGGCGAAGGAGCTGCGGGTAGTTCTGGGAGAGACGTTCGTGCTGGAGCGTCCGCCAGTCAGCATGGCGCAGACCTCGGTCGACGGGACGCGGAAATGGCTGATCGGCTACGGGCCCAACGCCGAGGCCGAATGCGTCTATATCCCCGATGTGGGCAAGGCGGGCGCGCTCTGTGTGTCGTCTCAGGTGGGCTGCACGCTGACCTGCACCTTCTGCCACACGGGCACGCAGAAGCTGGTTCGGAACCTGACAGCGGCCGAGATCGTAAACCAGGTGATGGTGGCGCGTGATGCGCTGGAGGAGTGGCCAACGTCCAACGAAGACCGTCGCCTCACCAACATCGTCTTCATGGGCATGGGCGAGCCGCTCTACAATCTCGACAATGTGGTTGAGGCTCTCGACACGATCGGCGATGGCGACGGCATCTCGATCTCCAAGCGTCGGATCACAGTGTCGACGGCTGGCGTCGCGCCGAAGATTCCAGAGCTGGGCCAGCGCACGGGCGCGATGCTGGCGATCTCGCTGCACGCCACGAACGATGACCTCCGGGACGAGCTGGTTCCGCTCAACAAGAAATACGACCTGAAGGAACTGTTCGGCGCGATCCGGGCCTATCCGGACCTGTCCAATTCCAGGCGCGTGACGTTCGAGTATGTGATGCTGAAGGGCGTCAACGATACGCTGGCGGAGGCGAAGGATCTGGTGCGGCTGCTGAAGGGCCTGCCCTCGAAGATCAATCTCATCCCGTTCAATCCGTGGCCGGGCACGAAGTACGAGTGCTCGGACTGGGAGACGATCGAGGCGTTCGCCGAAGTGCTGAACCGGGCGGGCTATGCCTCGCCCATCCGCACGCCGCGCGGGCGGGATATCCTGGCCGCCTGCGGTCAGCTGCGCTCGGAGAGCGTTAAGGAGAAAGCCAGCGAAGCGCTGAAGCGCCGGCTGGCCGAGAAGGAAGCGGGCCTGGAGTAGCGGCCGTTTTTATCAGGCTGGCTTGCGTGTGGCGACCGCGATCAGGGTTTCGGCGGCAATCTGGAAGGATTTGAGCGGTTCTGCGGTCAGTGGGTGCGTCTTGCTGTACTCGAACTGCTCGGTCATCGGACGCTGGAAGAGGGCGGCATGATCGGCGACGACGTGGTCGTAAGCGGCCCTGGCGCGAGCCTCATCGAGCGCGGTTTCCAGCGCGTCGAACTTCGCGAACACGGTGCGCAGATGTTCGACGGACGGCCGCAGGGCATTTCCGGCGTTGAGATAGATGTCGGCTGACTTCGCCGAGTTGTTGACGCGCAGGCGCGCTTCGAGGTTGAGGCTCAGCTGCAGAGCGCCCTCCATGCGGGCGTACTCGGCCCGGGCATTCTCGAAGGCCTTCTGGAAGCTCTCGGGGCCGCCAAAGACTTCCTCGATTTCCGCGTAGACCTCCCCGAATTTCTTGGCATTGTGGGCCGGAACCTGCGCGGATGCGGGCGCTTCTGCGAGCAGGCCTGTCGCGAGCAAGGCAGCCGCGCCTGCGGTCTTCCAGAGCATCCGTTTTCCCCATTCAGCTTCCGGCGCCGCGAAAGGATAGCGGGGAGTCGGTTCAGCGGGAAGCAGCTATGCCCGGGGCGGTCCAGGTTGCCTTGAGGCTTGATTTCTGGCGTAACGCGCGCCTTGGGTGCGAGCCGAGGGGCGTGTGCATGACAACATCGACCGAGCGGGCGCCTGCGGGGCGGGTGCTGACCGCGAGTCTCGTCGGCACGGCTGTCGAGTTCTACGATTTCTATATCTACGCGACCGCGGCCTCGATCGTGTTTCCGACATTGTTCTTTCCTTCGGATTCGCCGAGCGCGCAGTTGATGTCGTCGTATGCGACGTTTGCGATCGCGTTCATTGCGCGGCCAGTGGGTGCGGTGGTGTTCGGGCATTTCGGGGACCGAACAGGGCGCAAGGCGACGCTGGTGTGGTCGCTGATGCTGATGGGCGGATCAACGATGGCTATCGCCTTCCTGCCGACCTATGCGATGGCGGGATGGATCGCGCCGCTGCTGCTGTGCGTGCTGCGCTTCGGGCAGGGGCTGGGGCTTGGCGGGGAATGGGGCGGGGCGGCGCTGCTGGCGGTGGAGAATGCGCCGTCAGGGTGGAAGGCGCGGTTCGGCATGTTTCCGCAGCTGGGCGCGCCGGTGGGGTTCATCGCGGCGAACGGATTATTCTTGCTGCTGGGATTGTGGCTCTCGGACGCGGATTTCCTGGCGTGGGGCTGGCGCATCCCGTTCCTGGCGAGCGCGCTGCTGGTGATTATCGGGCTGTGGGTGCGGCTGAAGCTGACTGAGACGCCGGCGTTCAAGGCGGTGCTGGAGAAAGAGAAGCCGCCGAGCGTGCCGCTGGGCGAGCTGTTCCGCGATCACTGGAAGGAGACGCTGGGCGGCACGTTCGGCGTGGTGGCGTGTTTCTGCGTCTACTACATCGCGACGGCGTTTGCGCTTGGCTATGGCACAACGACGCTGGGCATTCCGCGCGAAACCTTTTTGCAGGTGCAGCTGGTGGCGATCCTGTTCATGGCGGGGGGGATCGTGTGGGCGGGATACTGGGCAGATGCGCAGAGCCCGTGGCTGGTGCTGACCGTGGGATCCGCGCTGGCTGTGTGCGGGGGCTTCTTGATCGCGCCGATGATGGGATCGGCGGACCTGCTGCTGGTGGGCGGGCTCTTGTCGATCCTGCTGTTGCTGATGGGGTTCGTGTACGGGCCGGTGGGCGCGTGGCTGCCGGGGCTGTTCCCTGCGCGCGTGCGCTACACAGGCGCGAGTGTGGCGTTCAATGTGGGCGGTGTGATCGGCGGGGGCTTTACGCCGGTCGCGGCGCAGATGCTGGCCGAGCAGGGCGGGCTGTCTTTCGTGGGCTTCTATTTGAGCACGGCGGCAGGACTCAGTCTTGTGGCGTTGCTGCTGTTGCGGAAGCCGGCCATCGATTGAGAAACCACGGGCCTGACAAACGTGGCCCACCCGGCCCGATAAGCTGCTAGACGCCGGCGACCCGTACGTCGACTTCGCGCTCTTTCTCGCCGCCGAACGCCGCTTGCAGGCGGTCGCGCCAGGCGGCTGCGTCAGTTTTCTTCAACACGCCGACCTTGAAGAAGGGTTTTGCATCCCTCTCGCGGGCATAGAGCTGGATCATCGGCGTGGCGGTCGTGCGGCTGAGCACCAGCGTGAGCAGGATACCGGCATGCCAGACAGCAACGCCGTTAGGATCGACAAGGCGCGCGCCGCCAGACTTTTCCCAGATGGCGATGCGGTTGCCGATGGGATCATAAGCAATGGAGCTGCCGAGATAGGTGTTCGTTGCGGCAGGCGCGAAACCCGGCATGTCCTCGAACGCAGCGCGGGCGATCGCCTCGTTACCCGGCCCGAATTTCGCGGCTGCGGCTTTCGCGCCGAAATAGATCGCGAGGCCGACCAGACCGACAACGACGTAGACGAGTATTTCGGTCATGCGGCGCGCCCTCTCACGGGAAAGCGGAAGGGCGATTGAAACCGATCAGATTTTGTTGTCCTGATCGGCCGATGGGTCCTCGGCGGCGACGACCGAGAACTGGCCGGTATCGGGATCACGCCAGTGCAGCTCGCCCTTGCCGATGGAGAACCAGGCGCCGCTCATGCTGAGACCGCCGTTTTCGATCGCTTCGTGAACGAAGGGGAAGGTCATGAGGTTGGTGAGCGACTGGCCTACCGCGCCATGCTCAACGGCTTCCTGCCAATCGGCGCGGGGGATGTGCTCATCACGCAGGACAGCGTCGCGGGCTTCGGCGGCAAGCTCGACCCAGGGGGCGATGAAACGGCCGACCGGGCGATCCGCGGCGGCGGCAAGCGAAGCGGCGATGCCGCCGCAGCCGCCATGGCCCATCACCACGATCTGCTTCACCCTGAGCCGCGTGACTGCGAATTCGAGAGCGGCGGAGACGCCATGCAGACCGCCCGATGCGTCATAGGGCGGGACGAGGGCGGCGACGTTGCGGACAGTGAACAATTCACCGGGGGCGGCGTCGAAGATCATGGCGGGATCGGCGCGGCTGTCTGCGCAGGCGATGATCATCGTCGCAGGCTCCTGCCCGTCGCGCAGGCGATAGAATAGGTCGCGGGCCTCGCGATAGCGGTGGGCCCGGAAACGGCGGTAGCCGGCGAACAGATCCTGAGCGTCGTCAGCAAAGTCGATCATGGTGGCGTGTCGCCTAGCCAAGATCGTTGGCGGATGCAAACGCTGTTGGTTCTGCCCTGATTGACTCGGACCATGAGTTTGACTGACAAGGAACGAACAGTTCCGTTAGATCTCGACAAGACCGTGCCGGTAATCGCGGCGAGAGCCGCCGAGACGAGGCTGTCATGGCTGAAGACGATGTTCCGCCTGCTGACGCCGAAGAGGCCCAAAAGCGGCGCGTTGGGCCGCGCCGCAGCGAGGCGTCGACCAACGCCGTGCTGGTAGCGGCCTATACTGAATTGTCCGAGCATGGCTGGCGCGGGTTCTCGGTCGATCGGGTTGCGAAGAACGCCAAGGCCTCCAAGCAGACGATCTATCGCTGGTGGAAATCGGCAGCGTGCCTCGCGGTGGACGCTGCATTGGCGACCCTGGCGGAAAAACCGGCATCTGTTCCAACCAACGCCGACATTCGTGACAGGGTCGCAGCCCTTATCGAACCGATGCTGGTGGCGGTGCGCACGGGCGATGGCGCCCATGCATGGCGCGGCGCGCTTCTCGCGGCGGCGGACGACAGCGACGCGGGCGAAATCTTCCGCGGCTGGTTTTCCGAGAGCGTGAAGATCCCTTTGCGCCACATCCTGGCGGAGCAGGCGTTGAAGGGCGTGGTGCGGCGTGACTGGGACATCGATCTTGCGACCGAGCTTCTGTTCGGGCCGGTCTGGCACAGGCTGATCGCCATGCGGGGACCGGTGCCAGAGGTCTATTCGCGGCGGCTGGTGGAGAGTGTTCTGAAGGCCCTGACCCCGGCGTAATGCCGTTGGCGTCACTTTACACCGGTGCAAGTGATCAGCGCGTGCGTGAGCACGCCGGAAGCGGATGACGCGCCGAAGGCATGGGATCTTCGCGCGCTGCGGTGGCTGGCGCCTGGCGCGTACAGGGTGAAGGCGCTGACCACGCGGCCGGTTGGTTGCGCTGACGCGCAAGAAAGCGCGGCGTCGGACGCTGCGTGCGCGAAGATTGGCAATCACGAACGCTATGAGATCGGGCGGCTGGCGTTCGAAAGCCCGGCTCTGCTGGGCGGGGCGGCTGGACGTATGGGATTGTCCTGTTGATCGTGTCATCCAACTGGCCGGGACAATACGGACTTTTTCCTCGAAGGTCTGTCCGATGCGCCGGGCAGGGCTGATGTCACCTCCAACCTCCTGTCGAAGGTGCCGGGTGATAGTGTGTTCAATCCTGCGCCCATTCCCGACCTCGCAAAGAAAGACGGAAAGCAGATACGCGACCGGTTGAGTCCGGAATTTCGCATAAAGGTTAATGGACTAGTCGTCGAGGAGTTCGATGGGCAGGAGCCGCCCAAGCTTGTGTTTGATGCCCTGATCAGCTTCATGAATGCACAGGATGTGTCGAAGTGCGCCGATCCCTCGGCGCGGACAGCGGTGCGCGCGGGCGGCGATGTTGCTGAAGCTCGCGAGGCCATGAGGCTCGCCAGCCTGCTCGAAGACAATGGGGAGCGGGAAGCAGCGCGGCTAGGCGCGGTGCATGAGAGGTTCGTATCGCGCGATCAGGTCGATCTGCGCGAAGCATTGGTCAGCGCCAGCCGGTCGATTGAAGTCTGGATCACGCAAACCGATAGCAAGACTGAGAAGGAACGCATCTTTGCAGAGACGGACAGGCAGCTTGTGCAGGCCGCGGCTCTGGTTGAAAGGCGGCAGGCAGGGTCTCTTTACAACCCGGACGTGTTGCGCGCGGCGCTGGCGCACCAGCCGGGCTGATTTCGTCACGCGCCCGGTCTGCGTATGGTCATCACGGGCGGTGGGTGGGGGCAGAGCAGATATCCCTCGACAGGGCCTGCTTTCGCGCCTATATGCCCGCTCGAACTAGTTCTCACATCGAAGCGGCGGCCCCGGGAACTGGGCCGCCGCTTCGCATTTACGGCCCTGTTTTTGGGCCCAAGCCCAAGGAAACGCACCCCGCATGCGGGCGCAGAACGAACTGGAAATCCGCATTCTCGACATGATCGAGCCCGTGGCCGCGAGCCTCGGCCTCGATATCGTGCGCGTGCGGGTGACCGGATCGCAGACGCCGACCCTGCAGATCATGGCGGAGCGGCCGGACGGGACGATGACGGTGGAGCGTTGCGCCCGGTTGAGCCGAGCAATATCGCCGGTAATAGAGGCGGAAGATCCGATCGCCGGTGAGTACAATCTTGAAGTTTCCTCGCCCGGCATCGACCGTCCGCTGACGCGCCGGGGCGATTTCGCGAAGTGGCCGGGACATGAGGTGAAGATCGAGCTGTCGTCGCCGAACGCGGAGGGACGCAAGCGTTTCCACGGCGTGATCAACGGCGAGACCGATGGCGTTGTTGCGCTGGCTCTGAAGGATGGCGGAAGCGCCGTAATCGCGGTCGACGACATGAGCAAGGCGACGCTCGTGCTGACGGAAAAACTCATCCAGGAAGCGCGGGCCAAGGGTCTGGCTGCGGCGGAAGTTGCGGTCGATGAAGACGAGGACGCGGAAGATTTAGAGGCGGAGGCGGACGTCGTGTCCGCTGACGCCGAAGAGGACTTCGACGATGTCGAGGTCGATGACGAGGGTGAAGACCTCGACGCAGAAAACGACGCAGACGAGAGGACGTAGGAAAAATGGCTACCGGAGCAGTTTCAGCAAACAGGCTGGAAATCCTGCAGATCGCCAACGCGGTCGCGACAGAAAAATCCATCGACAAGCGCATCGTGCTGGAGGCGATGGAAGAAGCGATCCAGAAGGCGGCGCGTTCGCGCTATGGCCTGGAGCATGACATCCGCGCGGAAATCAATCCGGATAGCGGCGAAACGCGTCTGTGGCGCGTGCAAACTGTCGTCGAGACGGTCGAGAACCCGGTCACGCAGCTGACGCTGGCCGAAGGCAAGAAAATGGACGCCGATGCCGAGATCGGCAACGAGTTCCGCGAAGAGCTGCCGCCCTTCGAATTCGGTCGTGTCGCGGCGCAGACGGCAAAGCAGGTCATCACCGGCAAGGTGCGCGAGGCCGAGCGGGCCCGCCAGTACAATGACTTCAAGGACCGGGTCGGCGAGATCATCAACGGCACGGTGAAGCGCGTCGAGTACGGCCATGTGATCGTCGACCTTGGCAAGGCCGAAGGCGTCATCCGCCGCAATGACGGCATCCCGCGCGAGAACTTCAACACGGGCGATCGCGTGCGCACGTATCTCTACAAGGTGTCGGCGGAGGCGAAAGGCCCGCAGATCTTCCTGTCGCGCGCCCATCCGAGCTTCATGATCGCGCTGTTCGCGCAGGAAGTGCCTGAGGTTTATGAGGGCGTGATCGAGATCAAGGCTTGCGCCCGCGACCCGGGCTCGCGCGCCAAGATCGGCGTGTTCAGCCACGACAACTCGATCGATCCGGTCGGCGCGTGCGTCGGCATGCGCGGCGCGCGCGTGCAGGCGGTGGTGTCGGAACTCGGCGGCGAGAAGATCGACATCATCCCGTGGTCTGGCGACGACGCGACGTTCATCGTCAACGCGCTGCAGCCGGCCGAAGTCTCCAAGGTCGTGATCGACGAGGAAGAAGGCCGGGTGGAAGTCGTGGTGGAAGAAAGCCAGTTTCCGCTGGCCATCGGCCGCCGCGGCCAGAACGTGCGCCTCGCCTCTCAGCTCACCGGCTGGCAGATCGATCTGATGACGGAAGCTGCCGATAGCGAGCGCCGTCAGCGCGAGTTCAAGGAGCGCACCGATCTGTTCCAGAAGGCGCTGGACGCCGACGAGACGCTGGCCCAGCTGCTGGCCTCGGAAGGTTTCGAGACGGTGGAGGAGATTGCCTATGTCGAGATCGACGGCCTCGCCACGATCGAAGGCTTCGATGAGGAAGTGGCGAGCGAGTTGCAACAGCGCGCGCGTGAATACCTCGAGAAGTTGACGGCTGAACTGGTGACAAAGCGGAAAGAGCTGGGCGTCGCCGATGAAGTTGCCGACATGGAAGGCGTCACGCCGCAGATGGCCGTGAAATTCGGCGAGAATGGCGTCAAGTCGATCGACGATCTCGCTGGCCTGGTGCCGGACGATCTCGTCGGCTGGAAAGAGCCGGGCCCGGACGGCAAGCCAAAGATGATGCCGGGCTTGCTCGGCAAGGGCGAGATGAGCCGCGACGACGCGGAGCTGTTCATCCTCAAGGCGCGTGTTGCGGCCGGCTGGGTCGAACCGCAGGCGCTGGAAGACGCGCTGGCGGCGCGAGCCGCCGTGCTCGATGCGGAAGAAGCCGCGCTCGATGCGGCTGGCGGCGAGGCGCAAGGCGGAACGGCCCGCAGCCGTGGCGATGAACTGTTCAACCTGAAGGGGGCGAATGCCTCAAGCGACCAGTGATGGCGAGCTGAGCGGCATTCCAGTTGCCGAAACCGACGCGGGTCCGCCCCGCGCCGGCAAGGCAGGTGCGCGTGAGCCCGAGCGCCGCTGCATCGTCACGATGGAGCGGCGCGAACAGGGCGAGATGGTTCGTTTCGTTCTGTCGCCCGAAGGTCAGGTGACGCCGGATCTGGCCGCCAGGCTGCCGGGCCGGGGGGCGTGGGTTACCTCAGCCCGGGAGGCGATCGGGCTGGCGGTCAAGAAAGGCGCCTTCAATCGGGCGTTCAAGGCGCAGGTCAAAGTCGCGCCGGACCTGGCGGATCAGGTCGACCAGCTGCTTGCGAAGCGGATTCTTGACCAGCTCGGCCTCGTAAAGCGGGCCGGCGATCTCATATTGGGCTTCGAGCAGGTGCGCGAGCAGGTCCGCAAGGCCCCCCCGGCCTTCCTGATCGAGGCGTCCGACGGTTCCGAGGATCAGCGGGGAAAAGTCCTAGCGTTGGTTCGGGGGCTCTATACCCCGGAGGTCGACGAGACCGGTATACCGGTTGGAAACCAGGAGCTTCCGCCCGTCGCAGGCTGTTTTTCGGCCGATGAATTGGGCATGGCCTTAGGGCGTGAGCGTGTGATACACGCTTGCGTCAAATATAGCCGTATAGCGCACGCTTGGGGTGGGGAGCTGGCAAGGCTTTCCGGGTTCCGGCGCGTCTGGTTGCCCGGTTGGCAACCGAAAAGCGCTACGGGGCGACAGACTGAAGATACCCAGGCCCGTGTTTCCGGGGGCGATCCTCCGGACACGCCGGTTTGAATTTGGCGACCTGACAACGAAGAGACTTAATGAGCGATACCAAGGACACGGACAATACTGGACGCCGCCCGCTGACTCTCAAGCGGTCGGATACAGGCACCGTGAAGCAAAGCTTCTCGCATGGCCGCTCGAAGCAGGTCGTCGTCGAGACGAAGAAAAAACGCGTGGTGGTGACGCCCGGCGACAAGCCGAAGGTCATCAAGCCCGAGCCTGAGAAGGTCGAAGCTCCCAAGCTAACAGCTGCTCAGGAAGCGCTGCAGAAGTCCGGACTCTCGGAAGCCGAGCTGAAGGCGCGTCAGGCGGCGATCGCCCAACGCCGCGCCGATGAAGAGCGCCGCAAGATCGAGCAGGAAGCCGTCGACGAGGCGAACAAGCGCCGCGCCGACGAAGCGCGCAGGATCGCTGAGGAAGAAAAACGCCGGCAGGAAGCGACAGCACGGGGCGAAGTCGCGCCTCCTGTCGAGGAAGAAGACGATGGCGAGCGCGGTCGTGGCCGTGGCGGCGCGCCTCCGCGTCCAGGTGGTTTTTCCGGTGATCGCGGCGGGCCTCCGCGCGGCCCCGGCGGCGCCGTTCGCGTGCGCCCCGATGGCGATCGTCCGCGTGCTCCGGGCGGTCCGGGTCGCGGCCCCGGCGGTCCGGGCGCAGACCGCGGTCCGCGCCCAGGTGGTTTCAGTGGCGATCGTGGTCCGCCGCGTCCGGGCGGTCCCGGCGGCGCAGGCCGTGGGCCGAGCGGCCCCGGCGGCCGTGGTCCCGGTGGTCCGCGTCCCCTGGCGCCGCTCGATCCGGATGAACTGACGCCGCTGAGTGAACTCGGCGGACGCGTCAAACGCGTCAAGTCTGCCGGTAATGATGATGCGCCAGGCGGCGAGGTCCGTCCGGCTCGCAAGGACGAACCCAAGCGCCGGCAGGGCAGGCTGACTGTTTCGGCCGCACTCGGCGACGATGATGAGAAACAGCGTTCCTACGCAGCCGTGAAGCGCGCCCGCGAGCGGGAACGCGAGCGTCGCCTGAAAATGGCCGGCGGCGGCAGCGAGAAGGTCTCGCGCGAAGTCATCCTGCCCGAGAACATCACGGTCGCAGACCTCGCCAACCGGATGAGCGAGCGTCAGGCCGACGTCGTGAAGTTCATGATGCAGCAGGGCGAACTCGTTCGCTCGACCGACGTGCTGGATGCCGATACCGCCCAGCTGATCGTCGAGGAGTTCGGCCACACCGTGAAACGCGTGGCGGAATCCGACGTCGAGATCGGCCTTGAAGGCCACGACGATCACGACGATCACCTGGAGCCGCGGCCGCCTGTGGTCACGGTCATGGGTCACGTCGACCACGGCAAGACGTCGCTGCTCGATGCGCTGCGTCAGACCGACGTCGTCTCGGGCGAGGCCGGCGGCATCACCCAGCACATCGGCGCCTATCAGGTGCAGCTGAAAACGGGCGAGAAGATCACCTTCCTGGACACGCCCGGCCACGCTGCCTTCTCGTCCATGCGCGCCCGCGGCGCCAACGCCACCGACATCGTCATCCTCGTGGTGGCGGCGGACGATGGGGTGATGCCGCAGACGATCGAGGCGATCCACCACGCTAAGGCGGCCAACGCGCCGATCATCGTGGCGGTCAACAAGATCGACAAGCACGACGCCGATCCTGACAAGGTTCTGACCCAGCTCCTGCAGTACGACGTGCAGGTCGAATCCATGGGTGGCCAGACGCCCGCTGTCAGGGTGTCGGCGCTCAAGAAGACGGGTCTCGACGAACTCACGCAGACGATCTCGGCGCTCGCCGAGATTCTCGAACTCAAGGCCAACCCGGATCGCGACGCCGACGGCGTGGTCATCGAATCCAAGCTCGACAAGGGCAGGGGTCCGGTGGCGACGGTGCTGGTGAAGCGCGGCACGCTGAAGCGCGGCGACATCGTTGTCGCCGGCGGCCAGTGGGGCCGGGTGAAGGCGCTCAACAACGAGCGCGGCCAGCAGGTGGAAGACGCGCGTCCCGCAACGCCGGTCGAGGTCCTCGGTCTTGATGGTGCGCCCGATCCGGGCGATCAGGTCGTGGTGGTCGATAGCGAAGCGCGCGCCCGCGAGATCACCGACTACCGCCTGCGCACCAAACGCAACAAAGTCGGCGCTCCGCGTCCTGGCACCTCGCTCGAACAGATGCTGTCGCGTCTCAAGGAGGGCGGCGGCGCTGCCGGCGGCGGGCTCAAGGAAGCGACGTTCCTGGTCAAGGGCGACGTCCAAGGCTCGGTCGAAGCGATCACGCAATCGCTTGAGAAGCTGTCGACGGACGAAGTGCGCGCCCGGGTTGTGCTTGGCGCGGTGGGCGGCATCTCGGAAAGCGACGTGCAGCTGGCGATCTCGGCCAACGCGCCGATCATCGCGTTCAATGTCCGCGCCAACAAGCAGGCGCGGGACCTGGCCGAACGTGAAGGCGTGGAGATCCGGTACTACTCGATCATCTACAACCTGATCGACGACGTGAAGAACACGCTGTCGGGCATGCTGGCGCCGGAGCGTCGCGAGACCTTCCTGGGTTATGCGGAAATCCTTCAGATCTTCAACATTTCGAAGGTCGGCAAGGTTGCCGGTTGCCGCGTGAGCGAGGGCATCGTGCGCCGTGGTTCAGGCGTGCGTCTGCTGCGCGACAACGTCGTCATTCACGAGGGCACGCTGTCCATCCTGAAGCGCTTCAAGGACGAAGTTGCGGAAGTGAAGCAGGGCATGGAATGCGGCATGGCCTTCGCCAACTACCAGGACATCCGCGAAGGCGACCAGATCGAGTGCTTCCAGGTCGAGTTGATCGAGCGGAAGCTGGAATAGGCCCTCTTTCGGGTTCAAATCCTGAGAGGCGTCATTCCAACCGGAATGGCGCCTCTTGAGCATCTGGCGACATTGCGCAAAGTCGGCGCGTGGAGAAACGATTTCAGTTCGACTATCGGGGCACGGAAGCCGCGCTGAGCCGGCGGGTGCTGAGGCGTGCGCTTTACGGCGGACAGAAATGGGGCGCGCCCTGGCCCGTGGTCGCTCCTGTGCTGGTCTATCTCGTGTTTGCCGGACACGCCTATGTCACGCTCTGGCTTGGCGACATGACGGCGCCAGTCATCGTCGCATCCGGCATGGTGATGCTCGCCTATATCCGCCTCGCAGCTCCCTGGTTCAACCGCAAGCAGCTTGCCCGCCTGTCGGGAGCGGCCAGCTTGGAGGGCAGGCGGGTCGCATACGAATTCGACGATACGGGCATCCGCATCCGCACCGAGCATTTCGAGGCCGTCCAGAAATGGGCGGGCGTTGACCGCATCATCGGGCGAGGCGGCATGGTGCTGATAATGCTGGGGCCAAACGCGCATTTCTTGCCCCGCCGTCTGTTCGAATCGGAGGAAGAGCAACGCGACTTTCTTGCCTGGATGCTTCAGAAACTCACGCCAGAGGCGCGGGCGCGCAGCAAGATCGGTAAAACTTGACGCATTGGCTGAACCGGATGTTCACCAAGGGTTGGCATGGTTGGTCCAAGGTAATCCCTGCTGAAGCGGGGAACACGCGGAGGCCCACATGCACCAGGCTTCGATCCTCTTCACCGCCGCCGTGATGGCGATGGCGGGCGCATGGTACGCCATGCAGGACATGTCGCGCGACGACGTCGCGCCTGCCGCTTCGGAGCAGCAGATGGCAAGCGATGCGCCGGCGGAAATGCTCGCTCAACAAGCCGTTTACACTCCTGAATAACGGCGGCTGCCGTCCGCGGCGGCAATCGTGGCCGCGGATGAAATTCGGAATGCTGCGAAACAAATCGCTATCGCGCGAGTTGACCAACGCGTCCTGAAGTTCGCTGTAAGTCGGGAGCTGGCTGACGCTTCTTACTTGCCGAAGCCATCGCTAGCCGAGACGACCAGTACGACAGCGCCGATCAAGCCGATGATGCCCAGCAGGGTCTTGGTCTGCTTCTTCTGCCTGTTGGTCCGGAGGTCTGCGCCGGCTTCGGCTTTCGACGCCTCAAACTTCTCCCCGAAAACCTTCACGAGGGCGGTGACCTCGACTTTGCCGATGGAGCGGCCGGCCTCCAGGCTTCGCGTCACGACGACCGCGCCAAGTATCATGAGGGCGCTCACGGCGGCCGCGCACACCAGCCAAAGCATCAGCGCCGTGTTCATTGTCCGGT
Organism: Hyphomonadaceae bacterium; assembly: GCA_947474455.1. Classification (GTDB taxonomy): domain Bacteria; phylum Pseudomonadota; class Alphaproteobacteria; order Caulobacterales; family Hyphomonadaceae; genus UBA7672. The sequence continues at coordinate 15,771 of CANJIL010000029.1, read as the reverse complement.
TCCTGCGTCCAACATCCAACAATGTGCTCGACTCCGCACGCAGGAAATATCAAAGTGATATCACTTTGATATTGGACGCGGAGATCGCAAATGACGGTCATCAGTCACAAGAAGACAATCGAGAAAGCAGCGAGCACGGGCAGCGGCGGCGTTCTTCTGGTGTTCGCGTTGGTGGGCTTCATCGCCGCGGGCTGGCTGGTGATCCGCGGCATCGTGCTCGCCGAAACCCAGGCCGACGACCTTTCAGCCGTGCTGCCAATAATTGGCGCAGTGGCGGTCGCCTTGGTCGCCATCCTGATTCTGTGCGGCCTCTATTCACTGCAGCAGAATGAAAGCTGCGCAATCACCCTGTTCGGAAACTACAAGGGCACGGACAAGAAGCCGGGCCTGCGCTGGGTTGTGCCATGGTACTCGCGCAAGAAGATCTCGCTGCGCGTGCGCAACGTGACTTCGCAGACGCTGAAGGTGAACGACAAGAAGGGCAACCCGATCGAGATCGCGGCCGTCGTGGTCTGGCGTGTGGTCGACACGGCGCAGGCCATGTTCGACGTGGACAATTACGAGACGTTCGTGAACATCCAGATCGAGACGGCCCTGCGCGAGATCACTTCGCACTTCGCCTACGACCATGGCGAGGAAGCCGAGCCCACCCTGCGGGCCGATGCGGACAAGGTCGGTGAGATGCTGCGCGAGAAGCTCAATGAGCGTGTGTCGGTGGCGGGCGTCACGATCGACGAAGCGCGGATTTCTCACCTGGCCTATGCGCCGGAAAGCGCCTCCTCCATGCTGCGCAGGCAGCAGGCCGAGGCAGTTCTCGAGGCGCGGGCCAAGATCGTTACCGGCGCTGTGTCGATGGTGGAAAGCGCCCTGCAGCAACTGTCCGAACGGGACATCGTCACGCTCGACGACGAACGCAAGGCGGCGATGGTGTCGAACCTGCTGGTGGTGCTGTGCGCCGACCGCGAGACGACGCCGGTGGTCAATGCAGGTTCACTGTACTGATAGAGCGGGCCGATGGCGTCACCCGGCAAAAAATCCTTCGCCCTCAGGCTCGATCCGGCGCTCCATGCCGCGATCGAGCGTCTGGCTGCACAGGAACTCCGCTCGGTGAATGCCGAGATCGAGTTCCTGCTGCGCGAAGCGCTTAAGAAGCGCGGGGTCAGCGTGAAGGATGAAGGCGCGAAGTAATCTACAGAAGCGTCTGGCCTGTATGGCGCCGCTCGTGATCCAGCAGCCACTGTTTGCGCCACAGGCCGCCGGCATAGCCGGTGAGCGTACCATCCGCGCCGATGACGCGATGGCAGGGCAGGATGATGGCGCAGCGGTTCAGCCGGTTGGCATTGGCGACGGCGCGCACGGCGGTGGGGCGTCCTATGCGCATCGCCATTTCCTGATAGGAACGCGTGACGCCGGGCGGCACGCGGCGGAGTTCGTCCCATACCTCATTCTGGAACTCGGTTCCGGCGCCGGCGATCCTTGATTTGAAAGTCAGGGTCGTGCCGGCGAAATAGTCTGCCAGTTCCTGCTTGATCAGCCTCAGGGCCTTTGTCTCGCCCGGCAGGACCGTGGCGTTGAACTGCTTACGATAGCGATCGACGTGATCCTGCAGTTTCTTACGCTCGACGAACTCCAGCATGTGAAGGTGTGTGTCGTCGGCGATGGCGAGCATGGGCCCAAGCGGCGTGTCGATCCAGTCCATGGCGAAGGTCAGCGCCTTGCGCGATTTGTTGGGCGCGTCGCCGAAGGTGCGCGCGAACGCTTCGCGAAAGCCGCTGCCGGATTCAAAGCCGGCATCGAGCTGGGCTTCGATCACGGCGTCCCCCTTCCTGATAGTGTTGAAGGCGTTGCCGAGGCGGCGGGCGCGAGCGTACTGCGAAAAGCTCATGTCGAAGCGCTTCTGGAACTGGCGGCGGGCCGTTGCCGGTTCGATGCCGAGGTCACGCAGATCGTCCTCGCTCCAGCGGCGCGAGGGATCTTCCTCGACCAGTCGCAATAGCTTGTCGATCACGACGCCCGGGGCGTTGGGGTCGTCCAGCGGGCGGCAGCGCTTGCACGGGCGAAGGCCGGCGGCGAGCGCCTCGTCGGGCGAGCCAAAGAAGGTGATGTTCTTCGAGAGCGGCGTGCGGGCCGGACAGACCGGACGGCAGAAGATACCGGTGGTCTTCACCCCGACATAGATAACCCCGTCCAGCTCGGGATCGCGGCGCTGGATGTGTTCGTAGAGCTTGTCGTGGTCGGGCAGGCGGTTCAGCATCTGGGGCCCATGTGACGTTTCGTTTGTGTAGCCTCAAGCTAGGGGCTGGGGCAGGGCGTGCGGCCGGAAAAACGACATCACCTTCAGCGGTGTCACGCTTGACACCGGGCCGCGGCAGGCATTTGAAAGTTCGATGAAACCGCCCACCCAGAGACAATTGCGCGCCGGAGAGCTGATCCGGCATGCGCTCATGGACATCTTCGCGCGGGAGGAGTTCGGCGACCCCGACCTGTACGGGAAATCGATTACCGTCACGGAAGTGCGTATCTCGCCGGACCTCAAGAACGCCACGGCCTTCTGTGCGCCGCTGGGCGGGGAGGAGATGGCGAAGACCGTCGCCGCGTTGAACCGTGCGGCAGGCTTCCTGCGTGGCCGGCTGAGCCGCGAAATCGATATGCGCTACACGCCCATCCTGCGCTTCATTGCAGACGACAGTTACGACGAAGCGCGGCGGATTGAAGAACTGCTGTCGTCTGAACGGGTTCGGCGTGATCTGGCCGCGCGGGACAAGGATTGAGGCGCATGGCCGCGTCGTTCATGATCGCGGTCACGGGCGGTTCGGGCTCGGGCAAGACGACGCTGGCGCGGGCGCTGCACGCGAGGCTTGGCCCGCAGACTTGCCAGCTTCTGACAGAGGACCATTATTATTTCGGTCGCGCCCATTACGGACCCGCGGCGCTGACGATGGAGCATGCGCAGCTTGAGCGCACGTTCAATTTCGACGATCCGGCGAACAAGGACATGGCGCATCTGCGCCGCGACATCGAAGCCTTGAAGCGTGGGGAAAGCATTGAGCAGCCGGTTTATGATTTCTCGGTTCATGACCGGAAAGCGGGGGCCGTCCGGCGTATTGAGGCGAGGGACGTGGTGATCGTCGAGGGGATCCATGTGCTGTCAGACGCGGGATTCAAGCCGTTGTTTGACCTGACTGTGTTTGTGGATGCGCCGGCGGATCTGCGGCTCATCCGGCGAATTAGGCGGGATGAGGCCGAGCGCGGCAGAAGTGCGGAGAGTGTGATCCGGCAGTATCTGCGTTTTGTGCGGACGGCGCAGACGCGGTTCATCGATCCAGTGCGGCATATCTGCGATATCGTGGTCGCCTGCGAGGCGGCGGCGGACCTTGATGCGCCGCCGGATGCGGACTCGGTCGAGCGGCTGGTAGCGCCAGTGTGGATGCAGTTGCAGAAGATGGGCGTGGCGTCTCAAGGTTAATCCTTGCGATCTGTCCTCGCTGGAACGCTCCGCGGAGCAACGCGCTCCATTCCGATCGGCGCTTGCGCGCCGCGGGAGGAACCGAGATGCCGCAAGATTGGACGGACCCCGATCAACCGACCACGAAGAACATTTCCGCCCACGGCGCGCAGCAGGGCCGGAATGTCAAGGGAATGATCTGGGTGCTCATCGCGAGTATCGTGCTGGCCATTGCAGCCTATGTCGCGATGCTGGTGCGGCATTTCGATTCGGTCACGCTGGGCCACCAGGCTGTAGAACACATGGCGCCGACGGCGGGCCCGGGCGGACCAGCGCCGATGGTTCCGGGGTCGAGTCCGTCGCCCCCGCAATAGGAAAAGCAGAGGCTGGAGCCCGGCGCCTGGGCTCACGCCCTTCGGGCGTCGGCAGGAATGACGGTTTGGACGATTGCAGTATGACGGACCCGCCAGCTAGGCTGCCGAGCCGCCGCCGTCCTGAAGGTCAGGCACGCCCACGATGTGGAAGCCTGCATCCACGTGCACGACTTCGCCGGTGATCGAACGGCCGAGCGGCGAGAGCAGGTAGAGCGCGCAGCCCGCCACGCCCTCCATGGACGTATCTTCCTTCAGCAACGACCAGTCGCGGCCGGTGTTCATCAGCGTCTTGCCGCCCTTGATGCCGGCCATGGCGAGCGTGCGCATCGGGCCGGCGGAAATCGCGTTCACGCGGATGCCCTTCTGACCGAGATCGCGCGCGGCATAGCGCGTGGCGGCTTCGAGGCCGGCCTTGGCGACGCCCATCACATTGTAGGACGGCACGACCCGCTCGGCGCCGAGATAGGTCATCGAGATGATCGATCCGCCTGGATTCATGATTTCGGAGGCGCGGCGCGCGGCGTCGACGAAGGAGAACACCGAGATATCCATCGCGCGGCGGAAGCCTTCACGCGTGGTGTTGGCGACGAACGAGCCCTGCAGCTCATCCTTGCCCGCGAAGGCAATGGCGTGGACGAGGAAGTCGATCGTTCCATATTTTTCCCTGAGCGTGGCGAATGCCCCATCCATCTCAGCGTCATTGGTGACGTCGGCCGAGATCATCGTGTTCATGCCGATCGATTCGATCAGCGGGCGCACGCGGCGCTCCAGCGCCTCGCCCTGATAGGTGAAGGCGATGTCGGCGCCCTGGGCGGCTAGCTGCTGGGCGATGCCCCAGGCGATCGATTTGTCATTTGCGACGCCCATGATGAGGCCGCGCTTGCCCTTCATCAGGTCGCCTTTGGGGAAGATCCAGTCGGCCATGGGAGGCTCCTTGCTGAGATCGCGGGTTAGGGGAGGCCGCGCGGAGCGTCAAGCATTGCTCCCCTGCACGCCGCGCCTAAGATCAGCGCGTGAGCAAAAGGGATGGAAGTTGAGCGAACTCAGCGATCTGATCGAGGCAGCCAGCCTGGCGCCAGGCAAGAATGGCCTGTTGCGGGCCGTTATTCGTGCGGCGGACGAAGCGGTCGAGCCCGAGGAGGCGGCGCGTTGGCTCATGGGCGTCGAGCCGGGACCGTTTGACGCTGACACGCGCTTGATGGCGGCGCAGTTTCTCGAGGATCACGGCGAGATCCAGGCGGCGATCGGCTGGATCGGCGGTCCGGAGCCCGCGCTGTGCCTCGCCCGCGCGCGGATCCTGCAGGCGGCCGGCCGCACGGGCGAGGCGGCGGAAGCCTATCGCGCAGGCGTGACTGTCGATCCGTCATTGCGTGAGGAGGAGCTCGAAGCGGCTTTGACGCCGAAGCAGGCGTCGGTTGGCGGCAATGTGGTGAACCTGCGCGGGCCGCGAGCTGCGACGACGGACGCGGCGGCGGATGCGCCGCTGAACCGGACGGGACGCGAGATCAAGACGTTCGCCGATGTCGGCGGGCTGGAGGACGTGAAGAAAGACATCACGCGCAAGATCATCCAGCCATTCCGCAATCCTTCGCTGTTCTCGAGGTTCAAGCGCAAGGCGGGCGGTGGTGTGCTGCTTTATGGCCCGCCGGGATGCGGCAAGACGATGATGGCGCGCGCGACGGCTGGCGAGGTTGGCGCAGGGTTCATCTCGATCGAGATCGCCCAGGTGCTCGACATGTATATTGGCCAGTCGGAGAAGCGGCTGGCGGCGGCATTCGAGAACGCCCGCGCGTCGACGCCTTGCGTGCTGTTCTTCGATGAGATCGAGGCGCTGGCGGCGCGTCGCCGCTTTGGTCATGCCGATCATGGCGCCAGTCTGGTCTCGACCTTCCTCAACGAACTCGACGGCGTAAATGCCACCAATGAAGGCATCCTCGTGCTGGCGGCGACCAACGTGCCCTGGGCGATCGACACTGCCTTCCGCAGGCCCGGCCGGTTTGACCGCGTGGTGTTCGTGCCGCCGCCGGATCGCGAGGCGCGGACGGCGATCCTGCAACTTGCGCTGCAGGGCAGACCGCAGGAGGCGGTGAATCTCGAGCCGATCGCGCAATCGACATCGGGATTTTCCGGCGCCGATCTCGTGGGGCTGGTGGAAGAGGCGTGCGACTTCGCGATCGAAGAAAGTCTCGACTCCGGCGAGGTGGCGCCGATCCGTCAGAAGCACCTGGCGGAGGCCGCGAAGTCGCGAAAGCCGACGACGCTGGAATGGTTGAGTCAGGCGCGCAACTACGCGAAGTACTCGAACGAAGGCGGGCTCTACGACGATGTCGCGGCATTTCTCGACAAGCATGCGAAATAGGAGGGTGTGGCGATGGACGCCTTCGAGCGCGCCGCACATGAGTGCGCTGCACGCGCGCTGATCGAGGCAGGCAATATCCGCGGGGCCGAAGTGCGGCTGCGTAACATGTTGGCGAGCAACGCCAATGACGCCCGCGCGCTTGCGCTGCTTGCGCATTGCCGGTTCAGGGAGAAGGACAAGAAGCGGGGACTGGAAATCGCCCGCTCGGCGGCGAAGCAGGATCCTAATGATCCGCTGGTGCGCTCGATTCTGACCTATGCGCTTCAGCAGGCGGGCAAAGGCTTCGCTGCGCGCGACGAGCAGCTCGAACTGGCGGAGGATGCGGCAGCCGAGAGCCCGCAGGATTCCGATTTGATCTTCAATCTGGCCATCGCCCGCCTCAACTCCAACCAGTATCGTAAGGCCAAAGGGCGGGGCCAGCTCGATCACCTGGTCGGCGTGCGGGATGTGATCGACGATGCCGAGCGGTTCGCAAGCGAGCCGCAGGAGCTGATCAATGTTGCTTGCATGCGCCTCAGGGAGTGGAACTATGAGGCGGCCGCTTCGCTGGCGCAGAGGGCGATGCAGCTTGATCCGACGCGGCCTGAGGCTTTCCAGGTCCTGGCGGAGTGCGCATTGGCGCGAAGGCAGAATCTGGAGGCGTATGAGCTGGCGCTCGAGGCGCTGAGGCTGTCGCCGGGCGACCGGCGGTCGATGCGGCTGCTGACGCGGGCGCGGGCGAGATCGAACCCGCTGTTGCGGCCGTTTGCGCCTGGCATCGACTGGATCGTCGAGATGGACCGGAACGGGCTGGTGATCGCGCCGGTGCTGATCGGCGGGATGGGCGCGGTGTTCGCTGTTTCGCTTGGATACGATCTCACGCGGATTGAGCGGGTACAGGCGCCGGCCGTCATCCTGTCGGCGGCTTCGGGTGTTGCACTGGTGATCGCCATGGTCAGTTATTGCACAGCTGTGGCGGCGCGCCTGCGTATCCGGCGCGACCTGCGCCACATCTCTCTGCCGAAATTCTGAGGCGGGTCCTAGACTTTCGCGACCATCACCGAGCCGTTGGTGCCGCCGAAGCCGAAGGAGTTCGACATCACCATCTTGACGATGGCTTCGCGCGCCTCGCGGATGATGTTGACGCCGTAGGCGAGGGGGTCAAGCTTGTCGATGTTGATGGAGGGAGCAACGAAACGCTCCTTCATCATGATCAGAGAGTAGATCAGCTCCTGCACGCCGGCGCCGCCCAGCGAGTGGCCGGTCATCGACTTGGTGGCGGAGATCATTGGCTGGTCAGCAGCCTGCTGGCCGAAGACTTCGCGGACGGCCTCTAGCTCCTTGAGGTCGCCAACCGGCGTCGATGTGGCGTGCGGGTTGAGATAGTCCGGCGCGCGGCGAGCTTGCTCCATGGCAAGCCTCATGGCGCGCGCAGCGCCTTCGCCCGACGGGGCGACCATGTCGTGGCCGTCCGATGTGGCGCCATAGCCGACAACTTCGCCGTAGACGGTCGCGCCGCGGCGTTTGGCGTGTTCGTACTCTTCGAGAACGAGCATGCCGGCGCCGCCAGCAATCACGAAGCCGTCGCGGTCAGCGTCGAAGGCGCGCGAGGCGCGGTGAGGTTCGGAATTGTATTTCGAGGACATGGCGCCGAGGCCGTCGAACAGAGCGGAGAGCGTCCAGTCGAGTTCCTCGCCGCCGCCGGCGAACATCACGTCCTGCTTGCCCCACTGGATCTGCTCGGTTGCGGCGCCCACGCAGTGCAGCGAGGTCGTGCAGGCCGACGAGATCGAATAGTTCACGCCGAGAATCCTGAAGAGCGTCGACAGAGTCGCCGATGCGGTGGACGACATGGCTTTGGGCACGGCGAACGGTCCGACGCGGCGCGGCGAGCCCTTCTCGCGGGTCGAGTCCGCCGCAGCGACGATGGCGCGGGTAGAGGGTCCCCCGGTGCCGACGATGAGGCCCGTGCGGGGATTGGTGATGATCTTTTCTTCCAGGCCCGCATCAGCAATCGCCTGCGTCATGGCCATATGGCACCAGCCGGCGCCGTCGCCCATGAAGCGCATTGCACGCTTGTCGATATGGTCGGCGGGATCGGCTTTGGGCTTGCCGTGGACCTGGGATTTGAATCCCCTGTCGGCATATTCCTGGCTGAACGAGATGCCGGACGCGCCCTGCTTGAGGCTGTCAGTGACCTCGCGAATCGTATCGCCGATGGAGGAGACGATCCCCATCCCGGTAACGACTACCCTTCGAAGATCCGGGCCGTTGGCGGCCATGTCGATCCAGCTCCCTTGTGATTTACAACCGCACCGTCTGCGCGGTGCTGGCTGACGCCGATTTTAGGCTGCAGGCACGATCAAGCCAACTTTCATGTCCTTGGCCTGATAAATCTTTTCGCCATCCAGGAACACAGTCCCGTCCGCAATCCCCATCGTCAGATGGGACCGAATCGCCCGCCGGATGTCGATCTCATAACGCACCAGCTTCTTGTCCGGCGTAACCTGGCCCGTGAACTTGCACTCGCCGACGCCCAGCGCCCGGCCTTTTCCGCGCGAACCAGACCAGCCCAGCCAGAAGCCGACGAGCTGCCACATTGCATCCAGCCCCAAGCATCCCGGCATCACGGGATCCCCCGGGAAATGGCATTTGAAGAACCATAGATCGGGGTTGATATCGAGTTCTGCAATGACGTGGCCGCGTTTGGCGGCGCCGCCGTCGAGGGTGATCTCCTTGATGCGGTCGAGCATCAGCATGGGTGGGGCCGGCAACTGGGGATTTCCAGGCCCGAAAAGCTCGCCGCGGCCGCTCTTGAGCAGGTCCTCATAGCTGTAGGACGCCTGCGGCGTGTGAAAGGCGTGGGGCGAGGTTGGGGACTGCGTCATAAGCCGCTCCGGAGGGAGAGGCCGGTTAACACGGGGGGATAGGGGGCTCAAGCGCGGTGATCGGAAGCGCGGGCTCAAAAACCCTAATGATTTCCGGGGATCGCGGTCAGCGGATCGATGCCCCAGAGCAGGGCCTGGCGGATCCAGCCTTCGCGGCCCTCCGCTTCGACCTTGCACCAGACTCCAGCGCACTTGCCAAGCGACACCACGGCGCCGGCTTCGAATTGGGCGACGTGGGGCGACCGCGGGTTGGCGTCCCGGAAGACAGCGCCGGCGCTGGTGGTGATGGCGGTGCGTTCTGCGGCGAGCTGGGATTTGTTCACCCAGACCTCATCGCCCATCGGATCGCGGATTTTGCGCCAGTCCTGGCTTTCCCGGACGATGACGACGGGGAGGCCGGCGCGCTCGTAGGTCCAGCGGATCGGATAGTCGAGGCTAGGGCCGGCGCGGCCATTGACCTTGTCATGCCGCAGGCTGGCATAGCGGGGGACAGGCTTCCCGGAAAAGTCGCTCATCCGCGGCTCCAGGCTTTCGGGCGCATAGGCCTTGAAGCTGCCGGGCGTGAGCTGCGACTGCGCGTATGCGCCAGCGGCGCCGAAAATCTGCGCAATGAACAGAATAATGGCGAGGCGGATGCGTATTTCGCTCACGGCGCGGCATTTCCTCGTGATGAGAGGCGGTGAGGCCAACAAAGCACCCCGTGGTGAAAGCGCGCTTAACCACGCGATGAAAATCGAGGTGAATTCTGCGTTTGCCGTACGAATAAGGCGTGGCGGGAAAACGCGGCCGGTTGGCCCGGCCGGTTGACCTTGCTACACCGCCTGAAAGGTGAGACGGGGCAGCCCGCGCGCCTAAGAACAAGAGGAACGCTCCGAGGCATGCCTACGTCCCGCCCGAAGGTGAAGGTCGTCGTGACGCGTCGGCTGCCCGAGCCGGTCGAAACGCGCATGAGCGAGCTGTTCGACGTCGAGTTCAACACCACCGACCAGCCGATGAGCATCGAGCAGTTGTGTGACGCCGCGGGGCGTTGCGATGTGCTCGTGTCGACGCTGACCGACAAGATCGACGGACGCGTGCTGGCGCGGGCAGGCGACAGGCTGAGGCTGATCGCGCAGTTCGGCGCGGGGGTCGACAATATCGACGTGCGCTCATGCGTCTCGCGCGGGATCACGGTGACCAACACGCCTGGCGTGCTGACGGAAGACACCGCCGATATGACGATGGCGCTGATCCTTGCCGCGCCGCGCCGGATCGTAGACGGCGTGAACGCCATGCATTCAGGGCAGTTCGTCGGCTGGTCGCCGACATGGATGCTGGGGCGGCGGATCTACGGCAAGCGGCTGGGCATTATCGGCATGGGCCGGATCGGCGCCGCGGTGGCGCGGCGCGCCAAGGCGTTCGGCCTGCAGATCCACTATCACAACCGCAAGCCGGTGCGTGAACCGGTGGCGGAACAGCTCGAGGCGACCTATTGGGAAAGCCTCGATCAGATGCTGGCGCGGATGGATATCGTGTCCATCAACTGCCCGCACACGCCGGCGACTTTTCACCTGCTGAGCGCGAGGCGCATCAAGCTGATGAAGCCTGAGTCCTACCTCGTGAACACGGCGCGCGGCGAAGTCGTCGACGAGGCGGCGCTGATCCGGGCGCTGGAAGCCGGCGAGCTGGCGGGCGCAGGTCTCGACGTGTTCGAGAACGAGCCCAATGTGAACCCGCGCCTCAAGGCGCTGCGCAACGTCGTACTGCTGCCTCACATGAGCTCCGCCACGATCGAGGGGCGGATCGACATGGGCGAGAAGGTGATCATCAACATCAAGACCTTCGCCGACGGCCACAAGCCGCCGGACCGCGTCATCCCCGCAATGCTCTAAGATCGCCATGGTTTAGGCGCCGTCGCCTGTCAGATTCGGATCTGGCGGACATGCTTGCGTTCGCGAAATGAACGGGTGGAATCCCATGCGTGTTGTGGTTTCGGGCGTGCTCGCAGGTGTGCTGGCTTCCGGCGCCGCCGCCCTCGCACAGATCCCGGGCGGCCAGCCGGTCGTGGTGCGGACAAGCTATACGGTTGAGCCATTCACGCCGCCGTCACAGGTCACCATCCAGGGCACGGGCGTGCGTCTGCGCGCCGAACCGTTCACCGCCGCGCAGACGCAGGTGCTCTCCAGCGGGAGCACGGGACTGGCGCTGAACGTGGTTGGTATCGCTCGCCTGCCTGACTGGAACTGGTATCAGGTCGTGCTCAACAACGGACAGAAAGCCTTCATCCGTTCCGATCTCACCTCGGCGCCGTTGCGTGGCTCGGGGCAGGCCGCGGCTGTTTTTCCCCTTGCGCCAGCGGATCCGGCTGCGCCCACGCCGCCGCAAGTGGCTTACACGCCGACGCCGCCAGCCTACACCGCGCCAATCCCGATCGATCCACAGCCCGTGCCGCTCACGCCGCCGTCCAGTTCACAGGTCAGTCCGCCGCCGATCAGTACGGGGCGCCCTTCGCTGGATCTGCCAGGCCCGAGCGATCCGCCGGGTCTTCGCTCCAACTGATCTTCGGCCCTGAAACTGCCGGGACTGGCGCTGAGCCGTGGTCTCATTCAATCTGCGTTCAGCCGGGATCGGGGATGATCCGGGGATGAGCCTGGAGTGGGGACGATGACTTTCCGCACGCTTGCCTTTGTGATGCTTGCTGCTTCCGGCATGGCGCTCGCTGCCTGTGCGACCGAGGAAGGTTATCGCCAGCACATGAGTCTGGAGCTGGGCCGGTCGACCGATGATGTGCTCGTCCGCTGGGGTCCGCCGCAGAACCGCACCGACATGTCGGACGGGCGCGAGCTGTGGAGCTACACCAAGACAACGGTTGACGAGCGTGAGGGCTATTATCGCGACGAAGTCCGCGAGGTTAAGCGCACGCTTACCGACAAGGACGGCAAGCAGAAGACCGAGACGATTTCGGAGACCTTTCCGGTGTGGCAACCGCCGCAGGTCTATCGCTCGACCTGCACGACCCGCTTCATTATGGGCGCCGGACGGGTTGAGGACGTGAGGTTCGAGGGCGAGGGATGCGTTGCCGAAGAAATGAGCTGACGCACCACCGCGTAGATCACGACGATTTCGCTTGAAGTTGCGCGGTAAGAGCGCTCCCCTGACGCGAGAGCAGGCGTTGCAGTCGCGCGTCCGAAAAAAGCTCTGCAAAACGGGGAAGCGCATGCGAATGTTTCGTTCGGCGGCAGTTGCGGCGCTCGCAATGTCGGCCTACGCGGCAACCGGACCGACGGCGGCGGCGCAAACGCCGACAGCGACGCCCCCTGCCGGGGCGACGCCGGCGGCCAACACGCTGGCCTTCTCCCGCGTCATCGACCTCGGTCAGGGCATCTCGATGCTTATGGGGGCGGGCGGCAATATGGCCGTCAGTGTCGGGGCGGACGGGGTTTTCCTGATCGACGACCAGTTCGTCACGAATGGGTCGGCCAACCTCGCGAAGATCGAGGAGTTCGCCAAGGGCAAGCCGAAATACATCATCAACACGCACTGGCATTACGATCATGCTGGCGGGAACGGCGCCTTCGCGACTGCGGGCGCTACGGTGTTCGCCAGCGACAACGTGCGCAAGCGGATCACGGGCGAGAGGGTGACGACCGGGCGTCAGGCGCTGACGGCGCCGCTGCCGAAAGCCGACTATCCGGTAGTGACCTTTGTCGATGGCATCGACTTCCATCTCAACGGGCAGACGATCCGCGCCACGCGCGCGCCACTGCCTGCGCATACCGACGGCGACACGTTCGTCTACTTCGTCGAGGCGGATGTGCTTCACACGGGCGACACCTACATGAAGGATCGCTATCCTTATGTCGACACCGGCTCGGGTGGGACACAGGCCGGCTTCATCGCGGCGCTGGAAAAGATGCTGACGATCGCGGGGCCGAACACCAAAATCATCCCTGGCCATGGCGAACTCGCAACACGGGCGGACCTGCAGGCGGCGCTCGACATGCACAAGGGCGCGCGCGCCGCCGTGGAAGCGCAGGTGAAGGCAGGCAAGACGATTGAGCAGACGCTTGCGGCCAAGCCGCTGAAGCAGTGGACCGCGCGCTTCGGCGGCGCAACCGGCTTCATCAACGAGGATTCCTATGTCACGGTGATCTACGAAGAGCTGAAGGCGAAGGGCTGACGCTCGCGAGTTCCGCGCGCTGGCAAAGTTTTGAGAGACGAAAAACAGGTTCGGACATTCAGGGGGATGCAGATGCGGATGCTTCTTTCAACGACGGCCGCAGTGTTCGCGCTGGCGGCTTGTGCGACAACCGAGCCGACGGCGGCGCCTGCGCCAACTGCTGCTGCGCCGGCAGCGGCAGCCCCTGCCGCGCCTACGGTTGCAACGCCGCCGGCCGCCAACACGCTGCCTTTCGCCCGCGTCAACGATCTGGGCCAGGGCATCTCGATGCTGATCGGCGCAGGCGGCAATCTCGGCCTCAGCGTCGGCGCGGACGGCGTCTTCCTGATTGACGACCAGTTCGCCACTAACGCGGTGGCCAATCTTGCGAAGGTCGAGGAGCTCGCGAAGGGCAAGCCGAAATATCTGATCAACACGCACTATCACGGCGACCATGCCGGCGGGAACGCGGTTTTCGCTGGCGCTGGCGCCATGGTGTTCGCCAGCGACAATGCCCGCAAGCGCCTGACCGGTGAGACCGTCACCACCGGGCGATTTGCGCCGGCCTCGCTGCCGCCCAAAGTGGCTTGGCCGGTTGTCACCTTCACCAGCGGCATCGACTTCCATCTCAATGGCCAGACCATCCGCGCCATTCGCGCGCCGATGCCCGCACATACGGACGGCGACACGTTTGTGTATTTCGTCGAGGCGGATGTCCTGCACACGGGCGACGTCTATACGAAGGATCGGTACCCCACCGTGGATGTCGGGGCGGGCGGCAACCAGGCCGGTTTCATCGCCGGGCTGGAACGGCTGCTTCAGATCGCAGGGCCGAACACCAAGATCATCCCTGGTCACGGCGAACTTGCCACCAAGGCTGACATGCAGGCGACATCCGACATGCACAAGAGCGCTCGTGCCGCCGTCGAAGCACAAGTGAAGGCGGGCAAGACGCTTGAGCAGACCATCGCCGCCAAGCCGCTGGCGCAGTGGACGCCGCGCTTTGGGACCCAGGCCGGCAGCGACGACACCTACGTCACGATCATCTACAACGAGCTGAAGAAGTAAGGCAGGAGGCTTGCCGGTGTTTCCTGACGGCTTCATCTGGGGCGCGGCGACGGCGGCGCATCAGGTGGAAGGCGGCAACGTGTCTTCGGATTGTTGGGCGCTGGAACATGCCCGGCCTTCATTCTTCCGCGAGCCTTCCGGCGATGCGGTCGACCAGTATCACCGCTTTGGCGAAGACGTGGCGATCCTCGCGGGGCTCGGACTGCGGGCCTATCGCTTCTCCATAGAATGGGCGCGGATCGAGCCGGAAGAGGGGTTCTTCTCGCAAGCGGCGCTCGATCATTATCAGCGGTGCATCGATGCGTGTGCTGCGCATGGCGTTCTGGCGGCGCTCACATTCCAGCACTTCACTTTGCCGCTATGGCAGGCGCGGCGTGGCGGCTTCACCGATGCCGGGCTTGCCGATCGCTTCGCCCGCTTCTGCGATCATGCGGCAGGCGCGCTTCGCGGCTTCGACATCGCCTGCACGCTCAACGAACTCAACCTGCCGGTCATGTTCGGCGATAGCATGATCAAGGATGGGGCCGATGCGGAAGCCGTGGCGAAGCGCTTGGCTGCCGAGAATGTCCTTGGCGGATCGCTGCAGCATTTCTTTCTCGCAACACCTCGGCGGGCGCTGGTGACGAACGGCGTCCGTGCGCATCGGCAGGCGCGCGACGCCATCAAGGCGCATCATCCCGGTGTTAAAGTGGGCGTCACGCTGGCGCTGCAGGATGAGCAGGCCGAGCCTGGCGCCGAGGCGCTGCGCGACCATCGGCGGGCGGATTTCTATGGCGCATTCCTGGATGCAGCAGCAGGCGACGACTTCATCGGCGTGCAGACCTATACCCGCGTCATTGTTCGCAAGGACGCGACGTTCGGACCGGAACCCGGTCACAAATTGACGACCATGGGTTATGAGGACCGGCCGCAGGCGCTGGCTGAGACATGCCGCTATGTGTGGGAGCAAACCAGAACGCCGATCATCATCACCGAGAATGGCTGGGCGGGAGAGGATGATGCCCGGCGGGCGGCTTTTATCCGCGAGGCGCTGACGGATGTTCATGCCGCAATCAAGAGCGGCGTCGATATCCGGGGCTATTTCTACTGGTCGCTGCTCGACAATTATGAATGGCTGCTCGGCTACGATCAGAAGTTTGGCTTGATCGCGGTTGACCGCGCCACCCAGCGCCGCACGATCAAGCCGTCGGCCGCAGTGCTTGGCGGCATCGCTCGCACGAATGGGCTTTAGGGCGAACTCCTGCTCTGCTCGTCCCGGCGAGAGCGGGGACTCAAGTCTGCAAATGAATCTCGTTCCGAATTTAGGCTGCAGCTTAAGGCCGGAAGAAGCTTCGGCGCTCGTCCGGCTTTCGCCCAGATGAGCGGAGATGAGTCGTTGTGATCCGTCCGACCATCCGGCATTACTCGCCGCACACTGGGCAGCCGGGGTCGGCGGGCAGTGCGACCGTGCGGCTGTCTCCGCTGAGGCCGTCGAACAGCCAGAGCTTGCCGGCGAGAGATGTTCCCGCGCCGGTAATTTC
>CANJIL010000028.1 GCA_947474455.1 Hyphomonadaceae bacterium | reverse complement strand
TTTGGGTGGCCCCCCCCCCCCCCCCCCCCCGAGGACGGGGCCGCTCCCGGGCGCGGTGCGCACGAACCGTTCCGAGGCCCGCCAGCGCCTCATGGCTCTGCTTGTGGGCCTCGATCTCCTTTGCAAAGGGGATCCTGCGCCGTTCGAGCAGGCGACATGGGCCTTGAGCTTACGGCGCACGAAGGCGTAGCGGCCTCCGCCGGGCGCTGCTTCTCGGCGGCGATAGGGCTGCAACGATGGCGTCGCGGCGACCAGCCAGCTCAGCGGGACGCTGGCGCTCAGCCTCGACAGACCAAAGCGGCCTAAGATCAAGGCTTGCGCCTATCTCGGCAAGGACGCGCGCAGCCTTGAGCGTCTCCATCAGCAACCGTTCATGACCGTCCGCCGCCTCGAAGACCACGAACGCGCCAGATGGCAGGGCGCTCACGAAAGATCGATATTCTCGTTGATAATGCGGATCGACCATGTGTTCGAAGCATCGAACACCTCGCTCCAGCCCCCGGCGACATCGACGCCGAGCACGTTCCGGTGCAGGCTCATGGAGCCTATCCTAGTCTCGGGGCGCGCCGCTTCAACGGCGTCCTGGGCAACTGCTCAGGAAGCAAAGGCGCGCCGGCGAGCCCCATGCTCCGTTCGGTCCTCAAAAGCCCAGGGGGCAATCGGGGTCTCGCCCGCTCCGCTTCTCGCACAATCCGAAGAGACAAGGGGGCAGCCACCCCCCTCGCAACTCCAGAAACAATTCGCCCGCGCCTCGCAGCCCACCTGCAAGGTTGCGGGCGTTTGATTTTAACCCGGCAGCTTACGCGGCGATCAGATCGCCGCAGTCGAGACGCAACGACATGTCCACGCGAAGCGCCGCGCCTTCCGGATCGGCCAGCGCCTCGGCCGGCAGGTAGCGGTCGTGACACAGCACCATGTCGGCCTCGATGCCATCAGACGACAGCGGCAGACGCAGCCAGAAGTGAACCATTCCATCAGAGATACGCGTCATGCCCGACACCGGCATCTCACGCAGCATCGAGCGGGTTGCAAGTTCGGCCCACATGGCGCCACCCCGGCAGGCGTCGATCTCGGCGGTGGATTTGCCACGCGCCTCACCGCCGAAGATGTGCTGCAAGCCCGTGCCCGCGAGGCGGAAACGGAACTGGCCGCCTTCGCATCCGAGCACGCTTACGTAAGCAAGCTCGCGGTTGATCGCCGGAATATCAATGTCTTCGCAGGTGATGAAGGTTCGGCCCCGCAGCCGTTTACTCCAGGCATCAAGCACTTTTTGCTGCCCGCGCGGGGCAGACACATTCTGATCGATAGACATTCTCAGCCCCTTCAAGAGCCTACACCGGCACGATCGCAACGGACCGGCAGCCGACTAGACTTCTGCTTGTTTAAGAACACGCGCTGGCCAGCCCGACCAGTCGCGCGAACAATCCGTCCCAGAGGAGCCGCCTCTAACTCTAACGTCACCACACGGCGCGGCTCAGTGATTCGCATCACTCTCAGGCAGAGTGATTCGCTTCGCCCTGTCTGGCAAGCGTCCGTGGCGACGATTTCCTCATCTGCGTCAATAAAGTCCCAACAACCTCAGGCGATTCAACCGGGTTGCACAAACGTTACTGAAGCAACTCCGCATTGCGTATCTGCGGCATCCGCGGTTAGTCTCGATGATATTTAGATTCATTCCAGCGTCACGAACGCAACATGCAGTAGGCGCGAGAAGTACGAGCGACTACTTCTTGGATTGGCCGAGGCCCATCTTTCGCGCCAGTTCGGATCGCTGCTTGGCGTAGGCTGGCGCAACCATCGGATAGTCCGCGGCGAGCCCCCACTTCTCGCGATACTCTTCCGGGGACATGTCATACCGCGTCCGCAGATGACGCTTGAGCGATTTGAACTTCTTGCCGTCTTCCAGGCAGACGATGTGATCGTCCGTCACCGATTTGCGAACCGGCACTGCCGGTTTGAGTTCCTGCTTCGCGTCGATCGGCCCCCCGCCCTCTATTTCGGAGAGCGTCGCATGCACGCGCTCGATCAGCCTGGGCAGGTCAGCGACGGGAACAGGATTATGCGCGACGTAGGCGGACACGATGTCCGACGCCATCCCGATAAGATAAGAACCCCCGCGTGATTCGCGTTCCATGTGCTGAACTTCTTCCGGACCAGAAAGAATCGAACAAAGTCGACAGCTTTACTGAGTCGATATTCAGGCAGTTATCCCACTGTGTAAATACCAGGCTCTCGTATTCGCACGCGCTTGTATCGAATGCTGTGCAGAGCTACTGAAATAGCGAAACCAGCATTACCAGCCCCAGTATACAGAGCGCCAAGATGGCCGTGGCGCTCAATGGGACCTTGCGGGATACAAGTCCATCGCTCGCGAAGACCTGACGGGCCGCCATCTGCATTCGCCCGATCACTATCGATGCCAGTCCAGCCAATATCCGCGCCCCTGCCCGCATGGGTTTCGCAAGCGCAGGCCCGGCCTCCGGCGCACCTTTTCGCCAGAGCCATTCGATATCGATGATCACCCCAGGCCGTTCAGCGGGATAAAGCTTCAGCCGCCACAGGATCATGAACGCCAGCACCGCAAAGACGAGAAGCTGAAGCTGTTGAATGATATGCGCCGTCGAGACCAGATCCTGCGCAAGGAACTCAAGCGCCTGATCGGGAAACGGCAGCAGTGCGTAGAACCAGCCGGGATAGATCCCGATCACAAGGCAAAGTCCCGCCGACAACCCCATCGCCAGCAGCATGTTGAACGGCGCCTCTTCCGGCCGCTTGCCGCTGTCGTGCGAGAAGAAAGCCATGAACGGAATCTTGATGCCCGAATGCTCAAGCACGCCCGCCGATGCGAACAGCAGCATGAGCCAGACAATGAGCATCCCCGGCCCGGACTCTGCAGCCGTCATGATCATCGTCTTAGATGTATAACCCGCGAAGAACGGTAACGCCGAAATCGACACCGAGCCGACTAGGCACGCCAGCGTCGTCCACGGCATCGTGCGATGCAGCCCGCCCAGCTCGCTCGCCTTCGTCGTGCCCACCCGCAGCTTGATCGCGCCCATCGTCATGAACAGCAAGCCCTTGAACACGATATGCGCCACTGCATGCGCGGCTGCGCCATTGATCGACAGCGTCGATCCAATCCCGACCGCGCAAACCATGAAACCGATCTGGTTGTTGGTGGAATAGGCCAGCACCTTGCGAAGGTCGTTCTCCATCACGGCGAAGAACACCGGATAGACCGTCATCGCCGCACCTATCCAGATCAGCGGATCGTAACCCGCGAAGAAGCGCGCCAGCAGGTAGACCGCCATCGTTGTCGTGTAAGGCGAGAGAACAACAGCCCCTGTCTCCGTCGTGTTGGGATAGGAGTCTGTCAGCCAGTTGTGCACCAGCGGGAACGCCGCCTTGATCCCTACCCCGGCGAAAATAAGCATCCCGCCAGCAGACGCCGGATCGACGATCCCGACCAGCAATCCGTTCCAGAGCCCGCCGAGATCTGCAATCAGGAACGTTCCCTTCTCAAGGCCATAAAGCGCAGCGCCAGCAGTGAGCAGCAAGCCGGCGGCGAACTGAATGGTGAGGAAACGAAGGCCAGCGTGATAAGCTGGTCCCGTTCGCGCCGCGAACACCAGAAGCGCCGACGCCACCGTCGCCACCTCTGCGAAGATCACCAGCGTTATCAAATCGCCCGCGAAGATCGCGCCCAATGCCGATCCTGCATAGACGAGCCCAGCGGCATCCTGCATCCGGTCGCGACGGTGCAACGAATAGACCCCGCCCAGCGCTGCAGCCAGCACGAAGCCAAGCCCGAAGATCAGCGACAGAGAATCCGGCCGGTACAGCGACAGCTGGAATCCGAGGAACATCTCGCGAGACACCTCGACCCCCGCCACCGGCGGATAAAGCATAACCAGCAGCGCCAGCGCCGGCCCGCCGATCAGCGCCACCGCGCGCGTGAATGTATCCTTGGCGACCGCCGCGAGCAGCGCGGCGATGATCAGATGGAAGCCCGGATTGATGGCGGCGCCGAGATCGAGAAGGCGTTCAACGGTCACGGCCTGCCTCCCCGCTGCGCGTGTCGTAATAGTCTTCCGGCCGCCGTAGCAGCTTTCCAAGCGGCCAGCCGCTTAGAACCGCGACGCTAAACGCAAGGAATCCGAAAATGCCGTAGAAGCCCGGGACGGTGAGAAGGTTGGTAACCGGTCGTTTCGACACAACAATTTCGAACGCGATCAACACCGCGCCAAGCGCAGCCACAAGCGCCATGATGATGCGGAACGCCAGTTTGTTGCGTATCCAGGAGAACAACAGCACGGACAACGGATGCTCTCCCGCCTCGCCCAGCTTCGGCGCTTCTTCTTGCGGTGATTTGATCTGCTCTTCGCTCACGGCACCCTCCGGGCGATCGGCGCGAGATAGGCGGCTACGGCGTCGGCGAACAGAAACAGCGCCACGCATCCCGCCGCGGTTATCGCCAACGCCGCCACGACGGGACCAGGCGCGCCGTACGGCCGAATGAAACCGCCCGACGACCCATCACCTGCCGGCGGCAGCAATGCGCGTATCGCGACAGGCGCCAGGTAAAGCAGTCCGAGCAGCGACGACACGATCATCGCAGCG
Source organism: Hyphomonadaceae bacterium (assembly GCA_947474455.1). Lineage (GTDB taxonomy): Bacteria > Pseudomonadota > Alphaproteobacteria > Caulobacterales > Hyphomonadaceae > UBA7672. The sequence continues at coordinate 31,903 of CANJIL010000028.1, read as the reverse complement.
GCGGTGATCCATGTCTGCGTCCCGAACGCAGCAGTGATCAGCAGGAATTTCGACCACATCCCCGCAAATGGCGGCAGGCCCACCACACATAGCGCGCCAGCGAGAAAGCATGCGAAGACGATGGGCATGCTGCGACCCAGTCCACGCATCTCCGAAACCTTGCTCGCGCCGGTTGCAACATAGATGGCCCCGGCGCACATGAAGAGCGTTATCTTGGCGAAGGCGTGGATCAGCATGTGCAATCCGCCTGCGACAAGACCGGCGGCAGCGGGCAACAGGGCGGCCGAGGTGACATAGGCGAGCTGTCCAACCGTCGACCAGGCCAGCCGCAACTTGAGTTCATCCTTCGTCATGGCGACCAGAGACGCGATGACGATCGTGCCCGCTGCAACCCAGAGCAGCCATGTCGCGGCAGGCAGCGCTGAAATCAGGTCAGATCCGAATATGTAAGCCGACGTCTTCAGGATGACGAACGCACCCGCCTTCACAACCGCCACCGCATGAAGCAAAGCCGAAACCGGCGCTGGCGCCACCATCGCAGCAGGCAGCCAGCCATGCAGTGGCATCAGCGCCGCCTTCGCTGCGCCAAACACCAGAAGCAGTAACAGCACATTCCCTGTAACCACATTCACCTTTCCGGTCAGGAGGCCGCCTGGGATGAACGTAGTCGATCCCGCGGCGAGATGAACTCCGACAATCCCCGGCAGAAATAGAACCAGCGACGCGCCGACCAGTGTCGCCAGATAGATCCGCCCTGCCCGCCGCGCCGCTGCATCGCCTGCGTGCGTGACCAGCGGATAGGTTGAGAAGGTGAGGACTTCATAGAAGATGAACAGCGTGAACAGGTTCGCCGCCATGGCGATGCCCATCACGGCGAACATCGCGAACGCAAAGCACACGTAGAATCGCGTCTGGTTCGCCTCGCGCTTGCCGCGCATATAGCCGATTGAGAACAGCGAGTTGACGCCCCATAGCGCGCTGGCCATCACGGCAAACAGCGCGCCCAGCGGCTCAAGCCGGAACGCAATCTCCAGCCCTGCAAGCGGCCGCGCCACCGTCAACACCGGCGGATTGCCCGCGCCGACACGCATGAACATCGAGATGGTGACGATGCTGAGCGCAATGCTCGCGATGACGGTCAGCGTCTCGCGTACATCCGGCATGCGACCCACGGCGTAGATCGCAACGGCCGCGAACAGCGGAGTAGCCAGCGCCAGAAAGATCAGGAGATCGCCGCCGCTGGTCATGGCGCGCCCGCTAGCAATGCTTTGGCGCCGGCGCCGGCAAGCTGTTCCGGCAATGAAGCATCAAGACCGAACCAAATGTTCAGTCCGGCCAGAACCAGCACAGGCGCCAGAACGCCGACAGGCGCCTCCACTGCGCGCGGCGCACCAGCCGGCGCGCTGCGGAAGAAGATCGCCTCCAGCATCCGCCCGACATAGAGCAGCGTCAACAGCGATGCGATCGCAACCGTTGCAGCGATCCAGATCTGCCCGGCGTTCAGCGCCGCCTCAAGCAGCCGCCACTTGGCCAGGAAGCCCAGCGTCAGCGGCGCGCCTGCAAGGCTGAGTGCGCCAGCCGCGAAAGCCGTGGCCGACCATGGCGCATCACGGGCGACGCCCGCGAAATCGTCGAGACGGCGCGCAGGCAAGCTGATCGCCAAGCCTCCGACGGCCATGAAGAGCGTCATCTTCATCAGCGCATGCGCCATTAGATAGAACAGACCGGCCGATGCGCCCAAGATGGTCGCAAGGGAAAGGCCAAGCAGGATGAGCCCGACCTGCGCCACGGAGGAGAACGCGAGTATCCGTCGGATTTCCCTTTCGAAGGTCGCCTGGATCGAGCACACGATCGCAGCCGTCGCCGCGAGCGGCGCGAGCACCCAAGCGATGAAGTTCCTACCGAAAGCTGCGCCGTCCGGGAACACGTCGAATATGAAGCGCGCCATCAGGTAGATCGATGTCTTGGTGGCCGTCGCCGCGAGAAAGATGACGATCAGCGAAGGCCCGAACGAGTAGGCCCCCGGCAGCCAGCCATGCAACGGAAACATCGCCGCCTTTATTCCCAGCCCGACGACGATAAAGGCGAAGCCCGCCTGCACCACAGAGCTGTCGCCCAGCGTTGCGAGACGCGCGCTCAAGTCCGCCATGTTGAGCGTGCCGGTCGCGGCGTAGAGAAAGCCGATGCCGATGACGTAGAGGGTCGCCCCAATCGTCCCCATGATCAGGTAGTTGAATGCCGCAGGCAGTGCACGGCGGTCGCGCTTTTCGCCGATCGCCACGAGCGCATATGCTCCGATCGATGAGACTTCGAGGAAGACAAATGCGTTGAAGGCGTCACCCGTCGAAACCAGGCCCAGCAGCCCTGCCTGACACAGCAGAAAGGCCGCCTGCACGTGCGTGTGCTTCTCGGCACGCACTTCAGCAGCAAGTGAGTGGCCAGAATAAATCGACGCCATCACGCCTGCCGACGATACCAGCAGCGCCATCATCGCGCCGAGACCGTCGATGTAGAAAGCAATGCCGAGCGGCGGAGCGAAGCCGCCTATATAGTAGTCGACTGCGCCATGCCGCGCGACCTCGCCGGTGATGGCGAGCGCCATCCACGCCGCGAACATCGAGCCCGTCACCGAGATCATCCAGCTCGTGCGGGCAGTTGGCGAAAGTGCGGCGACGCAAGCCGCGATCAGCGGGCCGGCAACCATCAGGACAGGCGCGTGTGCTGTCAGGGCCGGAGCAGCGGCATAGAGTGTCTCGAACGAGATCACGCCTGCGACCCCGCCTGCGCGGACTCAAGACGGCTCAGGACCTCGATCTCATCGGCCTCGACCGAGCCAAAGGCTTCGCGCACGCGCACGGCGATGGCCAGCCCGACGGCGAGCGTTGCTACACCAACGACAATGGCGGTCAGGATCAGGACATGCGGAAGTGGGTTGGAATAGACGACGCCAGCTACGCCATACTGCGCCACATAGGCAGGATCGAGATGGTTCGCGAGGGCCTGCTTTTCCGGACTCGCGGCATCGACGGTGATCGCCGCCGTGCCGCTCGAGACCTTACCGAGGCTGATGTAAAGCAGACCCGTTGATGTCTGGAAGATCGCCAGACCGATCATGCGCTTGATCAGGTTGCTGCTCGAGACGACGACGAACAAGCCGGCCATCATCAGGATGGCGACAGCGACATAGTTGAAGTGCAAGAGGATGAAGCTCATGCTCCCCTCTCCTGCCGGATGGCTTCGACTGTACGGCCCGCGAAGCCATAGAAAATCGTGAGCATCGTCGCAGCGACGGTCAGCAGCACGCCAAGCTCGATCAGCAGGATGCCGAAGTGCTGGCCCCAGTGATGCGCGTGTTCGGGATCGCCCAATAGCCAGCCCGGTACCTGTTTTTCGAATGCGGGCGGGAAAAGATAGTCGTAGTCTAGGAAGGCGCCGCCATTAAGCATGCACGCGACACCAACGCCTGCATAGAGCAGCACGCCGAGCGCGGCTATGCTGCGCACCAGTCGGGGCGGCACGGCCATCATCGTATCGCGCAGACCGAACACCAGCGCATGCAGGATGATCGCAGCAGCCATGATCACGCCGGCCTGAAAACCTCCACCTGCGCCGAGATCGCCGTGGAACTGCACGTAGAGCGCGAACAGGGCGATCAGCGGAATCAGGAATTTCGCGGATACGCGAAGCACAACGTGATGATCGCCGATCGTTGCCGCTGGCGGCAAAGGGCTTGCGTGCGGACCAAAACCCAGCATCAGCGCAACGCCAATCCCCGCAGCAAATATCACCGCCGTCTCGCCCAAAGTATCGAAGCCGCGATAGCTTGCGAGCACAGCCGTGACGATGTTTGGCGCGCCAATCTCTTTTGGCGCCGCCTCAAGATAGGCGCGGCCGACATGGGCGTTCGCGGGTGACGCCGGATCGCCCAACGCAGGCAATCCCGCGGCGGCGTAGATCAGCAGTCCGCCCACGCCCGCGCACACAAGCGCGGGCGCGACAAGCGCTCGCCAGCCAGGCTTTTCCACCTCGCCGCGCGTGAGCAGGATCGCGCCGAGCAGAACGATAGTGGAGACACCCGCGCCGATAACCGCCTCGGTGAACGCTACATCTGCTGCATCCATCACCACCAGCCAAACGGCGCTGACCAGCGAGTAGATGCTGAACAGGATGATGGCCGCCAGCAGGCTGCGCGTCCGCACGATCGCGCCCGCGACCACCAGCAGCATGACCAGCAGCGCGATGCCGATCACGAGATTCGCATTGAGTGAAGACGGCAAGGCGATCACGGCGCTTCCGTCCCGCGGGACGTCTTCCGCCGCTCATCCGTGCGCATGATCTGAAACGCGCCGATGCGCGGCCTGTGTCCCGAACCGAACGCGGCGTTCGCCAGCGCATTGGCGGCGACCGGCGTCGTTAGCATGATGGAGAACCAGACGAAAGCAAGCTTTAGCGCAGTCAGCGACAGGCCTGCGATCAGACACAGGCCGAGGAGGACAAGGCTTGCCCCACCGGTGTCCGTGATGCTGGCCGCATGGATGCGGGTGTAGACATCAGGAAAGCGGAGTAATCCCGCCGCCCCGATCAGGGACAGCGCCGTCCCCGCCACCACGCATACGCCGCCGATCAGGGAGAGCATGTCAGTCATCGAGCGTCTCCTCTCCGGCGGAGAGCCCGAGCGGTTGAGCCAAGGAGCGGTAGCGGAAGAACTTCATCAGCGCGATCGTGGTAACGAAATTGATCGGGGCATAGATGATGGCGATGTCGAGAAATGCGGGGCGGCCGAACACGAAGCCGATCACCGACAGCAACAGCACTGTCTTCGTTCCGAATGAGTTGACCGCGAGGATGCGGTCGTAATGCGACGGGCCCATGATAGCGCGCGCAATCGTGATGGTCATGGCCACCAGAAGCCCCGCTGCGCCAGCCGCCAGCAGCATCGTCAGCCCTTCCCTTTGGCGTTGCGGCCATCGGCGGCGGCGGCGGCCCTGCGGTCCATCTTGGCAAAGCTGCCTGCGGGTGAAGCTTCACGCACGAGGGCATGGACCCTCAACCTGTCGCCATCGACATCGACCGTCACCGTTCCTGGCGTCAGCGTGATTGAATTGGCAAACATCGCCTTGCCAAGGTCGGTGCGCGCTGTCGTGGCGACGTTCACCATCACCGGATCGATCGCGTGCCCGGGACCCAGAATCTTGCGGATGACCGCGATGTTCGATTTGACGACCTGGCCCGCCAGCCAGATGGCGTAGATCAGGATCTGCGGCGTGCGATGCCACGGCGAGGCGTCGCGGCCAATGATCCTCAGCCGGGCGGCCAGCCATAGCGTCAGTACAACCGATAACACGCCCAGCATCAGGAACAGCGGCGAGGTTTCACCCGAGAGCGCAATCCAGAATGCGGACAACGCCAGCAGCAGGCCGAAAAGATAGCTCATACCCTTCGGTCTCCTCTACAGGCGCTCCGAATTGACTTGAACCACGCGGCTGCAAATTGCCAGTGAAACTGGTCGGCGGACGACCGTTTTTAGCTAGCGTCCGAATGCCGTTCTGGGACGGTTGTCGTCTATCATAAGCAAATCGCGGGCGAAGCTGGCGTCACCCCCGTCCTCATAGTCGGAAACAATGGCTTCAGGGGAGAAGGCGGACGACAGCGACCAGTTCCAGTAGCGGAGCACAGTCTGCGCCTTGGCGACAGCGATGGTCTCGTAGACTTCCGACACGCGAGCGAAATCGGCGTCGTCAACAGGGCGACGCAGGGCGACCCACAGATCGCGCAAGAATGGGCGCTTGAGGCCGGTGGCCTTACAGAGCACCGCGATACCTTCGCCGCCGATGTCCTGGAAGATGCGCTCGCCGGTGGCGGCCTTGATGCCCGAGAGCGCGGCGATGTCGACGATCGTTTCCGGGGTTATGCCGGTAATCGCGGCTGTCTGGATTGCGGCTTCGAGCCCGGCGTGGGGCGAGCGGTCAATTGCCGCGCGGTCGCGCTGGCGGCGCTCGATGACCTGCAGCGCCTTGCGGACGACGGGATCAATGTCGGAAGCGGCGTAGCGGAAGATGTCGGCGCACATCTCGATCAGCAGCGCGCGCTCAGCGGAGAAGCGGATGAGGATCTGCCTGCGCTCCGGAGCGGCGGACCACCAGAACATGGCAAGCGCATGGGCGGGGCGGACTTCCTCGCGGTTGATCAGCAGCGGAGGCAGCGCCGGCGCTTTGCGCGAGGCGCCGACCATCAGCTCGACCGAACGGTCGGAGAGTTTCGACTGGGTGTTCTCCAGCAGCGCCTTCATCGCGACGCTGTCCCCCGACGCGGCGATGGCGGACGCGACTGCGGGGCCGATGTCGCGGCGGTTGGCTACTGCCACGCGGTGATGCGTCGAGCCGTGCTCGATGATGTCGCAGAGGTCGGCGTCGTCGAACGCGCGATTGTCGGCGAGGATAATCTGGGCGACGTGTGGCGCATCCAGCGCGAGGAAGCGAAGCAGGCGCTTCGGGGCCTGGCTCATTTCCTGAAGACGGCGGGCGCAGAGTTCGCGGGCGGCGACATCGGACTCAAGAAGGATCTCGAGCAGGAGGTCGCCGGCGATGGCGCGGTCCTGCATGTTACCCCGCGAGGACGGCAGGGCGACGACGTCCATCAGCCTGCGGAGGAGCGAGCGGCGGGCAAAGCCGTCGGACGTCGTTTGCACGACGCCGCGGGAGGCCGACGCCTCTGCGGAAGACGGTACGTCCGACATGAACCCCTCTCAGCCGTCGAGGCGTCGAACATGCGCGCGTGCGGTTAATGGATCATCAACCTGCGAAGCATTCGCGGAAACGTCACCGAGCGCCCATGCTATAGGATCTCGGCGCGACTTCGCGGCTTTTTCCGGGGTGGACGAAGATGAGAGCCAGGGCGGCCACGAGCAGGCCGAGGACAAGGTAGAACACCGCGCCGGGATCTGTTGACTGGGTTGCCACGACACCATCCGCCCCCACCGTGTCTACGGGTATCTGGATCTGGAGCATCATCAGCTGGCCGATCAGGGCGGCGAGAAAGGCCAGGACAAGAAAGCTCAGCATCGCCCCAAAGCGGCGCGTCGCCGGCAGGAAAACCAGAAGTGCGGCGAGCACTTCCAGCACGCCGACCGCGAAGCGGCCCGTGGGCTCGAAATAGGCGATATCTGACGTTTCCGCGAGGAGCTGGAAAAGATGGTTGTTCGCGCCCGGCGGCGGCGCAAGGGTGTCGACCGCGACCCAGAGCAGCATCGCCGCTAGAAACAGGGCGATCACCCAACTCGCCAAAGTCCGGGTCCCACGCATACTCAGACTCCCTAACGTAGGCCGACACCATGGCGCCGAATTGTCCGGGCGCCAAATGTGACAGGCATTTAGCACTGCCTGGCGCCGGATCAGTGGGAGCTACCAAAATCAGCCCTGCGGCAGGTATTCCCGAAGCGATAGCCGGCCGTCCTTGTTGGCGTCGAGGCGGGTGAAGGCGGTTTTCAGTGCTTTGGGAGAGGCTTTGGGGTCGCCTTCGATGCGGACCCGCGGCGGCGCATCTGGATCGCTGAAGCGGATCATCGGCGGGGCGACGATCTGCCCATATTCGCCCGCGCTCAGGAATTTGTCGGCGTTTGCGTCGAGCATCTCGAAGTCGCGGGTGAGCAGAGCGGTCTGATGGGCCTGGTATTCGGCCAGGCTCACCTTGCCGTGGTTGTCCGCGTCGATGGAAGAGAACTCCTGCTTGCGGACATCGTCGATCGAGAATGTAAGGGGCGTGAGTCCTCCTGCGCCGCCCCGCTGTCTTTGAGTTCGCGGCGAGCAACGACGTTGAATTCTTGGTGCTCGGGCTTCTCGGCCCCGGCGATCTCCTCAGGCAGCGAGAAGGCGAAGGCTTGCTGTTTCAGCTGAGGCGGCAAGTCCGGCTTCGCTGTATCGGCGTTGTCGTCGCTACGCGTAACCATGCGCGTCTCGATCACGACGTTGTTGTCCCCCTTGCCTGTTCCGGCATTCTTGCGGCCGAGGAATTCGTCGGCAGACAGCACGCCGTCGCCATTTGCATCGAACCGGTTGAACTGCGCCTTGAAGTCCGGGGCGGCAGCGCTGGGCAGCGCGACGAAGGTTGCGAGACCAAGGGCAGCGACGGCGCCAGCAGCAATGCGTGGCGCGTAGTGGCGGACGGGGGCTGGGAATTTCATGACTATCGACCTCTTTTTCTGGATGGGAGGCCGCTCGCGCTCATCGAGATAGGTCTGGACACTTTCGTGCACCACTTCGCTGGCGGTGGTCCCGTCTTCCCGGCGGGCGGTCAGGAAGGCCTGCTTGGTTTCATACGGAATGCGCACTTCCAGCGTTTCCGACTTCCTGGACTTGATCGGTTTCGGGTGCTTGTCGGCGCTCATGTCCCTGTCCTGTGGCGCGGCGGCCTTCGCTCAGGGAAGGACGAACCGCGATGCGCGCCCAGCGAATTGCCGCCCGGCCCCGGACAGATTGCGTCCGGCTGCGGCAGGATCGTGACGTGCACCGGGAAAGCCCCCCCCAAAAAAAAGGTGTCCGGGCGCCAGAAAAAGCGTGTCCGGACACGGCTTGCGCAAGGGTTTTCGGGGTCTATGGTCTGCAGACTGCTGGGGACTCTCGCATGCGCATGGTGCCGTTCGGCGAACTCGACTCGCTCGTTGGAACCGAGGTTGGCGTATCTCCGTGGCATCAGATCACCCAGACGCAGGTCAACAAGTTCGCGGAAGCGACGGGGGACCACCAGTGGATTCATGTCGACGTCGAACGGGCGACGCGGGAGCTCGGGGCGCCGATAGCGCATGGCTATCTGACGCTTTCGCTGCTGCCGATGCTGTCCGCACAGATCATGCGGGTGGAGAATGTGCAGCGCGGCATCAATTTCGGCTGCAACAAGGTGCGCTTCACAGACACGGTGCCGGTGGGCTCGCGGGTGCGCCTGCGCCAGAAATGCCTGCACGTCGAGGCTCGGGCGGGCGGCAAGCAGGTGGTGATGGAGTCCACCATCGAGATCGAAGGCAGGGACCGGCCCGCCTGCGTCGCTGAATCGATCAGCATCGTCTACGGCTGAAACTGTCGCCCGCAGCGGCGTTCAGCCATCTGGATTCATGAGTTTCCGATGGCGGCCGGTTGCGGCGCGTGGCCGCGTTCGCGGATCGCCACTTTCGATGTGAATGGCCATAGCCAGCCCGCCCGACACCGTGGTCGCGTGGCTCGGGGATACGCGGCGGCACGTGGTTTGCCTGCAGGAACTGAAGACGCTGTACGAGATGTTTCCCGTGAGGATGCTCGCGAACTCGGGCTATGCGGCTGCCTGGGCGGGGCAGAAACCGCGGCGCGGCGTCGCGATCCCGTCGCGGATCGGTGACCCCGTGGCGACGCGCGCCCGCCTGCCCGGCGATCCGAACGAGCGCCATATCGAGGCGGCTATCGGGGGGCTGATCATTGCCTCGATATGCTTGCCAAATGGCAATCCACAGCCCGGGCCGAGGTTCGATCCCAGGCTGGCCCGGTCATCCGGCAGCGGCGGCATGCGACGGGATTGCTGAAATCGGACGCGCCGGTGGTGCTGGCCGGAAGACTACAATGTCGTTCCGACCGAACAGGAGATCTAAGAGACGAGGCCATACGACGACGCCCTGCTGCAGCCGGAAAGCAGGCGGGCTCATGCGAACCTTTTGAAGCAGGCGTGGACGGATGCGATCTGTCTTCTTCACCCCGACGAGACGCTCGATGCCTTCTGGGACCACATGCGCAGGCGCTGGCCCCGGAATGTGCGGCTGCAGATCGATCAACTGCTGCTGCGCCCATATGTGGCGCCACGGCTCACGGCGGCGGGCGTCGATCGCGAGGTGCGCGGCCTGCCCCAGGCGAGCGACCATGCCCCGGCCTGGATCTAGCTTTCGCGCGGCTAGCGTCAGAAATCTGTGCACGACGCCAGAGTAAAGCCTTCAGCACACACGCCTTTATCGTCTGGCGCTTGGGCCGAATCACGAGTCCAATCACAAACGGCCCGCATTGCAGTGGGTTTTGACAGTATGGCGCGCGAGACAAGGGCTTCCAAGGCTGGAGTTTCGAGGGGACGAACGCGCAAGGCCGCAGGCAAAGGCTCTGGAATGCCCGATCCGCCCCCGCACGCCACGGACCCTTCCGCTCCGCCGCGCGCACGCCGCGACGAGCAGGCCACGATCGAGCAGCTCGGCCGGGCGCGGATCGATCCCTACGCCTGGCTGAAGGATGACAATTGGCGGGAGGTTATGCGCGACCCCAAGCAGTTGCGGCGGGATATCCGTGCTTACCTCGAGGCTGAGAACGCCTACACGCAGGCGCAGCTCGAAGCGCCGACGACGGCGCTGCAGGATGCGCTGTTCGAGGAGATGAAGGGGCGGGTCAAGGAAGACGACAGTTCGGCTCCGGCGATCGACGGGAAGTGGGCGTACTATCGCCGCTATCGCGAGGGTGGAGAGTATCCCATCTTTGCCCGCCGGCCCGCCGAGCACGCCTTCGATGGCCAGGGCGAAGAGCAGGTTCTGCTCGATGGGAGCGAGCAGGCGAAGGGGTGCGACTACTGGGATGTGCGCAAGGTGCTGCATTCGCCGGATCACCGGCTGGTGGCGTTCACGGTCGATGACAAGGGATCCGAGTTCTACACACTGAGCGTGCGCGAGGTGGAGACGGGCAAGGAGATCGAAGCGATCGAGCACACCTATGGCGAGTTTGTCTGGGGCGAGGATTCGGCGTCGGTCTACTGGGTGGCGCGCGATGAGAATGCGCGGCCGGTGGCGGTGTTCTGCCGGACGCTGGGACTGGGGACGGATGCGCTGGTTTATCGCGAGAACGATCCAGGTTTCTTCATCGGCGTGCAGAAGAGCCAGTCACGCCAGTTCATCTTCATCACGGCGAACGATCATACCACGACCGAGTGGCGCTATCTAAGCACCGACCGCAAGGATCGCGCGCTGACGCTGATCGCGGCGCGCGAGCGGGGGGTGGACTATTCGGTGGTCGATTTCGACGGCCGGTTCTGGATACGCTCAAACCGGAATGGCGCGGTGGATTTCGCGCTCGCGTCCGCGACGCACGATGCTTCCGCGGAAGAAAACTGGCGCGTCGAGATTGCACACCGGCCGGGCGTGTTGCTGCTCGATGTCGAACCGTTTGTGGATTTCATCGTGCGGATGGAGCGCGAGAACGGCCTCCCCCGCATCGTGGTGCGCGAGCGCGGCACGGGCGCGGAGCATGCGATCGAGTTCGGGGAGCAAGCTTATGCGCTCCAGATGTCGAACGGGTATCTGTGGGATTCGCCGTGGCTGCGGTTCGAGTATTCCTCGCCGTCCACGCCGGCGCAGGTGTTCGACTACAACATGCGCACGCGCGAGCGTGTGCTGCGCAAGACGCAGATCGTGCCGTCCGGGCATTCGGCTTCGGACTACATTGTCGAGCGGATCGATGCGCCCGCGAGCGATGGCGCGTTGGTGCCGGTCACGATGGTGCGGCATAGGACGACACCGATCGATGGAACGGCGCCGGTGCTGCTCTATGGCTACGGCGCGTATGGGATCACGATCGAGGCGGAGTTTCGCACTGGGCGACTCAGCCTTGTAGATCGCGGGTTCATCTATGCGATTGCGGACGTTCGCGGGTCGATGGCGAAGGGGTATCAATGGTATCTGGACGGGAAGCTAGAAAAGAAGACCAACACCTTCACCGACTTCGTCGCGGCGGGACAGCACCTCGCCAATATCGGCTACACGCAGCGCGGGCGGATCATCGCGATGGGCGGGTCGGCGGGCGGGATGCTGATGGGCGTGGCGGTGAACCTTGATCCGTCGCTGTTCGGCGGCGTGATTGCGGCGGTGCCGTTTGTCGACGTGCTGAACACGATGTCGGACGAGACCCTACCGCTGACCCCGCCGGAATGGCCGGAATGGGGAAACCCGCTTAACGACGTGCTGGCGTACGACCGCATTCTTGCCTATTCGCCTTACGATCAGGTTGGCGCGAAGGCCTATCCGCCCATGCTGATCACAGGGGGGCTCACTGATCCGCGCGTGACCTACTGGGAGCCCGCCAAGTGGGTGGCGCGGCTGCGGCATGAGGCGCCGGAAAGCGGGCCTTACTATTTGAAGATCAATATGGATGCCGGCCACGGCGGCGTTTCAGGGCGTTTTGCAAGCATGCGCGAAACGGCTCTGGAATATGCCTTCGCCCTCAAATGCGCGGGCAAGGCCGGGCCTGCTGACTGAACGCAGTTCCGGGCTGGCGTGTTGCACGCGGCGCCCGTTATGGTCCCGGCAGCGTCATGGATTTCGGGGACACGCTAAATACTATGCCCAAGGATGTTCGGCGGCCGGCGACTGCTGGCCCGCAACCAGTCTCTCGCGCCAAGCCGCGAGTCGACAAGGAAGCAAGGAAGGCTGACTATCTGCGCGCCGCCGCCAAGGCTTTTCTTGCGAAGGGCGCCGCGGCGTCGATGCAGGATGTGGCGGATGAAGCTGGCGCACCGAAGCCTGTCTTCTATCGCATCTTCCCTTCTCGCGCCGATCTGATCGACTGCCTTTTTCAGAACGTGCACGACGTCATCGCCCAGACGCAGCAGGGCAATTGGGACGGCTTTGGCTGGGCGTTGCGTGCGCTCTATCTGGAAGCCAAGAAAGAACCCGAGATCTTCATCGTGGTCCTCAAGACATTCCGTGGCGACCCGGCCCTGGAGCAGCAGCGCGAAAGGCTTTTCAATCTCATCCACAGGCAGGCGGCGGACTCCTTCCGGCCTGCCCCAAACGCCCCGCCCGGCGCTGATGGCCGCATGCTGAAAGCTTCCCAGACTATGAGCTCCATTACCTTCGATACACTTCTTACCTGGCTGCAGGACGGTGATGGCCTTGCGGACGAGAGGCGCTTCGGCTGGTATGACCGCGTCATCCGTGAATGGTGCAAGGCCATGCGTGAGGCCTATGAGCTGGATGGTCCGGGCACCCCCCAAAATAGGACCTGACACTTCCTGCGGGCGGAAGGGTCTGGGATCGTGAACTCGCGCAGCCTATCGCCGCCCACGGGGCCCACTGCCACCTTTCCGCCACAACATTGCAGTCGGAGTTGCGCCGGCGGCTCTCCCTTGGGGGGATTTACGGTCCAACCGCATGTCCGGGGTTTCCTCTGGGCGCGCGGCAGGCTAGGCAGGCGCTCGGCCGGGCGGGGCGCCTGGGCCGTCCGGCGCCCGCAGCGCAGGGCGTGCGACAGTAAAGTGTGCTGACTGTTCAGGAGTTGACGGCTCTCATGACCTTCAAAGTGCGCCTGCTGCTTGGAGCCGCGGTTCCATTCGTGTTGGTCCTTCCTGCATTCGCGCAGGTATCGATATCGACCGCCACCACCACGCCCGTGCAGACTGCAACGGCGAACAACGGCGCGGCGTCTGATGTAAGCATCACCAGCACAGGTAGCATCACCCTGGCCGATGCCCCGGCCGGCAGTACGGCCGTCACGATCAACAGCAGCAACGCCCTCACCAACGCCGGCACGATTAGCATCGATGACTCGAACAACTCGGTAGGCGTCCGCATCCTGCCGAACCTCAACAACACTTTCACGTCTACAGGCACCATCAGCGTCATCGAGGACTACGAGCGCAAGGACGGAGCCGATGCCGATGACGATCTCGACGGACCGTTGGCCATAGGCTCAGGCCGCGTCGGCCTCCTCGTCGAGCCAGGCGGCACGATGAACGGTAGCATCAATTCCGCCGGGCAGCTGACGGTTGAAGGCAACGACTCCTATGGCGTTTCGGTGCGTTCGGTGCTGAATGGGAATTACACACAAAGCGGCGGAATCACCGTGATCGGCGACAACGCTGTGGGTGTCGACCTGCGGGAGGATGTCAGCGGCAACCTGCGTGTACTCGGTACGAACATCGGACAGGGTCAAGGTGGGGTTGGTTTGAAGGTTCTCGGCGACGTCGCCGGCGAGTTCATGATCGGCGGCTCCGTCACCGCAACAGGATTCACCAGCACAACCACCACCAACTATGTCGATCCGGACCTGCTGAAACCAGGTGATCCAACCATCGCGGAGCGCCTTGATCCGGACGATCTTTACGTGGGCGGCAGCGCAGCCGAGATTCGCGGAAGCCTCGCACGCGGCCTGCTGATCAACGGCGTTGCCATCGGCGCGCCGGATACGACCTCGGACACCAAGGACGCGATCCAGAATTTCAACGAAGACCGGACTTCGGCTCAGATCAACTCCTTCGGCTCGGCGCCGGCAATCACCATCCAGGCGGCCGACGGCGCTGCAGCCGGCAACATCGTGTTGTCTCGTGTGCGCGAGAGCGTCCAGGACACGACCGACGACGACAATGACAGCGACCGCACCGAAATCATCGGCGTGTTTGACTATGACTATGGGCTTGTGAACCGGGGATTGATCACCGCAAACGGGCTGAACGTCGGGTTTGCAGCGACGGGCGTCAGGATCGCAGGCTCGAACGACGGCACGCACACGACCACCGTGCAAGGCGGCATCTTTAACGGCGGCTCGTCCACCGCGCAGGCGTTTGAGGCCAACGCGACCGGCTTCAACCTTGGAGCAGGCGCGTCCACTCCGTTGCTGCTCAACACAGGCAGCATCACCGCCAACGTGGCGACGGAAACCGATCACGACGCCTTCGGTTTGCGCATCGACGCCGGAGCCAGCCTGCCGACGGTAACGAACAACGGCGCCATCACAGCTACAACGCGCGGCTGGGATGGCGATGCGGTCGCGGTTCAGGACCTCTCTGGAACGTTGACCAGCTTCTCGAACAACTCGCGCATAGTCGCCGGCCATATCGATGACGACTCCACCGATGATGTGACCAGCGGCGCGGGACGGACAATCGCATTGGACCTGTCGCACAGCGCCTCCGGCGTGACGATCTCGCAAAACGACGGCGCGGTCGACAACGCACGTATTTTCGGAGACGTGCTGTTTGGCGTTGGCAACGACCAACTCAACGTTCTTTCGGGCGAAATGTTAGGCGATGTAGGTTTCGGAGCTGGCGCGGACACTCTGGTTGTCACCAGTGCGAAGCTGAAGGGTGATGCGACCTTCGCCGGCTCCAACGCGACTGTGGCGCTGGCGCAGGCGGAGATGACAGGCAACCTCTCGCTTGGCGCCGCCGTGGGTTCGCTCTCCTTCATCAACAAGTCGGTCTATAACGGCGACATCACCCGCACCGGGGCCGGGCCAATGACGCTCACGGTGAACAATTCGACGGTTAACAATAGCGGCGCCGGTACGCTGAGCCTCTCATCGATGTCGTTGAACAACGCGACAAATTTTGGGGTCGTGATTGACAACACACGCATCACCAGCGGTTTGCCGATCCTGAACGTCAGCGGGACGGCGGATATCGCGGCTAACACGTTGTTCACGCCGA
Source organism: Hyphomonadaceae bacterium (assembly GCA_947474455.1). Taxonomy (GTDB): domain Bacteria; phylum Pseudomonadota; class Alphaproteobacteria; order Caulobacterales; family Hyphomonadaceae; genus UBA7672. The sequence goes on along the minus strand of CANJIL010000028.1, from coordinate 16,495 downwards.
TCTTCAGCCAGTTCACCAATCAGCCTTTCACGGTACGCGTGATGGACGCAGCCGTGCTCAACCTGAGCGGGCCGCTGGACGCGATGCTGAACGCAAACTCACCCTATTTCTACAACCTCGATCTGTCGCAGCCCAATCCGAACGCGATCGACTTGACCATGACGGTGAAAACCGCGGCGCAGCTGGGCCTCAACACGCGGCAGGGGAGCGCCTATGCAGGCGTGCTTGACCTGCTGGAAAGGGACGATGAAACCGCCGCAGCCGTGACTTCGCTCACGGGCGCCAATGAGTTTATCCGTGGGTGGCAGGATCTGCTGCCGGGCTCCGATGCGGCTGTGATGCACGTTCTCTCCTCCAACGCCACCGCCGCGTTCGGAGCAACGGCCCGCAGGCTCGACATGATCTCTAACAAACCCGACGCACCGGGCGGGGCGTGGGCGGAAGAGTTCGGCGTGTTCCACAAGGCCGATGCAAGCAGCAGGGCGAATGGCGTCGAAGGCGGCGGATTTGGCGTGGCCGCGGGTCTCGACGTGTTGTCGACCGGAACCGCCCTCATCGGCGCGTTCGCCTCCATTGAATCCGTCGAACTCGAGGAAGAAACACGCACCGCCGCGCCGCTCAACGTCTCGCAAACATCGTTTGGCCTCTATGGCGGGTGGATCAGCGGAAGCCTCGCTATCAATGGCGCGGCTTCTTTCGGCTCTGTGGAATTCACCTCGGATCGCAAGATCCAACTCGGCGGCCTGTCGGACCAGCTGCGCGCTAAATGGAAGGGGCAGACCTACACGGCTGGCGCGCGGGCAATCTACACCGTGCCGGTGATGAGCTGGCTGGACGTGAGACCCTATGTTGCCGCCGACTATGTCGGCTTCACACAGGACGCCTATCGGGAAGATGCGACGACGAACGCGGCGCTTGAGATCATCGCGGGTGATGGCGATGCGTCGCTTGCGACGGCGTCCTATGGCTTCTCACTGGTCGGCAATCTCGGGTCGGATGACGCCTACGCGTTCCGGCCCGAACTCTCGGTCGGCTACCGCAATGTGCTGAACTGGGAGAACAATTCGGCAAGCCTGCGCTTTGCCGGCAATTCCGCGGGGACGAGCTTCCAGCTCGATCCGGGCGGCGAGCCTGAAGATGCGATCGTCGCGGGTCTTGGCCTGAACTTCGACAGCCAGTTCCTGAACATCAAGGTCGGGTATGACGCCGAGATCGCCGACGAGTACATGACCCACTATGGATCAATCACGTTGCGATTTGCCTTCTGGTAGGCCGAACAGCGTTTCTCGCGGCATCATTTCAGGAATGCGACATCCCGGCGGGCCTTGGCGCTGCGCGCGGTCGCACGATGCTACCTGCAAGATTGCGGAGCAATTCAGGCATGAGGGTGCGTGAACGGATCGATATGATGCCCGGCCTCCCGTTTGCGGCGGGCGCAGCCGTGCCGCGGCTGAACACGCCGCCCGCCTCGCCCACCGATACAGCCCCGCCCGGCTTCCCGCGCGCGATCAGGTCTTACCCGTTCGACCGCAACTTCTTTTTTGAAGAGACGTCCCGGATGGCTGACCTCGTGAAGTAGGTTACGGCTGGCTCCATAGACATACTTGCGTTGTCTGGCGGCGGCGCAGGCGGAGCGTTCGGCGCGGGCATGCTTCTGCGCCTCACAAATCCGAACCAGCGGCCTGAACACGAGATCGTGGCAGGAGTTTCGACCGGCGCGTTGATCGCTCCCTACGCCTTTCTCGGATCCGCGTGGGACGGAAAGCTGGTGGAGGCCTATCGTGGCTTGGCGACCGACAAGCTGATGGTGTCGCGCGGCCTCGGCATATCGTTCGGCTCGAGCGTGTTCGAAGGCGGACCGTTGCGCGACGTGCTGGCGGCTTCGGCGAGCGTGCCCGGCGTCTTTCCGCCGGTGATGATCGACGTCGAGAAGGACGGATGGAAACTCCAAGAGATGCATGTCGACGGCGGCGCATCAACCCCGTTCTTCATCGCGCCAGACGTCGCGATGATCCTCGGCTACGCCCCCGAGAACCTTCACAGTGCGCATATTTATGTGGTTGTAGTCGGACAAGCATCATCGGCGCCGCGCACCACGCTGAACAGCGCGGTCGATATCGCCTCGCGCAGCTCCACGACCGTGATGAACCACCTGACGCGGACGGCGCTGGCGCAGACCGAGATATGCGCCAAACGCAACGACATGACATTCCTGTTCACCATGATACCGCCGGATGTCGCTTTCTCCGGGCCGCTGGCGTTCGACCAGGCCGGCACGAAAGCACATTTGATCATGGCGTACGATGCGCTTCGATCGGTCAGACCTGGATCAACGCGCAGCAGGCGTTGGACAAAGTGGATGTTGCGAATGCCGCTGAACAGATGATCATGTCGCCCATTGACACTGCAGCCTGTCCGGGCGTCGAGAAGCAGAAATAGCCCGCTGGGAGATTGACGATGGCGGATGGAGAACTCGGCCGGATCGGACTGAAGCGCAGCAACCTGTTTCGCGAGCAGTGCTATATTGATGGCAAGTGGGTGGGCGAACCGGAGATCGAGGTTCGCAATCCTGCGACGCGCGGCGTCATCGGCCGCATTCCCAATCTGGGTCGGGCGGAGACGTTGCGGGCGGTCGCCGCCGCAGAGGCTGCATTGCCGGAATGGCGCGCCCTGCCCGCGAAGGCGCGCGCCGACGTCCTGCGCAGGTGGAACGACCTGATGCTGAAGCATCAGGAAGACCTGGCGCGGCTGATGACGGCTGAACAGGGCAAGCCGCTGGCCGAAGCGCGCGGCGAGATCGCCTATGCCGGCGCCTTTTTCGAATGGTTCGGCGAAGAAGCGCGCAGAGCTTATGGCGACATCATCCCCGGACCGGCCGCGGATCGGCGCATCATGGTGATGAAGCAGCCTGTGGGCGTGGTTGGCGCGATCACGCCGTGGAATTTTCCAGCGGCGATGATCACGCGGAAGGTGGGGCCGGCGATCGCGGCGGGATGCACGGTCGTGCTGAAGCCGTCGGAGCTGACGCCCTATTCCGCGCTTGCGCTGGCGCTGCTGGGCGAGGAGGCCGGACTTCTGGCGGGCGTGCTGAATATCGTGACCGGCGATGCCGAGCCGATCGGGCAAGTGCTGACCGAAGATCCGCGCATAGCCAAGTTCACGTTCACCGGCTCGACGCCCGTGGGCAAGAAGCTGGCGGCGCAGTGCGCATCGACGGTCAAGCGCGTGTCGCTCGAGCTGGGCGGGAATGCACCCTTCCTTGTGTTCGATGATGCGGACATCGAGGTCGCAGCAGCCGGGGCGATCGTGTCGAAATTCAGGAACACCGGACAGACATGCGTCTGCGCCAACCGGTTCTTCGTGCAGGATGGCGTCTATGAGGCGTTCGCGAAACTGCTGGCGGAGAAGGCTTCGGAGCTGGTCGTGGGTGATGGGCTGGCGGGCGTTACGCAACAGGGGCCGCTGATCAACGTGAAAGCACTGCAGAAGGTCGAGGCGCACGTCGCTGATGCGCTTGGTCATGGGGCGAAGGTGCTGACGGGCGCTCAGCGGGATTCGCAGGGCGGGACATTCTATCAGCCAACCGTGCTGCGCGACGTGGCGCCGGACGGGCTGCTTGCACGCGAGGAGACCTTTGGTCCGGTGGCGGCACTGGTGCGCTTCAGGACCGAGGAGGACGCTATCCGCATGGCCAACGACAGCCGCGCGGGACTGGCAGCCTATGCCTATACGCGCGATCTTTCGCGATCCTGGCGCGTGGCCGAAGGGCTGCAGTACGGCATGGTGGGCATGAACACCGGGCTGATCTCAAGCGAGACCCTGCCGTTCGGCGGCGTCAAGGAATCCGGGATCGGGCGCGAGGGCTCCAAGTACGGGATCGAGGAGTTCCTCGAGATCAAGTCTATCGTCGTGCAGCTTTAGACGGGTGCTGCAAAGTCCTCGCAGCCGGGCGCTGATGGCGTGACGTGCGTGAGGGAGGCCCGCTTGGAACAAGCCGCAACGACGGATGCATTGCCCGGCGCGCCAAAGCTCGCGAGGGCTCCGCGGGCGCGGCATATCGCGATGATCTACATCGGCGGCATTGTCGGCGCGGGGCTGTTCGTCAACTCGGCCAACGCGATTGCGGAAATCGGGCCAGCGGTGATTGTCAGCTATGTGCTGAGCGGCCTGATTGTGCTGTTCGTGATGCGCATGCTGGGCGAGATGACGATGGCGTATCCCGAGACCGGGGCATTCACGGAATTCTCGCGGATAGCGATGGGGAATCTCGCGGGTTTCACATCGGGATGGCTGTACTGGTATTTCTGGGTGATCGTCGTGGCATTCGAGGCCGTTGCAGGCGCCAAGATCGTGACGCTTTGGTTGCCGGATATTCCGATCTGGGTATTGGGGCTCGGGCTGACAGTCGTGCTGACCGGATCGAACCTTCTCTGAACACGCAGTTATGGTGAGTTCGAATTTTGGTTCTCGTCAAGCAAGGTGGCGGCGATCATCGCCTTCGTCGTGATCGCTGCGAGCTATGCGTTGCGCATGAATCCGACCGGCGCGAGCACGTTCGGCAACTGGACCACTGACGGCGGTTTTGCGCCGAACGGGTGGCTGCCTGTGATGACGGGCGTGACGCCGCTGATCTTCACGCTGGTTGGCGCGGAGATCGCAACCGTGGCGGAGGCGAAGGTGAAGGAAAGCGAGAAGGTGATCGCCAACCTCACGGCCGTGCTGATCTTCCGCATCCTGTTCTTCTATGTCGGGGCGATTGCGCTGATCGTGGCGGTCGTGCCGTGGCGGGAGATCGCCGTGCAGGCGCAGGTGCAGCTGATGTCGCCATTCACGATGGCGCTGGACAGGGTAGGTATTCCGGGTGTGGGCATGGTGATGGATATCATCGTGCTGGTGGCTGTTCTGTCTTGTCTCAATTCCGGCGTCTATGCGGCTTCGCGCGTGCTGTTCACGCTGGCGGCGAAGAAGGATGCGCCGATGTGGATCGTGCAGGTGGACAGGCGGGGTGTTCCCTCGCACGCGATCCTGGTCGGGGCGGCGATTGCGTGTGCGGCGGTGACGCTGAAGGCGTTCTTTCCGAAGGAGATATTCGGATTCCTGATAAATGCGTCGGGCGCGCTGATGATATCTGTCTACATGCTGGTCGTGGGATCGCATCTCGTGCTGCGGCCGAAGATACCGAAGGCGAACCTGCATCTGGCGACGTGGTTCTATCCTTTCAGCGGCTGGATTGTGATTGCGGCGATGGCGGCAGTGTTGGTCGCGATGGCGGTGACGAAGGGGCGCGATGCGGAGCCGTACGCCTCGCTCACGTGTCTCGCCGTGATCGTGGCGGCGAATTTCATTTTTCGGCGCGGGCGGGTGACTTAGTAGCCCACGGAGAACCGGCAAGCACCCCCAGGAACCAGCGGAAGCCGGGTTCGCGGGCGCGGTTGGGGTGGAAGATGGCGCCCATTTCGATCGGCGGCGTCGAATGCGGCGGTTCGAGGATCTGGATCCGGTCGGTCATGAAGCTGTCGGCGAGGCCCTTCAGCGTCAGAGTCACATGATCGGACCCCGCGACCATGGCAATCGCGTGCATCGTGTCGGTGACGATGGTGCTGCTGCCGACGCTCTTCCGTGTGTTGTGGCCGACCATGGCCCGGGAGGCGTCGCCGAGCTCGCGGCCTTCGTCGAAGAAGTAACGCAGCTCGGGAAAGCTGGAGCTTATCACCCGGTTGAGTTTCTCGATGAGGATGTGGCGGGCGCTCATCAACATGTCGATCGTCAAGGGATCGCGGACGAACGGGTGGCCCTTGCGCGCGATCCAAACCATGCGGTCCACCATGATCGGCCGCCATTCTAGGCGCATGGTCGCGCTGGCAGGGACGCCGAACAGGAGATCGATCCGGCCATGTTCAACGTCTTCCGGCGACTGGTCCTCCAGCCGGCGCACCCTAAGGCGGACGCCTGGGGCGACCCTTGATAGTCGATCCACAATGCGCGGCAAAATAACCGCGGAGACATAGGAGCCCGCCGCAATGACGAATTCGCGTTCGGCGGTGGTCGGGTCGAATTCGTCGCGATTGAGCGAATCCCGAAGACTATCCAGCGAGGAGCGGGCCCGCCGGCCTATTTCGACGGCATAGGCTGTCGGGGAGAGCGCCCCGCCCCGTCTTTCAAACAATGGATCGCCCAAGGCCGCCCGCAGCCGGCCAAGGGCATGGCTAACGGCCGATGGAGTGAGAGCTAATTCTTCAGCAGCTCGCGATACGCTCCGGTAATCCAACAGTGCGACCAGCACCCGGAAAAGGTTCAAGTCGAGGTTTTTAAACTGAATGACATTCATGCTGCACCTGCACAAATATCATTTGGTTCAAAGCGCGCGTCAACCTATCTGTGTCACACAGAACGACGCGGCGACCGCCGCGGCCACCGATCCCATCACGAGGCTTAGGCATGGACGGCTCATTTGAGCGCGACGCGACGCAGCCGCCAACTGCCGCGCCGGTAAAGACGAAACGCTCGTCGAAGAAGAGCAGGCGGCTGATCCTGATGATCGTTCCGCCGGTGGTGGTCGCCGCGGCGGTGGCCGGGTGGCTCATGCTGACGGCGGGGCATGTCTCGACCGACAACGCCCAGATTTCGGCGGCGCGGGCGCCTATCAGCTCTAGCGTGCGGGCGCGGGTGTCCAAAATCCTGGTCAAGGAAAACCAGAAGGTGCGGGCCGGCGAGGAACTGATCCGCCTCGAAGGCGGCGACTTCTCCATCAACGTGGCGCAGGCTGAAGCTCGGCTTGCTTCAGCGAAGCTGCAAGTCGACGGGCTGCGTGCGTCATACCGCAAGGCGGCGGCTGACGTCAGCACAGCGCAGACAAGCTCCTCCTTCGCCCGCAGCGAACTCGCGCGGCAGGAAAATCTTTTCAGTGCCGGCCTTATCTCCCAACAATCGCTTGATCAGGCGCGCAACTCGGCCAACCTTGCCGACCGCAACCAGGCGGCTGCGTCGGAAGCGCTTGCGAATACACTCGCCAGCCTCGGCGGGTCGACGGCCATCGAAACGGACAAGCACCCGCTGGTGATGCAGGCGCAGGCCGCGCTCGACCAGGCGAAAAGCGATCTCCTGGACACTTCCATCCGCGCGCCGGCCGATGGCGTGGTCACGCGGGTGAGCCAGCTTCAACCCGGCTCCTACGTGCAGCCGGCGCAGACACTGTTCTGGATCATCTCTGGCAAGCCGTGGGTGGATGCGGCGTTCAAGGAAAGCCAGCTGCAGGATCTGCGGTCGGGACAACCCGTCGCGATCCATGTCGACGCCTTCCCAAATGCGAAGCTGACCGGCCATGTCGCCAGCTTCTCGCCGGGAACGGGGTCGAGCTTTGCAGTGTTGCCGGCCGAAAATGCATCGGGCAACTGGGTGCGTGTCGTGCAGCGCCTCAACGTGCGCATCGAACTGGATGACGTGCCGGCGGACCTGCCGCTCGCCGTTGGCCTGATGGCGAATGTCACGGTGGATACGCGTGAGAAGGCGAAGGTCGCCCAGTAGTTATGGATGAGATCGCTCCCGTCACATCGTCCGCGGCGTCGGCCACGGCCTATGGCGAATATCCCGACCCGGCGCGCCGCACGCTGATCACTGTGGGGCTCGTCCTTACGACGCTGATGACGTCGATCGACGCCACGATCGCCAACACCGTGCTGCCGCAGATCAGGGCGTCGGTGAGCGCCTCCCAGGACGAGATCCTGTGGGTGCTGACCACATTCATTCTTGCAGGCACTATCGTGACGCCGGCGATTGGCTGGCTGGAGCGGCGGTTCGGACGGCGCAATCTGCTGCTGGTGGCGCTCGTCGCCTTCACTGTCGCCTCCGTCCTGTGCGGCGTCGCCAGCAGCATCATGGAACTCGTGGTCTATCGCATCATGCAGGGCGCCACCGCCGCCATCTTCATTCCGCTATCGCAGGCAATCCTTCTCGACATCAACCCGCCAAAGGATCATGCGCGCGCGATGTCCGTCTGGGGCATGGGCACAATCTTGGGTCCGATCCTCGGGCCGGTCCTCGGAGGAATTCTCACCGAAAACCTCAACTGGCGCTGGGTGTTCTTCATCAACATCCCGCTCGCCATCGTGGGCTTCCTGATCATGGCGGCGACCTTGCCGAAGCGCGTGCGTCGCGACTCGCAGACGTTCGACGGCTTCGGATACAGCGCGCTGGTCATTGCCCTGGTCTCGCTCCAGTTCATGCTCGATCGCGGGCCCGGCGCCGAATGGTTCTCGTCGGCCGAGATATGGGTTTACGCAGGCATAGCGGCGCTGGGCGCACATGTCTTCTTCGTGCACATCTTCACCAGTGAACGGCCGATCATTCACCCTTCCATCCTGGCCGACCGCAACTTCCTTCTCGGCGCGGGCATGATCCTGATGCTCGGCGTCTTGATGTTTGCCGGCATGGCGTTGCTGCCGTCGCTGATGCAAGGGCTGCTGGGTTATCCGGTCATCACCGCCGGTCTGACGCAGACGTCGCGCGGGGTGGGCACGTTCGTGTCGATGTTCATGGTCGGACGCCTGGCCGGCAAGATCGATAACCGACTGATCATTCTTGTCGGGCTCAGCCTGACGGGGCTGTCTTATTACCAAATGTCCGGCTTCTCGCTCGACATGGACCAGACGCCGATCATTGTCTCGGGCCTGTTCCAGGGGCTGGGCCTTGGCCTTGTCTTCATTCCGCTGATGTCGATCGCCTTCACGACGATTCAGCCGACACTGCGCACTGAGGCGGCGTCGTTCTTCACGCTGATTCGCAATATCGGGTCCAGTCTCGGCATCTCGGTCGTCGGCGCGCTGCAGCTTTCCAACTCGAGCATTATCAGCTCGCAGTTGGCGGAGCACGCAACGCCGGACAATCCCAACGTCGTCGCCGAACTTGGCGGCATGATCGATCTCAATACGGCGCCCGGCCAGGCGGTGATGCACGGCATGATAGAGCGGCAGGCCGCACTGGTGGCCTATGTCGACAGCTTCCACATGCTGTTCCTGACGTGCCTAGGCATCATTCCCCTTCTTCTCCTGCTTCGCACCAAACGAGTCTCCAATGCGTAGACATGCCCGCCTCATCGCCGTCAGCACGCTTGCGCTGACAGGCTGCACAACGGTCGGCCCGGATTTCCAGCGGCCAGCGGCGCCTGCGGCGACGGGTTATGCGATGGCGGGCGACCCCGCCGCCTCCGCGGTTGCTGTTCTTGCTTCGAGCAATGCCAGCGCCACGCAGTGGTGGACCACGTTCAATTCGCCGGAGCTCAACGCATTGGTCGAGCAGGCGTTGAACGCCAATCCCACGCTGCGGGCGGCAGATGCCGCGCTGGTGCGTGTAGCCGAACTCGAACGCGCCCAGCGCGGCGACAGCGGACCGGAGGTGAAGGGCAACGCCGACGCGGTGCGCGAACGGATCAACACGTCATCGTTCGGCATCGAGGGCTTTCCGAGCCCGACGATCAACATGTTCTCGATGGGCGCGACCTTTGGCTATGACCTCGACCTGTTCGGCGCCGGGCGCCGCAAGGACGAGACAGCGACAGCGCGCACCGAAGCCCAGCGCCGCCGCACGGATGCGGCCTATCTGAATCTCACGGGATCTGTCGTCGCACGCGCGATAGAGCTCGCCGGGCTTCGCGCACAGCTCGACGCGCTAGACGGGATCATCAAGGTCGACAACGAAACCATCGAAATGATAAGGCGCGGCATCCAGGCGGGGGGATCCCCCGCGTCCGCGATCAACCCGGCGGAAGCGCAGCTTGCGGAAGATCAGGCCCGCCGCCCCGCCATCCTTCGCCGCATATCGACGACGCGGCATGCGCTCGCCCTGCTGGCGGGACAAGCGCCATCGGGCTGGGCTGCGCCCGAGATTGACCTTACCGATCTGGCGCAGCCGGGCGCCATTCCCGTGACCCTCCCCTCGGACCTGGTCCGCAAGCGGCCTGACATTCTAGCGGCGGAAGCAGACCTGCACGCTGCGACGGCAGCGATCGGGGTTGCCGAAGCCGAGCGCTATCCAAAGCTTTCGCTCGATGCGTCCTTCATCCTGACCGCGCTGCACCCCGAAGACCTCTTCAAATATGAAAGCAGCGGCTGGACGGTGGGGCCGGGCGTCAGTGCTCCGCTGTTCGATGGGGGCGCGCTCGTGGCGCGCCGGCGGGCGGCGGAAGCGTCCGCCAAGGAAGCGGATGCGGCCTACAGGCAGACCGTGCTTGCAGCGTTCGTGCAGGTCGCGGACCTGCTGTCGGCGCTGTCCACGGACCAGGAATTGCTCGCTGCCCAGACGCGCGCCCGCGAAGTCGCGGCCGAGAACGCACGGCTGGCGTCCCTGAGCTTCCAGAACGGCGCCGGATCGCTGATCTCGGTGATCGACGCGCAACGCCAGTCGCAACGCGCTCAACTGGCCTCGATCGAGGCGGAGGCGCTTATCCGGGCTGACATGGCTGCGCTGTTCGTGGCGACGGCGTCCGACTGGCGCGGGACGGCAAAATAGTCTCGGCAAGCCGGCCGACACGCCCCCTGAAAAAGAGAAGTTGCGCCAACCCTTCCCGCACGACACATCGTCGCGAGTGGGCTGACAGCGTCTATGAAACCATGCATGGCTGGCATGGGTTCGACCAAACATTGGTTAGGCTGCTTTGAACGCGGGACCGGAAATGACGAAAATCCTTTCGGCTTCAGTGATCTGCTTGCTTTCCGTCGGGTTGGGCTCCTGCCAGGTCGTGCCCGCGCCAGCGACGCCAGCGGCTGTGCAGGTGATGGACCACAATAACCATGCGGCTGATGTCGCCGCGCCTGCCTCGATCCCTCAACCGCAACAGACGGCCGAGGTAACAACTCATCCGGGCGAAGGCGTCTACAAGACCTTTTGTGGGGCCTGTCACGACCAGCCCGATGTCACGCGGGCGCCGTCGAAGGACACGCTCAAGAAGATGAGCCTGCAGTTCATCAACTTCTCCCTGACGGGCGGGAAGATGAAGGTTCAGGGCAGCGTGCTATCGCTGGAGCAGCGCGCGCAGCTCGTGAACTACCTCGTCGGCAACAAGACGTCGTCGGATGCGTGGACGACGGCGATGAAGTGCGACGCCGGGCGCCTGCGGGTCGACCTGACCGGGCCGGCCACGATCACGACGTTTGGTTTTGACCGGGCCAATACGCGAAGCCTTACGGCGCAGCAGGCTGGTCTGAGCAAGGCTCAGCTTTCCAAGATGGAGCTGGCCTGGTCGCTTGGCTTCGAGGAATCGACCAACATGCGCTCGCAGGGCGCGGTCGTCGGAGACAACGTTTTCGTTCCGATCGCCGATTCCGGCGCTCTGTACGCTCTCGATATCTCCGATGTCGGGAAACCGTGCCTGCAGTGGAGCTACAAGGCGCCTGGCGAAACGCCGTTGCGCAGCAGCCCCGGTTACGGCGTGCTTGCGGACGGCACGCCGTTGCTGGTCATTTCGGGCCTCGATGCCACGATCCACGCTGTGGACGCCCGGACGGGCAAGGCGGTCTGGACCAAGGCGGCGGGCTCCTACTCGTTCTCGACCGCGACCGGTACGCCGACTGTGCTCAAGGATCGCGTGATCGTGCCGATCTCGCAGTTCGAGATTCTGTTTGCGGCCAACAACAAGGAGCTTTGCTGCACCAACCACGGCTATGTGCTGTCGCTCGATCCAAAGACCGGCGAGCAGCAATGGCGTTACGACACCATGCCGGAAGCCACGGTTCAGCGTGACCGCGGCGATGGCCAGCCGCTGATGGGCCCATCGGGCGCGCCGGTCTGGAATTCGCCGATCGTCGATGACAAGCGTGGCCTCATCTATTTCGGCACTGGCGAGTCCAACTCGCCGCCGGCGCACAAAAATACCAACGCGATCATCGCCATCGACCTAAAGACAGGTACGGAGAAATGGAGTTTCCACGCAACGCCGCAGGACATCTTCAACACGGGCTGCGGTCTTAACCCTAAGCCAGACCTGCTGAACTGTGTGAAGGCGCCGGAAACGGTCTATCGCGACGTCGACTTTGGCGCGTCAGTCGTCATGGGCACGCACAGCGATGGAAGTCAGCTGCTTTATGCCGGCCAGAAGTCTGGCTCCGTTTGGGCGTTCGAGCCTGACACGGGTAAGGTAGCGTGGCGGACGGCGCTGGGGACCGGCAGTGCGCTGGGCGGGATCCATTGGGGCATCGCCTACGATAAGGACACGGTTTACGCGCCGATTTCCACGGTCGGCGTTCCGATCCCGGGCGAATGGGATGGCGATCCCAACATCAAGCCGGGCCTCTACGCGCTCGACGCCAAGACTGGGAAGATCAAGTGGCAGTACCATCCAGAGCCGCCGCCGGGCACGCCGCCCAACCCCAGCGGACGGGCGCCCCGCGCTTCCGCCATGTCGGCGGCGCCGGTGATTATCGACGGTGTCGTGATCGCGGCGACTCTGGATGGAACGCTGCATGCGATCGACGCCGCTACTGGCGCCTTCCTCTGGAAAAAGCCGACGGCTGAGACCTACTCCACGTTGAACGGTGTTCCGGCCAGGGGAGGCTCGATCGACTCGGCATCCATCTATGCCGCCAACGGCCTACTGATGGTCAACTCGGGCTATGGGATGTTCGGCCAGGTCCCCGGAAACGTGCTGCTGGCGTTCAAACCGGCGAAATAGTCGGCGGCTGGGGGTGAGTTCCGTCTTTCTTGATCGCTTTGGCCGCGGAGTTCACAAAACGACGCCTAGGCATCGCTCTTGATGACCTTACCGCAGGCTAAAAGCAAACGCTTGCCTCGTAGTGCATCCAGTAAGCCGCGTGATAAATCGGCATGATCAGGGGAAATCACATGAGTATGCTGTCTAGACTTTTATTAGCTAGCTTCATGATCGCGGCGCCTGTCGCCGCGGCCCAGGAAGCGCCCAAGGATGGCGCGGCCTATCAGAAACCGAAAACCGGCTGGGGCGTGCCCGATCTCTCAGGCTTCTGGAGCAACACGTCCTTCACCTCGATGCAGCGCCCGCCGGGCGCCGCCAAGCTGGTGATGAACGAGCAGGAAGCGGCGGCTCTTACCCGCAAGAACACCTATACCGCGGCGCGGAGGCAGGAAGCCGGCGCGTCCAAAGTCGACGAGAAGTCCTCTGCGGAGCTTCTCGCAGACAAGAACCCCTCGCGGGGTTACAATACGTTCTGGATGGACCCGGGCATCGGCTACGCCAAGGTCAAGGGCGAGTACCGTTCATCCTGGATCACCTATCCTGACAACGGCCGCATCCCGTACACGAACGAGGGCATATCGGCCAACACGCGCGCCGCCAATTTCGACGATTATGAAATCCGGCCACTGGCGGAGCGCTGCTTGATGAGTTTCACGGGCAGCGCCGGTCCGGTGCTGGGCAACGGCATGTACAACAACACGTACCAGATTGTGCAGTCGCCTAACTCGGTCATGATGCTTACCGAGATGATCCACGACGTGCGGGTCATTCCCATCGTCCAATCGGCGGCCGAGGCCAGACACGGTCCCAGCGAAATTCCGAAATGGGGCGGTGACTCGGTTGGCTGGTATGAAGGCGACACGCTGGTCGTCGAAACCGTCAACTCGCATCCGAAGCAACGTTCCTACATCACGGCCAAGGGCAAGGTGACCGAGCGCTATACCCGTTGGTCAGACGGACAAATCTTCTATGAGTTCAAGGTGGAGGATCCTACGCTCTACACCCAGAGCTGGGGCGGCGAGATGGCTCTGAACCATTCGGACGAGCTGCTGTACGAGTATGCCTGCCACGAGGGGAACTACGCCCTTCCCGGCATTCTTGCCGGCGCACGCAAGCTCGAATCCGAAGGACGCCCGCATCCGCCCCAAAAGGCCATCTTCGCCGGTGTTGATGAGGCAGATGGCGAATAATACCCACCAGAACAAGACGAAGCCGGCCCTCTCAGCGCTAGGAGGGCCGGCTTTGTTCTGATATGGGGGGAGCGACTTGGGGAAATATAAAAAAAGCAAGGGCGCTGCGCGAACAGTTTGCCTCATCCGCAGAGAAAAACCCGCTAGAAACAACTAACCCAATAGGGGGAAACCTTGGAATCCAAACCCGCCATAGCGGCCCAGCACGATGAGCTGGTGAACCGCAACATCGGCAAAGTTGCAATGACAGCACTCGCTGGCACCAGCATCGAATGGTATGACTTCTTCCTCTACGGCACGGCCGCCGCGCTGATCTTCCCGGCCGCGTTCTTCCCGGCCGATATGCCTCCGTTCATCGCTCTGATCGCGTCGTTCTCGACCTTTGCGATCGGCTTCCTGGCGCGTCCCGTTGGCGGCATCATCTTCGGCCACTTCGGGGATACCGTTGGCCGCAAGAAGGTGCTCGTGATCGCCCTCCTCATCATGGGCGTTGCCACCACGGCCATCGGCCTGCTTCCAACCTATCATACCATCGGCATCGCTGCGCCGCTGAGCCTCGTCCTGCTGCGCTTCATTCAGGGCTTGGCGATCGGCGGACAATGGGGCGGCGCAACGCTGCTCGTGACCGAGAGCGCCCCGCCCAAGAAGCGTGGCTATTACGGCGCGTTCGCGCAGGCCGGCGCTCCGGCCGGCGTTATCCTCGCGAACCTCGCCTTCCTAGCGGTCAGCAACCTGCTTCCCGACCAGGAGTTCAAGGACTGGGGCTGGCGCATTCCCTTCCTTGCCAGCGCGATCCTCATCGGAATCTCGATCTACGTGCAGGTTCACCTCGAGGACACAGCCGCTTTCAAAGCTCTCGAGAAAGCCAAGGAACTGGAACGGGAAATGGCTGCCAAAACCGGCATTCCGACCCCCAAGGCGCCCAAGCGCTCTCCCATCCTAGAAGCTATCAGGCTTTATCCCGGGAAGATCATGCTGGCGGCCTGCGCCTTCCTGTCGATCCAGGTGTCCTTCTACATCCTGATCGCCTTCGTGGTCGCCTATGGCACCAGCAAGACCGGCCTTGGCATGGAGCGCAATCTGATCCTGTCGGCGGTGCTGATCGGCTCGGCCATCCAGATCCCCGTGCAGTTCTGGGCGGCGAGCCTGTCGGACAAGGTCGGCAGGAAAGGCGTCTTCATCTTCGGCGCCATCCTGTCGGGCGTTATGGGCCTCGCGCTATTCCCGCTGCTCGGGACCAAGGACTTCCTCTGGATCACAGTGGGCATTACTGGCGGCCTGCTCGGCATGGCCTTCCAGTACGGACCGCAAGCGGCGTTCTTCACTGAGATGTTCAGCACCAACGTCCGCTATTCCGGGGCGTCGCTCGGCTATCAGATCGGCGCCATCCTTGGCGGGGCGCTAGCGCCGCTGATAGCGACTATGCTGTGGGAGACCTACGGGATCATCTATGTCGGGGCCTATATCGCCCTCGCCTCGGTGCTGACCCTGTTTGCCGTCTTTGCGCTCGGCGAGACAAAGGGTGCCGACCTAAACGCGGTAGGCGCCACGAAGTAGCATCGACTTGATCTGCAACACGAACGCGACCAGCTCCAGCTGGTCGCGTTTTTGTTTACCTACAGACTGCTGTGACGACGGCGATATCGCTGAAGTCCGTTGTATCGCAAGGTCAGCGCCGACGCTGATCCGGATCAGTTAGCTTGTCGCAGGAACGTTGACGTAGCGACTTTCAAGAGCAAGCCTTGTGCAGCGAAACTCGCAAGGACCTGGCGCGCCATCCATTCCAGTTTGCACAGTTCGTCGCCGGGCAATCGGTTAAATTTGCTCGCAACGTTGGCGTTGACGTAAAGAACGCTCACCACGGGAAATAAGCGGCACACGGTGGAAGATTCTAACGCTTGTTTCGGGCCGCTCTTCCGATGCCGCCTCCCGAAGAAACTCGTTTTTTATCAAATATCTAACACTCGCGGTAGACTGCGGCACCCTGTCTCGGGGAGAGGTAATGCGTTCAAGTTGACCCAAAAAGGCATCTATCCTAAATCGGGCTTACTCAAGTACGACGTTACGTAAACTACGTTGACGTCAATGAAATCAACATTACGCTTCTTAGGCGGAGGTTTTGTAACATTCCTCTTCGGCATTTTGCACCTAAATGTATGATGCCTGATATTTTTGCGATATAATTCAACACACTAGAGACATCACGGCGTCGCGATAAGTGATCTCGCATTCTCACGAGCACTCTTGGACACGGTTCGCGCGCTTCCTTGTATGTGTCCGGCAATCTGAGTTGAACTCCCCAACAATGAACGGGCGGTCATGAACCCGCCGAAATATTAGGCGTCGCGCTGATGCGACGCTCAGGGGAGGAAATCATGAGGACCTACGCGCTCAGCGGCGCCTCTGCGATAGCTTTGCTTATTGCAATAGGCTCCGGACAAACAGCTTTCGCACAGGTTGACCAGGTCAAACCGCCGGCCCCCGCCGCTGAAGAACGCCAAGACCGCGTTGTCGTCACCGGTTCACGCATCGCAGTGGCGACGGGCGAGGAAGCGCCTGTGCCTGTGACCGTGGTGGGCACAGAGGAACTGCAGGTTGCGGCTCA
>CANJIL010000027.1 GCA_947474455.1 Hyphomonadaceae bacterium | reverse complement strand
TTATCAGAATTGCCGGTGCAGCCACGCTATAGAGTCGCGACAACCGTGCGAGCGCGAAGTCGACGGGCGTGTGATCTTTCACAGCGGTCGTGTGCGCAATCACCCGGCCCGAAAGAATCAAGAACAGCACGACTGCGTCGCTGCCGAGAATCCAGTCGCGGATCCACGCAAGTACACCGCCCGACGCCTACACATACGCGAAGTGCGACAACAGCACGACGAAGGCAGCGCCCACGCGCGCCGCATCGAGCCAGAGTAAAAGTGCGCGGCTCATGCGCGTTCAGACGCTGGATTTTTGCGGCGCACAATACCTGCAAATTCCCGCATGGGCTGCAGGTAGGCTTCCTTGAGCGTGGGATGCAGCGAGAGTGCTTCGGCGCCAGCCCCGCCGGTTACGCCGAAGGTGATAGCCTCGCGGCTTTTGGGAATGTACAGCGTTCCGAACATCCAATCGCACAAGGCAAAGACCTCGCCGTAATTGCGGTCGTAATGCTTGGGGTCAATGCTGTGGTGGATCTGATGCATGGCCGGGCTGATTAAGATGCGGCTCAGCACCGGACCGAAGCCAATCCAGATCTCCGAATGGCGCAGGTTGATGCCTAGAAAACTGAAGATCATGTACCCGGCGTTGAAGCCCATGATCGTCCAGAGTCCGTCATGGTTGAACAGCGCGACCAGCACGCCGATCACCGGTCCCATGATCAGTGGTTGGATGATGCTGCTCAGCAGATCGTAGATGGGATGTTTGCGATAGACAGTCAGAGGAGTGAGCACCTTTGCCGAATGATGAAGTTGATGGAATGGCCAGAGCGCCTTGTGCTCATGGCAGATGCGGTGCGTGATGTAGGTGCCAAGGTCGTTCGCAAGCGCGACCATTAATTAGCGCGCACATCGCAAGCGACCACAACTCTCCGCCCCCCGTAATGAAGCCGCCGATATAGGGAGACGCTGCGCCTGCGACGGTTGACGCGATAAAGCTGGCGGAAACCAGTCCGATGCCGGCGACTTTCACGCTGAAGAAGTGGTCAGCCGCGTACACCTTGAAATCGACGATGCTGGATTGCGAAAGCCAGGCGCGCATCGGAAAGATGTATGCCGGCGCTGAGCGTTCCGCGCCCGCACGGTGTTCGCGTAGCTAGAACACGGCCGCGCCAGCGATGATGAAGACGACGAAATTGAGCCAGTAAAGACGCGAGTCCGCATCGATTGCGAACGGGCTCAGGAGGAAGCCCGCAAGATTTGCCAGGGCGGTTGGAACTTCAGCCGCGAAATTCTGCGGCATCGCCGATGCTCCCTCACGCCCAGAAACACTAGCGAAACGGGCTTAATTGCGAGTCACGCCGACCGATTAAATTTGATCGATCGGCGCCGCAAGGAGCTATTTTGTGTTGGTTTTAGGGGACTCGGGGCGGTGTTTGACGCCGCCCCTCGTTTACCCCTTCACGCAAACCACCTGCTTCAGGGTGTGAACCACCTCGATCAAGTCCGCTTGCGCGGCGATGACGGCGTCGATGTCCTTGTAAGCCATCGGCGTTTCATCGATCACGTGTTTGTCCACGCGGCACTCCACGCTGGCGACCGCCTCGCGATGGTCCTTCAGCGAGAAAGTGCGCTTGGCTTCGGAGCGCGACATCTTGCGTCCCGCGCCGTGTGAACACGAGCAGAACGACTCCGCATTGCCTTTCCCGCGCACGATGAACGATTTCGCGCCCATCGAACCGGGGATGATGCCAAGCTCACCTTCGCCTGCGCGCACGGCGCCCTTGCGGGTCACCCACACGTCGGCGCCGAAATGGTGTTCCTTCTCCACATAATTGTGGTGGCAGTTCACCGCGCGGCTCCCGAGCTTGAACTTCGGCAGATGCTCGCGCATCACCTGCAGCGTCCTGTCCATCATCGCTTCGCGGTTGGCGCGGGCATAGTCCTGCGCCCAGCAGACCGCCTCGATGTAGTCGTCAAAGATCGGCTCGCCCTCGACGAAAAAAGCGAGATCCTGATCCGGCACGTGATAACCGAGCACGCGCTTCTCGAGCAGGCGACGCGCCATCTCGATGAAGTACTGCCCGATCTGGTTCCCCGTGCCGCGCGAGCCCGAGTGCAGCACCACCCAGATAAAGCCACGCTCATCGAGGCAGACCTCGATGAAGTGGTTTCCCGAGCCCAGTGTGCCGAGCTGGTTGCCGACCTTGTGGTTCGGAATCTTGCGGTGCTTGTCGCGGATGCGTGTCAGGCGCTCATCAAGATCCGAGTTCCGCCAGCGCGAGACCACCGAGTCCGGGATCGTTCCCCATTCGCCACCGCGCCCCACGCCTGCCGGCGCCTTGCGCTCGATCTCCGAACGCAGCTTCGCCAGCGTGTCAGGCAGCTGTTCCGCGCGCAGCGTGGTCTCCACCGCCATCATCCCGCAACCAATGTCGATGCCGACAGCAGCCGGAATGATCGCGCCCTTGGTCGGGATCACCGAGCCAACGGTCGCCCCACGTCCGAAGTGGACGTCGGGCATGACGGCGAGGTGGGAATGCACGAACGGCAGGCCCGCCACATTCTCAAGCTGCTCGCGGGCGCGTGCCTCGACAGGCACGCCTTTCACCCAGGCCTTTATGCGGCCACCCTTGGCCGTTTCGAACACTTCAAACGTGCTCATGTCTGCGGTTCCTTGCTTCGCAGACCCTCCGCGCATCCCGGAGTCTTGTCACCTTGCAAGGCAACAAAAACCCTCCGGCGAACTGCGCGGAGGGTTCGATTAAATCCGGCAATGCCGGCTTTGGACCTATTCCTCTATGCCATCGCGATTGACCAGCGCCAGCTGGTTAGTCATCGCTGTCTGATTTTCGTAGCGCCGTTTCATCGGGCGTCTCCGTAAGGAGGCTTGATCCAGGGCGCGGCGTTTGACCGAAGAATGCGGCGACGTCAAGGCGCGTTGCAGTTCGGCTTGAGCGTTTTCGCTACCACAATCAGGTCTTTGCTTCGACGCGGCGCGCATGCTTTTGTGCCGCCAGCGGATAGGGTCTCATGTCGGTCTGGAACTGGATCAGAAAGCGCTCCTGGGCCACAGCGGGAATCGCCGCGTTCGCGTTCGTCGTCGCTTTCTTTGCGTCGCTGTCGTTGGCGAAGCCGCGCCTCGATCGCGAGTGGACCGAGAACCTCGCGGTCATGCCGAAGGTCACGATGGACCAGGAAGAATTCGCACTCGATCCGGTCATGGACTGGACCTACACTGCAGATGGTCCCGCGACGAAAGGGTCAACTACCTTCGCTGCGAGGTTCGCCGAGCTGAAGAACCTCTGGCTCATGGTCGAGCCTCAGCCCGGCCAACCCTACGCCGCCCACACTCTTCTGCTCTTCGAATTCCCGGAGGATCGCATCGTAGGTCTCACCGTGGAAGCGCGGCTGGAGAAAGACGAGATCTATTCAGCCATCGACGGGATGCTCAACAAGTATGAGCTCGCCTATATGTGGAACACAGCGAAGGAGCTGCTCACGCGCCGCGCTGTCTTCCTGAAGAAGGAGACGGACGTCTACCCGTTGACGCTCTCGCGGGAACAAAAGCAATCCTTCCTGCGCAGCCTGCTCGACCGCGCGGTGGACATCCAGATTCATCCGCGCTTCTACAACACGTTCGCGTCGAACTGCACAAACGAGCTCGCGAAGGCCGCGAAGCTGGCGTGGCATCCATCCTGGATTCTCACCGGCTATTCGCCCCAGCGCCTGTTTGGTCTCAAGATCATTCCCGGCGCAACCTTCGGAGCGGCGAAAGAGCAAGCCCGGATGGACAAGGAAATCGTCAGCTGGAACGACCTGTCGTCACAGGATTTCAACCACGCGCTTCTATCCGAACTGCGTAGGAGAGCTGGCGCAACGCCATGAGCCACCTCACATCATGCGAAACGTCGTCCGCAACCTCCTGCTCGCCCTTGCCCTGATGGCCTTCTCTCCCGTCGCCTTCGCAAAGGAAACGCTGCAGCAGCGCATCGATGCTTTGCTGGTCGGATCCGAACTCTACCTGCCGGAAGGCGAAGGGCCGTTCCCCGTCGTGATCCAGCTGCACGGATGCGGCGGCAAGAAGAATCTCCAGGCCCGCTGGGCCGCCGTCGCCAAATCCGCCGGTTGGGCAGTCATCGTCGTCGACAGCTACGGCCATCGCCGTATCGACAGGCTGGAAGCCTATGCCACCGTCTGCACCGGCCTGCAGCTCTGGGGCCGCGAGCGGGCAGGCGATCTCTTCGCCATGATGGAATGGGCGCGCGGCGAGTCCTGGGCCGATCCAAATCGGATCGCCGTCGCCGGCTGGAGTCATGGCGGCTGGACTGCGCTTGACGCATTGTCGATGACGCCGGGCAAGCAGGTCACGACCGCCACCCGTCTCGATGACCTGCCGGAAGAGCCGCTCGCTGGTCTCGTCGGCGCCTTCGTAATCTATCCCTATCAATGGATCGGGGCACTTGCGCCGTCTCGCGGCCTGCGGGTCGATGTGGATGTCCACGCCATCGTCGGCACGGCCGACACTGTCGTGGGCGGCAAGTATCTCGCCAATGTGCTCGGCCGCATGACCAAGCCCGGCGCCGCGATCAATGTTACGGTTTTCGAAGGTGCCACGCACGCATTCGACGAGATCGAAGCGCAGGATTGGCGCATTCGCTACGATCCGGTCCTGACAGAGCGCGCGCATCGCATGTACGCGAATTTTCTTATGGCCGCCGCCGCGAAGCCTTCTGCTCGCTGAGCTTCTCGCGCACCGCCTCGTAGACGTTCCACGCGGCAGCGCCCAGCCCGAAGCCGCCGAAAGCGCCCACCTCGCTGGCGAACAGATCGTTCAGCGAAGCTTCTCGTCCTGCAATCGGTATCCGTATGATCTCCACCAGCATCGCAAACGTCAGCAGGCCGCCCAGCGCCAGGCTCCGCGTAAGCGCCGACGGCATCAACCCCGCGCACAGGCCAATCGCGCCAAACGCCAGGATGTGGCGAACCTTGTCGGTGTGGATATAGTCCTGCAGCGGATCCTGGGTCTGCATGGCGCCCCACACTACGACGCCCGCCAGCAAGACTGCCGCGCCCGCCCACAGCAGGATCAGCGACCGGCAATTGGATCGGGGGCAGGGGCATTCATGACGGAAACCAGGAGAGACGGCGAAGTCTTGCCGCCGGAAGATTTAAAACGCCTGAAGACGGCTGCTTCACCGCGTGAACTAGGTTTGTTCAAGGTGTCCAGACGTATTCCAGCTTCAGGCCGTCGGGATCGGCAAAGAATACGGCGTAATAGCCCTTGCCTTGGTTGTATCGTGGATAATCCGCCGGCGGATCGAGAGTGTTCGCACCGAACGCCTGCAGCTTCGCAAAGAGAGCGTCGACTTCCTCCAACATCGGCGAGCCCCACGCCGCATGGTGCGGTCCCGGCGTATCCCGACCATGCCCATGCCGCGCATTCGGCCCGCGCGCCTTCACGATCCCAACCGACATGAAGCCGTCGCCAACAAGATCCCACTCCGTCCCGCCATCCGCATTCTGGTCCACCTCGCGATGGCCCATGTGCTTGAGGAACAACTCATACAACGGCAGCGACCGCTCCGGATCGCTCACCTTACGATCGAGATGATGGATGCGCCCGCGCATCATACATTCTTCTCTGCCGACGTTGGTGTGTAAGCGTATTCCAGTTTCAACCCACCACGTCAGCACAGAACACGGCGTAATTGCCTTTGCTGTAATCCGGATACTCCGCCGGCGGATCAAGTATCTCCGCGCCAAACTTCTTCAGCTTGCGATCCAGCGCTAATCCAGCGCCTGGCTGGCGTTCGGCTTCGACTGCAGCTGGACGTAGTTCTGGATGCCAACCTGATTGATCAGGTCGAACTGCGTCTCGATGTAGTCGATGTGCTCTTCCTCATTGTGGAGGATCTTGTTGAAGATGTCGCGCGAGCCGTAGTCGCGCACCTTCTCGCAATACTCGATCGCGTCACGCAGCACGGGCACAGCCATCTGTTCCGTCTTGAGATCGCACTCGAGGATCTCTTTCACGTTTTCGCCGATGAGCAGCTTGCCGAGGTCCTGCAGGTTCGGCAGGCCTTCCAGGAACAGGATGCGTTCGATCAGCCAGTCGGCGTGGTGCATCTCCTCGATCGATTCGTCGTATTCCTTCTTGGCCAGTTCCGACACGCCCCAGTCCTTAAGCATCCGGGAGTGCAGGAAGTACTGGTTGATGGCCGTGAGTTCGTTCTTCAGTGCCTGATTGAGGAGTTCGATCACCTTGCGATCGCCTTTCATGGGCGCACTCCTTCAAAAGCGGCCGGCCGCCCATGCCTCGGGGCCGCCTTGCTAAGCACAACGCGCGAACTGGTCCCAAAGACGCCGACTCTCGACGGTTTTCAAGTTGTTTTTGTTGGAATTTTTTGCGAATGCGAGGACGACGCGTTCGCAGCAAGCTACTCGGCGGCAACGAGCGTGTGGTGGGCGGAGCAAACGTCGTCCGAAGCCTGCTCGCGGATCATCCCGCACAAGGTTTCGCAGCATTTTCCGCAGTTTATGGTCGTGGCATGGTGCCGGTGAACCTGCGCAGGGGAGCGAGCGCCCGCCGCAATTGCGTCGTTCACCTTTACCGTGTTGAGACCCCGGCACACGCAGATGATCATGAGAACGATTTGCAGCAACTTGCGATTGATTGTCAATCGCCTTGCAACATTCATTCCCGGCGGCGTGGCGCCGCATCCCTTGCTGGTGAACGCCTGACACTCCCAAACTCCAAACCGGGGAATCGGAGGGGCAACATGACCGGCGAGATGCATTCCGTCCTGCGCAGCGCGTTCGAGAAAGCCGAACTCACTTGGCGTGCTGGTGATGACACGCTCATCACCCGCTACAATTCCAGCAAGGAAAGCCGCGACGGGTGTGCTGACGTCGTGGCCATCCGGATCGCCGTACGCCGGTGCAGTACCAGAGCTGGCGGCACATTATGATCCTCACGTTTACAGCCGGGCCAAAGCGGGGCGTTCAGAACTCCCACTTTCTGGGATTGGGCAGCTTCGAAAACCGGTCTTCCACCTAAGCGCCTTTCGTTCGTGAAGCCCTGCGGCAGGTCCAGAAACAGGCTCCCGTCGCCACCGCCGCATCGGCGCGGCGCCAGTCTTCTACTGGTCTACGGTCATGTTACTGGGTCTGCTGTTCAAGGGCCCTGCTGTGCTCCGATGTTTACCCCCATGGACGATATGGGCGACGCCTCGCCAATGGTCTGGGCCAAGGTTGGCATTCTGATCATCCTGGCGCCGATCCTCTTCCTGTGGGCGCGGAAATTCTATCAGTGACGGGTGAAGTTGCACGAGTGCCCGGAGGACACTTTGCCATCCGCCGGGCGAACCAACCCTCGGCGCCGGACGTTGGATCCGCGAAGGGGGCCGCGGCATGATCCGCACACTCGCCGCTGGCAGATATCGCCTCTACTCCCGCAAGAAAGATCTCAAGACAGGCAAGCGCCGCAACCTCGGCACGTTCGGGTCCAGGGCCGCCGCCAAGAAACACGAGCGCGAGGTCCAATCCTTCAAGGGGGCAGGGTAGGATGCTGTCCGAAGTGGTCGAATGGGCCAACAGGAACAACGGCGTCTTCTCGATGAAGTACCGCGGTGGCGACGCCTACGACCATTTCGACGTCCCTGGGGAGGTCTACCTCCAGTACCTGGCGACCACATCGAAAGGCCAGTTCATGAACTGGGTCATCAAGCCTAACTACCGCTATCAGATGCGCACTCACCACTGAATCCGGGCCTCCGCTTGACCCTGTCCCCCGCGCCGCCTAGGCGGGTCGAACAGGAGTTCCAGATGTCCGTCGCTGACCTCGCCACAACCGCAAAAGCATGGCCGTTTGAACAGGCCCGCGAACTGAAGGCGCGCATCGAGAATCTGGAGAAAGCGGGCAGGGCGAAGGACGCGCCCGTCGTCTTTGAAACAGGCTACGGCCCCTCGGGCCTTCCGCACATCGGCACGTTCGGCGAAGTCGTCCGCACCACCATGGTCCGCAAGGCCTTCGAAGCGCTCACCGCTGGCGCCTACAAGACGCGCCTTGTCTGCGTCTCTGACGACATGGACGGCATGCGCAAGGTCCCGGACAACCTGCCGAACCAGGAGATCCTTTCAGGTTACCTGCAGAAGCCTCTCACCGTAGTGCCCGATCCCTTTGGCACACACGAGAGCTATGGCGCTCACATGAACGCCCGTCTGCAGGCCTTTCTCGACAGCTTCGGCTTCGAATACGAATTCGCCTCCGCTACCGATCTCTACAAGTCGGGTCGCTTCGACGCGATGCTGCTGCGCGCCGCCGAGATGTACGACGACATCATGAAGGTGATGCTGCCAACGCTCGGCGACGAACGCCGCGAAACCTATTCGCCCTTCCTGCCGATCTCGCCGACAACAGGCCGCGTCCTCTACGTCCCGATGAAGAAGGTCGACGCAAAAGCCGGCACGGTCACCTTCGAGGACGAGAACGGCGAAGACGCCACGCTCCCCGTCACAGGCGGCCACGTGAAGCTGCAATGGAAGCCCGACTTCGGCATGCGCTGGGCCGCCCTCGGGGTCGACTTCGAAATGTTCGGCAAAGACCATCAGGCCAACGCGCCGATCTATTCCAGGATTTGCCGCATCCTCGGCGCCGAGCCACCGCACCAGTTCGTCTACGAACTCTTCCTCGACCACAAGGGCGAGAAGATCTCGAAGTCGAAAGGCAATGGCATTTCCGTAGAGCAGTGGCTCGCCTATGCGCCCGCAGAGTCGCTCTCGCTCTACCAGTGGCAGAAACCGAAGACCGCAAAGAAGCTCTACTTCGACGTCATCCCGAAGGCGGTGGACGAATACCTCAACTTCCTCGACGCCTACCCGAAGCAGACGCCTGACCAGCAGCTCGAAAACCCGGTCTGGCACATTCATAGCGGCAAGCCTCCGGCGAAATCCTCGCCGGTCTCCTTCGCAATGCTGCTGAATCTCGTCTCCGCTGCCAATGCGTCGAACAAGGACATTCTCTGGGGCTTCATCCGCCGCGAGCAGAAGCAACTCCTCGCGTCGGCCGACGGAAAAGTTGAAAGCCTTACGCCGGAAAACTCGCCGCTATTGGACCGGCTGGTTGGCTACGCGCTCCGATACTACGCAGATTTCGTGAAGCCCGCGAAGGTCTACCGCGCCCCAGATGAGAAAGAGCGCGCCGCCCTTGAAGACCTCGCCAATCGTCTCGATGTCTGGGATGGACCGCTCGATGGCGAAAGCCTGCAGACCATGGTCTTCGCCGTTGGCACGGAGCGTCAGTTCGAACCGCTTCGCACATGGTTCATGGCGATCTATGAAGTCTGCCTCGGCCAAAGCCAAGGCCCCCGCTTCGGCGGCTTCGTCGCTCTATATGGAGTGAAGGAGTCAGCTCAGCTTATCCGGGATGCTCTGGCCAGGTCCAGTTCATGAGCGGTTCATGAAAACTTTTGTCACTTGGTAGCCTACAGAAAAGACAACTCATGATCAGGACCCTGGCTGTCTGCAGCGCCGCCCTCGCCAGCGTTGCCTGCGCGACCGCGCCAGCCGAACAGACAGCGCCACGCAATTTCGTGGTCATCGAAGAGAACGTATCCATCCCTTACGCGTCCAACGCCGCCTCGAGCTTCGAGCGGGTGGACGCTGACCCCTATCTTCTGAAGATCAACAGCAATCGCTGGTACAAGGCGGAGCTGCTCAAGAACTGCGGAGACGGCGCCTGCAACCAGTTCGGGATCCGGATCGACACCGGCCGCGATCCCACCAATCGCATCGACACGTTCACCACTTTGGTGCTGGATGAATCCCACTACTGCCGCATTCAGAAGCTTGACCGTATCGAGCCGCCCGCCGGGACCTGATCAGCGGGCCGCGAGCACGGTAAAGATCACGGCGAGAACGTAGGACAGCGCTGCAAGCGGGCTCAGGCTCAGCAGCAGTCTGGCGACCTTAGGTTCTCGCCGTGCACGGCCGTAGACCCACTCCGCTGACACTGTTGCGAACGTTGCCATCGCCGCGAACACCATCTTCATCCAGAACATGACGTTGAGCGCCTGAGTACCTGCCGTTCCGATCATCAACACAATCCCGCTCGGCCAGAGCATGATCAGCCCGGTGATCGACATCCGCGTCATCGCCGGCCCGATCCCGCGAACGGGCCCCCCCCTGGCTTTCTGCGAGGGCGAGGCGAGGGCGAGGATAACAACGCCGCCAAAGCTGCCCGCTGCCCCAAGCATCAGCCCCAGCAGGTGCAGTATGACCAGCGGTTCAATCATGCGCGCCTAGTGAAAGGCGAACGCAGCGGGGACCGTTGCAAGCATCGCCGAGATGCCGGCGATCGGCCCGATGCGCGGCAGATGCGCCGCCGCGGCGACATTCCCCTTCTTCAAAGAAGCATAGGTCAGCTCGATCACCGCCGTCGCAATTGTCAGCGTCACGACGAACAGCATCTTCCAGCGGAACAGGATCGGCATTGTGCCGAACTGTCCCTGATATTTGACGAGGAGCATGCCAACGCCCGTGGCGGGCATCAGCAACACGCCCATCAAGGAAACCTGCCCCATCACCGGTCCCACGCGGCGGACAACGCGAGCGTCTTCCGACGACATGCGCCTTGCTTGCGCCATCACTATGGCGCTGTCTATTCCGCCGCCCGCGCCTATCAGCAGGCCGACGAGATGCAACGCCAGAAGGATATCGAATTCCATGAGCCTTTCCCCGACGCAGTCACGTGGGAGTCCTGCCTCAGGCGGGCCTGGAAGCCAACTAGGTGCGCATCGGGCAGCGGACGAGTTCTTCCGGGTCGGCGTCGCTGATCCGCACCCGCATTTCCAGCCGGCTGGGCTTCACGCGGAAGAACAGCACGTCGTCGCTTTCCCGCCCGCCCGCCAGGCATCGCGCATCCGCCCGCCAGACCTCGGCTTCGTTCGTTTCTCCCGTCTGCCGCACCTGACTGAACACACAGAAGCGCTGCCTCCGCACGCCCATCCTGTCGCTCTCGATCGTCCAGACCTTCCGCGAGTCGGCGCATTCATTGGTCTGCGCTGCCCATTCGCCGGCATAAGGCCGCTCGTCGGTCGGGCCGCCTGAGAATCTGCCGAGATTGGCGGAGGGAGCTGTTGCAGACGGCACCGCATTCTCGTCCTGTGGCGCGCCGCAGGCGGCCGCCAGCGCGAGCACCGCAACACATGCAAGACTACGCACGACCATCGCTCCTGAGCTGCAAGCCTTTAGCGCCTGTGTTGGGTCGTTGCGCAAGAGGAAAGCTCGGCGCATCATGACATTTCCCATTGGTAAGGGACGGCTTCTGCGCGCCTTCTACGGAGCATTGGCGCGTTTGACAGCAGCAGCTCTCCTGGCTGCGGCGCCGCCGCCGCCGGCACCCGTTCATCCTACGTCAAGCGAACTGGCGGCCATGTTCGCGCGGGGCGAATATATGGCGGCGGCGCAGGAGGGTGAGGCGGACGCTGGCGCCGACGATCTCGCATTCGCTCCGCGCGCCTTGCTGGCTTACTGCATGACCGGCGCGGGAGAACCCAACGACGACACCGTCGAACGCGCGTCGCGGAATGCGGAAGCCGCTCTCAAGCTCGAACCGGGTCACGAGGAAGGCCGGCTGCAGCTCGCCATCGCCCTGCCGCTCAAGAGCCGTCGCATGGATGTCATGGGGGCCTGGACGTCCGGCTATGGCGAAAAGGGCCGCAAGCTCGCCGAAGATGTGCTGAAGGCCGATCCGTCGAATTTCTACGCCCTCGGCTTCCTCGCCGTCTGGAATATCGAGGTCGAACGCCTTGGCGGCAGTCTCGGCGCATGGGCGATGGGCGCCAGGCTGGACAAGGAGCGCAGCTATTACGACGCAGCAACCCGGCTCGCGCCGGACGATGTCGGCATCCACTGGCAATATGCCCGAGCGCTCGTGGCGCTGGACGCCTCGGAGCACGCAGCCCAAGCATCCCAGGCGCTCGCCCGCGCCATCGCGGCGAATGCCGGCGACCATGTCGAACAGGTGATGCAATCCCGCGCGGCACAGCTCGCCGCGGCGCTGACAGGCGATAAGGAGTCCGCCCAGAAACTCGCGCAGGTATTGCTCTGAGCCGGCCCGAGGCAAAACGCGCCAAGGCGGCGTTCGACGAAGTCCGCGCCATCCTGCACGGCGAATGGGATCCAATCGGCTGCTGCATCCCGCTCGACGAATACGACAGCTACGCCTGGCCCGTCCTCGTCATGCTCCAGCGCAAGGCCGACCGTGCCGAAGTCGAAGTCTATCTGCGCTGGGCCGCCGAGGAAGCGATGCGCTCGCCCGTGCGGGCGAACCGCCTCGCCTCGGTACTCGATAGGCTGATGGCGCTTGAAGTGTAGTCGGGACTACTGACTCGCCCACAGAATGCGCGCCATCCACGCCAGCTCGTTGCGCGCCAACTCACGTGGCCCATAGGCCGAATTCAGCGACAGAAGCTCCACCGTCCGCTCCGTCAGCCGTCCGAGAACCTTGGCTAGCACTTCGCCATCCTTCGTGCGCGCCACCACCCGGTCGCCACGGCGCACAGAGACGCCTGGCGCCACTACGATCCGGTCGCCGCGCCGATACACCGGCTCCATCGAGTCGCCTGTAATCTCCAGCGCGTAGACCGTCTCCGTCTGTAAGCCAGGGAAGCGCACTTCTTCCCAGCCATCGCCAACAGGAAGCCCCGCGTCGTCGAAATAGCCGTCGCTTCCCGCCTTTGCGAAGTCCAGCAGCGGCGCCATATGTCCCTGCCGTCCTTCGGCCAGCGCCGCGAAATCCTCCAGCGACGTCCCCACAGCATCCAGCATCTTGATCAGGCTTTCGGTGGACAGCCAGCGCGGCGACCCGTCGGCTCCAGCCCGCTTCGACTTGTTGAACGCCGTAGCGTCCAGCCCGGCCCGCTTGGCCAGCGCGGAAGTCGACAATCCATGCCGATCTGCAAGGGCGTCGACCGCTTTCCAGACATCGAGGTGGCGCATGGGTCAGTCTTCGGCCGGATAGGACGAAAAACCTAGGTATAGGAAATCATTCCTACA
This sequence comes from Hyphomonadaceae bacterium, assembly GCA_947474455.1. GTDB lineage: Bacteria > Pseudomonadota > Alphaproteobacteria > Caulobacterales > Hyphomonadaceae > UBA7672. The sequence continues at coordinate 24,676 of CANJIL010000027.1, read as the reverse complement.
CGCAACCCTTGGCGGCTGCCTAAGCTTAAAAGGCAATCGCTTGCATTGGCTGTCGAAAACGCCGTCTTGATAGTCTATGTCATTGACTATAAATACGTTTCCTGAACTGTGCGCAAGCCAACCAGACAAATCCGGTGGTTGAACGCGCCGGCCAAGTATCGCAGAAGATGGGGCCGCTGGGCTGTATGGCGCATCAAAGCGCACAGGCCTGCGGGGCTCGCGGAGTAGATGGAACTTCTGATCCTCGTACTGCTGATCCTGCTCAACGGCGTGTTCGCGCTGTCCGAGATGGCGATCGTTTCCTCCCGAAAGCCGCGGCTGAAGGCAATGGCCGACCGCGGCAATCCCGGCGCCAAGATCGCGCTGCGCCTGCTGGAGGACCCCTCCAAACTTCTATCGACCGTCCAGATCGGCATCACCGCCATTGGCGTCATCGCGGGCGCATACGGCGCCACCTCCCTTGCGGACGACATGACGCCCTGGGTCGCCAGCCTCCACCCGGTCCTTGCGCCGCACGCCCCCGCCATCGCCTTCGGCGTCGTCATCGTCCTGACCACCTTCCTGTCGCTGGTGCTGGGTGAGCTGATCCCCAAGCGTCTTGCACTGGCCTCCCCGGAATTCCTCGCCTCCGCCATGGCGCCCATGATGGCCTTCATCGAGGTCGCGGCGTCCCCGGTCGTCTGGCTGCTGCGCACCGTCACCGAAGGCGTCGTCCGCCTCCTCGGCCTCGACCGCACCCGGCAGGAAGACGTCACCGAGGAGGAGCTCCAGTCCCTGATCGTCGAAGGCGAAAAGGCTGGCGTCATCGAGGAGGAAGAACGCGACATGATCCAGAGTGTGATGCGCCTCGGCGACCGCTCGGTGAAAACGATCATGACGCCCCGCACGGAAATGATCTGGCTCGACCCGGATACCCCGCGCGAAGAGATGCTGAAGGAAATCTCCGACAGCCGCCATTCACGTTTCCCCGTGGCGCAAGGAGATGCGGATCACCTTGTCGGCGTCGTCCAGACGAAGGAGCTCTTCGCCCACCTCGCGCGCACTGGCTCCATCGACCTCAAGGCCGTGATGCATCCGCCAGTCTTCGTTCCGGAGACTATGCCAGTGTTGAAAATGCTTGAAGCCATGCGCGGGAACCCCGTCCGCATGGTCATCGTCTCCGACGAATACGGTGCCGTGCTCGGCCTGGTGACGGCCGCCGACCTTCTCGAATCCATCGCTGGCGACGCCGCCCTGAGCGAAGACGAAGGCCTCTCTCCGCCGGTGAAACGCGACGACGGCAGCTGGCTCGTCGACGGCATGACGCCGGTTGATGAATTCGAGGAGCTGGTCGGCGTCCGTGGCCTCGACGACGATGAGGGCTATTCCACCGTCGCGGGCCTTGTCATGCACCTCCTGCGCACAGTCCCCAACGAGGGCGATAAGGCCGAACGCCTGCCGCTGCAGTTCGAGGTCATCGACATGGATGGCCGCCGCATCGACAAGGTGCTGGTGAAAAAGCTCGAACCCGTCGACGACGATCCGAGCGGCTAAGCGTCAGCGCCGGCTCGCTTCAATCCCAACTGAACGATCTTGTTCAGCAGGTCCGCATAGCTCGTTCCGGAGTGCAGTGCTGCTTGGGCAAACTCCTGGCTCTCGGCAATCTCGGGATTGGGGTTCGCCTCGATGAAGTAGGGGATGTTGTCCTTCGACAGCCGGAAGTCGATTCGGCAATACCCATCCAGCTCCAGCGTGTGGCTGATGCGCTTGGCCAGCGTGCGGATCCTCGTCACGACTGACGGCGGAAGATCCTGCGCTGGCCCCTGCAGGATGCCGCGCTTCTCCTGATAGATCGGATCGTGCTTCACCTTCTCAGTCGCGATCGCATGAGCGCCATCGGCAAGGTTGCTGAAGCTCAGCTCCCACACCGGCAGAACCTGCAGCCGGTCGTTGCCGATCACGCCAACATAGATCTCGCGTCCATCTATGAACTGTTCCGCAATCGCCGGCGTGTTCAGCCGCTTGTGAATGAACGCCACGCGCTCGGCCAGCTTCTCGTCGGTATCCACGATCGAAGCCTGCGCAATGCCAAGCGAAGCATCTTCCCACAGGCTCTTCACGATCAGCGGAAACTTCAGCCGTCCTGGCCGCCGCACCTTCTTGCCGATCGGAAACACAGCGAACGCCGGGGCCGGCACACGGTGATACTTCAGCAGCTTCTTGGAAAGGTCCTTGCCTCGCGCCAGCATCATCCCGCGTGGGTTGCACCCCGTGTACGGCACGCGCAGCAGCTCCAGCAGCCCGACCACGTTCTGCGCATAGAGCGACTCGCCGTGGAACTCCTCGAGCATGTTGAAGACAATATCCGGTTTCCAGTCCTCGACCGCATCGCGGATCGGCGTCAGCTCTGTCTGCACGCCGAGCATGCGCACTTCGTGTCCGCTTGAGCTCAGCGTCTTGGAGACGTCGTACTCCGTCTTCCAGACGTAGGCCTCCGCTTCTGAAAGCCCTTCCATATTGTCGGGCGGGATCAGATCGGGGTGGGCGAGAGCGAGGATGCGAAGCGGCTTCATACCGCGAACCATTGCCGCCGTGATGTATGCAGCTGGTGGGCGACCTTGTTGTTCAGCAGCCTGACCATGGATTTGCGCAACTCGCTCTCCGTTCCCGGCGCGCGCAGTTTCAACGCGCGGGCACGGTTGATCAGCAAGTCGATCGTGTTGTCCAGAGCGATTTGATAGTTGCCTGAAACGCGCCACGCCGCTTCGCGGATCTTTACGCGGTTGAGGCGGATGAAGGCCGAGGCAGGCTTCGACCGCGCATGCCGCCGCTCGTCCGAGAAGATGCGCAGGAGGTCACGGTCATAGCGCGTGTCGGTGTCGACCGCATAATGCGCCAACTTGCGGTCGTAGTGCTCGCCCAGCGTCATGTTCAGCCGCCCGACAGGATCGACTTCCATGCGGCGCGTCAGGCCGGCCCGCGCGCCCGCAATCTCGCCCATCAGGTCGTCGACATACTGCAGCTTCGATAGCGCGCCCGGCCACTCGGCGTATTTCTGCCGCCAGTTAGCGCGCGGCGTCAGCCACACAGCGAACGTCTCAGCGAAATCCTCATCTGGATGGCTCTGCGCATACCAGCGTGGCAGGTGCTGGACGAAGTCCCTACTGTTCTGATTGGGGCGATAGCTTTCGGGATAGGGAGCTGATGAGCGGCCGAACATGTCCTGCCATTTGCGGCGGCGGTGCAGGGCGTAGGCGTGCTGGATGATATGGCCGGCTTCGTGCCGCAGGATCTGCATGCACTGGCGCTTGGTGCCGCCTTCCACTTCCTTGAACATCTTGCGCTCGAGCCGGGCGAGGCGCGGATGGGCGAGATAGAAAGGTACGGCGATGCCGGGCGTCGTATCGGGGCTGAACCATTCGTCCGAAATCCATGCGTGCGCCTGAACCAGGCCGCGGCGCTTCAGCTCGCCGTTCAAATCCTTCATGCAGCCGTGCAGCCAGGTGCCGTCGATCGAAACGTGCAGATCCTTAAGCCGCATCTGCAGCAGTTCGCTGTCCGGCAGGTGAGACCACCATGGCTGGCGTGACTTCGTCCGCATCGACCAGAGCGTTCCGCCGGAGTCACCCATTACAAAACGCTCCCGAGGGACGCCGTTTTCCCGGACCTGAAGCGCCCCAGCCATGCGGCTGTTGCATCAGAAATGCCGGAACGGGGGGATAGCAAGAACAAGCTGGCGACCTCTCCGCGACGATGTGCGGACGGAACGCTTTCTAAACCATAAATCTCTGGCCACGCCTGAGAAAAATCGCAGAGGCTGTTGAAAAATGCTGCTTCGGCGGGCGCATCAGCCGCGCCCGCGAGTCCGGGGAAATCCGGCGCGCGGACTCGCGGGCTGGACGGCCTGGGGCCGCGACAGAATAAATTCTTGCACTTGGGGCCAAAGATACATATCTGCACCGTCCAATAACCGGCTGCGCGAAGGGCCCCCGATTCCTTTGATGGGTTTGGGGGGAAGACGGCGACCAGCGGTGATGCGCTGACCTGGGCCTAGGCGGAAGCCTGCGCTGCGGTCGTTGGTTCGTCACTCTCGTCTTCGGAGCCTGGCCCTGTGAACGCTATCCCTGCCTACGAAATCAATGCCGATGCGCCGGAGCATTCCGACGCCGTCGAAGCGCTTTACGACGAGGTCTTCGGCCCTGGCCGCTTCGCCAAGACGGCCGAGCGCCTGCGCGAGGGCAATACCAAGATCGCCGACGCCAGCCTGGTCGCCGTCGATTCCGAGGGCGTCGCCGGCGTCGTTCGCGTCTGGCCAGTGAAAGTCGGCGAAAAAGGCCGCGCCGCCTTCCTCGGCCCGATCGCCGTCGCCGAACGTCGCCGCGGCAACGGTGTCGCTTTCAAGCTCATGGAGCGTGCGATCGGCGTCTGCCGGGAGCAGGGCTACACCGCCGTCATTCTGGTGGGCGACCACGAATACTACGAGCGTTTCGGCTTCCGCCCCGCCGGCGAAGGCCGCTTTCTGCTGCCCGGCCCGGTCGACCAGAAACGCGTCCTCATCCGCGACCTCTCCACCCGCGCCGCCCAACTCAACGGCGAGCTCAGCGTCCCACGTTAGCAGCGATCTTCGCCAACCCACCTCCTGTCATCCCGGCCGCCGGCGCGCTGCGCTGGAGCGCCGAGACCCGCTAATCGGCAAGCGCGATGACGATGAATCGTTCCGGGATAACGCTACGCGTTTCCGGGATGACGAGCGGGGTGCTCGCCACACGTTGCAGCTTATGGGCTCACCGCCCCTCGCGGCGCCATGCGAGCATCATGAAGGCGCAGGCCAGCAGCATGCCGACGAGGCCCGGCAGCAGTGTGGTCGATTCCGTCGCCCGCACGGCGTAGGCACCGCGCTGTCGAAGCCCCAGCCAGTCGGGCCCGGCGGCGTTGCCGCGGTCCCCGATGCGGTCGATGCGGGGCATGGTCGGCACGCCGTCCGCGCCAAGCCGGAACACGCCGCCCAGCGTAGCCGCGGCCACCGGCTGCAGCTTGTCCGGTGTCGCGCGCAGGTCGAGATATTCGCGGGGATGCGTCGGCCCGCGCAGCGTCACGGCGCGCAGCTTGTTGCTCGCGGCGCGATACAGGCCCAGCTCTTTGGCTGGCAGAACCGCCTGATAATGCCCCGGCGAAATCAGCAACCATTCGCTTTCCGACTTCGTCCCATCGGGGTTTTCGATGGTCAGTTTTCCGGGAGTGTCCGACAGCGTATGCAGGGTCGCCTTGACCTCCGGCGCCGCGCCGGCGTCAAGTTCCAGCAGTTCTTCCTCGAGCTCCGGCTCCTTCATCAGCCAGTGCGCAGTCCGACGGATCAACTCCGCATACGGCCCGCCGCCCTCATAGCCGCGCGCCCACAGCCACAGCTGGTCGGACATCACGGACGCAACGCGCCCCTGTCCCACGCGATTGAGCAGCAGCAAGGGGTGTCCGTCCGGTGTCTGCATCAGGGCTTCTGACTTCCCTTGATCCATCTTCATGTAGCGCATCCACGGGCCCCAGCCCTCGGTCGGCAGCGTCGCCGTAACCGAATGCCGCTTGCCCAGCTTGGTCAGCTGCGGCGTGAACTTGCCGTCCACCATCTCGCCCGTCGCCCGACCCGGCAGCACGCCGCCCAGCGGGGTATTGTAGAGAATGTACGCTCCTGGATAGGGAGGCCCCGACGCGATCAGCAGTGCGCCGCCTTTCTCGACATAGCGCGCCACGCGGTCGAGATAGAGCTCCTCCAGAACCGACGGGCGCAGCTCGTGGTCGAAGATCACGAGGTCGAACTCGTCCAGCTTCTCGCGGAATAGTTGCGGCTTCGGGAAGGCGATCAGTGCGATTTCCTCGATCGGCACATTGTCCGACTTCTGTGGCGGCCGAAGGATGGTGAAGTGCACCAGGTCTACCGCCGGGTCCGATTTCAGGAGGTCGCGCCACACCCGCGCACCCGCATGCGGCTCGCCCGTCACCAGCAGCACGCGCAACCTGTCCTGCACGCCCGAAATCCGCGCCGAGGCGAGGTTGTTCGCCAGCGTCAGCTCTTTCGGAATGCCGTCCACCGACAGCACGACCAGGTTCTCGCCGCGCCGCTTCAGCGTGAGGGAGATCATTTCCGGCTCGCCGACATTTACCGTCTGCGGCGCCTGCGGTTCGCCATTGATCGTGATGCCGATCTGCACGGTCTGCGCGGCCGGATCGTTGACCTGCACCCGCATCTCGACGCGCTGGTTGATGATCGAGAAGGACGGCGCCTGCTGGATCTCGATATTGCGGTCGATCTCTTCATCGCCGCCAACGATCAGCGCATGCACCGGCCCCAGCGGCTTGGCGTCGTCGGCGTTGGCCGGCGAATCGTGGATCTGCCCATCGGTTATTACGATCGCGCCCGCGATCCGCTCACGCGGCGCATCCGATAGAGCGGACTGCAGCGCCACATACAGATCGGTGCCGTCGGCCCCCGGATCAGTCTCCGCGACCCGCACTTCCAGCGTGTCGTCCGCGTCGATCCTCGCGCGGATCGCATCATACGCGGCCTGCGCCGTCTCGGTCCGCCCGCGGAAGTTCATGCTCTCCGAGCGGTCCATCACCACCGCGACGATGTCCTTCAGCGGCTCGCGCTGCTCCTGGATCCACAGCGGATTGGCCAGCGCCAACACCAGCACGGTCATCGCCAGCGCGCGGAACAGCCACGCCTTGCCGCGGAAGTAGAGATAGACACCCCACAGCACAGCAGCGCTTACGGCCAGCGTCCAGAGGGCGATCCAAGGAATCAAAGGATCGAATGCGAGGCGGGATGCTTCGAGCATGACTAGTCAGCCTTGTCCCGAGACGTCCCCAGCCGGTCAAGCAGGTCCGGAATGTGGACCTGATCTTCCTTGTAGTTCCCCGTAAGAATGTACATCACTAGATTGATGCCGAAGCGATACGCCATCTCTCTCGCGCGCTCGCCGCCGTCCATCGAGCGCAGCGGCTTGCCCGTGTTCTTGTCGATCGCCCACGCGCCCGCCCAGTCCGACCCGCCAATGAACAGCCCGGAGACGCCATCTCCCCGGCGTGTATCCCGATCCGCGGCGCCGCTCTCGATCCACAGACGCCCGTTGAGACGGCCGGGGAACGAGCGGATCAGGTAATAGCTCTTGGTCAGCACATGCGTCGCCGACGCCGGCTGCAGGGCAGGCGCATCGATGCCCGCCAGAAGCTGCGGCAGGTTCTGCGAAACATCGCGCCCCGGCGCCGCATCGCGCGTGTCGACCACGAACGCGCCGCCCGAACGCAGGTATGCGTTCACCTTCGCCACCGCTGCCGCCGGCAAGGGTTTCGCGTTGCGCGGCACGGCGTAATAGATCATCGGGTAGAGTTCGAGGCTGTCACGCGCGAGGTCGATGCTATGCGGCTCGTCCGGCTCAACCGACGTCCGCTGCCCAAGCTGATAGGACAGCCCGAACAGTCCCGCCTCAGTCGTCTCGTCCAGACTGCGGTCGCCGGTTCTGACAAAGGCGAAGCGCAGGTGCGCCGCTGCCTCTTTCGCCAGCTGTTCCGAACTCTTCTGCGCCGAAGCCGGCTGCGGATAAAGCATAGCTCCCGCGATGAAGAACGCCGCTGCCAAGCCCGCCGCCTGCCGGCCGAAGCGCGGCAACCGCCCTGCGAACGCTAGCGCGATCAGAAGATCCAGCGCGACGATGCTCAAGGCCAGCGCGATCATCCATCCGCCAAGGCCAGCGCGCTCCACCACTGCTTCCTGCTCCGTCACCTTCGCGATGCCCGGCCAAGTCTCGACGGCCTGCGGCGCCGGCGCGCCCGCATTCAACGCGCGCTCGCCGCCCGCGCCGGCATAGAGCCCCGGCGGCGTTGTCGGACCCGGACGCGTGGTCAGAAAAGCCGCTGCCTCGATCGGCGTCGCCGACGATTGCGGCGGCTGCAGCGCGCCATACCCATCCAGCACGCGCATCGGGGCCAGCGAGCCTTCCGTTCCCAGCGCCGCCGCTCCCGCGCGCTCTCCACCTGAAACTACGGACCGGCGCAGCATCTCAACGAACGCGCCGGTATAGGGCAGGTCAGACCAGTCCGGATCGGCGGTGACGTGGAACAGCACAAGCTCCCCGCGCCCCATGCGCCGAGCTGTAACCAGTGGAGTGCCATCTTCCAGCCGCGCCCACGTCATGCTCTCCAGCTCAGCCGAAGGCTGCGCCAGAACCTGTTGGCGCACGGCCGTATCGGTCGGCCGCGGAATGCCCACGAACGGCGATTTGTTGTCAAACTGCGCGATGCGCTGCGGCGTCTCCCACGACAGCGAGGAACCCAGCGAGCGCGATGTCGGACGCAGCGGGACTGGCGTAAGCGAGTCATCCTGCGCCGCAAGGCGCGGTCCTGCAAAGCGGATCAGCACGCCGCCATCCTCGATCCACTGCGTCAGCTTCTGGCGCGTGCCTTCCTCGATCGTGCCGCGGTCGCCAAGGATGATCGCGTCAATCGGCGCATCTAGCAGATCGGCAAGTTTCTTCTCGGTGAGCTGCGCATAGGGCTGCAGCGCCTTGCGCACATAATAGTGCTCCGAAAGCAGGGGTTGCGCCTCATCGCGCGTATCCGCCAGGCCGACATGCGGCCGCCGCGCTGTGTCATCCCACAGCCAGACCGCGCCAGCGGAAGGCGACCCACCAATGCGGAAGCGCGCAACACGGTTCAACGCCGCCGCCGGGATGGCGAACAACGCCTCCGCCGTGGTTGATCCGCCATCGAACGAGATTCGCGTCGACGCGATCGATGCGCCCTCGGAGGTTTCGGCAATGATGTCGGTCGTCACTCCTGGCAGCGTGTTGGCGCGTACCACCGAAACCCGCGCGCCTTCAGCCGAAGAATCTGCAGAGGTGATCGCAAACGCATTCTTGGGCCGCGTGACCCTCACTTCTGTCGCCGCCTTCGCACTCAGTCCGCGCGCAAATGCGTCGCTGTCGTCATTGTTGAAACCATCCGTCGCCCAGACGATCCGGCCGGGCTTCAGCCTCGTCTCGTCCAGCGTCTTCAGCGCCGCCATCCGGTCTGGCAGCCATGCCGCTGGCCGCGCATTGCGTAGCAGTTGACGCGCTGATTCGGCATCCAGCACTTCCGAAGGATCACGCGTCACTTCGCGCGCCGCCGTGAACATCACATGGATCACGCCGCCATCCTGTGATGTTTCGTCCACCGCCGACGTCGCGGTGCGAATCAGATCGCGCCAACGCTCCGCGCTGGTCCATCCATCGTCCACGATGATCAGCGTCCCCCCCGTCGTGTTGATCTGCGCATTCGGCGCCCATGTAGGCCGGGCAAAGCCAAGGATCGCAAGACCCAGCGCGATCATCCGCAGGAGTAGCAGCCACCACGGTGTGCGCGCCGGCGTTTCCTCATCCGGTTTCAGATCGTCGAGCAGCGCGAGCGAGGGCAGCGCGAAGCGCTTCGGCTCCGGCGGCGTCGCGCGCAGCAACAACCAAAGCAGCGGCAGGGCAAGCAGGCCAAGCAACGCCCAGGGTTGCAGGAAAAGGAAAGGACCAAGGCTCACGCTGGGGCTCCGCTGATCGCGAAACCATAGGCAAGTTTGCCGAGTGGAGTGCGTGCTTCTTCGTTTGTCACATGTGAAACGAAGCGCCAGCCCAATTCGCCTGCAAGATACAGCAGGTCTTCCTGGCGCTGCGCGAACTTGCCGAGATATTCCTCGCGGATCGATTCAGCGCGCCCGATCAGCCGTTCGCGGTCCTGTCCCGGTCGGAAGAACCGCACGCGTCCATTGAACGGATAGGCTTCCTCAATCGGATCGCACACCTGCAACAGCACGCCGTCCCGGCATTTCGCGGCGATGGGAGTGAGTCGCGCGCGCCAGTCGGCAAGAGGGGAATAGAAGTCGCTGCTTATGACGACGGCCGCAGTGTCGCGCGGCGGTTTTGGGAATGGCATGTCCGGTTTGAAGTTGCGGTTGTCCTCGCCCACGCGAGACGACGCCCGCGCGCCCGTGACGGCGCCACGTCCGCTGCCGAGCGCGCCGCAACGCTCGCCTGAACGCGACAGCGCTCCCGCCAGCGCCATCGTTAGCAACAGCGCGCGGTCCGCCTTGAGCGGCACAGTCGCTCCACTCGACCAATTGAAACCCGGCGCCGGATCGACCCAGAACAGGAAGGTCCGCGCCGTCTCCAGCTCGGTCTCCCGCACGAACAGATGCTCCTCGCGCGCCGACCTGCGCCAGTCGACGCGATCTGCGCCGTCTTCGGAGGTGTGCCGGCGATACTGCCAGAAATTCTCGCCCGTGCCCGACTTGCGCCTGCCGGCCGATCCCATGTGTGCCGCGCTCGCTGCACGCGCACGCGTGGTCAGCGTGCCGAGATCGCCTGCGAGTGCGGACGCTTCGGCTTTCAGTTGACTAAGTGGCGCCTGTGGCAACTTGTATAAGTCCTCGGGGCGTTAGGCAGCTTTCGCAGCCAGTTCCTGAATTAGTGACGACAGCGTCCCGCCCTGTCCTGTGGGATCGTAAGTCAGCGCCATGCGGTGGCCCAGCGCGGGCTCCGCCAGCGCCTCGATGTCATCGAGCGACGGCGCAAGACGTCCGCGCAGGAGCGCACGCGAGCGCGCCGCCAGCATCAGCGCCTGACCTGCGCGTGGGCTGGGGCCCCAGTCGACGCGCTTCTTCACCTGTGGATGATCCGACTGCTCCGGCCGCGCCGAACGCACCAGCCGCAGGATCGCCTCCAACACCGTCTCCGGCACTGGCATCCGCCGCACCAGCATCTGCAGCCCGATCAGCTTCTCTGCATCGAGCACAGGCCGCACGACCTGGTCGCCCATGCCTGTCGTCTCGATCAGGATGCGCCGCTCGGTCTCGTTGTCGGGATAGGTCACGTCGACCTTCAGCAGGAACCGATCCAGCTGCGCTTCGGGCAGGGGGTAGGTGCCTTCCTGTTCGATCGGGTTCTGCGTCGCCAGCACGTGGAACGGCTTGGGCAGGTCATAGCTAGCCCCCGCAACGGTGACGTGCCGCTCCTGCATCGCTTGCAGCAGCGCCGACTGCGTGCGCGGCGAAGCGCGGTTTATCTCGTCCGCCATCAGCAGGCTGGTAAAGATCGGGCCCTTCACGAACCGGAACGACCGCCCCGAGGCGCTCTCGTCCAGGATCTCCGAACCCAGGATATCCGACGGCATCAGGTCGGGCGTGAACTGCACACGGCCCCAGTCGAGGCCCAGCGCCCGCGCGGTGGTCTCCACCAGCTTGGTCTTGGCCAGACCCGGCGCGCCAATCAGCAGGGCGTGTCCGCCCGCCAGGATGGTCGAGAGCACCAGTTCAACGACGCGTTCCTGTCCGAACACGACCTTCCCGATTTCGGCGCGAACCTGCGCTAGCAGCTGCACAGCGGCGTCGGCATCCTTCACAATGTCGGCGGACGGGGCGTTGGCGATAGCGGCTTCACTCATGCTGCGCATTTACCTATCTGTGGGGCGAACCCGGAACCGGACCCGCCCATGTCGAACGCGAAAGCTCCGAAAGCGACATCGCTCCCGGACCTGATTGCTACCTTGCAGTCGGAAGCGGGTTTGGAAAAGCCCCGTTCCCCTCCTCCCGTGCATTTGTGGAACCCGACCAACTGTGGCGACATCGGCCTGGAGATCCGGAAGGACGGATCCTGGTGGCAGAACGGGGTGCGGTTCAGTAGGGACAAGCTTGTCCGCGTGTTTTCAACGATACTCAGGAGGGATTCGGACGGCTACTATCTGGTCACCCCTCACGAAAAAGTGGTGGTGAAGGTCGAAGATGCCCCATTCATGGGGGTTCGCGCGGACCGGCATGAATCGGACGGGCATCAGGTGATACTGGTTACGACCAATGTGGGCGATGTCGTGGCGGTTGATGCCGAACATCCGCTCCGGGTCGTCACGGATCGCCTTACGGGCGAGCCCTCGACCTATATTTTGATCCGCGGCGGGCTGGAGGCAAGGCTCGCGCGCCCGCCCTACTATGACCTGGTCAGCTGGGCCGAGCCCGATATTGGTTCGTCCACCATGAGCATTTCGTCCTCCGGCGTTAGATTTCCCATCGGCGAGGCGGCCTAAGCCGATGGCGTTTACCACGAAAACGGATTTCGAGGCCCGCGCGCTCAGCCGTCTGGCACCGGTAGACGCTGTTTTTGAAAAACCGCTGCGCACCGACTACGATCTCAACCTGGATTGGCCCCCGCCATCCGTCCTGGATTTCCGCCGCGCCGCGGTGCTGGTGGGCCTTATCGAGCGTGGCGATGACTATAATGTGTTATTGACCCTTCGCCCCGACACCATGGCCAGCCATGCCGGGCAGGTGGCTTTTCCCGGCGGGCGCATCGAAACTGACGAAACCCCGCTCGCCGCTGCTCTGCGCGAGTCCCGCGAGGAAGTCGGCGTCGATCCCGCGACCGTTCGCCTACTGGGGCAGGGCGACACCTACCTTACCGTCAGCGGCTTCGCGATTTCGCCTTTTGTGGGGATTCTGCCCCACGATTTTACGCCAGTCCCCGATCCCCGCGAAGTCGCCGACGTCTTCGAGACGCCGTTCAGCTTCCTGATGGACGCCGCCAACCACCAGCGTCACGAGAAGGAATTCCGGGGGGCCTTGCGCGCCTACTACGCCATGCCGCACAACGGGCGCTATATCTGGGGGGCAACCGCCGGAATGTTGAAGTCACTCTATGACCGGCTCTACGGCGTCGGTGAAAAGTAAGGCATGGCCCAGCGCGTTCTCATCGAGCTACTTCTCTTCCTGACCCCGTTCGCGGTATTCCTAGTCTACCGGGCCGCCTCGCGGGACATGAGGATCAAGGATCGCTGGCCGCTGACCCGCCTAGTCGTGATCGGCGCGGGCATCGCCATCGCCGCGCTCATCGCCACTCCGCTGCTCGAGCCTCGCGAAAGCGACAAGTGCTTCGACCCGGTACGCTATGATGCTGACGGAAAGATCGTGCCGCCCCGCGAAATCCCCTGCGAGCAGCAGAAGCTGCCAGGCGGCGACATTGAACCCAACGCGACGCAGCGCCCCGCGCCCGTCGCGCCCCGCAACACGGGCGGCGGCTGACATGCGCAGGCTGGACCTCCAGCCCTGGATGACGTCCCCCGCAGTACGCCGCGTGATGGATGCCCTCAACGGCGCACGTCCCGACTGCGCGCGCTTCGTCGGCGGCTGCGTCCGCAATGCGCTGCTGGGCGAGCCCGTCGCTGACGTCGACATCGCCACCCAGCTTGTGCCCGAACTGGTGCAGAAGGTGATGATCGCCGCGAAAATCGCCGTGCATCCCACCGGCATCGAGCACGGCACGCTCACCGTCGTTGCCGACCACCGTCCGTTCGAAGTCACCAGCCTGCGCCAGGACATAGAGACCGATGGCCGCCACGCCACCGTCGCCTTCACCGACGACTGGGCGCTGGACGCGCAGCGCCGCGACTTCCGTATGAATGCCCTCTACGCCAGCGCTGACGGCAAACTCCACGACCCCACCGGCGGCGGCCTCGACGACATCGTCAACCGCCGCATCATCTTCGTCGGCGATCCCGAAACGCGCATTCGTGAAGACTGTCTCCGCATCCTTCGCTTCTTCCGCTTCCAGGCGTGGTACGGCCGCGCCGTGCCAGACCCCGCCGGCCTGGCCGCCTGCGCCCGCCTGCGCAGCGGCCTCGAAGGCATCTCCTCCGAACGCATCTGGATAGAAACGCGCAAGCTGCTCTCCGCCCCACAACCGCTCGCAGCGCTCGAAGCGATGGACGATAGCGGCGTCCTTGACCAGCTCTTCATCGAAGCGAAAGGCCTCAGGCTGTTCGGCAAGCTGATCAATCTTGAAATGCGCGAAGGCCTCGCGCCCGATCCCATGGTCCGCTTCCTCGCGCTGTTCTGGAAGGACGCCGCCGCGGTCCACGAGGTGGCCAACCGCCTCAAGATGTCGAACGTCGAACGCCATCGCCTCAACTGGGCGGTGCAGGACGAAACGCCCCTGTGGGGCGGCCTCGCGGCACAGGAAGTCCGCGCCGCGCTCTACCGCGCCGGTGAGCAGACTATCCGCGATCGCCTCATGCTCGAATGGGCCAGCGACGGCTCCCCTGACTGGTCCGAAGTCCTCGCAATCGGCAAGACCTGGCGGCGCCCGATCATGCCCGTCACCGGCGCCGAGCTCCTCAAGCTCGGCCTCTCCGAAGGTCCAACGATCGGCGAATCCCTCCGCAAACTGGAAACCGCCTGGATCGAAAGCGACTTCCAGCTCGACAGCAACGCCCTGCTGGCCCTGCTGAGCTAACGCCGCTAGCCCGCCCTCGTCCTTCGAGACGGCTGCTCCGCATCCGCCTCAGGACAAGGGCTACAGAGCAGCCGGCAATTTTGCCCTGATGCTGACGAGCGCCTGAAAGGCGCGCTTCGAAGGACGAGGGCGTCCTGACAAACACCGCGCAACAACTTGCAAGCGTGCGCCTCGTGCATGCGTCCCCGACGTCGGCCGTGGTCCAGCCCAAAGAAGAAAGCGCTCGAAACCCTCAGCCTTTCTTCCCCCGCCTTGGAAGGCGAGGTGGTTCGATGCGAAGCATCGAGACGGTGGGAATGAGGAGTGGCGCAAAAGGCTCGAACTGGTCCACTGGACCAATTCGAGTGACGAACGCCCGGAGCGAAAGCGTAGGACAGCCGCCGCCGGGGGAACTGGGTCCCGGCCCCTCATCCTTGGAACTTGGTCGGAACGCCTGATGATGCTTCCACGGGCGCGGCGACAGGAACGCATAACTGCGGAGCACTTCCAGACGCCATGGAAATCCCGGTTCCCGACCGCAGCGTTCGAAAGAAAAAGGGCGCTCCAGCGGAGGAGCGCCCTTCTTGAGTAGGCCCGGGTCGGGAGGGCCTACGAACTTCAAGAAGTTCACCTTCTCCAAGCCCGACATCGCTGCGCGGACCTGCAAACCGGTTCAGTCAGCCTCCGTCTGCTGCTTGGCTGATTCGGCGTTGCGCAGAAACCGCTGTTTTCACCGGTGGACAGCCTGCTCGATAAGCTCGGCCTCCACATCGCGGAGGCCGACGTCAATGTGACCGAAGCCACTTGCGGCTCAGCGGGCCTTGTTCACTAGGGCCATTTCACCAGGGGCGGCATCGACGAGAGAATGCTGGCGACATTGCCGCCAGTCTTCAGCCCGAATGTCGTGCCGCGATCGTAGAGCAGGTTGAACTCGACGTACCGGCCACGGCGAACGAGCTGTTCCTCCCTCTCCTGCGGGGTCCAGCTTTCGAGCATCCGGCGCCGAACGATCTGCGGATAGACGTCCGCGAAATGTTTGCCGACGCTCTGCGTGAAATCGAAGTCCCCCTCCCAGTTCCCGGTCGAGTGGCGATCGTAGAAGATGCCGCCGATCCCGCGCGGCTCATCGCGATGTGGCAGGAAGAAGTATTCGTCGCATTCCTTCTTCAGAGCCTCATAGTTCGCACCGGGATGTCCTTCGCAGGCAGCCCGCATTGCTTCGTGGAACTGGATCGCGTCGGGAAAATCTTGTTGCCGTTGATATCCGAGCAGCGGCGTCAGATCCGCGCCGCCGCCGAACCAGGCATCCGACGTCACCAGCATCCGCGTATTCATGTGCACGGCGGGCACGCGCGGGGAGTGCATGTGGGCGATGAGCGATATCCCGCTCGCCCAGAATTTTCCGCCAGACTTGTCAGCGCCGGGAATGCTCTTGGCGAACTCCTGCGAGAAATTCCCGTGCACGCAGGAGACGTGAACCCCGACTTTCTCGAACAGCCGGCCGCGCATCACGGCCATCGTGCCGCCGCCAAGGTCTTCCGCACCATCGCCACGCCTCCATGGTGTTTTTTCGAAACGCCCGGCTGCCCCTTTGTAGAGAGGAGGGTAGGCGGCATCCTCCAGAGCCTCGAAACGCGAAATGATGTCTGCTTGCAAGGCCTTGAACCAGCTGAATGCGCGGGCTTTTCGTTCTTCAATTTGGGCGTCGTCGCGTGCGAGGATATGTGCCATAGCGGTTAGCTAGCCGGTCAGCCCGGCTGCTTGCAAGCTGACGCAATCTCGCACCGGACTGCCAGTTGCGGACATTTCAGTTTCCGCGGACGCGAAAAGCTGTCTAGGGTCATGCCGGAAGCGGGGCGGGGACAAGAGGCAGAGGATTGTGATGGCGCGGGTTCTCGCTCTGGCTGCGATGGGTCTTGCGGTTGCCGCCTGCGGCGAAAGCGAGCCGCCGCCCAGCCCTGAGCATATGAAATTAGCCAAGCTGTGCGTAGATGGCGGTGGCGATCAGGCTCATTGTGAATGCCAGGCGACAAAGGTCGACGAACTCCTGGCAGCGGGCGAGATTAATCCGCGGATCCAGAAGGCGTTGATACTTTCGGCGCAGGGCAAGGAAGACGAAGCCGATCGGATCATGCTCTCGTTGCCTTATAATGAGCGCTTCGAGCATCCGAGTCTCGTCGCCGCCCGGCAGCTTGAGTGCGAGACGGCGAATTAGTGTGATTGAGCGTTGCACCGCGCCAAACTAGAAGCGCGGCTATTGCAGATCGAAGACAGGTTGAAGCACGCATGGCGCGCCTCGCACGTATTGCTCTAGCCATGGCTGGGCTGGCTGCCTGCAGCCAGAATGAGGCCGGCAAGAAGGTCATCGCCGAGCAGTGCATCGCGGAAGGCGAGACCGTAGAAGTCTGCGAGTGCTTCGCCAAGGTTTCAGATCAGAAGCTGGACAAGGAGTTGTTCGACATCGTCGTTCTGGGCGCCCAGGGGGAGGACTCCGAGACCGAGAAGATGGTGGAGGAACTGGCGCCCGCGCAAAAAGGCAAACTCGCCGTTGCGGTCAGGGAAGTTATCAATACCTGCGGCGCCGAAGGGTACCTCGCTGGCGGCTAGCCCGCGGGAAGCTGCCCGGTCTGGCGTAATGCCTCCCAAAGCGCGATTCCGCCCGACATCGCGACGTTAAGCGATCGAGCACATGGCGCGAGGGCGATCCTCACGCGCATGTCCGCTGCGGCATGGACGTCGTCAGGGACGCCCGCGGATTCGCGACCGAACAGAAGCGTATCGTCCGGCCGGAACAGGGTTGTCGCGAGTGTCGCAGCCCCTTTCGTCGTAAACAGGATCAGACGGCCGCCTGAACGGGTTTGCATGTCGCAAAAGTGCGACCAGCTGTCATGACGGAGGATTTCGACGTTTTTCCCATAGTCCATCGCCGTCCGGCGGAGCGCTTTATCGGTCAAAGGGAAGCCGCAAGGCTCTATAATATCGACTGCGACGCCAAGGCACGCCGCCAATCGCAGATTTGCCCCAAGATTCTGAGGGATGTCAGGTTGAAAGAGGGCGAGTCGCACTTTAGACGGGTCCGTCACGCAGGGGGGCTTTCTTGCGACACCACGCCACGTGGGGGGTTCCTCACGCGGCGGTAATAAGGCGTCCAAAGCTCCGGATAGCATGGGAGACTCGTGTGTCGGAACACGGTTCGAAGACCGCGCCAATCGCTGGCGCCCATGCGGGGGAAACGCGTCGCGATTTCATTCACATTGCGGCCGCGACCGTGACCGCAGGCGGCGTCGCCGCCGTGGCTTGGCCATTCGTGCAGCAACTCGCTCCCGCGGCTGACACGCGGGCGTTGTCCAGCGCCGAGGTCGATGTTTCCAAAGTGCCCCTCGGCAGCGAGATCCGCGTGCTAATCGGCGGTCAGCCTTTCTTCATCCGTCACCGCACTCCTGGGGAGATCGCTTCCGCGAAGGCCGGCGACACCGCGCAGCTGCGTGATCCGGCTACTGACGACTCGCGACTTGTCAAAGGCGCGGATGGCAATCTCAATCCGGCGATCCTGGTGACGTCCGGCACCTGCACCCACCTCGGATGCGTTCCGGTCGGCCCGGCGCAGGGTTCGGTCGGCGAGTTCGGCGGTTGGTACTGCCCATGCCACGGCTCGCACTACGACACCTCGGGGCGGGTCCGCAAAGGTCCGGCGCCAAAGAACCTGGCGATCCCGAAGTACGAGTATTCGTCGCCCACTATGATCAAGATTTCGCTGTAGTAGGGGAAGGGGCTCATGAGCGGACCGTCGACCTACGAACCCAAGAGTGGCTTCACCAAGTGGATGGATGAGCGTTTGCCCATCATCCGATTCGGTGCGGACCTGATGGATTTCCCAACGCCGAAGAACCTCAATTATTGGTGGACCTTCGGCGGGATCCTCGCGGCCTGCCTCGCGATCCAGATCGTGACCGGCATCGTGCTCGCTATGCACTATGTCGCCAACACGCAGATGGCGTTCGCGTCGGTCGAGCGTATCATGCGCGATATCGACTTCGGCTGGCTGATCCGGAACATCCACGCCAACGGCGCCTCGATGTTCTTCCTCGCTGTCTACATCCACATGTTCCGCGGCATGTATTACGGCTCGTACAAGAACCCGCGCGAGGTCATCTGGATCCTCGGCGTCGTGATCTACTTCCTGATGATGGCTACGGCGTTCATGGGCTATGTGCTGCCGTGGGGTCAGATGTCGTTCCATGGTTCGGCGGTTATCACCAACCTGATCGGCGCGATCCCGCTGATCGGCGAGCCTATCAAGACCTATCTGATGGGCGGTCCGGCGATCGGCGATCCGACCCTCAACCGCTTCTTCTCGCTGCACTATCTGCTGCCGTTTGTGATCGCGGGTATCGTCGTCCTGCATATCTGGGCGCTGCACGTGCCAGGGAACAACAACCCGACTGGCGTCTCTGTGAAGGACGTCAAGAAGGATACAGTGCCGTTCCATCCATATTACACGGTGAAGGACGGTTTCGCGATCGTCATTTTCCTGATCCTTTTCGCGCTGTTCGTGTTCTATTTCCCGAATGCGCTCGGCCATGCAGACAACTCGGTCGAGGCGAACCCGCTGCAGACGCCGGCGCACATTGTACCCGAATGGTATCTGCTGCCGTTCTACGCGATCCTGCGCGCCGTCACGTTCGACATAGGGCCGATCCCGGCGAAACTTCTGGGCGTCATCGCGATGTTCGGCGCCATCGTCGTCCTGTTCATCCTGCCCTGGCTGGACACGTCCAAGGTGCGGTCAATGCGCTACCGTCCGGTCGCCCGTTCATTGTTCGTGGTTTTCGCTTTTGCGAGTGTCGGCCTCGGCTTCTGCGGCGCCAACGACCCGGACAAGTTCGTGTTCAACTTCGGCCCCGACAAAGTCGCGCTCGTCTACACCGACACCAACCGCCAGCCGCAGCGCGAAGTCAGCGACGACTACGCCGCGCTGCGCGCCAGGCAGAGCGCTCTTCCGCCGACTGCTGGCGCGGCGATCGAGGTGCAGTCCGAAGGCTTCAAATGGCTGTGGCTCTCGCAGATCCTGGGTGCCTACTACTTCCTGTACTTCCTGGTGTTCCTGCCGCTGCTCGGCGTGATCGAGAAGCCGAAACCCAGACCTGCGTCCATTGCGGATAGCGTCCGCAAGAAACACGGCTCGGCGACTCCCGCCGCGGCTGCTCACTAAGGAGAGAGAGATGCGTTTCGCGAAACTCGCTCTCGCAGGTCTTGCGGCTCTGGCCGTCAGCGCCGTTGCGGTTCCGGTTCTTGCCCAGGAGCATGGCGCTCCAGCAGGTGAAACCGGCCACGCCGCTGGGGCCGGCGGTCATGAGCTGATGGCGCCGGCCCACGGCTGGCACCACGAGGAATTCTTCGGCACATTCGACCAGAACCAGTTGCAGCGCGGCTTCAAGGTGTTCACCGAGGTCTGCTCGAGCTGCCACGGCATGAAGCTGCTGTCGTTCCGCAATCTTGGCGAGCAAGGCGGCCCGTTCTACGAGGCCCGCTACCCGAACCCGAACGACAACCCCGCTGTGAAGGAGATCGCGGCCAAATACGTGAACCAAATTCCGAGCATCGATCCCGATTCGGGCGACCCCGTGAAAATGCCGGCAAAGACCTCTGACCGCATCCTCGGCCCCTACGCCAGCGACATCGCCGCGCGTGTCGTCAATGGCGGAGCCCTGCCGCCGGACCTGTCGGTGATCGCCAAGGCTCGCCATGGCGGCGCCGCGTACGTGTACTCACTCCTGAACGGGTATCATACGCCGCCCGCCGGTCTGACAGTCGCCGCTGGCCAGCACTATAACGCCTATTTCGGCGGCGACACGGCTGCCAGCTGGTCGGGTGATCCGCGCCATAAGCCACCGGGCGGTTTCCTCGCGATGGCTTCGCCGCTGGCGACGGCCAACGTGACCTTCGATGACGGCACGCCCACCAATCTGCCGCAGATGGCGGAAGATGTTGCAACCTTCCTCGCCTGGGCGAGCGATCCCAAGGCTGTGGCTCGCAAGCAGATGGGCGCGGCGGTTATCCCGTTTTTGATCCTGCTGTCGATCCTCGTGTTCCTGTCCTACAAGGCGATCTGGCGGAACGTCGAACATTAGACATTGACCAGCGCCCGCCGCGGCTTCGCGGCGGGCGCCGGCGCATGGGCTCAATCTCCGAACATGGCTTGGCTCCAACGGCGTCACGTTGCGTCCACAGCCATTCGCGATACGTCGCAAGGCGTATACTGGGATCCGTTAGGCCGTCGGGCTGTCGGTCTGTGCGGATCCCAGCTACCGCTTCCAGGCCGGAGTTGCCGCGCGGCTTTCCCGTATTTCCTCCCCAACAGATGACGGGCTACGGTGCCGCATGAGCAAATGGGTTCTCGGTATCATCGGCGGCTCAGGCCTTTACCAGATACCTGGCATCGTCGGCGGACGTTGGGAGACCATTGCATCCCCCTGGGGTGCGCCGTCGGATCAGGTGTTCCGCGGCACGCTGCGTGGTGTTGATCTGGTTTTCCTTCCGCGCCATGGGCGCGGGCACAAGCTGGGCCCGACACAGCTGAACTACCGCGCCAATATCGATGTGATGAAACGGGCCGGATGCACAGACCTGCTTTCTCTGTCGGCGTGTGGTTCACTGAAGGAGGAATTCGCCCCGGGCGACTTCGTCATCGTCGATCAGTTCATCGATCGCACGTTCGCCCGCGAGACGAGTTTCTTCGGCGAGGGCGTCGTCGCGCACGTGTCGATGGCGCACCCAGTATCCTCACGCCTGGCGGTGTTAGCGGCTGAGGAATCTGCTGCTCTCGGGATTCGTACCCATCGCGGCGGCACCTATCTGGCGATCGAAGGTCCGCAGTTCTCATCGCTTGCGGAATCGAAACTCTATCGCTCGTGGGATTGCGCCGTGATTGGGATGACCAACATGCCCGAGGCCAAGCTCGCCCGCGAAGCAGAATTGCCCTATGCGACGGTGGCGATGGAGACCGACTATGATTGCTGGCGCGAGGAGGTTGCGGCCGTTTCGGTAACGGATGTCCTCAAAGTGCTTCATCGCAATGCCGACCGCGCCGCTTCGCTTGTCGGGCGCATCGCACAGCGCCTTTTCCCCATGACACGAACGCCCGATCCGGACGGCATAGACGTCTGCCTTGATCATGCGATCATCACGTCGCGCGAGGTGCGCGATCCGGCGCTTGTGCGGCAGCTGGAGGCTGTGGCCGGGCGGCTTTTGAGATCTTGACGGAAACGGGCGCGTACTCTCACATCCCGGGCGCAGGGGGGAAGAGAGACTGATGCCCGACAACCTCCTGTTGTTCATCGGGATGACCACGCTGGTCAGCCTCGCGCCCGGCCCAAACGTCATGTTCATCATGTCGCAAGCGGCGCTGCGTGGGCATCGCGCCGGCATGATGGCCGGTTTCGGCATCCAGGTCGCCAACGTCGCCTTTTTCGCGCTTACAGCGCTGGGGCTCGCAGGTTTGATCGCAACTTCGCCGCTGGCCTTCTTCATCCTCAAATGGGTGGGCGCAGGCTATCTTGCGCTGATCGGCGTGTTGGCCTTGATCCGCTCGCTTCAGAAGCATGCGCCGCCCGACGCCGGCCAGCCGGCCCCCGTCATTGCGGTAGGTCGCGGCGCCTTTTTCGACGGCCTGATGCTCGGCTTCGGTAATCCCAAGACGATCATCTGGTTCATCACGCTACTGCCGCAGTTCATCGATGCAAGCGGGCACGTGCTCAGCCAGACGCTGGTCATCGGCGTGGTCGGCACTGTCATAGATATGGCGGTGCAATGGATGTACACGCACCTTGGCGGATCGCTGTCGCGCTTCCTCAGCAAGCCGCAAATTCGTAAGTGGTTCGAGCGCGGCGTGGGCGTCGTGTTCATCGTTCTTGCGCTGCTCGTTGCGTTTGGCCTGAGGCAGCACGCATAGGGGAGATACCGATGAGACAGCCACGTCTGCATATCGGCGACAAGAATTATTCGTCCTGGTCTATGCGGCCATGGCTGGCGCTGCGCGTCGGCGGGATAGCGTTCGAGGAAGTGCTGCATGCATTGTCGGAACTGGGCGGCGGCAAGCCGGTGTTCAGCGCCATCTCTCCAAATGCGCGCGTGCCTGCGTTGGAAGCGGATGGCGTCGTCATCGCCGAGAGCCTTGCGATCTGCGAATGGGCGGCTGAGCAGAACCCGTCGCTCTGGCCGGCGGATGCGCGAGAGCGGGCGTTGGCAAGATCGGCGGCCACGATGATGCATGCGGGCTTCGCCCATCTGCGCAACGATGCGCCGATGAACATCCGCCGTCGAACCGACCCCAACCGCATGACGCAGGCCGGACGTGACGATGCTGCAAAAATCGATGAGCTTTGGAGCGGCTGGCTCAAGCGTTCTGGCGGGCCGTTCCTGTTCGGCGCCTGGTCCATCGCCGATGCGATGTATGCGCCAGTCGCCACGCGCTTTGTCACCTACGCCATCCTGCGCTCGCCCGAAGCGGACGCTTATATCGGCCGATTGACTACCGAGCCGAACATGGCGGCGTGGATTTCGGCAGCTGCAGGGGAAACCCGGCAGTTGGCGCGTACGGACATTGCTTAGATATAGACGCCCAGCAATTCTGACCTGATCCAACCGGGGGCACTCATGGAACTGAAGGACGCCATACGTACCATTCCGGACTTTCCCAAGCCGGGGATCATGTTCCGGGACGTCACCACTTTGATGGGCAATCCACGCGCCTTCCGGCAGGCAGTGGACGAGCTGGTGCAGCCTTATGCGGGCCAGAAGATCGACAAGGTGGCGGGTGTCGAGGCACGGGGTTTCATTCTGGGCGGAGCGGTGGCTCATCAGCTTTCGGCCGGCTTCGTGCCGCTTCGGAAGAAGGGCAAGCTCCCCCATAGCGTCATTACCGAAAGCTACGACCTCGAATACGGTGTCGACTCGCTAGAAATACACACCGACGCCATCTCGCCGGGCGATCGGGTGTTGCTGGTGGATGACCTAATCGCGACAGGGGGCACGGCGATGGCGGCGATCAAGCTGCTGCGCAAGGCCGGAGCGAAGATCGCGGGAGCCGCCTTTCTGGTCTGCCTGCCGGAGCTTCAGGGCGACAGTCGGCTTGCCGCCCAAGGGATAGAAGTCAGCTATCTGGTCTGGTTCGCGGGGCATTAACCGGCCTGTGGAAAGCCGAGGTCTGCTGCGGCCATTGACCCGGCGCGGCTGGAACGCCACCTATGCGGGCGAAGACCACTGGAGCACCCATGCCGATTCGGTTCGACGAAGACGATGAACAAGATGACTCCTCCAAGAGGGAAGAGTCCCCGTCGTCCTTGATGGAAAAGGCTCTTTTCGAGGCCCGCACCATCCTTCTCACCGGAGAGATCAACGACAAGCAGGCGCGGGCGATATGCACGCAGCTGCTCGCCTATTCGGCTGTCAGCGACAAGCCGATCCTGCTTGTCCTGTCCTCGCCGGGCGGACACGTCGAAAGCGGCGACATGATCCACGACATGATCAAGTTCGTGCGCGCCCCGGTGAAGATCCTCGGCACGGGCTGGTGCGCATCGGCTGGAGCGCTGATCTATGCGGCTGGCGCGAGGCAGAATCGTTTCGCCCTGCCGAACACCCGCTTCCTGCTGCACGAACCCCGCGGCGGGGTCGGTGGTCAGGCGTCGGATGTCGAGATCCAGGCGCGCGAGATCATCAAGATGCGCGAACGCTTGAACCAGATCTTCGCGGATGCAACCGGCCAGTCGGTTGAGCGCATCAAGAAGGACACCGATCGCGATCACTGGATGAGCGCGAAAGAGGCGGTTGAGTACGGCCTTGTGGGCAAGATTGTGACCTCGCACAAAGATATCCTTTAGGTCGGCACAGATTTCATGATTTCTGATCAGCGCAGCGCGCGCATAGTCGCGGGCGATGGGGCTGCATGAGCGGATGGGCGAACTGGCCGGACTGGCGCAGGCATGCCCCGGCCGCAGGCTGCGTTGTCGCGCATGGCGTGGTCGGGCTTGCTGTCATGGGACTGATGGCGGCGTCCCTGCAGCCACAGGCGACCAAGCCTACGACTATTCCAGAGGCAATCGAGGTTTCGCTGATCGTGGATTCGCTGCCTATGCCGGTCCGGCCTCCGCCGCGGCCCACTCCTGCGCCCGCTAAAACAGAACCCACGGACACTGCGCCATCGCGGCCCCCGCCTCGCCGGAACGACAAGTAGCCGACGACGGCAACATCGCCGCGGCAGCCTGCGCCTGCGGCTAGCAACGACAGTGTCTATCTCTGCCCGTCGCCCTTTGCACAACCCGCGCAGTCCGGCGGGCTTGAAGGGCTAGATGTGGTCTCTCAATAGGTTGTCCACTCGGCGCGGACCAAGGAGATTGATGTTGCGACACGTCAATCTCCTTGGTCCG
>CANJIL010000026.1 GCA_947474455.1 Hyphomonadaceae bacterium | reverse complement strand
GTCTCCGGGCTGAACGCCATCGGATGCCAGTTGTGCGTGCCCAACGCCGCCGGCGTAATCAGCACCGGCTTCTTGCTGCTGGAGTAGCGCGCGGCCGGATTGATGACGGGACGGCCCGTCTCCATGTCGATGTGCGAGGCCCAGTTGACCGAGGGCACGTACTTCTCGGCCGAAAGCAGTTTGCCTGTCTTGGCCTCGAGAATGTAGAAGAAGCCGTTCTTCGAGGCCTGCATGGCCACGTGCTTCACGCCGCCGGCCATGTTCAGGTCAGCGACCATGATCGGGTTGGTGTTGTCATAGTCCCACTCGTCACCGGGCGTTTCCTGGTAGTGCCAGGCGTATTCGCCTGTGTCGGCGTTCAGCGCGACAATCGAGGAGACGAACAGATTGTCGCCTCCGCCGGGTGAGCGGATTTCCTGCGCCCAGGCGAGCGCATTGCCTGTGCCGAAATAGACGAGGTTGGTCTTGGGGTCGTAGACGAACGCGTCCCACACCGTCGCGCCGCCGCCGAGCTTCCAGTACTTGTCGCCCTTCCAGGTCTTAGCGGCCATTTCCATGGCCTTGTTCTCGTAAGGCTTGGAGGGATCGCCGGGCACCGTGTACCATTTCCACAGCTGCTTGCCGGTCTCAGCGTCGTACGCGCCGACAGAGCCCCGGATGTCGTATTCTGCCCCGCCATTGCCGATGAAGATCTTGCCGTTGGCGATCCGCGGCGTGGCCGTGATGGTGTGGCGCGTGCCTTGCTCGGGCACCGTCCAGGACGTCCAGACCTCCTTGCCGGTCTTGCCGTCCAGCGCGATGAGACGGCCGTCGAGCGCACCGAGATAGATTTTGCCGTTCCAGGCGGCGACGCCGCGGTTCACCACGTCGCAGCAGGCGTCGGCGCCCTTGGCCTTGGCGACCTTGGGGTCGTAATTCCAGAGTTCCTTACCCGTCTTGATGTCGTAGGCCTTCACCATCGACCACGAGGTGGTGAGATACATGACGCCGTCGACGATCACGGGAGTTGATTCCTGGCCGCGCTCGGTGTCGATGTCGGCGTACCAGGCAAGGCCGAGGCCCGAGACGTTCTCGGCGTTGACCTGGTCGAGCGGGCTGAAGCGCTGCTCGTTATAGTCGCGGCCGGCGGCCAGCCACGAACCGGGTTCGCTGTCAGCGTTGATCAGGCGCTCAGTGTTTACCGCGGCGGAGCCAATAGGCGCTGCGGCCGGGGCGGCTGGTTCAGCAGGCGCATTATTGCCGCAAGCGGCAAGGAATAGGGCGGGCGCGGCGACGGCCAGCGACATCAGGTAGGCGCGCATTGGACTCCCCTCTCGATTGAGCCGCATTTCTGGCTCATCATGTTTTATCCGGGTAGTACGCTGCGCTTTCCGAGCCCCACCCGGGCGGGCGCAAACTAGAAGCCCGGGGGCCGCGGCGCAATACGGACATGCTTGGGCAAACTGCTATTATTGCGAGCTGCGGAACACGTTTGCGCGCGAATGGGAAGGTTATTGGAGGCGTGATTCGGGCTGCAGTCGCCCCAACCGGTCAATCGAGAATGATTGCCCTCTGGTGCAACGCATCAAGGGCGTCTTCGGGCGTCGACGTGTCCGCCAGCAGGTGGCGGAAGCTTTCCGGCAGGAAAGCGCCCTCAATCATGTGGTTGATGAGATGGAAGAAGGGCTGCCAGTAGCTGTTCTCGCTGAGAAAGGCCATCGGCTTGCGATGAAGCGAAAGCTTGGCCCAGCTGAGCGTTTCCACCGCCTCTTCCAGTGTTCCGATGCCGCCCGGAAGCACGATGAGACCATCGGCTTCATCGAGCAGCGCCTGTTTCCGCTGGTGCATGTTGTCCGTGTAACGGTTCTCGATGCCGTCGAGCACGCCTTCAAGGTCGCGCAGGAAGTGAGGCATCACCCCGAGCACCTTGCCGCCGGCATCACGGGCATTAGTGGCGACTGCGCCCATCAAGCCGATGTCTCCGCCGCCATAGACCGTGCGCCAGCCGCGGGCGGCGATCGCCTTGCCGAGCTTCTGTGCGAGCTTCAGATAGCCCGGATCGGATCCGGGAGCGGATCCGCAGTACACGGTGACGGATGTAATTCCGGGCATTTTTTCCTCTTGCTTCACGGCATTGATGCGCCGTTTCGGCGGCAGCGCAAAGCGTTCGCCTGCGGACCTGTTCTGATTCCGGATGGCGAGGCAATTCAGGGAACTCTGGCGTTTCCGATCCGGCCAACCTAGATACCGGGCATGGCTATGCACCCGCGCACTTCCGCTTCCACCGACATCGACGCGATTGAGACAGGAGATGCGGGGCTGGGCGCCTCGCTGGTCCGGATCGGCAAGATCATGACCCGGCGGGAGCTGGCGAGGTGGCGGCCGGTCATGGTCGCGGCGCTGGTGCTGACGCTGGCCTCCAAGGTTTTCGCTGTCTACGCGCCAGTCTTTTTCGGCGATGCCATCAACAGGATGACCGGGCAGAATGCGGCGATGGCCGCCGTGATAGTGCTGCTGGGGTGGTGGACCGGCGCGCGGCTGTTGTCGTCTAACCTGCCGTATCTTCGCGACGCATTGTTCGCGCCAGTGAGCCAGGATGCGCAGCGGCTGATCGCGGTGGAGGCCTATGGCCATGCACAGGGCCTGTCACTGGCGTTTCATCAGACGCGGCGAACAGGCGCGCTGAACCGGGTCATAGACCGGGGCGTTGCGGCGCTGGACTATCTGATCCGCTTTCTCGCTTTCAACATCGGGCCGACGCTGATCGAGCTGGCGCTTGCAGCGTTCGTGCTGTCGACGCGCTACAGCTGGATCTCGGCGCTCGTGGCTGTTGTGGTGGTGGGGCTCTATGCGGTGTTCACCGCGCTGCTGACCAACTGGCGGACGGAGCAACGGCGGAAGCTGAACGCGGCCGATACGGAGCTGCGCGCGCTGGCGGTGGACAGTCTCACCAACTTCGAAACGGTGAAGGCTTTCGCGGCGGAGACGCGCGAGACAGAGCGATATGACAGCGCGATGCGGCTTTACAACAAGCATATGATCGATGTCTCGCGCTCGCTGGCGCTGCTGAATGCAGGGCAGGACGTGATCATGGCGCTGGGCCTGACGGCCGTGGCCGGAATCACGGCCTTCGGGACTTTCAACGGTCAGGTGCAGGCGGGCGACATGGCGGCTGTGGTGCTGATCATGAGCAACCTCTATCGGCCGTTGTCGGTGCTGGGTTGGGCGTTTCGCGAGATCAAGCAGGGCGCGATCGACCTGGAGAAACTCTACGGCCTGCTGAACATGAAGCCCGAAGTGTCTGACGCGGCAGATGCAAAGCCGTTGCAGGTGATGGGCGGCGAGGTTCGCTTCGAAAGCGTGTCGTTCACGCATGATGCGCGCTCCGCCGGGATCGAAAATGTGTCGTTTACTGTGCCGGCGGGGACGAAGCTGGCGGTGGTCGGGCCATCGGGCTCGGGCAAGTCGACGCTGCTGAAGTTGCTGTTCCGGTTCTATGACACGCAGGGCGGGCGTGTGCTGGTGGATGGGCAGGATGTTCGCGGATTGAAACAGGAGTCGCTGCGGGATGCGATCGGACTGGTGCCCCAGGACGTGGTGCTGTTCAACGCGCCGATGAAGGAGAACCTGCTCTACGGACGGCCCGATGCGAGCGACGAAGAATTGCGCGAAGCCGCCCGACGGGCCCAATTGCTGGAGTTCATCGACAGGCTGCCGAAAGGCTGGGAGACGCGCGTGGGCGAGCGGGGCGTCAAGCTTTCAGGCGGCGAGCGTCAGCGCGTCGGCATCGCCCGCGCGATCCTGAAGAACCCGGCGATCCTTGTGCTCGACGAGGCGACATCCGCGCTCGACAGCGCTACAGAACAGGAAGTCCAGGAGGCGCTGGATGAAGCGGCGAAGGGACGGACAACGCTGATGGTGGCGCACCGCCTTTCGACCGTGGCAGGCGCCGACGAAATCATCGTGCTGAACGAAGGGAAGATCGTCGAGCGCGGCACGCATCGCGAGTTGCTGGATCGCGGCGGTCTCTATGCAGACCTGTGGAGCCGGCAGTCGCGAGCGCATGATGAGGCGGATGCGGCGATGGCGGAGCGAGTGGCTTAGGCATGGCGCTTCGCGCCGAAGGCCCGTTGCGTGTATGACGAGGTGCGCGTCGGAGATTTCGTGAATCCGGTCGCAGATCCCGAGTAATCGAGACGGATACAGACGGATCCAGCGGAATTTGTAGAACCAGTTCGAGGCGTCGGTGTTCGCCCTGTTCGCTGCGCTGTTCGTCTACTCCTTGCATGCAGTCACATGGTTCGATGTTGCGGCGGCTTGGGTATTTTTTGCGGATCGCACAATCCACACGGTCGTGCAAACGCTGACCACGAGCGTGCCACTGCGTGGCATGGCGTTCACGACCAATTTCGTTGGCGTGATGGTGTTGATGCGCGTGTCGCTTGGATCGTGTTTGTCGGTAGCAGATGAGGCCGGTTGACCTGCGCGGCGGTTCGGTGTGACTCGCAGATCGTCATGGGGGAAGCATGCGCTCGCTCTTCTTCAACATCGGCTTCTGGTGGGTCTCGTTCTGGTATGTGGTCCTGGCGGCCGTGCTGGCGCTGATCCCGGGACACAAGGGCGTGCGCTGGGCAGTGAAGCGCTATTCGACGCGCATGGTGCAACTGATGAAGCTGTGCGGGATCAAGCCTGAAGCGCGCGGGCGCGAGCGCTTGCCTGCGGCGCCCTTCATCGTGGCGCCGAAGCATTCGAGCTATGGCGATGGCTTTCTGATGTATGTCCAGTTCGACGATGTGGCGTTCGTAACGGGCGACCATCTCGAGCGGTTTCCGCTCGTGCCGAAGATTCTCGAGAAGCTGGGTGCGATCGTGATCGACAACTGCGGCGGCCCCGAAGCGCGGCGCGACCTGGCCGCGAGCTTCGCCAGGGCGGCCGAGGCCAAGCGCATCGTGCTGATATATCCGGAGGGAAATCTTTCCGAGGTCGGGCGCCACCACAGGTTTCGCGCCGGCGTCTGGCACATGCAGGAAGCCTCTCAATGGCCGGTCGTCCCTGTGGCGACGAGCCTAGGCCTCCGCTGGCAGCAGGAGGACTTCACAAAATATCCGGGCCCGGCTGTGATCGAGTTTCTCGATCCGATCCCGCCGGGGTTGGGCAAGGACGAGTTCCTTGAACGCCTGAGCGATGAGATCATCTCGCATACGGACAGGTTGGTGGCCGAAGGACGCGAATGGGACGTAGCCAACGGACTGAAGCGCGAACCTGACCGGCAGGGTAAGAAGGCGGACCAGGAAACGGACGATGAGCGGCAGGAACGGGAAAGCGCGGAGAAGGCAGGGGGCTGAGCAACACGGCGAACTTTGGCTGCTTCAACCGTTGGAAAACCCAACTCCACCTCATAAGCAATGCTTTGAAGAGGGAACCTGAATGGTCCGCAAGTCCCAGCGCGATATTGAAAAGACCTGTACGCGCGCCCAACTCGTAGCCAGGCTGCCGCGGTTTGCCGACAGCATGGAGCAGAGCTAAAGCGTTCCTGATCCAGCTTGCTGGTGAACGGATCCGAGTTCCGACGCGGGCCGCCTTCAACATCGAGCATGAGCGCCAGTCCGACGGGGAAAAGATCGAGTTCCAGATGAAGTGGAAGGCAGAGCCATGACTACCGCACATGATTTCAGTTTCACCGCAATCGACGGTAAGCCGCTGCCCCTGAAACAATTCAGTGGCCATCCCGTGCTGATCGTCAACGTCGCCTCGAAGTGCGGGCTGACGCCGCAATATGAAGGGCTAGTGCAGCTCTATCATGCCAACCGCCACAAAGGGCTCGTGGTGCTAGGCGTGCCGTCGAACCAGTTCATGGGGCAGGAGCCTGGTACGAATGAGGAGATCGCAACGTTCTGCTCGACGACGTTCGGCGTCGATTTTCCTTTGACTGCGAAAACCGATGTGAAGGGCGACACCGCGCATCCCTTCTACCAATGGATGAAGCAGGAGCTGGGCAACCCAGCCGAGCCGGTGTGGAATTTCCACAAGCTGCTCATCGACAAGGACGGGAAGGCGTTGAAGGCGTTCGCGCCAACGACAGTGCCTGAAGCGCCCGAAGTGAAAGCCGCGATTGCCCAAGCGCTTGGCTCATGACCACAGCCTTCGATTTCGAGTTTGTCGGCATCGACGGGTCGCCGCTGCCGTTGAAGACGTTCGAGGGGCAGGCTCTGCTCGTCGTCAATGTCGCGTCAAAATGCGGATTCACACCGCAATACGCCGGGCTGCAGAAGATCCATGCGGAGTATCATGATCGCGGGTTCGAAGTGATCGGCGTGCCGTGCAATCAGTTTCTCTGGCAGGAGCCGGCCAGGGAGACGGAGATTGCGGCCTTCTGCGCTGTGACCTATGCGGTGACTTTCCCCATGACAGAGAAGACAGCTGTGAAGGGCGGCAAGGCGCATCCTTTTTACAAGTGGATGCGTGAGCGGCTGGGGCGCGCGGCGCACCCGGCGTGGAACTTTCACAAGTTGCTAACGAACAAGGCCGGCGAACCTGTGGGCGCGTTCAAGTCGAATACCGAGCCCGAAAGCCGTGAATTGCGGGCGGCAATAGATGCCGCGCTGAAGTAACGCACAATATCGAACACGGTGTTGCCTAAGTTCCACATGCGCCGATAGGCGAGTCCAACGCATGAATTCTGCCATTCAAGCGGCTCGGAAGACTCCATTTTCTGCGAATGGCTCGCCCCGCGCACGAACGCAAGTTCGTTAACAGAATGGGGCGCCAAAAAGGCGTGCAGTCGTGTGACTCTTCTGCGACAGCGAATCTATCCGTCTACTGATAGATGACCCGCCGCGGGCAAATCCGCTCGCTCCTATCGACAGGACAACAAACGTGAAAAATATGTCGTAGCCGCCTCTCTCATGGCGGGACTCTCCATGATCTCTGGCGCTGCCTACGCCCAAACGTCGGGCAGCGTTGGCGTGAACGCCGCGCGTGCAGACACCGATTTCGGCGACTCTGACGCTTACGGCGTCGACGGCGAACTCTTCATCCCGACCGGCGGCTCGTGGTCGGCGCTTCTCGAAGGCGCCTACACGGACTCCGATGGCGCCGATGGCGTCGTTTCGGCCCAAGGCCACCTGATCAACAACGGCGCCAACAACGCCTGGGGTGGTTTCGTCGGTCTTGCCGACGGTGATAACAGCACAGTGTACCAAATCGGCGGCGAATATGCGCAATTCTTCGACGCGTCGACCCTGGCGCTCAGCCTGAATTACGCCACGGATGACGACAGTAATGTGGATGCCTACGGCATCAACGGCGCCTATCGCATCTTCGCGTCGGACAACCTGCGCTTCGACCTCGGCGCGAGCCTCGGCCGCGCGGAATCGGGTGGCAACGATGCCGACCTGAACTCGCTTGGCGTGGGCGTTGAATGGCGCCCGGATGCTTCGCCGTTTTCGGTTGGCGCTGCCTACACCCGCCTCGATGGCGACGTGACGGAAGCTGATGTGCTCGGTATCTCGCTGCGCTGGAACTTCGGCAACGACACGCTGAAGCAAGCCGATCGCAAAGGCGCTACGTTCACGAAGCTCGGCGGCGTTCTGCAAGGCTTCTAACTGACCCTGTGAAGTCTCCGCCGCTCGCCGGCGGTTGACCGATGCTACAGTCGGGGCGGTCCTTCGGGGCCGCCCCGTTTCGTTATGCGTCTGAAACATCAAACGTCCGGGCTTTCGCGCGGACCGTCTTTGGCGTGCATCCAGTTCAGCAGGGGACGCAGCGGCAGGATCCAGCAGAAGCCGACGATGGGGAAATAAAGCACCTTCCAGGCCCAGTGCTCAGACGCGATCCGGTCGCCCACCACTGCCGCGACGGCGATATAGCCCACCATCCAGGCGATCATGGCGATGGATCCGATGGCTTTGCGCATCGCTTGTTCCGGCTGGTTTTCAGATGCGGCTTTCGGGCCGCTGGCCTTCCGTTGTCACAGGTAGGATAAGCACGCAATGAGCGAGGCTGTTGCTGCCTTTCCCGCCGCAAGTTCCATGGCTCCCGCCAAGGGCGTGGGGCTGGTGCGGGCGTGGCTGCTGGTGATTGCGGGCCTGGTTTACGCAATGATCCTGGTCGGCGGCGCAACGCGGCTTACTGACAGCGGACTGTCGATCACGGAATGGAAGCCCCTCCTGGGCGCCTTCCCGCCGATGAACGAAGTGGACTGGACGGACGCCTTCGCCAAATACCAGTCAATGACGGCGCAATACCATTCGCTCAATCCCAACATGGATATCGAGGGTTTCAAGGGCATCTACTGGTGGGAGTGGAGCCATCGCGAACTCGGCCGGGTAATCGGCGTGGCGTTTGCGCTGCCGTTGATCTTCTTCTGGGCGACGGGTCGGACGACGCGCAAACTGTTGCCGCACCTGCTGATCCTCTTCGTGCTCGGCGGCCTGCAGGGTCTGATCGGATGGTGGATGGTGTCGTCGGGCGTGAACTCTGAGCTGACATCCGTGGCGCCTTATCGTCTGATGACGCACTTCGGTCTGGCCCTGCTGATCATCGCCTACTGTTTCTGGCTCTGGATGGAGCTGGGTGCAACGAAGCGCGAGACCCCGAGCGAGGCGTTCGGCTGGGCAACCGCGCTGATCTGGATTTCGGGGCTGCAGATGGCGCTGGGCGCGCTGGTGGCGGGGCTTGATGCGGGCCGGGGCTATACCGACTGGCCGTTGATGTCTGGCCACATCGCGCCACCGGAAATGTGGTCGATGGATCCGTTCTGGCTGAACTTTGCGGAGAACCCCGCGACGGCGCAGTTCTTCCATCGTCTGGTGGCTTACCTGCTGCTGGCGATGGCGGCGTGGACGGCGTGTAAATTCCGGGCGCAGCATTGGTCATTGTTCCTGCTATTCGCCGGACTGGTAGGCGCGCAGGCGTTGCTGGGCGTCGTTACGCTCGTCCATGCTGCACCGCTGGACATGTCGCTCACGCATCAAGCCCTGGGCACGGTGGTTCTGCTGGCGGCGACGCGGCTGGTGTGGACAGCACGACCGGCTGCGTAAAAGCAGACAACAATCCGATCGGCCTACGGCGTTGACCGCGCCGGTGTCGTGGCCGTTGTGCCCGCCGCCGCGTGAGCGTTTGCTCCGGGAGCATATGTTGGCGGCGGCCGAGGCTGGCGCGGCAGTTTCCCCGGATGATTGGCGGCAAGCATCGCGAACGCCGCAAGCAGCACAGAGTTACGCCGCATGTCTTCAGGTTGAAGCGCCTCGAAGAAGTCGAGGTTGGTGTGGTGCGTCTTGGGCTCGTACTCCAGCGGGTCCTGGATGAACTGGAAGCCGGGCAGGCCGGCGCTGTCGAACGAGATATGATCTGTCGATCCGGTCGACCGCGCAGAAACATGCGTCATTCCGAGGTCGCGCACAGCCTCGATCCACTCGCGGAAGATCGGAATGACTGCGCGGTTGCCCTGCGAGTAGATGCCGCGGATTGAGCCCGCCCCGTTGTCGAGATTGAAGTAGGCCTGGAAACGGCTGTGGTCGCGTTTGATCGCAACGATTTCTCCATGCGGATTGCCCGCAACCGGAACGCCGCGACCGCCGCCAAAGTGGTTGGCGACATAAAGGCGTGAGCCGATCAGTCCCTGTTCCTCGCCATTCCACAGGCAGACGCGCACGGTGCGCTTCAGCGGCGCATCGTTGGCTCTGAGAAGCCGCATCGCTTCGAGCGCGATGGAACATGCGCCGCCATTGTCCGTGGCGCCGGTCGAGGCGTGCCAACTATCGAAATGGCCACCGATGATGACCACTTCATTCGGGAATTCCGTTCCGCGGATTTCGCCCACGACGTTGAACATCTCGGGGTTGTCGAACCATTCATTGCGGATGTCGGCCTCCACGACGACTGGCTGGCCCTGCTGCACAGAGCGGGCGATGCGCCCGTAGTGTTCAGCCTCGATATTGATCCGCGGAATCTGCTCCTCGGGAAGCTGCGTGGTGCGAGGCGCTCCAACAACGTTGACCGAGCCGTGTCCCTTGTTGGTGGCGAATACGCCAAGCGCGCCCTCGCGATGGAACCAGGCGTTGCGATCAAAAGCCTGTTCGGAGTTCCGGACCGGCTGTGGTGGAGCGGGCGGCGGAGTGGTCGACGGCGTTCCCGCTTCCGGCGGACGCGCTGGGACTTCCAGCGCGTCGAGCTGCTCGTCGGTGTAGCGCTTGGCGACCGGATCCCACTGGGCGCGCATGACGATTGGCGCCTGGCCGAGAATCCATTTGCCGCGAAGCTTGCCGGCGTACTTCTCGCTCAGCGTCTTCTCGTCGGGCTCCGTCACCAGCACGCATTCGCCGCTGACGAGTCCTCTCGTGCCGGGCGTCCACGCCAACGATATGCCCGTGATGGGGAAGGTGTTGGGGCTCGTCGCGGCCAGATAGAATTTCGTGTTGGCCCAGCCGCGCGGGAAGCCATTGTTGGTTCCCGTGGGATCGACCGGCCACGGCTCCAGCCTCGCACCGGTGAGGCCCCACTCCTTCATCTTGTCGACAACCCACTCGCCCGACTTGCGGATGCCAGGCGAACCGGAGAGACGAGGGCCAAGCACATCCATCATGTAGCTGGCCGTGGACATCACCTGCGAGTTTTCTTGGTCGAGCCCCATCGTGCGCAGCGCGGCAATTGCGTCGTAGTTGATGGCTGTCTGGGCCGCGGCGTCGCGGCCAAACACAGCCGGCGCAAGGACCGAGGCTGCGGCTGCCGTCATGAAGGATCGGCGGTTCATGCAATCCCCTGAACTGAGTGATCAGCACTATAGGTGCGGTTCCCTCGCCGTCGATTCGACTCTCCCAGGGGGCTGGCCAGCACGGCGGGCTGCCCGAATGCACCACGGACGTGCTAGGCTGTGCCCATGAACGACATGATTATCCTCCTGTGCGCGGTTATCCTGCTTCTGACGGTACTGCCGATGTTCCTGCTGGGATCGGCCTTCAAGGGCGCCAAAAAACGCCAAAATGCTTCTGGCGACTCAGCCCATGCGGTTGCTGCGGAAGGCTCGCCGAGCAAGGTTGGCCGCGATGCCGGCGTCGGTGATCCCGGCGGCGATGGAGGAGGCGGGGGCGAGTAAAAAACGCGATCTAGCTGCTGGGGCTGGCGAGGCTGTGGGCCAGCCCGGCCACGGCCGAGCCCATCATCGCGTTCCCCGCAATGAAACAAAGGGCGTATTCCCTAGATTCCGCCACCATATTCGGCGCGTCCCCTAAGCTCGGCGTCCGGATTTTCGTAACCGTGGATCCGCCCATGGAGGACCAGATTCCAGCGCGAGGTATGCGGCTCAACGTCAATTGCGTGGCGAACATGTTCACTCTGGGCGACGTGGTTTCCAACATTGCCGCGCTTAAACCGGTCC
Organism: Hyphomonadaceae bacterium; assembly: GCA_947474455.1. Classification (GTDB taxonomy): domain Bacteria; phylum Pseudomonadota; class Alphaproteobacteria; order Caulobacterales; family Hyphomonadaceae; genus UBA7672. The sequence continues at coordinate 29,531 of CANJIL010000026.1, read as the reverse complement.
GGGCATCCCCAGCTCCCAGCGACCTACAGGCCCTGGCAGGCGTGTTCAAGCGGCGCGATAGGACAGAAAAAGTCCTGCTGGTGTAAGCACTTACCCAGATTTGGCGACTGGGCGTCGGGCCAGTATACGGATCCTAGCAGCCGACCGGGAAGAGCCCAGCCGCCAATAGTCAGGCGCTGTTGACATTGGGTGGGTCGCCCTGTAGCTGCACGCGTTCGAAATTCAGTACTAAAACCTTGTCTGAGAAAGGCTCCGCGAGGGAGCATGCAAACCGTTTCAGTAAAACCGGCCGATGCCGTGAATAAGTGGGTCCTCATCGACGCCGAGGGCGTCGTTGTCGGCCGTCTGGCGTCGTACATTGCGCTTCGCCTGCGCGGCAAACATCGCGCGGATTACACCCCGCACGTTGATCTCGGCGACCACATCGTCGTCATCAATGCGGACAAGGTCGCGATGACCGGCCGTAAGCTGGTGCGCAAGAAGTACCACCGCCACACCGGTCACCCGGGCGGCATCAAGACGACGACGCCGGAGAAGATCCTGGCCTCAAAATTCCCCGAGCGGGTGCTCGAGCTGGCCGTGAAGCGCATGATGCCGGGCGAAAGCCCTCTCGCGCGCAAGCAGTTCTCCAAGCTCCGCGTGTACGCTGGTGTGGATCACCCGCACACAGCGCAGAACCCGGAAAAGGTCGACTTCAAGTCGAAGAACTCCAAGAACGTGAAAGTCGCCTGATCATGGCTGAAGCCGTCGACTCCCTGAGCAGCATCAAGGACCTCAACGTGAAGGCCGCTGCGCCACAAGCGCCGGCGACCGCGAAGATCGACAAGCTCGGCCGCGCCTACGGCACCGGCCGCCGCAAGACCGCAACAGCCCGGGTGTGGGTGAAGCGCGGAACGGGCAAGATTATCATCAATGGCAAGGACCAGACGGAATACTTCGCCCGTCCGGTGCTTCGCCTGATGATCAAGCAGCCGCTCGAAGCCGCCAAGCGTGAAACAGAAGTCGATGTGATCTGCACTGTTGCTGGCTCGGGCCTCACGGGCCAAGCTGGCGCCGTCCGTCACGGCATCGCCCGCGCTCTCGTGAATTTTGAGCCAGAACTGCGTCTCGCCATGCGCCCGCAGAAACTGCTTACCCGCGACCCGCGTGCGGTCGAGCGGAAGAAGTACGGCAAGGCCAAGGCTCGCCGCTCCTTCCAGTTCTCGAAGCGCTAGTCGCCTCGGATACCTGTTTCGAGGAGGGCGCTTCGGGCAACCGAAGCGCCCTTTTTCTTGGTCCACTTCCACGGGTTGAGCCATGGATCCGAAAGTCTTCATCGACGGCGAGGCCGGCACCACTGGCCTGCAGATCCGCCAGAGGCTGGCCGGCCGCCGCGACCTGCAGCTGCTCTCCATCGACCCTGAGCGCCGTAAGGACCCATCCGCGCGCGCTGAGATGCTTAATGTGGCAGACGCAGTGATCCTCTGCCTGCCTGACGAGGCGGCGCAGGAAGCTGTGAAGCTCGTCACCAACAGCCGCACCGTCGTCATCGACGCCTCGACCGCCTATCGGGTCGATCCGCAATGGGTCTACGGCTTTCCTGAACTGGGAGACGGTCATCGCGTGATGATCCAGCGCTCGAAGCGCATCTCCAATCCAGGCTGCTATCCCACCGGATTCATCGGCTTAATAGCGCCGCTGGTGCGCGAGGGGCTGATCCCCGCGGCGACCCCGATCAGCGTGAACGCGGTGTCCGGCTTCACCGGCGGCGGCAGGGGCCTGATCGACGAGTTCTCAGCCTCTCCGCGGGAAACAACCCATGACGCATACCGCTCCTACGGTCTGACGCTTGCGCACAAGCACGTGCCCGAGATGACGAAGTATTCCGGCCTCGTCCGCGCTCCGGTCTTCGCGCCGTCAGTGGGTCGATATGCGCAAGGCATGATCGTGGAGGTGCCGCTGCATCTGTGGGCGCTGCCGGGCAATCCCTCGCCAACGAAGCTGCGTGAGGCGCTGGCCGATTTCTATCAGGGCGAAAAGTTCGTGTCCGTCGCGAGCGTGGACGAGATCGCCACGCTGCAGCGTCAGCGAGCCGGCGCCGGCGGCTATGTCGAGGCTCTCGATCCCGAAGCGCTCAACAACACCAATCAAATGAAGCTGTTCGTGTTCGGGAACGAAGCCACACAGCAGGCAAGGCTGGTGGCGCTGCTGGACAATCTGGGCAAGGGCGCTTCAGGCGCTGCGGTGCAGAACCTCAATATCGTACTGGGCTTGCAGGAAAGCGCGGGGCTCTAGCTCGCGCGAGATCAGGCGGCCGGAGCGGCGACCGCGCCTCTTTGGCGGGCCTCGTCCAGCGCGTCGAGCTTTTCGAGCAGGTATTCAAGGTCGGCCCGCGGAATGGCCTGGAACTGCGTCAGCACGCGCTCGACCATGCGTTGACGGAAGCGCACCTTGTCGTCCGGCCCGCCGTCCATCTCGGTCTTGTGGTAGATGTCGACGGCCAGGCGGAACGCGGTGAACATGCCAGAAGGCAGCCCCGCACGCTCGAAGATCGTCTTTAGGCCGAGCGTGCCAGCGTCGTGGATCATCAGCCAGGTCTTCGACCGCGGCACGCCGCCGAGTTCGGCCAGTGCGTGCTCAATGAAACTCATATGGCCGAGGCAAAGCGCGCGCATGATCAACGACGGCGTCAGACGGCCATTCAGATGAAGCTGCTGAACGAAACGGGCCGGATCGGATGACAAGCCGGCTTGCTCGACCAGATCAAGCGTGGCGCGCTCACGCGCGCCCGAAGCGATCTCGATAGCCAGTTGCGGAGGGAGCTCGTGTTTGTTGACGAGGGTATCGAACAGCTCGCCGGTCACCATCGTGACCAGCTTCTCGGTAATGTGCAGGGGCAGCGTGCGGCGCGAGATCAGCGCGCCCTTGATGTCATCATCGTTGGCGAAGCGTTTCAGCATGCCTGCATAGGCGTCGTCCGAAAAAGTCGCGCCTTCATTGAGCGTGCAGGCTTGAACGGCCTGCTTCGAGCCATAAAGCGTGATGACCTCCGTGAGGCCTTCGCCAAGCGTCGCGCGCTGGGCGATAGCGACCTGCTTTTCCGACGAGCCGGAGAGCACGATCTCAACAAGGTCTTCGTCGGTGATGACTGGCGAGTTCTTCAGTATCGGCAAGGCTATGGCGTCAATGTCCTTGGCGAGCTTGATCGCTATATCGCGCGGCAGCTTGGGTGAGTTGCGCAGGGTGACAGCGAGGGCGCGGCGAACAAGGTCTGCAGCGTCGTTGCACATCACATCAAGAATCTGGCGAGCCGAGTCCCGGTCCTCGTCCGTGAGCTCCATCGCGTCGATGCGTTTGCAGATCTTGTGGGCGGCATTGGCGCGCGCTTCCGGGCTGTCGCCACGGACGAGCCGCCGAATATCGTCCTGTGTGAGGGACGTGCGCATGGTGGCGATCGTCATTCTTCGGGCCTTCAGGCTTGAACTGCCTTGGGAAATGACAATTGCTGGCGTCGGGTTAATGGATATTTACGGCCGGCGGAAAAGCGGGGCTACTGGCAATGACCCGAGCGGGACCGTCAATCTGCTGAACGGCGTGAAGGTCATTGAACACGCTATCTATTCTGCCGCGCCGGGCTGGCGGCATCCTGTGCGACTGGGGCGCAGAAGTCAGAAAATCGAACGGCGAGGCGGGGCGCCGGCGCGTTCCAGTTTCCCGATGACTGACGCCGCAAAGGAACATTTGAGCGACAATCCAGCCTTCGACGGGGAACCCGCCGCGCATGCGCTCGGTCACGTCCTGGCCTTCAACAAAGATGTCGCTGACCATCCCGTCAGAGTTGGAGACCGGCTGGTAGATGAAATCGAGGTAGCGTTCGCCCGCGCCGCCGCCGATTGTGCGATCGAGCGTCACTTTCGAGTCGGCGCCGGTGAGGGGCTTGCCGAGCCGACTGGCGTCGTCTGCCCCATCGATGCGCCGACCGACCTCTGCGAGGGCGATCAATGATGGCAGGCCCGATGCGCATACTTGTCGTCGACGACGAGATGATGATCGCCATGATGCTGGAAGACATGCTGAACGATCTTGGCCACAAGGTCGCATGCCTCGCGATGCGTCTGCCGCAGGCGGTGGAGCTTGCCAAGACTGTCCAGGCCGACATCGCCATCCTGGACAGCAATCTTGACGGACGAAAGTCCTTCCCCGCCGCCGAGATCCTCCGCGATCGCGGCGTGAAGCTGATCTTCGCATCGGGTTATGGCTCGCCCGGACTGGAAGCGCCGTTCCTTGAGGCGGTCATCGTCAAGAAGCCATTCGAGGCCAACGACATCCGAGCCGCACTGAAGCGCGTCGCTGCGTGAGGCCTAGTCTAGCCCTTCTTGTCTTCCTGAAATCCCAACAGCGCCGTCATCAGGCTGCTGTTGAGCGCAGCGGTTCCAAGCTGAGCTTGAAGCAGGATCGCGGAATTGGCGGGCGCAACAGGCGGCGCAAATCCGGCAGCGATACGGCCCGCGTCGGCCAGCGCGACATCAACCCCGGTCAGCTTCGAATAGAGCTGCGGGGGCGTCAGCTTGGCGCCGTCAGCTCCGCGGAAGACATTGGCGTTCGCCAGCGCCGCGCGGGGAAACATCTCCGCCGCGACGCCAGGTTGATTGTCACGCGCCGCCCTAATCAGGCGCGCCGCATCCCGTGGTCCCATGAAGTGCGCGGCATAGAGTTCAGCCGAGGTCGCCTCGCGCCCCAGCTTGCGCGAAAGAATCTTGCCGTTCTCGCCCGCAAGTTCCGCCGCCATGGTTGCGGACAGCCCTGCGTCCTTGCGCATTTCCAGAAGCGCGTCACGGGAAAGGCCGTCCGTCTTCACGCCATGCTTGGCGCCATAACGATCCAGCACGTTGAGCCAGGTCTCGCTCGTGAACTGAAAGAGGCCAGTGGCCGACGACGTCGACGCCTTTGCGGCCGGATCGAAATTGCTTTCCCTTTGCGCCGTGTTCACGAGGTAGTTGAAATCAACGCCCGTCTTGTTCGACGCCGAGCGTAGCGCGGTCATTACCTGCGCGCGCTGAAAGGCCTGAGGCGTTCCGCCGATGGAATCGGTCACGGGCGAGGATCCTTATTCAGGGCCCTAGCTCGCGGGTTTATGGTTAGCGAGGGGTTAACTCCCGCTTAGACCTGTTGGCGATCAGCCGTCGGCCTTCGGGGCCGTGGCGAAGTGAACGCCCAGTTCCGCCAATTTTTCCGCATCGCGCCAGCGCACATTTTCCGCGATCAGGGCGATACCGTCAGCCGCGGCGACCTCAAGCCGCGTCATCGGGATTTCCATGGCCTCAAAGCGCGACGGGTCAAGGCGCACAGCCTCGAACGTCATGCGGGCGCGGGCGCCCATCGGCGTGCGCCAGGATTTACGCGCGTCGAGACCAACGCGGAATCCGCGGCGGCGGAACGCGTCCACGCGATCCAACGCAAGGTCTTCCAAGGCCGAAACCGAGGCGTCGCTGAAATCGATCCGGATTTCCTGCTGCAGCAAGCCGCCACGGGCAGCGCCGGCTTCGGCCGCCATCGGGGAGTCCTTGTCCGAAAGGGCCGCCATCGGGGCCGAAATCGACAACGGACGCAGGTCCGCGCCTGTGTCGCGCGCCAGCCGGGCGGCGCGCTCGATCAGGTCGCCGAGCCAGGTCGCGGCAGAAGGATGGGCGGCGTCCGACAGATGGCGCGGCTGGAATGTGTCTTCGAAAGCAATGTCGGCTTCCGTGTGCATGCCGAACGCAGCGCCGTCAGCAAGACGGACCACCGGGTGAAAGCGCAACCGGGGCTGACGCACCGTCACCGGGGCGGTCTCATTCACAACAAGGCGCAGATGCGAAGCGCGCGCATGGGTCATTGCAGGGTTCCGCCTGAGATGCTGTTGTCCCTTGTATGACAGGCTTGGCTGAAGGCTGGCCGAAGCCCGGACTGTCAATTTCGAGCAAATCCCGGCAAGGTGTTGGCATCCCGTTTTTCAAGGTTAGGAAAGGGTGAATGATCCCTGCAGCTGATTTGCCGAAGCCAGCGTCCACCGTGGTTCTGCTGCGCGATGCGCCCACCGCGCGGCCCGGCCTCGAAGTGCTGATGGTCAGGCGCAGCGCGGGCATGGCGTTCGGCGCCAGCGCCTGGGTTTTTCCGGGCGGCAAGGTTGCCGCGTCCGATGCCGATCCCGCATGGGATGCGCTGTCTGAGGGCGACTACGATCACTATCAACGGTCGCTCCGCATCGCTGCGGCGCGTGAAGTGTTCGAAGAATCCGGCCTGTTGCTGGCGACGGGCGATGGCCGCGAGCTAAGCGCGAATGATTGCGCCCGCTTCGATGCGATGCGCGGTTTGGTCGAGGCTGACCCTTCATTGCTGCTTAAACTGGTGCGCGACGCTGGACTTAGGCTCACGCTGGATCGGCTGCTTCTGTTCTCCCACTGGATCACGCCGACTTTCGAGCCTCGCCGGTTCGACACGCACTTCTTCCTCGTTCAGGCCCCGGCGGATCAGATCGTCCGCCATGATGGCCGCGAGGCCGTAGATCATGCGTGGGCGGCGCCGCAGGATCTGTTGGACCGCCGCCGGCGCGGCGAGGCTCGGCTGATGTTTCCCACGCGGCTCAATCTCGAAGTGCTGGCGCGATCACAGACCGTGGCAGCCGCTATCGCAGCGGCGCGAACGCAGCGTGTGATCACGGTCGAGCCGCGCCTTGAGGAGCGCGAAGACGGCAAAGTGCTCGTCATTCCGGCGGAGGCTGGCTACGGCCTCACCGAAGAGCGCATGACGGAGATTATGGGGTAGATCAGGCCTTGGGCGCTTCCGCTGCAGTCTGCGCAGCAATGATCTCTTTGGTCTGGGTTTCCAGTTCGGCAACAAGCGCAAGGCCAACCGGATGTTCGGCGCCCTTAATCTTGCCGACGACCGCCGCATTGGCGGCGTCGACATGCGCCTTGAGCAGCCTGTCGGGTGCTCTTATGTCGCCATACTCGTCGCCCGTCAGCTTGCACAGCGTCGCGCAGATGCGGCCGACCAGCGGATAGCCATAGGTGGGCGCCAGGCCCTTCAGATCATGGGCGCAACGATGAAGTTCGATCTTGGCGGCATCATCGCCGGGGTTCTTCTCATAGACCGCCCAGGCCTGCAGAAGACGCGCGAGTTCCTCCTTGATCCAGTCCGCGAACTGGCCGGACATTTTCTCAAGCGCCGCTTCGGCCCGGGCGATTGCGCGCTGATCGAGCGCAGGCAGCGCGCCGCCGACCTTCGTCTTTAGCATGTTCGGAGGCGTGATCACTTCGATGGGCTTCTGCTTGCTCATGTCCATCCTATGGTCGCCGCCCGACGCAATGCGCATGATTCTGAGAATAGTGTTGGGAGGAAGGTTAACAAACGGCTGCCCCGGCGCCATCCCTGCAATTCAGGCGGGCGCTACGCACTCCGCGGCCCAGCAGAAAACATCGCCCAGGCGGAAACTACCGGGCCCTTTTCCTCGAATTCGCCAGATACTTCCTCGCGTCAGCCGGCCTCGACGCTGAACACCCCGAAAACTCGGGAGAAGCCGGCCTCGGCCTTGGAGGATCGCGTGCCGCGCCCCTGTTCCGACGATGCCTCTTGAGCGTGAAGTTTCAGTCCGGGGCAAATTCTAGGCCTCGTCTTGATCTCGACGACCATGCGCTCGCAACCGCCTCCTGCACCGCTGGCTAGCCTCGGCGGTTACAATTCCCTCGCGCCCAAACAGCGAGAAGGAGGCTCCAATCGCCGCCGGGGCTTCATAGTCTCCACCTTGGCGCTCCGGTCGTTCCATCGCTTCCCCGCCCAGCAACGACGCCCACTGCGAAAAGGAGGTTCTATCGGTCAGTCCAAACGCCTTTTGCGCGCCCAACCTTAAAGCCGGACCGGTCTTCATTGAGATCGCTTATCCGTATCTCGCTCTCGACCTTGGCGTCTTGAGCGTCCAGCCGCCGCTAAGCCCAGGCCCGACAAAATCGTCCGTGCGCCAAGCTTCGCCGGTCTCGAGCGACATGTTCGCAAACCATTGCTGCGCGGCCTGGCCCTCAGCCCAGGCGCCTCATCCGCTGGAGAGGCCAGCGCAGCCGATCCGGCAACAAATGGTATGCCCCGCGTCCCCCGCGCCCCGTTCCCCAGCCGTCGCCCCCGGGATAGTCACCTAGCTGTCGTATCCTGGCGACTCGCGATCCAGCTTCCTAAGGCAGCCCGGCCAGGCCAGCATGCCGCCGAACTTGCGCGCCATGGCCTGCTGTTCTTTCACCGTTTCGATGGACTCTTCAGGCGCGATGCGCAGGTGCTCGCGGCCCTGCGCCGACGCCATCACCTGTATCTGGCAGGCGCGCTCGAGGAAGAAGATTTGCACCCAACACTCACCCGCGGTTTCTCCCACCGAGAGCGTGCCATGGTTCCACAGCATCAGCGCGGTCTTGTCGCCAAGATCCCTCACCAGCCGCTCGCGCTCGTCGAGATCGAGCGCGATGCCTTCATAGTCGTGATAGGCAAGGTTCGGCAGCGCGATCAGCGCATGCTGGCTGATCGGCAGCAGGCCCTCCTTGGTGGCCGCTACTGCGATGCCGGCATCCGTATGGACATGCAGCACGAACTTGGCATCCTCGCGCGCTGCATGGATCGCCGAGTGGATGGTGAACCCCGCCGGGTTGATCATGTGCTCGGTCGGTTCAACGATATTGCCATCGAGATCGACCTTCACCAGAGACGACGCCGTCATCTCGTCGAAGAAATAGCCATAGGGGTTGATCAGGAAGTGGTGCTCCGGCCCCGGCGCGCGGGCCGATATGTGGGTGAAGATCATGTCGTCCCATCCGTGCAGGGCGACCAGCCTGTAAAGCGCGGCCAGTTCCACGCGGACTTTCCATTCTTCCGCGCTGCAGCGATCCTTGACGCTCATGGACTTGAGATCATCGGCCATCGGAAAATCTCCTGCTGGGAGCATTTTTATCCTGCCCGGTCGCAAAAGTCATTCTGTCGTCATTTCCGGATTTCAGCGCTATAGGGGCGCGGCAGCAGGACCTGAACATGGCCGACCCCAAGATCCATTTCACCGCGTCGGCCAAGCCGGAGGCGCGTCAGGCGCTGGAGCAGATGACCCGGCGTTATGGCCAGAGCCCCGCCAGTAGAGCCGACGTCATCGTGGCTCTAGGCGGGGATGGCTGGATGCTGGAAACCCTGCGCGGCCGCTATGCCGACAGGCTGCCCGTCTATGGCATGCACCGCGGTACGGTCGGCTTCCTGATGAACGACTATTCCGAGGAAGATCTTCCGGCCCGGCTCGAGGTCGCCGTGTGCGCCGTGATCCACCCGCTCGCCATGACGGCGGTGGCGGTCAAGGGAAAGGTCACCCATCTTCAGGCCATCAACGAAGTCTCGCTGCTGCGGCAGACGGCACAGACGGCCAAGCTGCGCATCATGGTTGACGGCAAGGAGCGTCTCGCTGATCTCGCGGCTGATGGCGTGCTGGTCGCGACGCCTGCCGGCTCAACCGCCTACAATCTTTCCGCCCACGGACCTATATTGCCGATCGGCGCTAACCTGCTCGCGCTCACCCCGATCTCGCCTTTCCGCCCAAGGCGCTGGCGCGGAGCGCTACTGCGCCACGACGCGCGGGTCGAAATCGAGGTGCTGGATCCCGTGCGCCGCCCCGTCGCTGCATCCGCGGACACGCAGGAAGTGCGCGACGTCGCCCGCGTCGAGATCCGCGGGGATCACGCCAAGTCGCTCACGATGCTCTTCGACCAAGGCCACGCGCTCGACGAGCGCATATTGCGCGAGCAATTCTCGCTCTAGCTATTTCCGAGTCTCGATCAGCAGATATGCAATCAGGGCGCGGCGTTCCATCGGATCCTTGATCCCGTTGAAGAACATCGACGTGCCGGGAACGAACCCCTGCGGCGCGAGCAGCCATTGCTCCAGCAGGTCAGGCGTCCATGCGGGATGATCGAAATTCTTGAGCGCGTTCGAATAGGCATAGCCAGCAGCCTTGCCCGTTCCACGCTCGAACACGCCGTGCAGGTTGGGGCCGACCAGATGCCCCTTGTCGGCGACCAGGTAATGGCACGCAGCGCATTGTCGCCCGAATAGGCCCTTTCCGGTTTCAACATCCGCTTCGTTGTAGGGCGCAGGCAGCTCTTCAAGCGTCGGAACCGGCACGGCCGGGCCCGCCGGCGCCGCTGGAGCGCTCTCGCCACAGGCGGAAAGGGCCAGAACGCCCGCCACAATCGCCGGAATCAGATAAGCAGGCCGCATAACGCCTCACACTCGATCATGTTAATCGCCGCTTCTGCGGCATCTGGGCTCGCCGATTGCATCGGTCTGCGCCAAATTCTTCAGACCATCCGCTGCGCGAAGGGAATTCCGCAAAATGACGCTCTCCAGCTGGAAAAAGGTCGAGGCCGAGTACGCGCGGTTGAGCAAAAAAACCCTGCAAACCATCGCAAACCGCAACGATCTCGATGCCTTCATCTGGCCCGCCCCCCATCTGGAAGCCGACGTCGCAAAGCAGTTTATCGACGAGGGCGCCATGGCCGCCCTTCAGGGGTTGGCCGAGGAACGTCGCCTGAAAGACAAGATCCGCTCGCTGTTCGCGGGCGAAATCGTCAACGTCTCGGAAAATCGACCGGCGCTTCATTGGACCTCGCGCGGCGCCGGCAAAGGCATCCCGGCCGCCGAAGCCATGGCGCGCGAGGCCGAGAAGGCCGCAACGTTCGCGGAGAAAGCCGCCAGCGGCGGGCTTGGTTTCACGGTCAGAACGATCCTTCATGTCGGCATCGGCGGCTCTGACCTCGGCCCCCGCCTGATCTGGGATGCGTTACGCAACTACGCCTCCAAGGGCCCGCAAATCCGCTTCGTCGCCAACGTCGACCCGGAAGACTTCGCCGAAGCCACCGCCGATCTCGATCCCAAGACCACTCTGGTCCTCGTCGTGTCCAAATCCTTCAAGACGCCCGAGACCGCCTCCAACGCGCTGCTCGCCCGCGAATGGCTCGTGAAGGCGCTCGGCGAAACCCAAGCCAACAATCACCTCGCAGCCGTCTCCTCCGCGATCGGCAAGGCAAAGGCCTGGGGCGCAGCCGAGGATCGCATCTTCCCGATGGATGAGAGCGTAGGCGGTCGTTATTCCGTCTGGTCCTCCGTGGGCCTCTCGCTGCAGATCGCGCTAGGCGTCAATGTGTGGGGCGGTTTTCTGAAAGGCGCCGTTGAGATGGACGCCCACTTCCGCGATACGCCGCTCGACCGTAACGTGCCCGCAAAGCTCGCCATGCTTGATGTGTTCCGCCACTCAAACAAGGACGGCGCGCCGACGCGCACAGTCCTCGCTTACGCCCATCGTCTGCGCAAGCTGCCGGAATTCCTGCAGCAACTCGAAATGGAATCGAACGGCAAAAACGTCTCGGACGCGCCCGGCGGCTTGATCGCGCCCACCGCTCCGATCGTCTGGGGTTCGGTCGGAACGCTCGGGCAGCACTCCTTTCACCAGCTTCTGCATCAGGGCCTGCGCGACACCTCGATCGAGTTCGTCGCCGCGCTGAATGCCGGCGCCGGTGACAAGGCGCGGGGCCGGGCCCTGCTCGCCAACGCCTTCGCGCAAGCAGAGGGTCTTCTTGAAGGGCGCAGCCGTGAAGCAGCGGAAAAGGAACTGCTTGCTAAGGGTATGTCCGCTGAGAAAGCCACGGCGCAAGCCGTTCACATGCACATGGAAGGCGGCCGCGGCTCCACTACCATCCTGCTCGACACCCTTTCGCCCGAGAGCGTCGGCGCGCTGATTGCGCTCTACGAGCACCGTACCTTCTCCGCCGGCATCCTCTGGGGCATCAATCCGTTCGACCAATGGGGCGTCGAGCTCGGCAAGGTGCTCGCCGAACAACTCGACAGCGCCATCGCAGGCGAAGACCCCGGCAAACGCGATCCCTCCACGCTGAGACTCGTCTCGCGCGCGAGAAAGACACAGGCCTGATCCGTCCCCGCTGGACATCGCGCCCCGCTCAGCGCCAAGCTGATCAAGCAAGTCGAGGATAATTCATGCGTTTCGCCGCAATCGCTTTCGCTGCGCTGACCACGGCATGCGTATCCGCGCCCGACACGACGCCGATTAACCAGTCGATCACCGCACCGCCGCCGGCGCCAGTCGAGATCGAACTCGGCATCAACGGCGATGCCATCGCGCTGGCGTTGTCCGGCGGCGGCGCCCGCGCCGCCTCGTTCTCACTCGGCGTATTGCTCCAATTGCGTGACCTGAGGGGTGTTGATGGTCGTGCGCTGATCGACAAGGTGGTGCTTGTTACATCGGTCTCGGGCGGCTCCACGATCGCAGCGTATTTCGGTCTTCACGGCGCGGCTGGTCTGGATCGGTTCCGCGCCGACATGCTCGACAAGGATTGGCAAAGCCAACTCCACACCAGCCCGATGTCGCCTGAGAACTGGCAACGCCTGATGCAGGGCGGATTAAACGGCCCCGACAAGCTCGCCAACTGGCTCGACAAGGAAGTCTATTCCGGCGGCCATATGCGCGACTTGCCGAACCGGCCACGTATCATCATTAACTCGGCCGACCTCTACAACGGCACGCCCTTCGCGTTCGCCACGCCGTACTTCCAGGCGATCTGCAGTGACCTGGGCTCAGTCCGCATCGCGGACGCGGTTGCAGCTTCAATGTCCGTGCCGGTCGCTTTTCGTCCTATAGTTGTAAAGCTGCCGGAAGGCGAATGCCCCGCGCCTATGCCGCCTTGGGTTGAAGCCGCCAGTCGCGATCGCGCCTCACCTATGCTTTTGCGTGAAACGGCGCGCGCTTTCGAGGCGTATCGCGATCCGTCCCGCATGAAGTACCTGCATCTCACCGACGGCGGCGTGGCTGACAATTTTGGCTTGTCGAGCCTCGTCACCATTCGCCGCGCCGCAGGCAAGCCCTATGGCCCGTATTCCGCCCGCGACGCCGTCAAAATCCGCCGCATGACATTCCTTCTCGTCAACTCCGAGAGAAATGCGGACGGCGACTGGGCGATGAAGGCCGAAGGTCCTGATGCCGCGCAACTCGTCGATGCCATGCTCAGCGTCTCGATCAATGCACCCAAACGCGCAGCCAGCGACGCCTTCGGCAGCGTCCTCGCCGAATGGCAGCGTGATCTCATCGCCTGGCGTTGCGCCCTGACGCCGGAGGAGGCCCGCAGTCTCGGTGCAGGCGAAGACTGGAACTGCAAGGACGTTCAGTTCCGCTTCGACACCGTCTCCTTCGCGGATCTTCCGCCAGATCAGCACGAACGCCTCGGCGCCGCGGCGACCGCGGTCAGCCTGCCGAAAGCTGTTGTCGATGACCTGATCGCGGGTGGCCGCCGCGCCATCCTCACCAACGACCTTGTGCAAGCGCTGACGCGCTAGCTGGCGGGTGTCATGATCCGCACGCGCGACTTCGCAGTGCGTCCTGCATCGTCGACCACGAACAGCTCATAAAATCCCGAATCGCGCGGCCGCCACACGGAATCGCCTGCCACGTTGCGGGCCAACGCCTTGCCATCGACATACCACGCCAGCTTGCCCCGTCCCTCGGCCGCCAGCACGAACGATGTATGTTCCTCGTCCTTCCACACTTCGGCCCCATCCGGTGGGAAGAGGATCTGCGGCGGTGCATTCTGTCGCTCGAACCGCGCCAAGGCAGACGGCGGCACATGCCCGCCCGCAATTTCCTCGCGCAGCGGCGGCCCCGACGAGCGCCGCGGCGTGATCCGCGAGATCGCATCATACACGTCGAACAGTACCGGGAGCGCCGCATCGCGCCCCGTCACTCCCGGCCGCGGCGAGGAATCGGCCCGCCCGATCCACACCACCACCGCATGCCCGCTGCCCGTGCCCGCCGCCCACGCGTCACGGAAGCCATAGGACGTGCCTGTCTTGAAAGCGATCACGGGCGCTTCCTGCGTTAGCAATGCCGGCATCCGACCCGCCGGCGCAGGCGCTGATCCCAGTATCTCCACGATCTGCCGCGCCGACTGCGCCGACATGATCTGCCCCGCCTTGTCCGGCTTCACCAGCGCCGCCTCGCTCTCAGATTTCAGCCAGTGAAGCGGCAGCGCCCGGCCGTCATCGCCCAGCGCGGCATAAAGCAGCGCCACATCGCGCACCGTCATGCCTGCGCCGCCCAGCGCAATGGCCAGCCCGGCGTCCTCATCCGCCGTCAGCGGCATGGAGAGATCAGCGCCCGCAAACGCAAGCGCCGATGCAAACCGCTGCGCCCCTACCGCATCCAACGCCGACACCGCTGGCACGTTCAGCGAATGCTGCAGCGCCTGCGCCACAGTAACATCGCCGCGGAAAGTCCGATCGAAGTTATCCGGCCGATAACTCGCAAACCTCCGCGGCGCATCCGAAATCCGCGTGTCGGGCGAGGCCACGCCATCATCGAACGCCAGCCCGTAGATGAACGGCTTCAGCGTCGAACCCGGCGACCGCGGTCGATTTGTCAGGTCGATCCACCCCCCCGGCGAGGCCCTGTTGGCCGACCCCGCTACCGCGCGCACTTCGCGGCTCGCAATGTCCACCACCATGATCGCAACCTGCGCACCCTCGCGCGACGGTCCCGCCGCCCGTGTCGCCAGCTGCTCGACTTCCTTCTGCAGGGCGAGATCCAGCGTCGTGCGCACATTGTCCGGATCGCCCGCACGCCGCACCGCTTCTTCAGAAGCATGCCAGGCCAGCGTGGGGAAGTCGTTGCGCTTGGGCGCCGGATAGTCCGCCGACTCCGTGGCGAGATCCTTCGCGAACACCCCCTCATCCGCCAGTCGCATCAGCACGCGCTCGCGCGCCACAATGGCCGCCTGCGGATGCAGATCCGGCCGCCGCGCCTCGGGGGATTGCGGCAGTGCGATCAGCATCGCGATCTGGTCCGGCGAAAGATTATCCGGCTCGCGCCCGAAATAAGCCCACGCAGCCGCCCGTACGCCCTCAAGGTTCCCGCCATAAGGGGCCAGCGTCAGATAGAGTTCGAGGATCTCATTCTTTGTATACCGCCGTTCAAGCTGCCATGCCCGCACCGACTCGATGATCTTGGAGACGACATTGCGCGCCCGCGGCTCGAGCAGCCGCGCCGTCTGCATAGTTATGGTCGATCCGCCAGAGACGATCCGCCCCGACGTGACCAGCGATCCCGCCGCGCGCGTCAGCGCGGCGAAATCGACGCCGCTATGGCTCATGAACCGCTTGTCTTCATAGGCCATCAGCGCTGACAGGAAATCGGGATCGAGCTCCTCGACATGTGCACGCATGCGCCACTTGCCGTCATCGACAGGAAACACGCGCAGTACTGCCCCGCGCCGGTCCATCACCACGCCAGACACTTGCTGAAAGCGCGTGAGTGGCGGCGGAAATAGCGCATCCAGCATCAGGATAGGCAGCAGAACATACAGCGTCACCAGCGCCGCCTTGCGCCACCATTCCTCCGGCCAAAACCAGTTGCGCGGATTGAGATAGTCCAGCGCGCTGCGCCAGCGCGGCGTGACGGGTTCGCTCATGGCGAACCTCGCTTAGCCGCGCCTGCCGCTAAATCGGCCATCCTACCGCTTCGCCACCGTGATTGTGCGTGAGACCGTGCGGGCATAAGTGTCCGGACGATACATGTCCTCCGCCACCACGCCGGGCATCGTGAACGAGCCGGGCGTCACCGCGCGAACCATGTATGCCACCGTCTCCCGTTTCTGGTCGTAGAGGTCGAACGCCGCCACAAAGCGGTCATCCCGCGCTTCGGCTATGTTCGGCGCCACCAGGGTCCCGAGGAAGCGATACGGCCCGTTGGCGCCAGCATCTTCCGGCCGCAGCACAGCTTCTATCTCGAAGCCGGCCGGCAGAAGATCGGCCACGACCAGCGGCGTCGTCCGCATTTCGGACGCGCCCACCGTGATCGCCACGATGATCCTGTCGCCCTGCCGGAAGCTCGCACCGTCGACAGCGTTTCCGCCCGGGGTCCACAGCTGCTTGATCGCTGTCATGCCATCGCCTGTCGGCGCTGGCGCCGAAGCCGGGGAGCCGCGCGCGATCGACGTGACCCAGAGCTGGCTCTGACCACGGTTCGTGAACGCCGGGGGCGCACGCATCTGCTGGTCGCGCATCTTGTAGACGCCCGCCGAGACGGTATCCGCCTGGCCCTGGACGGCGACGTTCACCGCAGACTGACCGCCAGAAAGCGCGTTGGCGGCGAGAAGAAGGAAGGCCTTCTCCTGCGTCGTCAGGCGATCCGGCTCCGGCAGATCCTGCGCCACGCGCTGCGACAGCCGCCGCACGCGCTCGGTCTGCTTCGCTTCCTGCGCCAGCGCCAGAACGCCGGCGAGGTCACGACGCGATGTCTGGTAATAGTCGCCACTGTTGACGTAACCAATCGCCGCCTCGGCCTGGTCGAAGGCTGATTTGGCGCGCGCATTGTCGCCGATCATGTAGAGCGCGGCGGCGATCTGCGCCTTGGCCAGCGGACCATCGGTGCGGCCCAGCCGGTCGTCGTGCAGATAGCGCAGCCGCGCCCTGTCCATGCGCCCGGCTTTCGCCAGCACATAGGAGGCGTAGGCAACCGAGCGATCCATCAGTTTCTGTTCGGTGTCGTTGTTGTAGCGGCTCTCAAGCACCTCGAAGTCATAGCTCGAGGAATAGCGGCTCTCGCGGACAGCAAATTCCTCAAGCGCGTCATACGCTTTGTCGAGCGCTGCATCCGGCACAACATAGCCAGCCGCTTTTGCGCGGAACAGGAAATCCGTCGCGTATGCGCCCAACCACGGCGTCGAAAGCGCATCGCCCGTGCGCCATAGACCGAACGCCCCATCCGCACCCTGACGGCTCAGCAGTGTCGATACCGCTTCCTGGGTCTGATTGCGCAGGTCGCCCGGCGTCTTGCGTCCGGCCAACGCCGCGATCTGGCCGGCATAAAGCAGAGGCAGCGCGCGGCTCGTGATCTGCTCCGTGCATCCATAGGGATACTGATCGAGCGAGTCATACAGCGCGGCGGCGTCCATAGGGATGGGCGAGAACGAGACCTGCACATAGCCCGAGCCCGTCACGAAAGAGCTCAGCGAATCCGCGGCGGGAGAGAAGGCCGCCCCCGGCTGGATCGTCGTGCGCTGCACGTAGCTCGCTGGCATCCACGCCGACCGCGCCTGGATCGGATAGGTGCGCGAGACGGCATAATTGCCCGGGCCCGTCACGTTGAACGACACGTTCGAGATGCCTTCCGACGCTGCCGAGAACGCCGCGTCGATATCGCTGCGCTGGCCGCGGTTGAGGTTCGTCGAAAGGGCGCCCGTTACGGCGCGCACTGGCGCCGTCGCCTGGATCGCCGCATTGTACACGCCGGCCGCGCCCTCGACGTTGTCAAGTGTCAGCGTCGCCGTTGCGGTGTCTCCTGGAGACAGGAAGCGCGGCAGCGCCATCAGCGCCGGCACCTGGTCGCGGACGGTCACCGGCTTTGAAGCGCCGCCGACGCCAGAGTTCGACCACGCCACAGCCATCAGGCGCAGCTCGCCATTGAACGCCGGCACATCGAACGTCACCGACGCCTTGCCGCCGCTCAGCTTCACCGGCGTAGATACCAGCGCCACCGACATGGTCGGCACGACGGTCAGCCCGGCGCCTCCAATCTGGTCGCCGCCCTGGCGGATATTGCCAGCCGCGCCCTGGTTGGGATCAAGCAGGCGGCCATAATCGTCGCGCAGTTCAACGCCCAGACGACGCTTGCCGAAGAAGTAATCGACCGGATCGGGTGACTTGAACCCGGTCAGGAGAAGGATGCCTTCATCCACCGCCGCCAGTTGCACGTAGGCATCGTCGGTCGGTCCTGTGGCGGTGATGTTCACCGTCATCTTGCTGTTCGGGCGCTGCACCTGCGGCGCGGCCAGATCCAGCTTGAACGTTCGCGGGGCCACATCGACAGCAACATGGGCAACGCCCACGGCGCGCCGCGGCTTCGGCGTCTTGACCGCATCGCGCGGCGTATAGACCGTCGCCATGACATAGACGCCCGCCCCCCAGGCCCGCGTCACAGGCAGTTTCACATGCGTGCCTTCATTCGCTTTGACGGTGATGCTGCGCGTCGAGATCACATTCTCCGACGCCACCACGATTTCTGCTTCGCCTGCATAGGGCGCAACGATCGTCACATCGACATCGTTGCCGATGCCCGGCAGCTTATCGGGAACCTGTACACGCACCCGATCCGGCGCCTCGACGCCGTCAACAGGCGTGCCGCCCCAGCCCGACCAGAAGGCGTAGGAAGCCTCCCCGCCATTGGCCTCCTCGGTGAGGTAGAGTTCGAAGTCGCCATAATCGAGCGCGCGCGTCTTGATCGCGCCGCGCTGGCCCTCGGCGACCCTGAGATTGCCGGACTCCAGTTCGACAACCCGTCGCGACTGGCGCCACTGCCAGTCTCCGCCATCTGCTCGGTACCAGTCATATTTCCAGTCGATGCGCACGAGGCGCCAGTTGATCGTCGCGGCCTTAAGTGCGCCGTTGCGATCCACCGATACGACCTCGAAATTCGCCGCTTCGCCTTCCTTCGACGAGCGGTCATCGAAGGCCGGCTTCACGCCGAGATAACGCTCCGCCGGTCTGTAGGAGACGCGGACATCGTCCCGCACAGCCCGTCCGCCTGGCTCGATCGCCGAAACCACGGCGCGCAGACGCAGCGGGCGCGACGACATCGCGTTCTCTGCGGCGCGTGGATCAAGGGAGATGACGGTCCGGCCGGAATTGTCCGTGGTCGCTGTCGCAAGATCAAAGGTCGACTCGCGGAACTCCTCGTCATGCCGACCGAACGCATAGCCCTTGAGATCCGGAAAGGGATTGGGATCGGTCTCGACCCGCACATTACCTTCGACCGGCAGGTCGGCGCCAGGCGCGCCATAGAGAAAACGAACACTTGCCGTGATGGGCCGCGTCTCATTGGCCCGCATCGGCGTCTTGTCGTCCGCCTGCACATCCAGCGCGATTCGCTGCGGCACGAAATCCTCAACCGAAAAGCTTTCGCTGCCGACAGCGCCAATGCCATCGATCTCGGTCGAAATCCGCCAATTGCCGCGCGCCGCAGTGCGCGGCACATCGAATGGGTAGGAGATCGCTCCATTGAATTCCTTGGCGTCCTTGAAGCGCAGTCGACCCGCCTCAAGCCCGTTCGGGCCATAAACGATAACAGAGCCCGCGCGGTTATTCGTCGAGTTCGCCGCAGCATCGCGGATCAGCGACGTGATGTAGACCCGCTCACCCGGACGATAAACGCCGCGCTCGGTATAGACGAACGCATCCGCTGCCTGCGCAGGCGTCCGCCCGCCAATGTCCCGCTCGGTCAGGTCAACCGGGGAACGATCAAGATCGAGGATCGCGAAATCGCCGTTCGGCGCATACGCCATCAACAGGCGCGGCGCGACATTGCCTTCACCCCGTATGATCGGACCGGAGAAGCTCACGCGTCCTGAGCCATCGCTATCGCCGCGCGCCAGGATCTCGTTGTTGCGCGCGATCAGCTCCAGCTTCACGCCCGACATCGCCTTGGCCGATTGCAAAGACCGGATCGTCGCCGACATGCCGTCATTGCCGGTGTAGGTCGTCAGCGCGAGGTCAGTGATCACCAGCCAGCGCTTGGCCCGCGCCGCGTTGTTCGGAACGTCGCCAGACGAATCCAGCTGATCCAGCTCGACGAAGTACGCCCCCGGCTGCAGCTTCGGCAAAGCCTTCGCGATCGGGAACACCGTGGTCTTTGCGGTATTGGGCGATCCCGGAGTGTCGAGCTCCCCGGTCCAAACTGGTTCGGCCACATCATAGACTTCGGAATTATAGTCCATGTATCCATAACCGCCCTGGCTGTGCGAATAGCCCCGGCTGATGGTCTTGAAGGCAAGCGCGCGATCCGTGATGCGCGAGATCGTCACCTTCACCTTGTCGACGTTCACCGTCTCTAGCCCGAGCCCGTCCGCATCGATGCGCGGCAGGATCACGCCATCGCCCTTGAAGCCGACATAGGCCGGCCGGTCGCCGAACGAGATGCCCACCGTCTCTTCGAACGGCAGCGTCCGCCCGTCATTCGCGGGCAGGCCGGAGCGGATGGTGATGTCCCGGTCAGCGCCAAACGTTAGGCCGCCGATGCACAGATTGGCGCCTTCCGTCTGCAACGCGATCGGCGGTCCGTTCCCGAGATCGAGGAAGGGACGATAATCCGTCGTCGGATTGAGCGTGGAAGAGAAGGTCAGGCACGCGCGCGGCAGATCACGCGACACGTCGATCGCATAGCGCACGAATTCGAACTCGCCAGAACCGCCCGCGCGCGGCGAATTACCCTGCCGCGTCTCGAGCTGCGGACCCTGATCCTTGCCGATAACGGTCTGCGCCTCATTGCCGGCTGGCCCGCCGCATCCTTGCAACGCCACGGCTGCAAGAACCCCAGCAGCCGCAAGCGAAAGCCCGCGCCAGATGCGTTTCGTCCCCAGATAGACCTCCTGCGTCCCCAGACCAGTTTCCCGCCCATGATCACATTATCGTAGGCGCAAGCCCGCGATAGATGCGCAAGGCGCCAAGCTGCTGAAAAAGTGGGAGTTGTTTAATCAATCGGCTGATCCGTCACATGACGAACAGCAAGCCGTGGTGCCGGATGAGGGGATTGAACCCCCGACCTTCGGTTTACAAAACCGCTGCTCTACCGCTGAGCTAATCCGGCGCTTGGGACACGGGGAATAGGCGCCGCAGCGTTCCTGCGCAAGCCCCCGGCAATTAGCCGAAAATGACCCCGAGCGCGCCATAATCCGTCCAGATCGCGCCATTGGGAGGCCTGTCTCGAAACTAAGTTGGATCCTGGCAGTTTGGGACCGGACGAGGCTGGGAGACGAACAATGCAACCACTCACTGCACTGACTGTCGGCGCAGCCATCATTGGCCTCTGTGGCTTCGTCTATGACAGCGCCTCTGCTCAGGCTCCCGCTTCCTGCCCGGGCCGTGCGGTGTCGATCTATTTCGATGCCGACAGCACCGCCTTCAACGCATTCTCCCAGCAGCTGGTCGAGCGCGTTGCGACAGACGCAAAGGCCTGCTCAGGGCAGGTGGTTGCCGAGGTTAAATCCGGCCCCGACCGCGCCAAGGCCGTTTCCGACGCGTTCCAGCGCCTCGGCGTGAAAGTCGTCCTCGCGGGCCAGCCCTCCCTCGCCCCGGCCGCCGAGTCGGTGGCTGACCGTGCAGTCGTGATCCGCGTCGCCGGCGCGCCGCAATTCCGCAAGATCGGCTGATCCGGGTCGTCTGCAAATCACCTGAATTCAGCATTCTGCGAGCGCAGCGTTGGAGCTGGCGTTGGCGACGCTCCATGTTACAAGCCGCCATCTCTTGGACACTGCGGACTAAAGCATGGCGCGTATCCTCATCACCTCGGCCCTGCCCTACATCAACGGCGTGAAGCACCTCGGCAACCTCGCCGGCTCGATGCTTCCGGCGGACGTTTATGCGCGTTTCAACCGCGCCGCCGGCCACGAAGTCCTCTTCATCTGCGCCACCGACGAGCACGGCACGCCCGCCGAACTCGCCGCCATTGAAGCGGGGCAGACCGTCGCCGAATATTGTGCCGAACAGCACGACATACAGAAGCGTGTCGGGCAGGGCTTCTCCCTGTCGTTCGACTGGTTCGGCCGCTCCTCAAACCGCCCCAACCGCGACCTGACGCAGCACTTTGCCGACGTCCTCGAAGACAAGGGCCTGATCGACGAGCGTACCTCGAAACAGGTCTACTCGGTCGACGACAAACGCTTCCTGCCCGACCGCTATGTCGAAGGCACATGCCCCAACTGCGGCTACGAGAAGGCCCGCGGCGACCAGTGCGACAATTGCGGAACGCTGCTCGACCCCATCGATCTCAAGAACCCGTACTCTTCGGTCTCCGGCTCGCGTAATGTCGAGATCCGAGACACGCGTCATCTCTACCTCCTGCAATCGAAAATGCAGGACAAGGTCCGCGCCTTCGTCGACGCCCGCGCGAAGGACTGGCCCAACCTCACGACCTCCATCGCCTACAAATGGCTCGACGAAGGCCTGATCGACCGCTCGATCACGCGCGATCTATCATGGGGCGTGCCCGTCACACGTAACGGCAGCCCGCGCCCCGGTTTCGAGAACAAGGTCTTCTACGTCTGGTTCGACGCGCCCATCGAATACATCGGTTCGACCGTCGAGTGGGCCGAAGCCACAGGCGCAAACTGGGAACGTTGGTGGCGCACCGACAAGGGTGCGGACGACGTCACCTATGTCGAGTTCATGGGCAAGGACAACGTCGCCTTCCACACCGTCTCATTCCCCGTCACCATCCTCGGCTCCGAAGAATCATGGAAGCTCGTCGACAAGCTCAAGGCCTTCAACTGGCTCAACTGGTATGGCGGCAAGTTCTCCACCAGCCAGAAGCGCGGCGTCTTCATGGACCAGGCGCTTGAGCTTCTGCCCGGCGACTACTGGCGCTGGTACCTCATCGCCAACAGCCCTGAGAGCTCTGACACCGCCTTCACCTGGGAAGGCTTCAAGGCCGGCATCAACTCCGACCTCAACGACGTGCTGGGCAATTTTGTGAATCGCATCACAAAATACGCCGCCGCCAAATTCGACGGCAAGGTGCCGGGAGGCGGCGAGCCCGGCGAACACGAAGCCTGGATGGCCGACGAACTTGCCGCACGCCTGCCGCAGCTCATCGCCCATTACGAAGCGATGGAATTCCGCAAGGCCGCCGCCGAAACCCGCGCGATCTGGGCTGCGGGCAATGAATACATCACCAAGTCTGCGCCATGGACCGCCTACAAGAGCAGCGTCGACCAGGCTGCCGTCGGGATCCGCACCGGACTTAACCTTGTCTCGCTCTTCGGCATCATCGCCCAACCGATCATCCCGGAAACCGCGAAGAAGATCCTCGACGCCCTCAACATCCCGGAAGCTAACCGCAGCTTCCCACTCGAGAAGCCAGACAAGAGCGGCTATCCCGCTCTTCTGAACGCCCTGCCGGCCGGCATGCCCATCCAGGTCCCGCCACAGCTCTTCACCAAGATCGAAGATGCCCAAGTCGCGGAATGGACGACAAGATTTGGCGGCGGCTGACCGGTTCGCTTGCCCCGTCATTCCCGCCGAAGCGCGAAGGGCTAAGAGCGGGAAGGCGGTGCGCGCCCGTCGAACCGTGAGCCGGCAGGCCGCAAAGGGGACGAATGGGTCCGGCGGACCAATACGAGCAGTGAATGCCCGAAGCGACAGCCTAGGGCGGCGTGCTCACCACCCGGGCTACACCCACGAAATCATTCTCGGGCTCGTCCCGAGAATCCTGGTGGGCTCACCAGCGAAAATATCAGCTCACTGTTTCGCTCAGCGCGGCGAAAGCCGGGACCCAGGGTAGAGCACGCGGCTTGTTCCGCCCTGAAGCTGCAATCGCGCGCAAGGCGCATCTTCGCTCCTGATGGATCCCGACTTTCGCCGGGATAAGCGGTTAAAAAAACCGCGCGCTACGCAAAGCCCTAACGGCGCACCCAATCCCAATCAAGAACCTGCGCTCACCTGAGGGACCGCACCCGCTCGCGAGATTGAATGGCGTCGAGGTGACGTCTCGCCAGCGAACCGCTATCACGCTCAATCGAACTCGGGAGCGATCAAGCATGAAGCCAACTGTTCTAGCCCTCGGCGCCATACTTCTCGCCGCTGCGCTCCAGCCGGCCAGCGCTGAACCTGCGACGTTCACCGCTGCCGGCAAGACGCTCCGCCAGATCTACGAGCACCTGCATCGCAATCCCGAACTCGCTTTCAAGGAAGAGAAAACCTCCGCTGTCCTCGCGGCGGAAATGCAGCAGCTCGGCTTTGCCGTCACAACCCGCGTCGGCGATAAATGGGCCAAGCAGCGTGTGATCAAGGAATACGGCAAGGTACGCGATGGCGTCGGCGGTTACGGTTTCGTCGCCGTGCTGAAGAATGGCCCCGGGCCCACGCTTATGATCCGCACCGACATGGACGCTCTTCCCGTCGTCGAGAAGACCGGCCTGCCTTACGCCTCCACCGTGCGTGACACCGGCCTGGGCGGAGAAGCAACCGGCGTCATGCACGCCTGCGGCCACGACATCCACATGACCGTCTGGCTCGGCACGGCGCGCGAACTCGTCGACCGCAAATCAGAATGGAAGGGCACGCTCGTGATGATCGCCCAGCCCGCGGAAGAAATTGGGCTCGGCTCGATCTCGATGCTCGAAGACGGCCTCTACACCCGCTTCCCGAAACCCGATCGCGTCATCGCCCTGCATGACAACGCCGCCTTGCCCGCCGGGTCGATCGGCCTCGGCTCTGGCTATGTCATGGCGAACGTCGACAGCGTTGATATTCTGGTGAAGGGCGTCGGCGGCCACGGCGCCTATCCCCAGGATGCGAAGGACCCGATCGTTGTTGCCGCCCGCATCGTCACGACCCTGCAAACCCTGGTCTCGCGCGAAATCGACGCGCAGGATTCGGCGGTCGTGACCGTCGGCGCGATCAATGGCGGCTTCAAGCACAACGTCATTCCGGACGAAGTGAAAATGCAGCTCACCGTCCGCTCCTTTGCCGACACGACACGCGACAAGCTGCTCAAAGGCATCGCCCGCATCGCAAAGGCCGAAGCGCAAGCGGCCGGTCTGGAAGGCGACAAGGCGCCCGAGATATCCGTAAAGGACGACTACACCCCGTCGCTCTACAACGACCCCAAACTTGTCGAGCGCGTCTCAGGCATCCTCTCCAAGGAATTCGGCCCCACGAAAATCGCCACTGCGCAGCCGACGATGGGCGGGGAAGACTTCTCTCGCTATGGCCGCACCACCGACAGAATTCCCCTCGCCCTGATCTGGCTCGGCGCCGTCAGCCAGGCGAGATACGACGCCTCGATCCAGCCTGGCGGCAGGCCGCTGCCGTCGCTCCATTCTTCGGAGTTCCAGCCCGATCCCGATCCGACCATCGCGACGGGTGTGAAAGCGATGGCGATAACGGCGATCGATCTATTCAAATAGAGGCTACTGGCCCAGCTTCCTTGTCTGCTTCTTCTCTTCCCGGAAACGCAGGAAGGCAAAGATCGCAGACCCGATCCCGGCCATCGCCGCCAGAACGGCAAACAAAGGCTGCACACTTTTCGCCCAGCTCACAATCTGGTCGAACTGCTGTACCTCAACAACGATCACATCGCGATAGGCATCCAGCGGCTCCGCATCGAGCGAACCTGATGCGTATCCGAATATCTCCAGGATCAGTGTGTGCTGGCCCACCTCAGTCGGCGTCACGCGCCACGCCCACCGGTTGACCGTCCTGCCCGAAAGCCGCTGCCGCTCGACCGTCTGCGATGTAATGTCGAAGCCCACGCCGGTCAGCTGCGCCGAGACGGTGTCCGAGAGATCAATGTCGCGCTCGACGATCGTGCCCGGGAAGCCCTGCAGCGCTTCCTGTCCGGCATTCTCGTCTTCGGTCGCGTTAATCACGAGCGACACATCGATCGCCTTCTCCAACGCCAACTTCTGCGGCGGCCGGTTGTAGGTCACCTTCCGCGACTTGAACTGCGCCTCAAGTCCCACCGGCGCGGCGGCCGCCGGAGGGCTGGCCTGCTGCGGCGTCACACGAGGTTCGGGCGCCTGCGCCGTCGTCTGCGTTGGCGCTTGCGGCTGAGCGGGCGGCGCGGCCCTCGCTTGCACCTGCGGTTCAGGTTGAGCAGGCGTCGTCGCGGGCGGTTGGGCTGGGGCCTGTTGCTGGCCGGGCAGGGAAGGAAGCTGGAGGCCGCCCTTGCCATCAAGTGTCGTGGTCAACGAGGGCTTGGCCGGCGTCGTCGGCGTCACGGGCGTTACAGGTACAGCGGGCTCAGCGGGAAGAGGCTCCTTGGCCGCCAGCTCAGTCGTTGCCGGCGGCGCTGTCTGGACTGGCGCAGGAGTCACCGGCTTCGTCGCCGTGGCGGAAGTGCTGCGCAAGGAAGCCTGCGGATTATCCGCCGGCGGCTGGGCCGGCGCCGCCGCAACCACGATCTCGGGTTCGCGCACGATTGGCGCCGCTGGCTCGCCCATCCCGCCCGTCAGCCCGCCGCCGAACTGGCCAAGCGCCCACACGCCCGCCGCGAAAACCGCGATGACCGCTAACACGACGACGATGGCGTTCCGCATGCAGCTCTCCTGAACGTCAGTCCGGCAGTCTAGTCGGCTTCGTCGCCAAATCCATCGCCGCGCTCATCCTCGTCGGATTGGGGTAAGGGCTTCGCTTTCGGGGCCGGGGGCGCAGTCCCGGCGCGGCGGGATGCTTCGTAGAAGGCGATCGCCGCCGCATTGGAAACATTGAGGCTTTCCATCTGCGCCCCGATGGGAATTCGCGCCAGTCCGCTGCAGGCCTTCGCAACGCCCTGCCGAAGGCCGGCCCCTTCGGCGCCCATCACGATCGCCAGAGGCTCATCGCCGGCGAACGCCTCATCCATCGTCTGCCCGGCGGCGCCATCGAGCCCAATGACCTTCCAGCCAGCGTCGGTCAGTTCATCGATCGCGCGCGAGAGATTGACCGCTCGTATCTCATCCACGAGTTCGATGGCGCCCGCTGCGGCCTTCGCCAACGCGCCGCCGAGCGCCGGCGCATTGCGCGTCTGCATCACAACGCCGGCAATGCCGAACGCCGCTGCCGAGCGGAAGATCGCGCCGACATTCTGCGGGTCGGTTACCTGATCCAGGATCACCAGCGGCTTTTCCGGCCGGACAGCCGCATCCGAGATATCCGGCCCGTCGAGCGGCCTGCAGCGAACCGCCAGCCCCTGATGCACCGCGCCTTGCGGCAGGCGCATGTCGATGTCCTGCGGCTCCAGAAGCTCTGCAAATTTCGGCAGTGCTTCGAGATCAAGTCCGGCGCGCCGCGCCGCGTTGGGGCTCACATACGCCTTGCTTATCCTGCGCTTCGGATTGGCCAGCACGGCGGCGGCGGCATGAATGCCCCAGATCCAGACTTCGCCATTTTCCTCGAACGCGGCATCGCGCCGCTCATGGCGGTTCTGATGTGCAGGGCGGTGAGGGCGGTCGCCGTCGCGTGGCTTGAAGCGACCTTCGCCGCGCAGTCGCTCACCTTGCGAATTCGGGTCTCGTCCCGACTTTCCACGGAACCCGCCGCCGGGCTTCTTCGGGCCGCCGCCGGGTTTCTCCGGAAACGCGCCTGGGCCGCGTCCGGCGCCTGTCGCTCCGTCGTCCCGGCCGCCAAAAGCGCCGGATTTCCGATCGTTTCCCGACCGGTTGCGTGGACGATCCTTCGTCACTATAAGACGCGCTCCCAAATGAGACCGGACCCCGTTTCGGTCTCATCCATGTCGGCGTCAAGCCGCCGCGGCCGGGCTTGGAAGGGTGGGAGAGTGGTTAAATCCACGAGACTGTAAATCTCGCGCCTCGCGGCTACGCTGGTTCGAATCCAGCCCCTTCCACCAGCCTTTCCTCCGACCGGAGACTGTCCACTTTGGACGCGCGAAAGCGCGCGCATTGCGGCGCATTTCGCGACTTCGAGCGTCTCTCATCCCGCCTCAATTCGGCATTCGACAACGAATTCCAGCCGAAGTCTCTGATGGCCAAATTGGCCGTCCACTTTCCCTGCAAGCAGGGAATTTACAGGGAAAGAAACGCCTTTAGGGCTGTCGCATACCCTGGAAGCCGGAAAATCTCGCGCGCTCCCCGGGACATAGCGGGGAATTCCCTGTGCGGCAGAGCAGGGAATTTTCTCAAGATCAGCAGGGAAAGTGCGTCACGGAGCAGGGACTGCTTTGCCGGCTTTCGCAGTGGGATTTGCGATGCCGAACATGGCGCGCTGGTCCTCCCAAAGAGCTGGGATCACCTGCGTGCGAAGAGCCTGAGCGGTGAGGGTCTCGGGCTGCCGTCCGTCCGCGATCAGCTGGAGAATGTCTGGCGCCAGGAAGGCAGCAGGCAAATGCAGGCCGATCAGGCGTTTCGCATTTGCCTGACAGCTCCGCGGTGAGGCTATTTTCGTTGATGCAGGGGGCCTCAGTTGAACAGGGCCAGATCGATTGAATCGCCCATGACTTTGTAGCCGGTGTCGTTCGGGTGCAGCCAATCAGGGCTCGCCAAGTCGGCCTTCATACGCTTGGGATTCGCTGGATCCTTCATGAGCGCATCAAAATCGATCATTGCATCGAACGCACGGCTCGACCGTATCCAGGCGTTCACGGCTTGGCGCACGGCCTCGCCGGATTGTGAGTAGTAGCGTGCGCCTTCATACGGGAGGAGAGTGGCGCCATAGATCTTCAGCCCGTGCGCATGTGCGCGATCGATGATCTGGCGATAGCCGGCGATGATTACCTCAGCGCTGGGGCGACTCTCGCCGCCCATGCCTATGTCATTGATCCCGATCAGCAGCGTCATCCAGCTGGCGTTGGGGGCCGACAGCACGTCGCGATCGAACCGCGATATGGCCGCTTCGCCCTGCGCGGGCTGGCCGAAGCTCAGCAAACGATTGCCGCTAATTCCGGCGTTGTAGACAGAGCGGTTCTTCTTGCCCACGCTTAGCCGCTCGGCGAGGACGTCCGTCCAGCGCTTGTTGCCGTCAACGGTCGATGCGGTGCCATCGGTGATCGAGTCGCCGAAGGTCACGATAGTGCGGGTCGGCGCGGCTGTTTCGACCTCGACCGCCGACAGGAAAGCCCGCTGAACGAATGTATCGGCCGCCACGAAGCCGCTGCGCGTGAAGTCGCCCGGCCCGGAAATCTGCGTGCTGGCAAGGCCCCGCACATGGCAGGTGCATCTACCGGTCGCCTTCGGAAGGTAGAGATTGATCACGATCTGGTCGAGCGCCTTGACCGGCAGCGCGACGGGGTCGCTCAACATCGGCGAGAACCGCGGAATGCTGGTGGAGGATCGCCCCCCAAAAGTGAGCGGGACAGGCGCTCCGACCGGCGCTCCGTCCGAACCTGCGAGCGAAACGGTGATCGCTCCAACCTCGAGTGGGGCTTCGCCATATTCGTTGGTGAGCCGCACGCGCAGCCGCTCGCCAGCGGCGGAGAGGCGTACGACCTGGCGCACGGTCTGGTTCTCGAACGATTTGCTGTCAGGCATGGGCGGTGCTGGCGAAGCGCCCCACGCGCCCACCCAATTCGAGTTAGGTGAATTGACCGACATGGCCGACGTTGTGCATCCGGCCAACGCGACAGCGGCCGCCAATACGATCCAGCGCTTCATTGAGCATTCTCCCCATCGTAATTCTGGGGTTGATACTAGCACCCTTGAACTCTGCCGCCAGAGCATTCGGCAATAGGTGAATCGACTCACACGCCTGCCTGCATCCGGAAGCGCGGACGGTTCACGCGCGAGGCAAGGGTGGCTCTATGGCCTCGCTGTGGAAGCTGCTGGCGGCCTGCGTGATTAGGAACGCCATTACTACGGGCGCGTCGGTGACGCGCGCGTCACCGAGATCGAGCTGCTCAGGCGGGATTCTCGGTGAGAGTCCGGGCGTGGGCTTCGCGTGTTGTGATTGGCTGTTCGATTTTCTTTCGGTTCTGTCAGGTAAACTCGGGCAGGTTTTGTGGGCCTTTTGAGGTC
>CANJIL010000025.1 GCA_947474455.1 Hyphomonadaceae bacterium | reverse complement strand
CGGCCGATCCGTTCGGCCCAGTCCTCTGTCTCATCGCGTATCCCTCCAAGGATTACGATGAGCCAAAACACTCCTTTAGCAAAACGCCGCTGTCTGTCTCAAAGGCCGTGACGGGGAACAGAAGGCCGGAGTGATTTCCCTCGTCGCGCTTGCCGCCAATAGCCTCGCCGGCACGAACGTCCGGGTGAACGGCATCTGTCCGGGGCTCATCGAAACGGACATGACGAAGATGATCTTTGATCGCGCCCGCGAGAAGGGAACCGAGGCACGCATCGGCCAGCTCAATCCGCTCCACCGCGCCGGCAAGCCGGACGAAATCGCGAAGGTCGCACTGTTTCTCGCCAGCGACGATGCAAGCTATGTCAACGGTCAGGTACTGGCGGTCGATGGCGGCCTGTCTTCATCGCTGCCAGTCGTGTCCACCAAGCCGCGATAGGGCAGATGCGGGCCCGATCATTATGTAGGCCACGGTCCGAACATCATTCCGGAGCGATTGATTTCCTCCGTTGTCGGACCATCCGCATGGCCACAAAGCCTGTGAGCTATTCATGCCAGCTCTGCACGAGTTTGAAGCGTCATCACGCGGGTGGAGCAGCAGGACTATGCCGGCGCCATTGCGCGTAGAACGCAGTGGCCATACCGCCGAACCATACATAGGCGACGCCGCTGCGAACAGCTTGCCCGCCGGCTTCGCGGGCGCGAACAACGAGAGGACGACACCCACCGCAACGACAGCCGTGCCCACCGCGATCAACGAGGCATGCAGCGGACTCTGCAGTGTCCGGCCAACCGATCCCTACAGCGCAGCCATCACGGGAATCAGCGCTCCCGCAAGCGCAGCCCAACCTGCATAGAGGATGATTGTATCGGTGTTCATTGCCGGCGCGTACTCACTTCGCAGGTGAGATGACGCTCATCATTCAAAGATGGAGGCGCACAGATCGTGAAGCTGGGCTAATGCGACGATCCGCAAAGCGATGCCGCCAGGCTGACTGCCCGCAAACGTCTCTCTCTTCAGATTGACCTAGTAGCCCTGCCCGACGCCGCCATCGAGCACGAGATTGCCCGCCACGATCGGGCGCGGGACTTTCACTTCCTTGATGACCTTGGTGATGGTCTGACGCGTCGCCGGCTCGCAGATCGTCTTCTTCAGCGGGACGCTGACCAGCTTCACGCCCGGGCCGAACTTCCTCAGCAGCGAACGCTCGTTGCAATTGCGCGCAGGCGTTTGCAAGCGGCATTGCAGCACGCCGCCGCGTGAATGGTAAAGCGCCTCGCCCTTGGCGCACGAGAACGCCTCGGCTGTGTCGAAGTTCGCCTTGCCGTCGACCATCTCGCCCATTGTCACCTGCATGTGCGTGCCCGCGACACATCGGTAGAGTTCGCCGTCATAGTTGCCGCTCACCGACATCTCGCCATCGACTCGCGAAGCCGGGTGCGGCGTGTTGCGGCCGTCGATGCACATCGCCTGAACGGGGCGCATCTTGAACTCCTCGACGATCATGTCGATGCAGTATTCTTCCGTGCCTGCGATCGCGGCCTCGACAAGCTTGGTCTCATAGCCGCCATCAACGGCGAGCCCGCTGATCGTGCTCTGCGCTACGCCCGGATTGGAGTAATAGCCGCCGCCACCGCCGATGAAGGCGCCCGCGCCGGCCGATCCGCCGCCGGACGTAACTACGCCCGACGACAATGTGGTAGAAACGCCTGCCGCCGCGACAACGGTCGATGTCGCGCCGACGCGCACATTGGCGGTGGCCACGTTCACGCCGGGAACTTTCACGATGAGACTGCGCGGCGTCTGGCAGCAATTGCCGGCCAGGGGGGGTGGCGGGGGAGGTGAAGGCGGCGCGCACGAGCTGCACTGGCCCATCGCGGTCAGCGCGATGGTTGCGACAAACGTCGCGATGCTGGCCCCCGCCAGCATGTGTCGCCATGAAACGCTCATCTCAGGTCTCCTCGAGGCCTCGCCTTCCGGGATGCAAAGGCCGGGCCTGTTTCTCCCCTCGCGGGGGAAAACGCTCAGTTTCGGGACGCAATTCTCGCAGCGCACTTCATGGCCCGGGCATTGCGAGTTTACCCGGCGCCAGGTGGATTCTGGTGAACGTAGCGCGTGGCAAAGATTTCTATGGAAGAGCTTAAAGCCCATCCGAACACCCGGGCCGTCCTGGACGCCTGGCGTCGGCTGTCAGAAGGGGTAGATGGCCCGGACAGCCCGACAACCGATGACTATCCCGATCTGGTCGGGCGCCTGTTCGTCCTTAACCAGGTCGCCGAGCGCGACTATTCGTTCCGCCGCGCCGGGTATGCCATTGAACAGCTGTTCGGCCGCCAGCTGGTCGAGCACAATTTCCTGTCGATCTGGAGCGAGTCCGACCGCCGCCTGGTCGCCGCCGCGCTGATCACTGCGGCCGTCGATCGCGGTCCAGCCCTGATCCACGCCCGCGGCGAAACGCTGGTCGGCAAACGCGTCGAACTCGAATTCGTCCTGGCCCCGCTTTATGACCGGCCCGGTGCGGAAGTCCGCTTCCTGGGGCTCTGCCAGACCATGACGCCCGAAGACACGCTCGGCGGCCGGCCGCTCCGTCGGCTCCAGGCCCTGGCGATCTTCCCGCCAGCTCCTGCATTTCAGCCGGCCGTCAGGATCGTCAGCTCCCGGTGACCCGCAAGCCGCCACCGCCCTACTGCCCGTCACGCCAGCACCCTGAACTGACCAAACGCAGTCCGGCGCCGCGCAACCCGCCGGACGGTCGCAAGACCCCGCCCGCGCAGCAGCCAACTCCTCTCCGCAAGGGCTTGTAAACCATTGTTACGTTAACCTTGGCAGCTGCAGATCTCCCGCTCCGCGCTCGAGGCAACCAATGCAGTTGGCGCAAGCAGTCGAAAAGCCGTCGATCCGGCGCACCGAAGGCCACGACCGGCGGAAGCACCGGCGCGTCATGTGGAGCGTGCGCGTGCGCGGCCTCACAGGCGATGGTGAGGAATTCACCTGCACCACCGTCGATGTCTGCGCCGGAGGCCTCCGCATCAACCTCGCCCGCTCCCTCCGAAAGGACGAAAACCTCGTCCTTTACATAGATGGGATCGGCCGCGTCGAAGGCGTTGTCGTCCGCGTGCTCAGCGAGATCGGCTATGCGGTCGCGTTCAAGGTGCCGCCGCGCAAGCGCGACAAGATTTCGGATCAGCTGACCTGGCTGATCAACAAGGACCGCCTCGGCCTAACCGACGATCGTGAAGGCGAACGCCGGCCCGGCGGCGGCCAGGTCATCGCGAAATACGGCAATGGCGTGTCCATCGCCTGCGCCGTTGCGGACGTCTCGATCTTTGGCGTCGCCCTCCGAACAGCTGGTCCCCGACCCATGATCGGCGACCACGTCCAGATCGGCGAACGCTCCGGCGCCTGCGTGCGTTACATCGAGGGCGGCTTTGCAGTAGACTTCCGCACGCTGCACGGAAATGACAACCCGTAGGTCCCGACCTCCGAGTTAGTTTTCGTAACCGCTGTCTTCCAGCATCGACGCGTAGCGGTGAACCATGTTCTTCACGTTCATCAGGTGTGAGAGATCACCCGTCTTCATGGCGTAAGCGGCGAAGCGCACCGGGCTGGCCCAGTAGTACATCTCAGCCTGATCAGCCATGCGCGCCCATGTGCGCCCGCCTTCCCGCTCGTAGCGGCGCAGCAGATCCTCCAGCGCCTCTCGGCCGGCCGCAGCAAAGTAGAGCGAGAAATCGGTGGCGGGATCCGTTATTTCCGCGCCTGACCAGTCATCGACACCGACCACGCGGTAGTCGGAATCGACGAACAGGTGCGGATGATAGATGTCGCCATTCACCAGCGCGACATGCGACGGCCAGAATGCATCGCCTTCTATCCATCTCTGCCAGAGCCCCCATAGCTTCTCTGGAACAGGCGCGAGCGAGTTGCACTCCTCTGTGCGCAGCCTCATCCGCGTGCGCAAGATATCCGCGGTCACGGCCGGGATGCCCGCCGCTTCAGCAGCCACGATATCCAGCCCGTGCAGCTTAGACATCACGGCGGCGAGGCTGTCGTTGAACGTCTCAGGCACACGGCCCTGCGGCAGGCGCCAGATGAGTTCGCCCATCAGTGGATCGACCTCCGCCGCCGGCACCCCGGGCAGTACGCGATAGGCGATCAGCTCGTCCGTATGCACTTGCCAGGCCGGCACGACGATGGGAACCTTGCCGCGCACAAAATCGAGTGCGACGGCTTCCTGCCGTCCAGCGAGCTGCACATCACCGCGCCGCGGCGCACGCAGCATCCAGTAGGCACCGGAGGCATCGCGAGCCGTCGCGCCGAAATACTCGTCGTCCGCGCCGCCCACACGCAGCATGGAGGCGTCCTTGTCGAGTTCGATGCCGTGGGCGGCGGCAAGTTGCGCAAAGTCAGGCGCAGACGTCATCGCGATACTCCGCTGGCCCCAGCCCGCGTCAATCGCAAGTCAGACCTCATTCTTCCATACCGGTTTGCGCTTTTCGGCGAAGGCGCGCGGGCCTTCCTTGTGATCCGCCGAAGCCAGCAGCTTGGCGATACCCGGAACCTTGGTTTCGAAGGCCTGCTGGAAATTCGCAATATCGAGTCCCTTGACCACCGTTTCCTTTGTCGAGCGGATCGCCATCGGCGAGCATTCGAGGATCATAGACGCCCAACGCTTGGCCTCCTCCAGCGCCTTGCTATGCGGCACGACTTCGGTGACGAAGCCAATCTCCTTGCCCTCCTTTGCTTCGACCGTCCGTCCCGTGAGCATCATGCCCATCGCCTTCTTCAGCGGCACCTGCCGCGGAAGCCGGTGCATGCCAGACGCCAGCGCAGCGAAACCGACGCGCGGTTCCGGCAGCGCGAACTTCGCGTTCTCCGCCGCGATGATGATGTCGGTCGCCAAGGCAATCTCGAACCCGCCGCCCATCGCGAACCCGTTCACCGCCGCTATCACCGGTTTGAACAGGTCATAGCGCGACGTCAGTCCGCCGAACCCGGAAGCTGGCATCGGCACGGGAGACTTCTGCCCGGATGCGGCAAATTTCAGGTCATTGCCTGCCGAGAACGCCCTTTCACCAGCCCCGGTGACGATCGCGACCCACAGTTCTGGATCGGCCGCGAACGAGTCGAAGGCCCGCCCCATCTCGGCATTTGCCATGGGATGCAGGCAATTCAGCTGGTCCGGGCGGTTGATCGTGACGATGAAAAGCCGACCATCCACCTCGGTCTTTATGAATTCGTAGGCGCTCATGGGCGGCTCCGCTTAACCTTTGGACAAGGTGGCCTGCCCTACAAGTAAAGGTAAAGAGGGGTTTGCGGAACACGCTGTTCTATGAGCGACACGCTTGAACTCAGAGAGCCCGTGGGGACGGGCGACGAAGAGGGGTTGGACACGCCGCCACCCCCTTTTGAAAGCGTGAAGTGGCGCATTAAGATTGCCGACAAGATCTATGGCCCTTATCCCCGCTCCCGCCTGATCGACTTCCTGAAAGAGGGCCGCGTCCAGGCCGGCACCTTCATCGCCTGCGGCGTCGACACCGATTTCCACCGCGCGGACCATCACCCCAACCTCCGCTGGGACTTCAAAGGCCCCCGGAAACGCAAGTTTGGCGATCCGCGCCTCGACGCCGGCGAAACCGAAGTTCCCGTCTGCAACTATTTCATCGCCGCCCGCCTGCTCTCCGGCAATGACCGGTTCGAGCGCGTCCTGCGCGAAGCTGGCAAAATGACCCGCGCCGCGGGCGACATGTGGGTCCTGCGCTCCAAGCAGACCGTCCAGCAGCTTCGCAACCAGCTGACCGTGGCGATGAAGCCGCACGAGCACTTCATCATCGTTAACGCTTCGAAGGACCGTCTCGCCTGGTACAATATCGGGGTCGAGAGCGACATCGCCGTCCGAGGCGTATGGGACTCGGACGAAGTCCAGTAGTTCGCTTGATCCATCTCAATGCGCTAGTCTGCTGACGCGCCCCAATTCGCGGACCGCAAGGAAACGCTTTGCCCCGTACTAAGCCCCATATCGAACGCCATGCTGTTGCGCGCATAGGTTGGCTGCGCGCCGCCGTGCTTGGGGCCAATGACGGCATCGTTTCAACCGCCAGTCTGATTGTCGGAGTCGCCGCCGCGGGAACAGATCGCGGCGCCATTCTCGTCGCTGGCGCCGCCGGCCTTGTCGCAGGCGCAATGTCGATGGCTGCAGGCGAGTATGTCTCGGTCAGCTCGCAGTCGGATACGGAAAAGGCCGACCTCGCCCGCGAGACCCGCGAGCTAGCCGACAGCCCGGACATGGAAAAACAGGAGCTGACGCAGATATACATCGACCGCGGCCTCGATCCCCATCTGGCGCGTCAGGTCGCCGACCAGCTCATGGCGAAGGATGCACTCAAGGCTCATGCGCGCGACGAACTAGGAATCTCCGAGTACACAACCGCCCAACCAGTGCGGGCGGCGATCACCTCTTCAATCACTTTCTCTGTTGGCGCTGCGCTGCCGTTACTCATCGTTCTGGTCGCGCCGGCCAGCGGGCTGGAACTCTTGGTCGGCGGAGCCTCGATCGCTTTCCTTGCTCTCCTGGGCTTCCTTGGGGCTCGCACCGGCGGTGCAAATATCTGGAAATCTGTTTTAAGGGTGGTTTTTTGGGGTGCCATGGCGATGTTGGTCACAGCGGGGATCGGACGCCTTTTTGGCGCCGTAGTCTGATGCGGCTTTGCTGCATCTGCGTTTTGTCCGCTGGCTTTTATCCACAATTGCTGTATGGCACGCGCGCCAGACCCGGCCTCCCCACCTGCGCACTGGTCCCCGCAACCGGGACGGCCCGCCCTATCGAAACGACCTCCAATGCCCTTTCCCGCCGTTCATCCCGCGCTCGACCGCGCCCTTTCCGCGCGCGGCTATTCCGAGCCGACGCCGGTTCAGCTCGCTGTCGTCGAAGCTGACCAGAATGCCGCACGGCCCAACGCCGACATGCTGGTCTCTGCCCAGACCGGCTCGGGCAAGACCGTAGCCTTCGGCCTCGCGCTTGCCTCGACCCTCCTTGATAAGAACGAGCGCTTCGCCCCGCCGGGCCAGCAGCCGCTCGCCCTAATCATCGCGCCCACGCGCGAACTGGCGATGCAGATCAGCCGTGAGTTCGAATGGCTCTACGCCGACACCAACGCCCGTATCGTGCAGTGCGTCGGCGGCATGAGCGTGCGAGCCGAACAGCAGCAGCTCTCTCGCGGCGCCCACATTGTCATCGGCACGCCAGGCCGCCTGTGCGACCACCTCACTCGTGGCTTTCTCGATCTATCTGGCCTGAAAGTCGCCGTGCTGGACGAAGCTGATGAGATGCTCGATCTGGGCTTCCGCGAGGAGCTTGAAACGCTGCTTGACGCGACCAACGCCGAAACCCGCCGCACGCTGCTGTTCTCCGCCACCATCGCGCGCGGCATCGCCATGCTGGCCAAGAATTACCAGCGCGACGCCGTCCGCATCGACACCACCAGCGCCACCGAACCGCATGGCGACATCGACTACCGCGCCTTGCGCATCTCGCCTGGCGATACCGAACGCGCCGTCGTTAACGTGCTGCGCTACTTCGAAGCTGGCGGCGCTCTCGTTTTCTGCGCTACCCGCGAAGCCGTGCGCCACCTCCACGCCAGCCTGCGCGAGCGCGGCTTCCATGCCGTGGGCCTCTCCGGCGAGATGAACCAGCGCGAGCGCAACGACGCCCTGCAATCGCTTAGGGACGGTCACGCCAAGGTCTGCGTCGCTACAGACGTCGCCGCCCGCGGCCTTGATCTGCCGGATCTTGGACTCGTCATCCATGCCGATCTGCCGACAAATAAGGCCACGCTCCTCCATCGGTCCGGCCGCACAGGACGTGCTGGCAAAAAGGGCGTGTCCGTGCTGCTGGTCACCCACACCAAGCGGCGGCGCACGGAGATGGTGCTGCACTCGGCCAATATCGACGCGACCTGGAGCGGGCCGCCTACCGCCGACGAAATCCGCGCGCGGGACCGCAAACGCCTGCTTGAGCATCCCTCGCTCAACGTCACCGTCTCCGACGACGATCAGGAACTCGCCCGGCAGCTTACCGAGCACCATCCGGCCGAGAAACTCGCCTCCGCGCTGATCGGTCTGCTGCGCAACGAGCTGCCAGAGCCCGAAAACGTCTCGGACGATGGCCGCATGCGCAATGCGCAACACTTCGAGAAGCAAAATGGCGGCGAAGCCCGCACCTTCGAGCTGCGCGAACGTTCTGCTCCCCGCAGCCGCGTCGAGCGAGGTTTCACCGCTTCGGAAGGCGATGGCGTCTGGTTCCGCCTCAATGTGGGGCGCGAGCGCAATGCCGATCCGAAATGGATCCTGCCGCTGATCTGCCGCGTCGGTCATATCACCAAGGCCGAGATCGGTCCGATACGAATTTTCGGCACTGAAACCAAGTTCGAGATTGTCAGCCACGCCGCCGAGGCTTTCTCGATCGCAGTGCAGGATACGCAGGACGACAAGATCCATATCGAACCGACTGTGGCCCCTGGACCGAACGACACGACGCATCCAATGCGCGCCCGTCGCGATGGCGATGGCCCGCGCGCGGATCGGGCGCCGCGTGAGGATCGTCCGAAGCGCGACCTAGGCGACCGTCCGCCGCGCGAGAAGCGCGCATATGGCGACCGTCCGCAACGCGAACTGCGCACCGATGCGCCGCCGCTCCGGGAAAACTTCAAGCGCTCTGGCCGTGACGAGGCTCGCGCCGCGCGGCATCAGCAGCGCGACAAGGACAACGCACGGCTCGCGGCTGATCCTGTGTACTCCGCGCTGGCGTCGTCGAAGCCGCCGCAACCCAAGGGGCCGCCGGCTGTGCATGCGAGCGGGCTCAACCGCCGTGAGCGCCGTGATGCGGCGCGGGCGGAAGGCAAGATTGCGGCGATTGGCGTCGAGACGCCGAAGCGAACATGGTCGCCCGAGGACGACAGCCTTCCTGCCCGCGCCGAGCGCCCACAGGGTGAACGCCGCGAACATCGCAAGCCGGACGGTTTCAAACCCCGCAGCCCGAAAGTCCCGGGGGATAGCAAGCTGTTCAAGGCGCGCAGCGACAAGCCGTTCGGGAAATCCTTTGGCGGAAAGCCCGGCGGCAAACCATTTCGCGGCAAGCCATCAGGCCGGGCCGCCGGCAAACGCGACAGCCGCGGTTAGCCGATACTCTCCGCCGCGATCTCGAAGCTCCGCACGCGCTTGGCGTGATCCCAGATCGTGCCGGTGATCATCAATTCGTCGGCACCGGTGCGCGCGATGAACTCGGCGATGCCGGCCTTCACCTTCGCATGTGATCCGACCACCGAACATGCCAGAGCTTGCGCGATGCCGTGCTCCACCATTGGATCGAGCTGCAGTCCAGCCATTGGCTTGGGCATCTTGCCTGGACGGCCGAGGCGCAGGTTGGCGAAGGCCTGCTGGATCGACGTGAACTGCAGCTTGGCTTCGTCATCCGTTTCCGCCGCGATGACGTTGAGGCCGAGCATGACATACGGTTCCTGGAGACGCGGTGAAGGCTTGAAGCGTTCGCGGTAGATCTGGATCGCGTCCATCATGGCGGCGGGTGCAAAGTGGGAGGCGAAGGCGTAGGGCAGACCGAGGTGGGCTGCGAGCTGCGCGCCGAACAGGGACGAGCCGAGGATCCAGATCTCGACGTCGGCGCCATTTCCAGGGACTGCGATGACGATCTGGCCCGGCATGGGCGGCTCGAACCAGCCCATCAGTTCGATCACGTCATGCGGGAATGTATCCGCACCGCCGAGATTGCGGCGCAGGGCGCGCATTGTCGCCTGATCTGTTCCAGGGGCGCGGCCGAGGCCAAGATCGATGCGGCCTGGATGCAGTTCGGCCAGCGTGCCGAAGGCTTCGGCGACCATGAGGGGGGCGTGGTTGGGGAGCATGATGCCCCCTGCCCCGACGCGTATGGTCTTCGTGCCGGCGGCGACATGGGCGATCACCACAGCCGTGGCGGCGGACGCGATGCCGACCATGTTGTGGTGCTCTGCAAGCCAGAAACGGTGATAGCCGAGCCCCTCGGCGTGCCGGGCAAGATCGAGGCTGTTATCCAGCGCCTCCCGAGTGGTCGAGCCTTCGACGACGGGGGCGAGATCGAGGATGGAGAGCTTTGCCATCCGCGACATATAGGCGACGCAGCGCGAGGCGCTAGGATCGGCGGCTCAACAGGAGGTGGAGAATCGGCGACAGGTGCGACCGTGATGACATCTCCCAACTATATCTGGCCTGAATATGTCGACGTGCAGCTGCGCTTTGCCAAACGTGTGGCCGCGCTGTCGGGCAGGCCGCTGACCGAGGTATCGCTGTGCTTCACCAATTTTCATCGCCGATTGGGGTTGGGTGTTGCGGGAACTGGCGAGCCTGCGGCGGCGTGGAAGGCGGTCGTCGCGGAGGCGTTCATGCGGAACCTGACGTCGTTCTCCATCTGCCAGCCATGGTTGAGCTTTCCGTGCCAGTTGCTATCCGCGTCGGCGTCGTTCGCAGCGTTCAGGCGTGAGTATGGGGTGTGAGGCCGCATTCGGATCGCGATGCGCTGTCCGGGATGGTCTAGCTCTCCCCCAAGATGAGGGAGCGGGGCGCGCGCCATGCGCCGTGGCCGGTTCCGGTGCCTGGCCTGTGGGCAGGCGAATACGCGTGAAGAGCGGCTCGTCACTGACGGTTTGTCCCGGTTCGGCCGCACGAGACGTTGTTTCAGCCATCCAGGCGTCGTGATGCCCTGCGCCTTGGCCTCATGTCCGTTCACCCGGTTCAGCGTGTTCAAGGGTCATCCGAGATAACGCCTGACCCTCCGGTTTCGCTGTCCTCGGAGGCCAAACCATCCCCGTTCGTTTCGCCCTGAAGGGCGTCACCTGCAGCCGGCTTGCTCATCTGACGCTTTGGCGGGATCAAACATCCCTGTGCGCCCTGAAGCGTCGATGGCCCCGCCATCCATCGCCCCGACATCCAGAGTTTCGGAGGTCTCCGTGACCTCCGTCAGGCC
The DNA here is from genome assembly GCA_947474455.1 of Hyphomonadaceae bacterium. Taxonomy (GTDB): domain Bacteria; phylum Pseudomonadota; class Alphaproteobacteria; order Caulobacterales; family Hyphomonadaceae; genus UBA7672. The sequence goes on along the minus strand of CANJIL010000025.1, from coordinate 30,221 downwards.
AGGGCGCCCCTCTAACCAAGGGCGTTTAGCGGCGACGGAATGGCGTGATCAACTGATCCGCTTCAGGCTCTTAGCGTAGCGTTTCCAGTTTTCGATGTAGTGATGCGAGCCGCCGATCATCATCTCGAGTTGTTGTTCGTTCACCGCGCGCACGACCTTGCCGGGGGCGCCCATGACGACCGAATTGTCCGGGATCACCTTGCCTTCGGTGATGAGCGTGTTGGCGCCGATGAGGCAGTTCTTTCCGATCTTCACGTTGTTGAGGATGATAGAGCCGATGCCGATCAGGGAATTGTCGCCGACTTCGCAGCCATGCATCATCACCATGTGGCCGACGGTGACGCTATTTCCGATCGTCAGCGGCGCGCCGACGTCGGTGTGCAGCACCGAGCCGTCCTGGATGTTCGAGCCTTCGCCGATCACGACGGGGTCGTTGTCGCCGCGGATGATTGCGCCGAACCACACGCTGGAATTCTTCAGCATGGTGACGCGGCCGACGACTATCGCGCTTTCCGCCACCCAGCTTTCCGAGTCCAGCTGCGGCCGGACGCCATCGAGTTCAAAGACCGCCATTCCATCACTCCCGAGCGCCGATGCCTACTTTTGAGTCACACAACTGTAAAATAAACTCCGCCCTGCCGCCCGCGCGGAACTGTCTCTTTATAGTTCCGTTAAGCTGGAACTAGTCTACTCCTACGGAAGCTGATTCGAAGTGGCGCGTCTCTTGAACCGCGGATTTCGAAGAACGGGGATACGGGATTGAGTCGACCGGAACCGGTTGCACCATCCGAACAAGTCGCAGCCCGCCTGACGAGGCGGCCGCCACCCTCGGCTTCTCTTTTTATTCGGCTTTTCCAACGCCGCGGCCCCTCACCGGTCCGCGGCGTTTTTGTTTCGTCCAGTGACCGCAAGCAAGGAGTAACTCCATGGCAAAACGTTCCGCTGTCCGCCGCATCCGCGCCGAATACAACGCGCGCGATGGCCGGAGCTCGGGGGGCGTTCATCTCAATGTCATAGAGGGAGGCTGGGATCCGGCCACCGAAGATCAGCGCCATGCGCCGCGAAAGAAGAAACGCAGCCAGCCCGCCAATGATCACCCGCAGCAACAGCTTCGCGAACCGCCGCGCGATCAGGCCTACGTTAAGAACATCCAGCCTAAATCCGAAGGCCAATCGAAGCTGATGGAGGCGATCGACACCTCTAATCTTGTGCTGGCGCTCGGACCTGCCGGTACGGGCAAGACCTATATCGCCATCGCCAAGGCGGTTGATGCGCTGCGCGCGGGCACAGTCGGCCGTATCGTGCTATGCCGCCCGGCTGTTGATGCGGGCGAGAATATCGGCTTCCTCCCCGGCGACATGGAAGAGAAGCTCGCGCCTTACCTGCGCCCGCTTTATGACGCGCTGCAGGACCGCATGTCGGCCAAGCAGGTGAAGGCGATGATCGCCGAGGGGCAAATCGAAATTGCTTCGGTCGGCTTCATGCGGGGCCGGACGCTGAACAACGCCTTCATCGTGGTCGATGAGGCGCAGAACTGTACCTATGTGCAGCTCAAGATGATCCTGACTCGGCTTGGCTGGAACTCGAAAATGATCGTGACGGGGGACCCGGCGCAGTCGGACCTGCTACCGGAACTGTCGGGTCTGGCGCCTGTCGCGGACAAGATCGAGAGCATGGGCGGCGACATTGGCGTCGTCCGTCTCGCGCAGGCGGATGTGGTTCGCCATCCGCTGGTCGCGAAGATGCTGGACGTTCTTTAGGCTAGGGCTCTGCGGGAGCGTTTGCACCAACCTCGCGCGGCCGGCCGATCCGATTGCGCGAGCTGTTGCGCTGGTGTTTCGGTCGCAGCGCGATGAAACGGAAGAGCGTCGCGATGCGGCGGCGGGCCCGTGGCTGGCGCCGCACGCGGTGGATGCACGGGCGGCGCTCACGGACAGCTCGCACTAAAAAAATCCGGATCGCGCAGAGCCCGGGACGCACGCAATCCGGCGGCGGCGCTCGACCATACCGGACGTGCTCTCATCGGGCTGTCGGGTAAGTGGAGCGGCGGCTATCACCGTATTCATCCGGTCGGCCAATCGGGACGAGCCGGCGTCTCAGCAGCCAGACGTTTTGGACGTCCCGCGGGCGCGTGCATCGCGCCATCTTGCGTTCGCCGGTGGGGCGCATGTCCGCCACGGGGCCCCGCTCACGCGGATGGAGGCATGGGATTTGCCGCCTTGCCTCGTTGCGGGTTCCCGAAACTAAGGCTTGCGGCGCCCGGGCAGGAACCGCGGCGGCACAGCCTGCCGCGATTTCGTAGGCTCGAAACGCTCGACGTTCGCATCGCCCAGAACCCATCAAGCAAACGCGCTTTCAATACCGAACTTTGGTTCCCTGCAAGCTGCAGAACGTTGAGTGGAACCCCTCATGCCACGCGTCGTTTAATCCTGGCAAGCTTATGACCGGATCAAACGAGGCAACCATGTCTGCAATCAAAACCGCCTTCTGTGCCGCCGTCGCCAGCCTCTCGCTGGCGGCATGCTCGTCCATGGATTCGCTTGATCCTTCCCAGCGCAATGCGGCGATCGGCGGCGCGCTAGGCGCAGCTGCCGGCGCGGCGATCTCTGACGATGACCTTTCCGGCGCCCTGATAGGCGGCGCTCTTGGCGCGGCGGTGGGCTATTATACAGGCTGCCAAGAACAAGGCGGGTGCTTCGTCGGCGGCAAGCAGGTCGCTCAACGCTCTGACATGATTTACGACCAGAACGACCGTCGGTACTATTACGTCGACCGCAACACTGGCCGGACCTACTGGGAAAACGGCGACTTGCGCGGCTGACTTCTTCCATCATCGATGGCGCGACCGAAGTCCTCCCCGATCAACGTCGCGATCCATCGGCAGGGCGCCGCTCCGACAGGGGCGGCGCGTTTTTCGTTGAGCTTCACCGCAATCCATCGCAGTCTTGGCGCACTGCCGCACGATGGAGTGGCGATGAGGATCGCAATCGCATTCGCCGTAGGGCTGGCCCTTGCGTCGACGGCCTGCCAGTCGCCGGGAACGCAGCACGCGATTCCGGCCGCTCCCTCGGGCAACACGCTTACCCCAGCTGAAGTGATCGCCGCTTCGATGCCTGAGGAATGGCGCACGCTCGATCCTGAGAACACGCTCTACATGGATTTCCCGAACGGCCGGGTGATCATTGAACTGGCGCCGCAGTTTGCACCGAAGCACGTGGCGAATGTGAAGGCGCTTTCGCGCGAGGGCTTTTTCGTGAATGGTGGCGTGACGCGCGTGCAGGACAATTTCGTGACCCAGTGGGCGCAGGCGGCCGATCCGGCGCGCCCGCCGAAAACCGGAGTCGAAAAACTGAACGCGGAGTTCACCCTGTCCCGCAACGCGCCTGTGCCTTTCGACATCCTGCCGGACCCGGACACGTTCGCGCCGGAGGTTGGCTTCTCGAACGGCTTCTATGCAGCGCGGGACAAGGACAAGGTGTGGCTGGCGCATTGCTATGGCATGGTGGGCGCCGGCCGCGACAGCGACGAGAACTCCGGAGGCGGCACTGAACTCTACACCATCATCGGACAGTCGCCCCGCGCGCTCGACCGGCAACTGACTGTGCTGGGCAAGGTTGTGCAGGGTATGGAGATTCTGGCGGCGTTCCCGCGCGGCACGGGCGATGCCGGCTTCTACAAGACGCCGGGCGAGTATCAGCGATATTCTGACATCAAGGTGGCGGCGGATGTGCCAGAAGTGCAGCGCACCAATCTCGAGACGATGCGCACGGACAGCGCGTCTTTCCAGACACTGGTGAATTCGCGGCGCTGGCGGAAAGACGATTTCTACAAGCAGCCCGTCGGGCGTATCAATCTGTGCAACGTCACAGTGCCGGTTCGCGTGAAACAGTAGGGGGCGGGAAAGTCGGCATCGGCGTGAGAATCTGTTTGCGCGGTGGATCGATCACATCGCGGAAGAGGTATCCGAGGCCTATCATCACGCCGAGGGTCGCCAGCGCGATCAGGGCCAGCACGACGGGGCGTACGGAGCAACGAACGAACGCTTCGAACTTCGCGATGCCGCCATCAGTGGTTTCTTCCCGCGTCGACAACAGGACCCAGAGGTTGACGCCAGCCAGGACGGTTCCGATCGGAATGGCCAATGCCAGCATCGCGGATTCCATCCAGACGATCGCCCGCGCCCATGGCAATCGTTTCAGGAGGCCGAGCCCGCCGAGGAACATCGGCAGGAAGAATGCGAGCGACAGGGTGCCGAACAGGCCCGCGAACATTGCGATTTCGTCTTCGTATTCCTGGTTCTGGAGGGAAAGGGCGATGGTAAGAAAGCCGATGAAGAAGGCCAGCCCGAGGCCGCCCAATACAACATGAACCCACGCGAGTATGCGCAGCGATCTGGGCAGAACCCCCTCCCCCCGGCTCTTTGAAGCCGTAGGTCCACGCGTGACCGGATGCAAGTTGGCGCGTCCAAATTTTTGCCGTGCAGGGGGCGCGAGGCCACGCTATGACACTGCGACAACCGTGACGGGGTTCGACAATGACATTGGCCATCTCTTCCATCATCAAGGGCGCCACCGCGCAGACGCTTGGTTGCCTCGGCGCAGTTCTCAAGAAGGGCGCTGAACACGCCGCCCATCTGAAGATCCCGGAGGAGGTGCTGCTCAATTATCGTCTGTTCCCTGATATGTTTCCTCTGTCGCGCCAGGTTCAGATCGCGGCCGACACGGCGGCCCGCGGCGCTGCGCGGCTGGCCGGCGGCGACCTGCCAGCCTTCGCCGATGTCGAAACGTCATTTGCCCAACTGATCGAGCGGACGCAGAAGGCCAACGCTTATGTGCAGGCAGCGTCTTCCGAAGCGATGGACAAGCGCGTCGAGATGATCATCAATATTCCGGTCGGCGGCGGGCAGGAGATGCCTATGACATGCAGCGCCTATCTGCAGAGCTGGGTCTTCCCCAATCTCTATTTCCACTCGACGACGTGTTACAATATCCTGCGCCACAATGGCGTCGTGCTGGGCAAGCGGGATTTCCTGCGTCCGCCGGGGCAGTAGGCGCCGGGCGCTCTATCGGGCCGGCAGCGGCCCATCGAGAATGATGAGCCAGAAGCCGGTCTCAGCCCCCTCGACGCCAAGATCATTGTCGGACGAGATCAGGATTTCCGACGGCGACAGCAGGGTCATGCCCTCAATGTCAGGGCCGATTTTCGGATGGTTGTCGCTCGACAGCAGCAGGCGCTTCTTGGGGAGGCCCGCCAAGTCGATCAGGGCGCCCGAGCGGGCGTCGAGTTTCCAGATCGGCGCTGAGCGCTGGTTGCCGCCGAGCGGCGCGCTGTGCAAGCCGGTGCGGTGTAGCGCCACGCGCCGTCGGACGACGCACATAGCGCCTCGAGGCCGCGATTGGGGCGCCGCATCGTGATTTCGCGCGGGAGCACAGCGCACGGGAAGATCAGAGCCTGCCGGCTTTGGCGCGTGTCTGTCGGCAATCCATCGTCCGGATACGACGCCGTTCGCATCGGCTTTCAGCAGCGACGGACCATACTCTTCGGCTATAAAAGCCCGCCGTCAGCCATGGCGGCGACCGCTTCGGCGTCGGCGCCGAACTGGCGGGTTTCGCCTTGCGCATGAATCGGTTTTCCATCGAGGCCGCATTTTAGCTCGACGGGCTCACCGTGCAGATCATCGGCGGGCGGCGGTAGGCCGTTGATGCGCAGACCTCTTGGCGTACGGAGCGCCATGCGGCGCACAAGCCAGATTGCGCCGCCTTCGACCGCCAGCTCTGCGATCTCGGGCCCGGCTTCCGGCATCGGCATGATCTTGGCGTCGGTTCCACGCAGATGTTCCGCCGCAAGACCGCACGCGATGGCAGTCGAGGCGAACATGTTGGGTCCTCGGTCGGTGACCGCGAACACGCGGCCGGCTGCGGCGTCCGGACGGCGCGTGAGGCCGGAGCCGAGGCCCAGCGTGAGCTGCAGCTTCTTCTTCGGAAGATCGATCTCGCCGGAGGGGATGTCGCGCCACGTCAGCCGTTTGACGTGAGTGACTATGTCAGAAACGCCCGCCAGTTTTGAACCCGCCGCCGCCGAAGCCGCCGCCGGATTTGAAGCCTCCGCCGCCAAAGCCGCCGCCGGAGCTTCCACCACCCCAACCGCCACCGCCCCAGCGGCCGCCACGTGTGGCTTGCTTGATGACCTCACCGAGGATCACGCCCGCGACGACTTCGCCGACGCCGATATTGCGGCCGCGCCTGCGCCCGCCGAAATAGTCATCGTCGTCGCGCGGGGCCTGGCGGATCGTCGCCTGGATGGCGCGCCACAGCGCTTCGCCGTCGGGTGACGGGCCTTTGCCGTAGGCTTCCAGCGCGGCTTCGAAGGCGCCGCGCAGGATCATCACATAGGGGCTGTCAAGGCCGGCCCCCTTGAAGCGGCGGCGCACGCCTTCCAGCGTGTCGGCGCCGGCGCGGCGACGTGCGGGCAGGAGTTCGACATTGCGCCAGTTCACTTCCATCTGCAGTTCTTCGGTGCGCAAACGGATCAGCGCGTCGACGACCCTGTCATCGTCAGGAGTCGTGGTTTCGGCGGCCAATACTTTGAGATCGGGGAAGCTGGCCTTGGCCAGTCCTGCCTCGATCACAAGGCGGGCCTGTTCCTGCGGGCCGGCGTCGCCGCTGGCGGCGCGTTCCTGCTGTTCGCGCAGGGCGCTGTGTTTCGCTTCGACGGCGCCGAGTGTCGCATCCAGCGCCTTGAGGCGTTCCTTCGCGCCCACGAGTTCGCCGGCCAGCTTGTTGGCGCCGCGGTCCTCCAGACGCTGTGCTTCGAAACGTTCGATTGCCGCCTGCGCTTCGGCTTCCTCGAGCTTCATGCTGGCGAGATGCTCGCCGATGCGATCGGGCAGCTCGGTGAGGCGTGCATAGTTCAGGTATGCTTCATCATACCGGCACAGCTTCGCCACCCAGTTGTCGAGTGCGCGGGAGATGCCGCTCTTGTGGTATTCCGGCGTGCGGAACTTGCGCTCCCACAGATAGGAAAACAGCGGGTCGGTTTCGTAAGGCTTGCCCTTCTCCGACCTGTCGGTCTTGGCAAGTTCGAGTTTCTGCTCCGCGCGCAGGGCGACGGACTTCGACTCCTCATAGCTTTGCTTCAGCGCGAGATAGCCGACGTCTTGCTGGACTTCCTTCTCCACTGTTTCCGTCAGCATTTCATAAGCGTTGAGGGCGGCATCGACTTCGGTTTCGCCCGCGCGGCGCTTTGCTTCGGCGCCCTTCAGGGTTACCTCGGCTGCGGCGACGTCGCGATCTATCGTGGCCAGGAATTTCTCGTGCTCGGCCAGCAGGCGGCTGGCTTCCTGCTCGGCTGCGCTGAGCGAGTCGTCCGCGCCCGCCTTGATGACATCGAGGCGCATCCGCGCCAGCTTGCGATAACCTTCCGACTTCAGGCGCGCCAGATCGGTGCGGCGCCGGGAATGGCCCTCAGCGGCCTTGGCGGCGGCGTCGAACTCCTCGCGCGCCCCGTATGTCAGCGTGTCGAGGCGGTGGAGCGCGTCGCGTCCTGTGATGACGTCATCGTAGGCAGCCATCACTTATCCCAGTCCGTAATGGCGCCGCCGGGAACTGGCGTTTCAAAGCGAGGCTCGAGCTCGCCGCGCGCCTTGTGGCCCAGCACGTCGTTGGTGATGAGGCCGGAACCGGTCTTTTCCGCCGCCACCTTGTCGAAGGTTTCCCTGGCGACGCGCTGCGCCCACATGCTCACGCGCTCAGTCTTCTGCGTCTCGATGCTGGTGACCGGCAGCATCAGCACCCGCCCACCGGGGGCGACGGCTTCGACCACCAGATAATAGTTCATCGCGTCGGGACGTTCGATCGACTGGCGCCAGAAGCCGGAATCCTCGTCGGGGCGCGACACGATGCGGACATCGTATTCCTGCGCTAGACGTTCGTTCGTGTCCCTCAGCGATGCGACCTGCGCGCGGGCGGCGGCGTGGTCGTTGTGGGCGACTGCGCGCTGTGCTTCGGCTGCTATGTTGCCGAGTTGCGCATCGACCGTGGGCATTACCGCGAGCGCCTGGCCTTCGGCGAGCAGGCGTGAGATCTCGGCGGGCATAGCGTTCCACTCATTCGACTGCGGGATAGCCCAGAAGACCTGCCAGCCGATCAGAAGCGCGGCGACTGCCCCGGTGAAGGTCATTGCGGCCGGGAGCCACTTCTTGCGGGTGACATAGGCCGTCGCCAGCTTGACAGAAAACGTGTCCGGCGGCGGCTTGTAGACAAAGCGCTGCTCGGCCAGCGCCTTCACGCCGTCCTTCAGGATCTTGTCGGGGACCTCGATCCCCTGCGCGCCATAGATTTCCTTCAGGCGCGCGATCAGCTGTTCCTCGCGCGCATCCTCGTTCAGCTCGATGTCGACGATGCGTGTGCGATGGCGCAGCGTGTCCACCACGTCCATCGCCAGCATCACGTCATCAAGCTTGCGGGATTCTTCCGGCGCAATAGCAATAGCAGGGGCCGTCCCCCCGACCGGCGCCGGAACCGTCGTGTCGCTCATGAGGTCTGGACGAGCAGGGCCGCTGCCGCACCCTGCTCAACGAGCTGCGCCAGCCGCTTCTTGCCATCTTCCACCGCATCGCGGATTTCGGCTGAGTTCTGGGTGGAAAGCTTGCGCATCTCGGCGATGATGCCGATGGAGCGCTCCTGATAGCTGACCACCGATTCGACCAGTTTCTTCACCGCTGCGGCCGAGATCGTCGGGCCGTAGCCGGCCTTGAGTGCGGCTTCCTGAACCTTGCCGCCGATCTCGCTCAGCGTTTCAAGCGACTGGTCTATGCCCTTCTTCATGCGTTCGAGCGCCTGGGTCGATTCATGCAGGCCGAACATGCCGGTGAATGTGGCCGACAGAGCGGTCAGCACGACTTCGTTGGTGCCAAAAAAGGAAACGGATTGCGCGTAGATGCGCTCCTTCGCGTTGGTGGTCTGCACCAGTCGGGCCATGATGACTTCGGAGGTGTTGTAGCCGACCGTCAGGTTGTCGGAGAGATCCTTGGAGATCTGGTAGCGTTTCTCTTCGGCCTGCAGCTTGCGCAGCTCCTCATCGCGCGCCAACTCCAGCTTCGAGCGCTCGGCGGGATTCTGGCCTGTGTAGGCGGAGATCGCGTCGGCTGCCGCCTTCATCGCGGTCTTGGCGTCTTCCAGCTTGCCTTCGGCCGTCTTCAGCACTTCCAGCGCAAGCACTTCGGACTGTTTCATCGCGCCGCGGAAGTCCATGTAGGCTTCGAGAATCAGGCGTTCCTTCTCGATCTGGACCTTGGTGTCCTTCTGCACGTCGAGATAGGCGTCCTTGATCTTGTCGAAGCGATCAGCGATATCGCCGCGCGTGAACTTCATCCAGACGTTGCCGAACCGCTCCATCGTGGAGATCTTCCCGTCGGCATACTGATCGACGAGCGACTTGGCGTCGTCGCGGATGGAATTGAAGGCGGTGGTAATCGTCTCGTAGCGCTCGCCGACCTTGATCGCCTGGATATGTTCGCGCACGACCTCGTTGAAGGTGGATGCCTGGTCGAGCGTGCGTGCGATTGTCGTCACCTTGTCGGGCGACAGGTCCGTGATCTGGTTGAGCAGCGCGACAACAGGCGCGGGGTCGCCAGCTTTTTCCAGGAACAGGCCGAGCTGTCGCAAACTGCCGACGGCTTTGTCGAGATACTGAAGCGCTGTAGGGCTGCCCGCCATCTTGTGTCTCCCTGACCCGCGCCGTGGATGCGCGGCGTACAATGCGACAATACGTGCCCCTATTCTTAGCGCCTACAAGGGATTGCGTGGAGAATTTTTTCGATAGTCGATATCGATTGCAGTTGTGGTCGCATGCTGGTGCATGGACAACTTGGCAACCGCGAAAGGATCAATGCTTGCGCTATCCGCTTGGGTTGCTCGCCGTAGCCGTCGCCGCCTGCACCACGCCCTTGACCGGACCGTTGCCGCCGACGGCGACGCCGCAAGAGTTACACAGCCGCGTCGGCGCGTTTGCGCAACCAACGCAGGATGGACGCCTCGCCACCCTGAAGTCGCAATTGGAGGCGGCTGGACTCGCCTACACGGTCGAGGACTTTGACGGAAAGCGCCCGACGCCCGCGCGCGGTTACAATGTCGTCGTCCGCACGGGACCTGAAAGCGGCCGTGAAATCCTGCTCACGGCGCACTACGACGCTGTCGTGCTCCCGGGAGACAAGCTGGTTGATGGAGCGATCGACAATGCAGCTTCGGTCGTCGCGGTGATCGAGACGGCGAAGCGCGTGGCTGGACGCACGCGCCATCCTGTTCGCCTGATCCTGATGGATCAGGAGGAACTTGGTCTTGTCGGCGCAGAGGCGTGGGTTGCAGCGCACGGCGTCGGCAATGTCGGCGCAGTGATCAATGCCGACGTCAACGGCAATGGGCTGACGTTGATCTACGGTCTCAACAATGGCGCGCAATCCTTATTCATGATCGATGCCGTGAAAGCAGTGTGCGCCGAACGCGCCGTGTCCTGTCTGGACTTTCCGGAGTATCCGCCGAGCGACGATCAGGTTTTTGCGGCGGCCGGCGCCCCAGTTATCTCGATAGCGCACCAACCGGGAGCAGAGGCGGAAAAACTCCGCGCCTTCCTGCTCAACCCGCCGACCGCACAGGCGCCGCCGGACCCGGCTTCGATTCCCGAAGTGTTCACACTGATTCACGCGCCCAATGACACTCTGGCCCGCGTGGAGCCAGAGACGCTGGCCCAGGCGGCCGACATCTTCACCGCTCTGGTGATGAAGCTGGATGCGCAATTGCCCTAGCTCCACCGATTCCCAGCATCCGCCTTGCCTCGACGTCCGCCCGGCGCGACAAGGCTGCAACCAGGGAGTTCAGCCATGACGCGCACCGCCATTGTTACAGGCTCGACCAGCGGCATTGGCGAAGGGATCGCCCGGGCGCTCGCGGCCTCAGGCTTCAATGTCGTGATCAACGGGTTCGGAGATGCTGTGACGATCGAAAGACTTCGCGTTGCGATCGAAGCGGAGCACAAAGTGAAGTGCCTCTACTCTGGCGCGGACATGACGAAGACGGATCAGATCGAGGCGATGTTCGCGACGACGCGGGAGGCGCTCGGGCCGGTCGATGTCCTGGTCAACAATGCAGGTGTGCAGTATGTTTCGCCGGTCGAGGATTTTCCGGTCGCCAAGTGGGATCTGATTATTGCGTTGAACCTTAGCTCGGCCTTCCACACCACCCGCCTCGCCTTTCCCGACATGAAGGCGCGGAAGTGGGGGCGCATTGTCAACATCGCTTCGGCGCATGCGCTTGTCGCATCACCGTTCAAGAGCGCCTATGTCGCCGCCAAGCACGGCATTCTCGGCTTCACGAAATCGACCGCGCTCGAGGGCGCCACGTTCGGCATTCGCGTCAACGCCATCTGCCCCGGCTATGTCCGCACTCCGCTGGTCGAGAACCAAATCGCCGACACAGCGAAGGCGCGTGGAATCTCTGAAGAAGCTGTCGTGAGGGACGTCCTGCTCGCGGCGCAGCCGACAAAGGAATTCGTGAAGGTGTCAGACGTCGCCGCTCTTGCCGTCTTCCTGACGAGCGAGGCCGCCAACCAGATCAACGGCGCGGCGCTGTCGATTGACGGCGGCTGGGTGGCGCAATAGGCGCGGTTTAGCCGGCGACGGCGGCTGTTGCAGCTTTCTTGCGGGCAGCGCGCTCCTTCAGCGTGGCCACGAACCAGCGGCGAAGGGGCTTGTCGTAGTATTTCTCCACGCAATACGACAACGCCACGATAACGACCAGCGAGATGAGGCCGCCAAGCGGCGCGATATCCTGTAGGATTGTCCACTTCCAGAGGATCCGACCCATCGCCTCGCGCAGGAACTGGTGCAGAATGTAGATGGCGTAGGACAGCCGTCCAAAGAGAACCAGGATGCCGGTGTACTTGTCAGGCGGGGCGATCGACTGGGCGCAAATCAGGGGCGGCATCAGCAGCCCCAGCGCCAGGAACAAGTCGATGAAAGGACGCATCTCCGGCGACGCCGGGATAAAGCAGACGATCGGCAGCGTCAGAAGCAACGGGATCGCCCAGACACTCTTGGGCCGGTCGGCCGTTTTGGGCGAGCCGACCAGGCGATAGCACAGCACGCCGGCAAAGAAGGCAAAGCCTGAGCGGCCGAAGCCTGCCCACCAGCTCGGCCACTGCGAGCCGCCGTCGATCGCGCCCATCGTAAGGACGTTGTAGGTCAGCAGACCTGCCGCGGCCATGACAACGCCGATCAGCACGGGCGTGGTCAACCAGCGGAAAATCAGCACGTAGATCAGGTTGACGAACAGTTCAAACACCAACGTCCACGCCGGGGCATTGAGCGGGTACAAGTCGGGCGAACCCAGCTGGGGCGGCGCAGGGAGCATAAAGAGCTGCGGTATCAGCTGAAGCGTGTAGGCCGTCTCGCGGCCGGTGCTGTCGGCGTCTCCGAAGGTGCAGAGCATCAGCGTGGCATAGACCAGCAGTGTTCCCAGCAGGTAGAGCGGGAACAGGCGCACCACGCGGTGGAGCATGAATTCGCCAACGCGCATACCGGCGGCGAATTTGGGCTCGTAGGCAAAAGCGAGCACGAAACCGCTCAGCAGGAAGAAGCATCCACGATTATGGGACCGCTCTCGGCCATGACCATGCCCACATGGGAATCGTATGGCCAATGAGAACAATGATCGCACCGAGCCCACGCACCCCGTCGAGCAGTACGAACGTGTTCGAGTTAAACGTATTCTCGGCCATCAGCTGCCCAAAGCGAAAAACCCCGCGGTGCAAGATAGCAATGCATATGCCGGACTCGCGGCGCCCACCTTACCAAACTGAAATCATCACTCGGAATGTCTCGAGCGCTGCGCGCTCCCCTATCGCGCGAGCTACGTTAACGCGGCCTGCGATTTCACAAGGGGTTCCGCTCCACGGTCGCCTGTCAACCAAACGGTACGACCTTGTTGTCGCTGTCGTGTCCGATATCAGCGCGACCAAGATAGGGAATCCCGGATCGCTCACACCAGAACCGCGCGACCTCCTCCTCCGTCATTCCGAAGTCGGGATCGTTCTTCGGCACCGCCGAGCAACGCCCCAGCCTTATCCCGGCGCACCGCCGCACCGCGGGGTTGGACGTGACATGGTAGAAATAGCGGTCGATCCGGTACATGTACTCGCCGACGTCCTCGAGCATAAGCACGTGGCCGGTGAAATCAGGTTCCAACGACGTGCCCAGCAACTGGCTGAGGATCGTCAGGTTGAACGCCATGTTCCGATGTCCTGGCGTGACCCCGCGCTCCAGCGCCGACGTTGCGCCATCGGCCAGCCAAGCCAGCCCGCGCTTGACCGCCTTTTCGCCATCGTCCCGGAAAATGTCGACCGGCATAGGCCCATGCGCAAGATGCGGAAATCCCGCCCGGTAGAGCCCGGCGAGCAGGAAGCCGGCGTCCGAATAGCCGAGCCACTTCTTGGCGCGAGCATGTTCGTGCAGCTGAGGGATCGCGTACTCCGCCACGCGGCATGCGCCATACCCACCGCGCGCCAGCCAGACGGCGCCGATTTCGGGATCATTTGCGACTTCGACGAGCGCGTCGATCCGCTCGCGGTCATCGCCTGCAAAATGTCCGCACTCACGAAAGCATTGGGGATGAAAGACCAGCTCCACCCTGTCGCCGTACAGACCATTCGCCACGTCTTTCGCCTTATCGGCCAAGGCATGCGACATGCGCGTTCCCGGCGCGGTCAGGCCGATGCGGAACACCTTTTCACTTGACCCCATACACCACCCGCTGAGACACCCGGACCATGGACAATTCAAACACCGCGCTGACCCATACCGGACCGTACTTCTTCTGCGGCATTGGCGGCAGCGGAATGTTGCCGCTCGCGCTCATCGTCAAGGCTCGCGGGCATGATGTCGAGGGCTCCGACCGCTCGCTGGATGCGGGCCGCACAGCCGCCAAGTTCGATTTTCTCCGGTCGCGCGGCATCGGCCTTCATCCGCAGGACGGCTCGGGCCTGACCAGCGCGGACCAGCTCCTGGTCACTTCCGCGGCAGTGGAGGACAGCGTGCCGGACGTGGTTGCAGCCAAACGGCTTGGCTGCCCGCAGGTCACGCGTCCGCAGTTGCTGGCCCAGCTGGTGAATACCGCGAACGTCTCTGTCGCCGTGGGCGGCACGTCGGGCAAATCGACAACGACCGGCATGATCGGCTGGATTCTCTATGCGGCGCGCCGCGATCCCACGGTGATGAATGGCGCCGTGATGAAGAACTTCGTCGCGGCCGATGCGCCTTTCACATCCGCCATCGTCGGCGAAGGCGACATCTTCGTTTCGGAAGTCGATGAGAGCGATGGATCTATCGCGCTCTATAACCCGACCATCGCGGTGCTGAATAACATCGCGTTGGACCATAAGTCGATGGATGAGTTGCGCCGGCTGTTCAGGAGTTTCGTGGCGAAGGCGCAGGTGGCCGTGCTCAATCTGGACAACGACGAAACCCGCCTGCTGGCTGACGAAATCGATCAAGCCGGGAAACTCACCTATTCTCTCACCGATTCCACTGCGGACTTCTCGATTTCCGATCTTGTGACGCAGGTCGACGGCCAGTCCTGCATTGTTACCGAAAAATCCACCGGCGAGCGCGCGCGCATCTGCTTGCAGGCGCCGGGGCGTCACAATCTTTCCAACGGCCTCGCCGCCATTGCGGCGGCTCGCGCTTGCGGTCTCGGTCTGCGGGAAGCGACGGTCGCTCTCATGAACTTCGTCGGCATACGCCGACGGCTTGAGGTGGTCGGCACGGCCAACGACATCACGGTGATCGACGACTTCGGCCACAACCCGGACAAGATCGCCGCAACGCTCGCGACCCTGCATCAATTCCCCGGCCGTCTGCTGGTGATGTGGCAACCGCACGGCTATGGCCCGATCCGGCAGATGAAAGACCAGTTCATAGAGATGTTCGCGCGCGACCTTGGTCCGCAGGACGTTCTCCTGATGCCCGAGCCCGCCTATTTCGGAGGAACGGTCGATCGCTCCATGGGCTCGAACGTCATCGCGGAAGGCGTCACCGCCCGCGGCGGCACCGCCGCAGCGCTTCATGACCGGTCCGCATGCGGTGACCGGCTGGTGGAGCTTGCCCGCCCCGGCGATGTCATCGTGGTGATGGGCGCGCGCGACGACACATTGTCCGAATTCGCCGGCGACATTCTTCGGCGGGTTGGCGAAAAATCTTTCTGATTCCTGCGCCGGACTGCCCACACTGGATTGAACTACCTGACCCGACTGCGCGTTCTTGGCCGATGGTGGACACAACATGTATTCGCGAAATAAACGCCTTGAGCGATAAAGCCTGCGATCTGCGCCTTCTCACCCGGCGGCGGTTGCGCTAAAGCCAGAAACTTGCAGCGCCGATTGCGGCTCTGCAGGCCGCGTTCGATACGGCCCTTGCCGTCGCCAAGCCGCCTGCCGCCGAGCGCGCTGCCGAAAGCTTTCACGCGCGCCCTGTGGCTCGACCCGGCGGCGCGCGAAGGTTGCTCTCTCGATCGGTACCCGACCGCCAGCGAACCCAACCTATCGCCCGTCATCGTGATGCGTTCGGCTATGAGCGCGATCTGCAGCCGGAGACGTTCGAGCGCCGTTGTGAGAGTTTTTCTCCAGCGCCGCCTTCCCGTTGGCGTCGGGATCACATCCGGTTCTCCAGCGGCCAGGCGCCATCAAGACCGCCCAGCT
The DNA here is from genome assembly GCA_947474455.1 of Hyphomonadaceae bacterium. Classification (GTDB taxonomy): domain Bacteria; phylum Pseudomonadota; class Alphaproteobacteria; order Caulobacterales; family Hyphomonadaceae; genus UBA7672. Next base: position 14,477 of record CANJIL010000025.1, on the reverse strand, counting down.
TGTGGTGGGCCGCGACATCGCAGCTGATCGCGGGGCTACTCGGCTGGCCCACCCAGGCGTCTATTTCGAGACGCGGGCGCTGACCCACGCCCTGCCCTTCGTCACGCCTGCAACGTTTTCACAGACCCCAAATGTGATCATCGACGCGTCCGTCTCCTGCGATGGCCAGTTCCATCGGATCGATAGGACGAAACTACTATCCGCCTCGCCCTCCGCAGTGAGTTTGGGCATGACCTTGCTCGGCCGCGATGACGGGGTCGACGAATATCTCGCGGCGATGGCGCCGGGCGGGAAGCAGGTAATGATGCGCCTCGCGTCCTGTCTCAAGCTGCCGCGAGGCGGCTTTGAACCCGCCAACCGACGTGCTGTCGGTTTACATCTCCTCGCACGCCGGCATCGCAGGGCCCGGCGAAAGTATCCGACGCATGCGAACGCTTGTTGGCAACGGCCTTCATCTCGTCGCAGCAATCGCCCTGGAGGTCCGGTGGGTTTTCGACGCAGCTCGCGCTGACGTCTACGTCAGGGAAGTTTTTGCGCACAACGCCTGCCTCGCGCCGGCTTTGGTGCGGCGCAACAAACGTTTCGAGCCGGCTACGCATGCCTCCTTTGGCGGAAACAGCGCGCCCTTCTGCGCTTTCTGCCTGAAGGTCGGATCGGCTGCAGATTATGAAGCGCTGGACAGGGAAATTGCCAATGAAGCGTCCCGCCGCCGGCTGAATCTGGCGCGCGGCGGCAGCTTCGGGTTCCGCTCACACCGCTTTGAAATCGTTAGACCTGAGAGTGGCGAAACGCCTCTCCTTCGCGCAGCCCTGGGACGCCGCAGCGGATGGTCACGCGAAGGCGCGAACGAGATGCTCGCTCACCTGGCGGCGAGGTGGGCTGATTCAAACTGTTACATTTTGTTAGCCGAACTGCCGTCTAAGACTCGTCACAGCCGGACGGGAGATTCGTTATTGAGCCCTCGCGTCGGATGTCGAGGTGCAACATGTCGAAGATCAACCTTCTCTCCACGTCGGCCCTGCTGGCAATCGGGCTGACGGCTCCGCTCGCCGCGAACGCACAGACAACCCCTGCCGCCGATGTGGAAACGCAAGGCCTCGATCGCGTGATCGTCACTGCACAGAAGCAGGAGCAGGAGCAGATCGAGGTTCCGATCAACATCACCGTCGCCAACCAGGCACGGCTCGACATGCTGGGGGCCGACGACGTCGAAGAGTTCGCAGATTTCGTGCCCGGCCTGCAGGTGCAGGCGCAGAGCCTCAACACGCCGAGCTACTCGTTGCGCGGCGTGACGTCGGACGGCGGCCGGCCGCGCGTCGCGATCTTCCAGAACGGCGTTTCGATCGGCAACCCAGGCTACGCGGCCAACGTTGCGATGTTCGACCTTGAGCGCATCGAAGTGGTGAAGGGTCCGCAGGCGACGCTGTTCGGTCAGGGCGCACTGGTAGGCGGCATCAACTTCATCCAGAACCGCGCCTCGATGAGCGGCAATGAAGGCTGGCTCAAGCTCGATGGCGGCGACTATTCCTATCTGCGGATGGAAGGGGGCTACAACTTCGCGGTCGATGACACGCTGGCCTTCCGCATCGCCGGCCTCAAGAAAAGCCGCGACGGGTATGTCGACAACGCCGCCAACAGCCCCGACCTAATGGGCCAGGACACCGAGGCGCTGCGCGCCGCAATGCAATGGCGCCCGCTGGATGCGCTGCGCGCCGACGTGATCGTCAACTGGGAGAAGGACGGTTCGACAGGCACCGAGTTCAAGTCGATGATCTTCCCGCCGGCGAGCGGCGATCTCAATCCGTTCACCGAAGCGGCCAACAACATCAATGGCGACCAGCTTCGCGACAAGCTTGGCAATGACCGTGAGATCTTCTCGGCCAACGTGACTGTCGGCTGGAAACTCAGCGACGCCTGGACGCTGACATCGATCACGGAGTATCGCGACATCAGCTCGCAGGAAGCCGTCGACAGCGACGGCGCCGCGTTCAGCCTGCTCCAGTTCGCCTCGATCGATAATGCGCAGGTCTGGAACGAAGAACTGCGTTTCAACTTCGATGATGGCGGCCCACTGACTGCCTTCTTCGGCGCCAACTGGTTCCAGCTTGATTCCTCGCGTCTGCTGCGTCTCTCGGGTGATGAAGCCCGCGCTCAGGCGCTGCTCGCGCCGCAGATCGCGGCCCGTGCTGGAGCTACTGTGGCGCAGGTCAAGGCGGGCCTGATACAGGCCGGCGTTCCGGCGATTCTGGCGAACAAGTTCGACAACATCGCCGATCCGTTGCGAGTGTCGGTCGCCCTGCTGCTTCTCCAGCAGATGATGGTGCCGCTGACGGGCCTCCACCTCGAAGAGTCGTTCTCCAACGAGGACCAGACCTCCAGCGACATCTTTGGCGATATCTCCTACAAGCTGAACGACAAGCTCACGCTCACCGGCGGTCTGCGCTACACCCGCGACGAGCTCTACAGCGACTCCGACGCCTACCTGCTGCGTGGCAACGCGGCGCTTGGAGGGACGCGCAACGCCATCACTGGCGGTACGACGTTTGTCGCAGTCGACCGCACGCGCCAACGCAGCTACGACACGGACGGCACGCTCACCTGGCGCTTGAACGCGGCTTACCGGCTGAATGACGACATGAACACGTGGCTCGCCATCGGCCGCGGGCGGCGCCCGGATGCCCTGTCCTCGCGCGACTGCACCGTCGCCGCCAACCCGACCAATTGCGACACCCAAACCCAGAACTCGGGCTTCGAGATCGTCAGCGAGGAAATCTTTGACAACGTCGAGGCGGGTCTGTTCGGCCGCTTCCTCGATAACCGGTTGCAGTTGCAGACGTCGGCCTATTACGGCGAGTACAAGGATTTCCAGACCAGCAATTTCGATCTGAATGAAGGCACCTTCGTCACCAAGAACTCGGGCAACGCTACGCAATACGGCGTCGAGATCGAAGCGCAGTTCCACGTGACCGAAGACGTCATGCTGTTCGGCGGCTACGCCTACAACTTCTCCGAGTACAACGACACGGACGATGACGGTAATGAGCAAGAATACGCGGGCAACCAGTTCCGTCTGAGCCCGCTCAACTCGTTGTCGGCTGGCGCGAAGTTCAACTGGCCGATCGCCGATATCGGTACGGTCTTCTTTGTGCCGACCTACACTTGGAAAGACGACCAGTTCTTCGAAGATGACAACGATCCGTGGGAATTCCAGGAAGCCTATGGCCTGCTCGATCTGAAGCTCGGCTTCGATTCCGAGGATGGCCGCTGGGGCGCCAGCATCTATGTCGAGAACGCCGCGGACGAGGAATACCTGATCGACGCTGGCAACACCGGCGGTACGCTGGGCATTCCCACGACCATCCGCGGCGTCCCCCGCATGGCCGGCGCGGGCGTGTGGACGAAGTTCTAGTCAGTACTCACGCCCTCGTCCTTCGAGACGGCCCTTCGGGCCTACTCAGGGTGTGAGGGCTACTTCGGCGCCGGTGGATTTGCCCTCATCCTTGTAACTTGGCCGGAACGCCTGATGATGATGTCATGGGCGCGGCGGCGGTGAGCAAACCATCTGATCCTCGGGCTTTGCGTTCACAAACGAGCGCTACTTCTTGCTAACTTTTTTCTCGAGCTCTTCGAGCCGGGCACGCAGCGCTTTCAACTCCGCTGAGTCCGCGGCGGTTGGCTCGTCTGGCTTGGGCGCGCCGGCCGTGCCCGGCATCGATCCGCCCCAGAAGTTCGCGAGACGCTTCTGATACTCACGCTGCATTTCCTGCATCGCAGCCGGGTCAAACACATTCCACGGCGGGACAATGGCGCCGCTCATCTGGCTGGCGATCTTCTCCTGCTGCGCCCGGATGAAGGCGACAGACTGCTCGAATAACCCGGTCATCATTTCGGACGCCTTCGACTGGTGCAGGCGAATCATGTCCATCATCAAGTCGGCGGAGAGCATGGCGCCCGCCTGCCCTTCCTGTTCCATGATGATCTGCAGGAGCACGGCGCGGGTTACGTCCTCGCCCGTCTCGGTGTCCTCGACGCGCACATTGGCGCCCTTGCGCACCATCTCCGCCACTTCAGGCAAGCGCACATAGGAGGATGAATTCTTATTGTAGAGCTTGCGGCTTGGATACCGCCTCAGCTCGATGGTTTCCGGTTCACTCATCTTCGGGTCTCAGGTTCTATCTGGCCAGCCACTCGCGAACTGCTCCGTAGAACACTTCCGGCTGGTCCAACATGACGTAGTGACGCGCATTGTCGATTCTAAGCCTCCGCCCCTGCGTCAGGCCGGCATAAGCGGACGCATAGATCTGATCGAGCCCGAGCTTTGACGCCCCCCCGACCTGGTGCCAGACATAGATCACATCCACGGGCGGCAGGATTCGCGAAAGGTCGCCGCGAAGGTCGGTCACCATCACTTCGGCCATGACATCAGCTGTTGTGGCGCGGTCGGACGTCATTCCCCAGCGGACGACCCGGTCGATCTGGGCAGGGTCGCTCACAAGCTTGGGCGAGGCGCTGCGCAGTTCGTCCTGCAGCTGCAGCTTGGATTTGCCAAAATAGCTCCGGCGCGTGTGCTGGGCGATTCCGGCGATCGCGTTCGGGGTGGCGAACGGGTTGATCAGCACCGAAAAGAAGGCCGGCACGTCCACGACCATCAACCGATCGACGACGTCGGCGTGATCACGGGCAAGGATCAGCGAGACGAGTCCGCCCATCGAATGGCCGATCACCGCTACTGGCCCGGTCTTCAGTTTGCGGATGTAGGCCGCAATGGCGTCGGCCATCGGCTTCAGGAAATTCATGGGTTCGCGAAAACCGCTCGGCGACAGCCCAGAGAATCCGCGCATATGCAGCAGATGACAGCGGGCGTTCGGTTCCAGGTATTCGGCAGCGTCCTCCCAGCATTCCGGCGACGCCGCCAGGCCGTGGATAAAGACCACGTCACTACCCTTTCCATGGGTGGAAACCGTGAAAAACTGGCCCTCGAATACGGGCACAGCATCTTTCTTCAGCCAACGCGAAAGGGAGCCAAGCTGCATGTGCGGCAACGTCTCCAGAGACTTCGGACCAGAATTGGTGAGCAGATGCAGCATTGTTCCCGACCGCTGTACATGGGTCCTCACGATTCCAGAAGCCCGCAATTGCCGCAGGGCGGCGAAATCGCCTCCAGGCCCGGAACGCCGGGGCGGCGGGGCGGCGGCGAGACGCACGCGCCAGGAGAATATCGTTTTGCGTCCGGGCGTTTGACCGGCTGCGACACGGTGGTACCTATCGCATCAAACGGTTTCGGGCGCTTCGATGAATGATGGAATGAGCTCTCTCGGGGCATTTGAGCTCGGCCAGAATTTTCAACGGATCAACTTCCTCCTGCAACGGCTTTTCCTGGCGCTTTCCCGCCGCGAAATCCGCAATCCAGGGGTGGAGGGGCCGGGGCAGCCTTTCTTCATGCGCGCAGCCATCGGCCAAGCCCAGGGCTGGATGGCTAACCCTATGAAGGCGTTCAACACGCACATCCAGTTCTGGCAAAACACCACCGCTCTTTACGCCGAACTGACGCAGGCCATGCTTTCCGGCGCGGCCCGCATGCCGAAAACGACGGGCGAAACGGACGACGCCCGCTTCTCGGACGAGGAATGGAGCAAGCACCCGTTCTTCTACTACCTGAAGCGGCAATACCAGATCATGGCGGCTTATCTGGAAAGCCTCGCCGACACGTCCGACCCGGGTAAAGACACCAAGCATTCCGAGCAGATCCATTTCTTCACCCACCAGCTTGTCGACCTGTTCTCCCCGTCGAACTTCCTCGCGTCCAACCCTGTGGCCATCAAGAAAGCGGTCGAGACTAATGGCCGCTCGCTGGTCGAGGGACTGGAAAATCTTGTGAAGGATCTCGAACGTTCAGGCGGCGACCTGCTTGTCACGCTCTCCGATCCGGACGCTTTCGTCGTCGGAGAGACGCTCGCCACCACCAAGGGTCACGTCGTCCACGAGACGGACCTATTCCAGTTGATCCGCTATGAGCCGGTCACCGAGAAGGTCTATGCGCGCCCGCTGCTCCTGACGCCGCCATGGATCAACAAGTACTACATTCTAGACCTGCAGCCGAAATCATCACTGGTGAAGTGGCTCGTCGAACAGGGGTTCGCCGTTTACATCATCAGCTGGAAAAACCCCCACGAAGAGCTGCGCGAATACGGTATTGACAGCTATGTCGAGGAAGGCGTTCTGCCTGCGCTGAGGAAGGTGGATGAGTTCCACGGTAATGAGGGCGTGAACGTTGTCGGCTACTGCATCGGCGGCACGACGCTGGCCCTGACGCTTGCCTTGCTGGGCAAGACCAAGCAGGAGAGCCCTGCCAAGTCCGCCACCTTTTTCACCGCCCTCACTGATTTCGAGGACCCCGGTCCGCTGAAATCCTTCATCGACGAAGGCTTCATCTCGGGCATCATGATCGAGGCCCAGCGCAAGGGCTATCTCGACCAGCGCATCATGGCGCGCACATTCAGCTTCCTGCGCCCCAACGATCTCGTCTACGGCCCTGCCGTGAAGGCCTACCTTCTCGGCGAACCGCGGCCGAAATTCGACCTTCTGTTCTGGAACGAGGACTCGACCCGCCTGCCCGAACGCATGGCGCGCGAGTACCTCACCAACCTGTACCGCGATAACCTTTTCGCCTCGGGCGGCTTCGAGATCGACGACTCCCGTGTCTCGCTAGATGACATCAAGATCCCGCATTACGTTGTCGCCTGCGAGAAAGACCACATCGCGCCGTGGGATGCTTCGTTCAAAGGCCTCTCACGGCTGCGCGGCGGCGGACGTTTCGTGCTGGCGCAGTCCGGCCACATCGCGGGGATCGTCAACCATCCCGACAGGAAGAAGTACGGTTACTGGGTCAGCGATGAGACCCCGACCGACCTCAAGGCTTGGCGCGCTGGCACCACTGCGCAAGAAGGCTCATGGTGGCCAGACTGGGCCGCATGGCTGGTGCGCCGCTCCGGGAAAAAGATCGACGCCGCAGACAGCTTTCCAAAGTCAATTCCACGGCTCGAGCCGGCGCCGGGCCGCTATGTCAAGGAATAAGGCGTGGCCATGGATTCCCTAACGTCATCCTAACGCGGGCTTCGCAGTTGCGGAATATTTTTCGCAAGTGCGGCAAAAATTGTCTTGCCTTTGCCGCGGCGCGGCATTAGTTGGTGCGTGCACGACAAGGAGCCCATCCCATGAACCAGATGACCGACATGTTCGACTTCACCAAGTCGTTCGAACAATTCTCGAAATTCACGCCCGACTTGGCCAACGCCACGCCGCTCAAAGCCTTCACCGACATGGCCGCGAAATACCGCGCCGTTGCCATCGAAGCGCTGAACAAGAACGTTGAACTGACGACCGCCTGGATGCAGGACGCCGCTAAGGACGCGACGACCCTCCTGACCGCAGAAGCCCAGCCGACGGCCTACGCGAAAAAAGCCGGTGAAGTCGCTCAGGCTGCGATGCAGGACATCCCCGCCCGCCTCTTCGCTTACGCCGAAGTCGCCAAGAAAGCACAGACCGAACTGTTCGACACGGTCGTCTCCCTGACGCCGAAAGCCGTCGAAGAGGCTGCCGAGCGCACCAAATCGGCGGCCAAGACCGCCAAAAAAGCCGCCTAGGCTTTTCTGACAGCGCGCTGACCCAACAAAGGGGCGCGTCGAGGTCGCTATCCACGATCTCCGCGCCCCGCGCCTTTTTGACTCAGTGTTTTGTAGATTCACCGGAAAAAGCAGCTGATGGCCCCGCACTTGCTGAAGCAGTGCAGCGGACCTCTCGCCAGACTGTCCGGCGTATGCCTTAGTTGAGTGCGTAGCGTTCGCGTTAGTTTAGTAGAGTGGCGTAGAGTACGGAAAGGCCCGCTTCCACGAAGCGGGTCTTTTTGCATCTGAACCTCAGAACTCCGCCCGCAGGGCCACCCGGAAATTCCGCCCTGTCAGCGGCGCGATCCCCTTAAGCGGCGAGGAATGCACGCGCACCTCCTCGTCGGTGAGATTGCGCGCCTCGAGCAGGACCCGCACGCCATCCGCCACATCGAAGCCAAGCCGCGCGTCGAAGGTCAGATAGCCGTCGGTCGGGGTCTCGAATGTGGCGACGTTGTCCTGGTTGGCCGCGTACTGCGTTTCGAGCCGTGCGGTGACACCCTTGAGTTCACCCTCGATTCCGCCGTGCACCGTCAGCGGTGGAATCAGCGGCAGATTGCCGCCGGCGCCGAGTGTCGCGCGAACAAAATCCGCTGATACGTCCACCTTCCAGTCGACGCCAAAGGCGGATCCCAGCTGCACATCGCCCTGCAGTTCCCAGCCGGTGAAGTTCGCGCCTGCCTGCACATAGTGGAAGATCGGCAGATCGCCTCCGGGATCGGCGAACACCGTTCCGGTATCCTCAAGATAAACGAAGTTGTCGAAGTCGAAGCTATAGGCCGTCGCCGAGAGATTGAAAGCGTCATCCTCCCAACGCGCGCTCACTTCCGTGTTGATCCCCTTCTCCACCTCGAGCGTGTCCTCGCCGACTTCATACTGCGCAGTCGCCGGGTGCGGTCCGTTTGCGAACAGCTCCAGATCGGTCGGTGCGCGCCCTGTCCACGCAATCGACGCGCCGAAGAACAGACCCTCGCCCACATGCACGTGGGCGCCAAAGCTGGCGTTCCACGCTTGGAACCCACGCTTCCCGAAATCGATATTGTCGATGTCGACGTCATCGAAGCGCAGGCCGCCTTCGAGGCCCCAGGCGCCCGCATCCCACGTCTCGAACACGAACAGGCCGGTGGCTTTCGTTGTCGTTGGTCCGATCAGCGCTTCATCGCCGATCGCGGCGAAATCGCGCTTCGATGCCTGTATGCCGGCGCTGCCTTCCAGCCGGCCGATCGGCGCATGCCCCGCTTCGATGCGTGCTTCCCAGCCTTCATTGGTGAAGCGCGTTCCGGGTTCGCCTGGAGCTTCGAACTCGGTGTGCTTGTAGTCGACCACGGAGCCGGACGCCTTCAGCGACGAGATCGGTCCGTCGAGATCGAGGCCGCCGCGGATGTCATACCGCGTCTGCTGCATGTCGATGAAGGCTTCTTCCTCTGCGACGATGCCGTACTGGTTCTCCGCCCGCCGCACCGCGCCGCCGAGAAAGGCACCATCGCCCACCCATGAAAGTCCACCACTCAGGGACTTGGTCTCGACGGCGGAGTTCGGGAGCGTTCCGTTCGCGAAGCCCGCAGGATCGGCGCCTTCTGCAATCGCTTTCGCCTGCGCGGCGTTCGACAAGGCAAAGCCTGGAATGTCGATTTCGCTCGCATCGAGCCATGAGCCATTCAGCACGCCGACAAAGTTTCCTGCGCTTCCGACAACGCGACCGGCGATCTGCTTGCCCTCGTCCGCGCTGGTCAGGGCGCCGTAGACCGCACCGGAGAGAGCTTCCGCAGGGAGTTTTTCCACGATCAGCCCATCGATCACGTTGACCACGCCGCCCGTCGCTCCGCCGCCATAGGCGAGCGAGGCCGGTCCGCGTAGGATTTCGATCCGTTCGGCGCCCAGCGGATCGCTGGTCACGGCATGGTCCGGGCTGGCGGCGGATGCATCGATCACGCCGATCCCGTTGGATAGCAGCTGGACCCGTTCGGCGCCGAGTCCGCGGATGATCGGCCGGCTGGCGCCCGGACCGAAGGATGTCGATGCGACGCCCGGCAGACCCGACAGCGTGTCGCCAAGCCCGCCGGCCAGCCGGTCGGTAACGGCATCGCTGTCCAGCACCGTCGTCGACGCGATGAGTTCGTCGCTCGTCCGCACCGGGCCAACGCCGGTGATGACGACCACGTCGCGGGCGGGATCATCGGACGCCTGCACAGCCGCGACATTGCCGGGCGGTTGCTGAGCGAACGCTCCGGGAGCCGACAGAGCCGCCGCTGCCACGCCGATTGCCAGTCTGGAAGCCAGTCGCACCGTGACCCTCCATATGTGTTACAATCTACCGATACGATATATTGTAACATAACACAAGCAAAGCTCCCGGAATAGCGCCCCGCCCTTCGCCACGCGCGGCTTTCCCCGCTAGGGTCCGCCGCGACCGGAGACGTGCACTTGCTGAAGCTAATCCCCAACACACTGACGCTGCTGCGCCTCATGCTCGCGCCTGTGATCGCGTGGCTCTGGTGGGTCAGCACCCAACCAATGTCCGAGCCAGCCTTCTACGAAAACTGGCTGCGTGACGCCGCAGGCTGGCGTACCGCCGCCGCGGCACTCTTTGTCGTGGCCGCCCTCACCGACCTGTTCGACGGCATGGCTGCGCGCGCATTCAACGCGCATTCGAAATTCGGCCGACTCATCGATCCGATTGCGGACAAGGCGCTGGTCGGCCTGCCGCTGATCGTCATTGCGCTCGGTATGTGGAGCTCAAGCCACCCCGCGTGGCCGATCGTCGCCGCCGCTGCCACCATCATCGTCATCCGCGATATCGGCATGACCATACTCCGCCTTGTGTCGCCGGATGGGGAGGGCGCGCGCGTCTCACCTCTTGCAAAGATCAAGACCGCGCTTGAGCTGATCGTGATCGGATCGCTGTTCGTGATAACGGCAATCCTCTCACAGCTTCGGGCAAACGATCCAACCAGCTCCAGCGTCATCCCCGGCGCCCAGGTGATCGAGGTCGCTTGGCTTGCTCTGCTCGTTGTCGCGGCGGCGCTGTCGGCCTATACAGCCTTCCAGTATCTCACCGCGAAACGGCGAGCGTCTTGAACCGCGTTGGTCGCGCCTGCGGGGGAGCGGGCGCACCTCTAGGTGGCAAGGTTGCGGGAGGGGACGCAACGCTCACCTTCAGACAGCGGGTACGGCAGGAGAAGCAGCAAGGCCCGTTGTTCAAGCGCTACTAAAGTATCATTCTGAAAGACGCGTCGACGACCCTCGCCGTTTGAAACCCCCGCAGATTTTTCTTTGATGGCGGCGGTATTTCTTGCATGGTCGGCAACTCCCCGTTCGTCCCGTTCGAAAGTCGAGTTAGGGATTCGCTGCGCCGTCCCGAGGCGCACGCAAATACAGTCCCTCATCTCCCCTGGTCAGTCCTGCGATCATCGTGTGTTCAAGCAGGACCGAACGCGATTTCCAACTAACATGGAGGACAGTTTAAGTCCCGCAGCAGCATATTGAATGCACTTCCTTTTCCGCGCGACCGCCGAGTCTTTTCTTCGCGCCGGGATTGGAGAATCCGAAACCACGCGAAGGACTAGGCGATCCGCGTTAATGTAAGCGTCGCGGCGCCGGAAAACCGATCAGGCCTTCAGCTTGGAAAGCTCGCCGCGCAGCATCTGCAGAATGCCCGAGAAATCCTTGCCGCCGTAGCCCAGCCGGTCGAACAGCTGGTAAATCGCCTCCGACTGTGCGCCCAGCGGGGTTGTCGCCCCGGCCCGGGCGGCGGCCTCCTGTGCCAGTTTCAGGTCCTTGAGCATCATGTTGGCGGCAAACCCGCCTTCGTAGTTCCGGTCCGACGCGGTCTGTGGCCCGACACCCGGCCAGGGCGCGTAAGTTGTTAGCGACCAGCACTGACCTGAAGACTTCGATGCAATCTCGAAGAAGCGGTCCGCTGCCAGCCCCAGCCTTTCGGCCAGGGCGAAGGCCTCGCACGTGCCAATCATCGAAATGCCCAGCAGCATGTTGTTGCAGATCTTCGCCGCCTGCCCGGCGCCATGATCGCCGGCGCGAATCACCACACGCGCCATCGGCTTCAGCGCCTCTTCCACGTCAGCGAAATCGACCTCGTCGCACCCGACCATGAAGGCCAGCGTCCCCGCTTCCGCGGCAGCCGTGCCACCCGAAACCGGCGCATCAGCGAATCGGAACCCTGCCGCCCTCGCCTGCGACGCGACCGCGCGCGCACTGTCCACATCGATGGTCGAGCAGTCTATCAGCAGCGCAGTCTTCGGCGCATTGGGAAGGATCTGCTCGTCATAGACTTTCCGCACATGCGGCCCGGCCGGCAGCATGGTGATGACCACATCGGCCTTCTCCACCGCGTTGGCCACGCTTCCCGCCTCAAACGCCCCGGCCGCAACCACCTTCTTCACCGCAGCTTCCGACAGGTCGAACGCATTCACCTCGCGCCCGCCAGCGACGTGCCGGGCGGCCATGCCCCCGCCCATGTTCCCAAGCCCGATAAATGCAATCCGTGTCACGCCCGTCCTCCCGTGAAGTCTTTCCCCGAACTAGCCCCGCTTGCGAGCAGCAATCAAGCCATCACGACCCAAACCGCGTCGCGATGGCCGGTCCGCACCCGTAGGTGGTGAAAAAGAATGTCGCCAGCGCCCGAAAACGGCGGAACCCGCCAGGGCGGCGGTCGCGCCGATCCGGCCGGCGGCGGTCGCCCTCGCCCGTCGGGCGCGGATGAACATCTCCGCGACGATCAACGGCGGAATAAAGAAGGCGAGATCCATGATGTAATCGAGCCACCCGCTGAAATCGTCGGTGCGGCCGATATTGCCGGTGAACAGCGTCCAGAAGCCGCATCACATGCGACAGAGCCAGGACCCGATCGCCAGCGCGAACGGCCTGATCCCCCCACGCGCGATGCTCATCAATGCGCCGGGCGCTGGCATGTCGCACCGCCTCGATCGAGGCGGCCACCATCAAGGCGCTATACAGGCTGACCCGATCGTCATCGCCCAGCCGCCGACCGCGCCTTTCATCGCAATCAACGCCAGGCCGCCCAGGCCCGCCGCAAACGCCGCGAAAACATAGACTCGCCCCGTCCACTTATGCACCGCCGGCGCCTGCCGCCTGATCTCCCCGATCAGCTGCACCGGCCCCAACAGCAACAGCGCAGCCCCTGCGAAGAAATGTGCGTCGATCCCCGCCGAAGCCAACGGCGTGTGCGCTTCATACAGTCTCGGCAGGGTGTCGTTCCAGTCCTCCAGCGTGCCCGTGGGAATCGCGCCGCATAGAAGGCAAGGATGTATAACCCTAAGATCGCGGAGCTGATCCACACCGCGCGGACCAGCGCGATCGCTGCTGCCCGCAGCGCCGCGCTGGCGGACCTGAACCTTCCGCGATCGCTGTCACAGCGCGTTCTCGCCGCCGGACCGTCCACAGACCGCATAGGACGTCATCATCGCGCCCGCCACCGCAACCTGATCGCGCTCCGTCAGGCCGTTAAGCCTCGCGCCCGCCTCTTCATCGCGCCCGTTCGCGAGCAGGACCATCGCGTCGTAGGAATAATCATTCATCGACGCCTTCATCTCGGACCGCACGCACTCACAGGCCTTCACCGTGAGCCCGCCGCCCGCCCGGCAATTGTCGACGATGGCCTGATCGGAAGCGTGGAGGCATCCGGCCGGCAAAAGCAGCAGCAAGAACAATAGGCTGGACTTCATAGATTCATCCGCCAGCAGAGCGATGGGCTTGCCCGTCTTTCGCACGTCGATCAAGCTGCCCGGGCTTGGGAGATGCACACGGAACGCCTGATTGCACTCATTGCCATGGCTGCGGCCAGCGCCTGCGCCTCAACGCCCCCGCCTTCCAGCGCGATCAGCGACAACTCCTTCGTCAAGGCGGATGGTTCCCGCTCCATCCAGCTCTCTGCCTGGCCGCTCGCCCCGCCTGCCGAGGTCTACCGCACGATCACAACGCCCGAAGGCTGGAAGACCTGGGCTGTGCCCACGGCGTTCGGCGAGATCCGCGTCGGCGGCCTTCTGGAAGCCAGCTATAACCTGAACGCCAAACCGGGCGATCCGGGAAACATCGTGTAAGAATTCCTCGCCCTTACCCCCAACCGTCTCGCCAGCTTCCGCACCATCAAGACGCCCGAGGGTTTTCCCAACGCCGACCTCTACGTGAAGACCGTCGCGACCATGCAGCTGACCCCCGAAGCCTCCGGCACGCGTCTCACCTTCACCCACGAAGGCTTCGGCAAGGAACCGGGCTTCGACTAGCTCTATGGCTTCTCCTGAAAGGCGATGCGCAGACGCTGGAGGCGCTGCAGACGGTCTTCAGCAAGGGGTAGCGGCTAGGTGCCGCCGAGTATGCCATGCCCGTCGCTTGGGTATCGTCGGATCCAAGCTGCCGCATACCGCTGGAAAGTTTCGTTGCTTTCGAATGCAACATGAATGATCGGCGTGGTGGCGGCGACTATGCCCTCGATCTGTTCGTCCGAGATCGCAACGTCGCTGATCACCACATGATGATCCTGCAAATCCGTCTGATATTCGATCGCCAGCTGTGACGCTTCGATCCCAGGCAAAGAAAAGCGTCGGGCAGCGTCGGCGACGAACTTCCGCTCCTGATCGCCGACGTCCGCCCCTACCTCATCGTCGGGATGACGAAGCTTGAATCAGCTGCGTCGCCTTCGGGCCAGCGGGCGGTGACGGTCTTGACCTTGGTCCAGAACTTGAGGCCTTCCATGCCGTGCTGGTTGGTGTCGCCGAAGGCTGAGCGCTTCCAGCCGCCGAAGGTGTGATAGGCCACCGGCACCGGGATCGGCACGTT
>CANJIL010000024.1 GCA_947474455.1 Hyphomonadaceae bacterium | reverse complement strand
TCTCCGACCGCTACATCGGCCGGATGATCAAGCTGGCCTATCTGGCTCCGGCTGTTCTCGAGAAACTGCTGCTGCAGCGGTGCCCATTGGCGGTGTCGCTCAAGGACCTGACGGCCATTGCCGACCTGCCGTGGGCAGAGCAGGTTGCCGCCGCCTTCGGCTCCTCAGAAGCCTAACCACCGTCATTCAGGCTGGCGTTTGCCGTCCACACGGACAGGCCAGGTGCGCCCAGAATTGCGCGCCAACACCTCCACCTCGGATTCTCTAACTGCACATTCGAAGGAGTTTATCCGACGAACTGCGGAGCCAGCTTTTCGGCCAAATGGCTGTAAAGCATAGTTATTTGAAACCCGAACGACCGGTGGTGAGGTTCGGGTGATCAGAGACAAATTGCGTTCAGAGACAGCTCTGACCGCGTTAGCCAGTCTCCGGGGTTCGGACGGCATCGGGAAAATGGCGCGATTACTGGGGGCTTTGCGCCCCTGCGGTCGCCCGATTGCGGGTTCGCGGCAGGGGAGTGGCGGTGAAGGTGGGATTCGAACCCACGATACGGTTTCCCGTATACACGCTTTCCAAGCGTGCGCCTTCGACCACTCGGCCACCTCACCAGCGCAGGGGGGCGTTTTACATGGGCCCACCTTAAGCGCAAGTTGCTGCAGTGACCCTTCTTCTCCGGCTCGGCAAAGCAGAGCTTATGGCGCGACCCGGCGGTTGCCATCAGGTCATCCGCCATGCGCCTGCAAATCCGCGCCTCCAGACTTCCGCGGGCGCACCCTCCTGTGCAACTGATCCTGCAGCATCAGGAACAGCCGCAAATGGCCACCACCGTCGATCATCTCGAAGCGCACCACCGCTACGCCGTGATCCGTGGCTTTACCGACGCAAACGACGTGCGCGTACCCTTGGAGACGACCGGCGTCATCCGGCTGATCAGCATCGACGCAGGCTTCACGCTGATCCATATCGACTGGGAACGCGACCGCGCTAACGGCGAGACGATGGCCGAGCGCCTGACCTTCTCCCTCGCGGCCACGGACGGCCCACGCAACAATCACATGCGCGAGTATTTCGAGAAGGGCGAGATTGTCCTGCCGCCAAGAGAATCGAAACCGCCCGATGCGCCAGAGCCCGAGCCGGCGCGAGACAAGCTTTCTGCGCCAACGCTCGACCGGTTCGAACGCAAACAACCGCAGGAAGAATTGCTTCTCGACGAACTTGCTGTCGCCTGCGACTGCGGGCCTGTCTTTCACCGCCCGATTTATCCGGCGGCGCATCTCGCCGCTCATGCCTGCCTGCGCTGCGGCGCCGTCACCGTAACGCGACAGTTGGGCGATGACGGCCGCTTTCACGGCAAGCCGTGGACGGCCTATTGGACTGTTCCAACAAATCAGGCCTTCGTTGACTGGTTGGCACGCTTCCCGCGCATCGCCGTGAATTATTCCGGCGCGCCGTGGCGCTGGCCGATGTCCGCTTCGTTGGTGCGCTATCCCACGCTGCTCTATCCCGCCGACGTCCGCGTCGCGGACAAGAGGGAGCTGAAAGCGCTTGAGGTAATGCTGCAGGACGCTCAGGCTGCGCTGACGCGCGCCCATCGCCTAGCTTTTGCCTGCGGCGACATTCCCGACATTCCAGGCGACCTTCCGGACGACTTCCGCAGCTTCGCCACGCTGCGTCGCGCCCTAGACCTTCGACCGGGCAGCGACGTCGACACATTGAAGGCGCACGCCCATCTGCTGAGCTCGAGCTGCGAGCTTGCCGCCAGCCTGCTTCTCCGTCGCGAAGACGCCTGCGCCCTGATGATGGACTGGCTGAACGCAAAAGATGACGACACATTCAGCGCAGCCATCGCCATGCTGCGCGACTCGCGCCGGCTGTTTTCCAGTCCCGATGACAAGCGGCTGATACGGCCTGTCCTCAACATCATGAACAGCCTCCCCCTCGGCGAGCTGAAGGATGTTCCAGGGCGCGTCGAAAGTTGCCAGAAGTTCGAAGCCCTGCTTGTCGCCGTCGCCGATCTCGGCGCGAATGGTCGGGAGATGCTGGATGGTCTAGCGGACTTGCAGAAGAAGCTGGCGAAGAAGGATGCCTACACCGCCGACGCGATCCGCATCGTGATCAACGAACTGAACGGCATCGACAACCGCCCGGCGGAGTATCGCTTGGTTGCATCAGTCGCACCCCCGTCATGGCGTGGGCGCTGACGCTCTGCGGGAACCTGTAGCTCTCCCCCAGATGAGGGACCAGCGCGCGCGTCATGCGCCCTGGGTAGTTCCAGCGCTAGGCTTGTGGGCAGGCGAATACGCGTGAAGGGCGCCCCGTCAGTGACGGTTTCTCCCGGTTCGGCCGCATGAGGCGGTGTTTCAGCCAACTAGGCGTCGTGATGCCAGGGGCCTTGGCGCCATGTCCGTTCACGCGGTTCAGCGTGTTCAGGGGTCATCCGGGATAACCCCTGGCCCCGCCGGTTTCACTGTCTTCGGAGACCAATCCCTCGCTGTTCGTCTCGCCTTGAAGCGCGTTAGCTGCAACTGGCTTGCTCAACCGATGTTTTGGCGGGGCCAAACACCCCCACCCGTCCTGCCGTCGGAGGGCGATCCTACGGACAGCGGGTGTGGCAGCCTGATATTGTAGGGGGCGACCGCTCGCTATCCGTAACAGGATTTCTAATAGCTTTCGCCGCACTCAGCCGCGCAGTGCGCCAGTCAAGCGTTTCGAGATGATCTCGTCGGCTTCGCGCATTATGCGGTCGATAAGTTCCTTCACGGTCGGGATGTCGTGGATCAGGCCCGCGACCATGCCGCACGAGAATGCGCCCGCGTTCATGTCGCCCTGCTGCATGACCTTCGGATAGACGCCAGCGACCTCGGCGATGATGTCCTCGAACTTGATGCCGGCGCCGAGCTGTTTCTCTTTCTCGAGGATACGCTCGACGCCAGCGTTGTTCAGGACACGCTCGGTATTGCGCAGCGGACGCATGATCAGCCGGGTGTCGAGCTCCGTCGCCTGCAGCAGAGCATCCTTCACGTTCTGGTGGACGGGCGCGTCCTTCGTCGCGATGAAGCGGGTGCCCATATTCATGCCGCCCGCGCCCAGCGCCATGGCCGCCACCAACGAGCGGCCATCGGCCATGCCGCCTGAGGCGATGAAGGGGATAGTCAGCTCCTCCGCCGCACGCGGCAGCAGGATGAAGTTCGGGACGTCATCTTCGCCCGGATGCCCGCCGCATTCGAAGCCGTCGACGCTGACAGCGTCGCAGCCGATCGCTTCAGCCTTCTTCGCGTGGCGCACCGATGTGCATTTGTGGATGACTTTGACGCCGGCCTGCCTGAAGAAAGGCAGCACCTGACTGGGGTTGTTGCCCGCCGTCTCGACAATCTTGATCCCTTCCTCAATGATCGTGCGGACAAAGCCAGGATAGTCCGGCGGCGTCACGGCGGGAAGGAAGGTGAGGTTCACGCCGAACGGCTTGTTCGTCATCTCGCGGCAACGGCGGATTTCCCTCGCGAGATTCTCAGGCGTGCGTTGCGTGAGGCCGGTGATGATGCCTAGCCCGCCCGCATTCGAGACTGCCGCAGCCAGCTCCGCAAAGCCGACATAATGCATCCCGCCCTGGATGATCGGATGCTCGATCCCGAACATCTCGGTGATCCGCGTTTTCATGACCTGACCCTTATTTCGCGCCACGGCATCAGGACGGGACGGACCAGACGCGGTCAAGCCCGGCCAGCGTTGGCCGGTTGGAGCCCCATCAGCTTCCTCAGCTCAAGCATGAATTCTGGATAGTAAGCCTGCAAATAGTGGAAGGGTTCAATGCTCCACTTGTGGCTGGGGTCGGCCGCGAAGAACTGCGGCGCCAATCGCAGCACTTTCACCTGTGCCGCAAGGCGCTTCACTTCCGGGAAGTGGGATTCCAGCAGCGCACTGTGCTGCGGCGCGAGCGCATCCTTGGAAAAATCCGACGCAACGCCGCAAGAAACGGCCATGCTGGCTGTGCCGCCCGCCGGCGAACTTGGGGGGCAGCGTCGCGAGGCTGGCCATTGAGATGTGGGCGATGTTGTCTGCCACGCGGAATTGGCAGGTCCGGCGCGAAGTCGAGCAGATCACGGCTGACGCAGGACCCTAAAATGGCGAGGGGCACAGTTTTGACCAAGCCGGCTCTTCCAGCTGCAACTCCGGATACGTCGTCATGGGCGAGTTTGCTGCCGGGACCACGCGCAGAAAAGGCCAACAGCCAGATGCCGTCGACCCTTCCGCGGCATCAGCGCGTGCGCGCGGTCAACGGGCGGGCAGGCGTAAAATACTCGAGGGCTGCAGGCACGCTTGCCAGCTCCCGCTCGGGCCAGCGCAACGCCGTGAGTCGCCCGCCAAAGCAACAGCCCGTGTCGAGGCACCAGGTGTTGTTGACCGCCTGCACATCAGGCGCGGCGACATGGCCATAGACGATGGCCGGCGCCCCATCATGCTCCAGCGCCCAGTTGAGCCGAACCGGCGAACCATAGCCATCGGTCTCGCCTGTCGTATCGCCATAGAGGGCGAAGGAGCGGACCTTGCCGCATGTCTGACCGATCATGTCTTCCCGCAGGCCGGCATGCGCCACGACCAGATCGCCGCCATCGAGCCAGAGATAGGGCGGCAGAGAATCGATGAAGTCCTTCGCCTTCGAGCGAAAGTCGGGCGTTTCCGCTTCCATCTGGTCGATGGACATTTGTAGGCCGTGGCCGGTCTTCACCTTGGCGCCGGCGAGCCAGCGGCTCAGCTTGTTTTCGTGATTGCCTTCGACGCAAAGCGCCGTCCCCTGCTCCGCCATCGCCATGGCGATGCGCAGCACATCCGCGATGCGGGGGCCGCGATCGACGAGGTCGCCAACAAAGACGAGCGTGCGCCCAGGCGGTGGCGAGACGGCGACATCCCTGCCGGACCATTCTACGCGATAGCCCAGCTGGGCGAGCAGTAGCTCAAGTTCGTCTGCGCAGCCGTGTACGTCGCCGACAATGTCGAACGGCCCGGTCAACTCGCGGCGGTCGAAAACTGCGCGCATATCTGGGATATAGGGACGCTACAGCGTACGCGCGATAAGCAGTTTCATGATCTCGTTTGTGCCGCCATAGATACGCTGGATTCGGCTGTCGCGATACATGCGGCTGATCGGGAATTCGTCCATGAAGCCATAGCCGCCAAAGAGCTGCAGGCAGCGATCCACGATCTTGCCTTCAAGATCGCTCACCCAGTATTTCGCCATCGATGCCGTCGCCGCATCGAGCTTGCCCTTCAGGTGGACACCGATGCAGTGGTCGACGAAGACGCGGGCGACCGTCGCCTCGGTCTTGCATTCGGCGAGCACGAACTGCGTGTTCTGGAAATCAAGAATGCGTTGGCCGAACGCCTTGCGGTCCTTCACATAATGGATGGTCAGCTCAAGCGCGCGTTCGATGGTCGCGATGCCCTGCACAGCGATGTTGAGGCGCTCCTGCGGAAGCTGCGCCATCAGCTGGTAGAAGCCCTGCCCTTCCGCGCCGCCGAGCAGGTTGTCGGCGGGGACTTTCACATCGTTGAAGAACAGTTCGGACGTGTCCTGCGCGTCCTGGCCAAGCTTATTGAGATTGCGGCCGCGCTCGAACCCTTCAGCGCCGTCGGTCTCGACGAAGAGCAGCGAAATGCCTTTCGCGCCTTGCGTAGGATCGGTCTTTGCGACGACGCAGATAAGGTTGGCGGTCTGGCCATTGGTGATGAATGTCTTGGAGCCGTTGATGACGTAGCCATCGCCGGATTTCTTAGCCGTGGTCTTCACGCCCTGCAGGTCGGAGCCGGCGCCGGGCTCGGTCATCGCTATGGCGGAGATCAATTCCCCGGACGAGAGACGCGGCAGCCAGCGTTGCTTCTGCTCCTCGGAGCCGTAGTGTACGATGTAGGGCATCACGATCGCATTGTGCAGCGAGGCGCCGAAACCATCGACGCCCTTCAGCCCGATCTGCTCCATCAGGATGACTTCGTGGCGATAGTCCCCGCCCATGCCGCCATATTCCTCCGGCGTGGACAGGCCCAGAAGTCCTGCATGCGCCGCCTCGGTCCACATGGCGCGTTCAACCACCTTGTCCTTGCGCCATGTCTCGACGCGTTCAGGCGGAGCGTGCTGGTCGAAGAACCGCGCCACCGAATCCTCGAACATGCGGATGTCTTCCTCCCGCATGAAGTCGGGACGTTCGACATTGAGGACGGACATGGGGAGCTCCAGACTCGCGAACCTTCAGGCTGCCTTCTCGACAAACACAGTTCCAGCCGAATAGCCGGCGCCGAACGAGCAGATCACGCCCTTCTCGCCCGGCCGGAAATCGCCCGAGTGCTTGTGGAAGGCGATGATCGAGCCGGCGGAGGATGTGTTGGCGTAGGTATCCAGCACGGTCGGGCTCTCGTTTTCGCTCGCCTCATGTCCCAGCACGCGCTCGGCGATTAGTCGGTTCATGCCCGCATTGGCCTGGTGCAGCCACATGCGCTTGAGATCGGAAGGGCGGATGCCGAGCCGATCCATCTCGCTCTGGATCATTGCCGACACCATCGGCACGACTTCCTTGAAGACCTTCCGCCCTTCCTGGACGAACAGCTTGTCCCTCGCGCCGACGCCGGACGGGTCCGCGCGATTGAGGAAGCCGAAATTGTTACGGATATTGTTCGAGAATTGCGTTTTCAGGTGCGTGCCAAGGATCGACCACGATCCCCTGGGCGCGACGTCCTCCGCCTCGATCAACACTGCGGTTGCGACGTCTCCAAAGATGAAATGGCTGTCGCGGTCGGTGAAGTTGAGGTGGCCGGAGCAGATTTCCGGGTTGACCATCAGCACCGTTTTCGCGTGCCCGGCGCGGACGAAGTCAGCCGCCGTCTGAATGCCGAAGGTCGCGGACGAGCACGCCACGTTCATGTCGAATGCGAAACCTTCGGCGCCGATGGCCGCCTGTACTTCCACGGCCATGGCAGGATAGGCGCGCTGCATGTTCGAGGCGGCGCAGATCACCGCGTCGATCTCCCTGCCTTCGCGGCCCGCTTTCGCCATCGCTTCCCGCGCTGCACTGACGGCGATCTCTGCAAGAACGGATATCTGCTCGTTCGGGCGTTCCGGAATATAGGGCCGCATCACCTTGGGATCGATCACGCCGGACTTTTCGACCACGAAACGCGACTTGATGCCCGACGCCTTCTCGATGAACTCAACGGAGGAATGCTGCTTTGCTTCCAGCTTGCCGGCCGCGATCTCGTCAGCGTGCTCGGCGTTCCAGTTGTCCGTCCAGGAGTTGAGACTGGTCACCAGCTCGGCGTTCGAAATCGAATGAGGCGGTGTATAGAGACCGGTCGCCGAAATCACGGGACGCGACATGACAGACCTCAATGTGAAGAGGGCTGTGTAGACCGCGCCCGCAGGACCGTCGAGTATAGCCCTCAGCCCGCGAGCAGATCGCGCCCAAGCTTCCTTCGCGTAGTCACGTCGGAAGATCGCCGCCAATCATCGATAGACATTCATGTTTTTTGCTTCTTCCCTCTCGGCTGACAGCCCAGCCGGTTTATGTCACCAAACTGACGCAGAGCTTGACTTGGCGGATGCCGCATCTAGACATCGTCAAGCAAATACAGGCGGGATATGACCACACTGACTCGAGCCAGCGGCAAGGATGACGTTCGAGCCGGAATCCTTCGGGCAAGCCTTGAGCTGATGAACGAAGGCGGGCTGGGCGCCCTGTCGATGCGTGAGGTGGCGCGCCGCGCCGGCGTAAGCCACCAGGCGCCGTATCACTATTTCCAGGACCGCGAGGCCATACTTGCCGAACTTGCCGGCGAGGGCTTCGAGCAGCTGTACGACTACATGGTCAGCGCTATCGGGCTCGCCCGCGATAGGGCCTCGAAGAACCGCGCGATGGGCGAGGCCTATGTCCGTTTCGCGCTGAACAACCCGGAAGTCTTTCGTCTCATGTTCCGCTGCGAGATGGTGGATCTGTCGCGCTATCCCGACGCCAAGGCGAAGGCCGACCGCTGCTTCAATGTGCCGGTCGAAGTGTTAGGGGCATCAGGCACGTCGGCCGACAAGTCCAATCCGGACCTGACCCCGGTCATCGCCACATGGTCGATGGCGCATGGTCTCGCCACGCTGTTGCTTGAAGGCAAGCTTGGCCAGTCCTTGGGCGAAACCAATGATCAGCGCGAGATCGCCGCCAATCGCGTGATTGCCTTCTTCTCCGAGCACTTCAAGTAAAGGCGAGTCGCGTCAGGCCGCCTTGGTGGCGACAAGCTGCCTGCCCTGCAGCAGCCTGACATACTTGGCTGTCAGCTCGCGCGCATCGATCGGCTTGGGGATGTAGTCGCTCATGCCCATGTCGAGATACCGCTCGCGATCGCCGCTCATGGCGTCAGCCGTCAGGGCGATGACCGGGATATCCTTCCAGGGCTGGCCGCCCGTGCGGATGCGCTTGATCGCCTCCCTGCCGTCCATTACCGGCATGTGGACGTCCAGCAGCACGATGTCGAATGGCTGCTCTGCGAGACGCGCGAGCGCCTCCTCGCCGTTCACCGCCTCGACGATTTCCGGTGCGAGTTGCGCCATGAACAGCCGCACCACCTGGCGGTTGACCGGATTGTCGTCAACTAGCAGCAGCCGCGCATTCATCACAGGACGCAGCTTGTTGTCGTTCGGCGCAACCTCTGCGGGCTGGTCTGGCGCAGGCCGCAGTTTCACGCCCGATTCGGCCATGAAGGTGAGATAGAAAGTCGATCCTTCGCAGGGCTGGCTGTCCACCGTGATGTCGCCGCCCATCAGGCGCGCGAGGCGCCGGGTGATTGCAAGACCAAGACCCGTGCCGCCGAAGCGCCGGCTGATCGTGACGTCTGCCTGCGTGAAGGCGCCGAACAGCCGTGCCCTTGTTTCCTCGTCCATGCCAATGCCGGTGTCGCTGACCGATACCTGCACGCACCATTGACCATCGGCGTGCTGATCGGCCCGCACGCGCGCTGAGACGCCGCCATGTTCGGTGAACTTGATGGCGTTGGACAGGAGGTTCGAGAAACACTGCCGCACGCGAACGGGATCATAACGCAGCACCGCCGGCACGCTGTCGTCGATCTCGAGCCGCAGGCTGAGGCCCCTCTCCTGCGCTTGGGCAAGGAAAAGCTGGCGCATGCGCTCCAGCGTCACGGCCAGTTCGCCGTCGACTGGTGCGATTTCCATCTTGCCCGCTTCGATCTTGGAGATGTCCAGCACGTCGTTGAGCAACGCCATGAGCGTCTGACCGGATTCCGAGATGACGTTGACACGCTCACTCTGCGCGCCCGTCAGCTGTTCGCCCTGGAGCACCTGGGCCATGCCGAGAATGCCGTTGAGCGGCGTGCGGATTTCGTGGCTCATCGCCGCGAGGAAGTTTGATTTCGCAACCGTCGCCGCTTCGGCCTGCAGCTTGGCTTCGACCAGAGCAAGCTCCTGCTTCTTCTGTTCGTGAATGTCGATCATGAGGCCGACGACACGTGTGCGCTCGCCCGCAGCGTCGCGATGGACACGCATGAACAAACGCACCCAGCGGCCCTTGCCGTCCGGACGATAGAGCCGCGTATCGATCCTTTCGACGCTTGGGGACAGAAGACAGCGTTCCCAGCTGGCCAGCAGAGCAGGCTGCTCCTCGTCCATGTAGAGCCCGAATATGTTCGTGTGATAGCGAGCCATCGCATCGGGGCCCACAAGCCGATCGAACTGTTCAGATGACCAACGGTCGCCGAGCTTGAGATCTATTTCGAAAACGCCCGCGCTTGCGGCGGCAGTCGCCAGTTCGAGCCTGCCCGACATCAGGTCGGCCCGGTCACGTGCGTGCGCTAGCTCCGTGACGTTAAGACTGATCCCGAACATTTCGAACTTTCCCGACGCCAGCCTGCGCCCACTGCGGTAGTGAACACGCAGCGTCTTCCATGCGCCGATGAGATCGCGATAGCGCATCTCTGCTTCGGCCGTGCCGCCCTCGGCGGTCAGACGCTCGCGTATTTCGCGGTCGTTGGCGACATCGCCGGGATGCTGCGTCCGTATCAGGATTTCGAGCGGCACCGGCTGGGCCAGCGCTTCGTAGGCAAGCGAAAGCTCGCCGGAAAAGTGGTAAACCTCGTGGTCCGGATCGAAACGCCAGGCCGCGATCTCAGCATCTTTCATGAGGCGGTCGCGCGCGATGCGGGCGTTGGCGACCGTGGTCAGCGCCGACCACTCGCGTGTCACATCGACAAGACACACGACCTCGCGTCCGGGCGTGACAGACATGCGGTCGAGCCGGATCCAGCTTTCGTCTTCTCCCTCGCGCAGATGAAAGCAGTGGGCGCCTGTTGAGCGGGATTCATCCACCGCCAACCCGCGGATCAGCTCAAGAATTTCAACGCCGACCAGATGCGGGGCCGGCCGTTTGAGACGCACGGCAAATGCGGCGTTGACCTCGGTGATGCGATCGCGCGCATCAACGATGCAGCACGGCAACGAACCGACGACGGCCTGGGCGACCGCTGGCGTTTCCAAGAGTTTGGTTGACGTCATTCGTCGGGGTCCGCCGTAAACTTAATCGTCGGGAATCTTTACAGGCTATTGGTTTCCCGAGGGTTCCCCCTGAGCTGCCGCCTCGGACGGGGCACTTCACGAAAGATTCTTTCCTGAACCGTCTGGACTCTCCCGCGCCCCTGAATATATATAACTGACTGGTTAGTTATATAAGAGCGCAACAGTGACGGGAGCTTCTGTCCCTTCCTCCCCGAAATGGCGACGCCGGGCTGACGCTCGGCCCGCCGAAATCGTCAAGGCCGCCTATGCGGTATTCGCTGAAAAAGGCTTTGCAGCCGCGCGTCTCGACGACATCGCCAAGCGCGCCGGCATCTCGAAAGGCGCCCTCTACCTCTATTTCGAGACCAAGCAAGACATTTTCGAAGCTGTCGTGAAAGACGCCGTAGCGCCGAACATTGGCGCGATCGAGAGCTTCGCGCTCGGGTTTCCCGGCCCGTTCGAGCAGCTCATCCGGATGATGATCCCCCAGGTCGCCGACCTCGCGAACCAGTCGGACATGGGCAAGGTCATCAAGATGGTGATCGGCGAGTCAGGCAACTTCCCCGAGATCGCCCGCATCTGGCACGCCGACGTCATCGCGAAGGGCATCGGCCTGCTGACCAGTGTCATCGCCCGGGCCCAGGAGCGCGGGGAGGTGCGTCCCGGCGATCCGCGCCAGCACGCGCTGTCGATCGCCAGCCCGCTGCTCGTGGCGGTGATCTTCCGCGAGACCTTTGTCCCCGTCGGGGCGAAGCCTTTCGACATCCTATGCCTGATGCAGCAGCATCTCGACAACTTGCTGCCCGGCCTTCTCACGAGCCCACGCACATGAAACCGCAGCGGATCCTAATCGGCGCGCTCCTGCTGGGAGCTGCAGGCCTTGGCGCCTATCTCGCCTTCGGAAGCGGGGATCCCCAAGGCGATGTCCTCTCCGGTTACGTTGAAGGCGAAGCGCTCTATGCAGCCTCACCCGTTGCGGGACGACTTGTCGAGATTGGCGTTCAGCGCGGTGACGTGGTGGCGGCGGGTGCGAAATTCTTCGCCGTCGATCCGGCGCAGACGCTGGCTGCGCGCGATCAAGCCTCGGCTGAAGTCGAGAGTGCAAAATCGCTTGCGGCGGACGCTCGGCGCGGACAACGGCCAGCGGAACTTGGCGTGATCGAAGCGCAGCTCGTTGCAGCCCACGCGGTGCTGAACGAGGCTGACACATCACTGAAGCGCATTCAGCCGCTGGCCGAGGCAGGCGCCGCATCGCGTGCGCAGCTCGACTCAGCGGTTGCAGCGCGCGCCACGGCTGCGGCGAATGTGCGCGCCATCGAGAAGCAATTGCAGGCGGCAAAGCTTGGCGCGCGCGAAGATCAAGCGCGGGCCGCGCAGGATCGGGTGCGCCAGGCGGAAGCAGCGCTCGGCGCGGCCGAGGCGCGACTGTCGGACATCGCCCCACAGGCGCCTACCGCTGGCCGCGTGGAGGATGTGTTCTTCCAGGCTGGCGAGTGGGTGCCGGCGAACCAGCCGGTGCTATCGTTCATTCCTGACGGTCGCGTGCGCCTGCGCTTCTTTGCGCCAGAGAAAGATATCGCGACCTATGCGGTGGGCGCCGAAGTCGCCTTCTCCTGTGATGGCTGCGAGAAGGACCTCAAGGCGAAGATCATCTATGTCTCTCCTCGCCCCGAATTCACGCCGCCGGTGATCTACAGCCGCGAAGCCCGCGACCGGATGGTGTTCATGATCGAAGCGCTGCCCGTCGCCTCGCAGGAACTTACCCCCGGCCAGCCGATCGATGTGACTCCTCTGAAGGCCGCCGCGAGATGAGTACGCCTCTCGCTTCGACCAATCTCGCCATCGACGTGCAGGGTCTCAATAAATCGTTCGGCGACAAGCATGTCGTGAAAGACTTCTCGATCCAGGTTCCGCGCGGGCGCATCACTGGCTTTCTCGGCCCCAATGGCTCGGGCAAGACGACGACGCTGCGCATGCTCTGCGGTTTGCTGACGCCCGACAGCGGGACCGGCAAATGCCTCGGCTTCGACATCGTCACCCAATCCGACCTGATCAAGCTTCACGTCGGCTACATGACGCAGAAGTTCTCGCTGTATGACGACCTGACCATAGAAGAGAATTTGATGTTCATGGCCCGCGTGCACGGGCTCGACCGACGGCAGGAGCGCGTGAAGGATGCGCTCGACCGTCTGGGCCTCTACGAGCGCCGCAAGCAACTCGCGGGTAAACTCTCAGGGGGCTGGAAACAACGCATGGCGTTGGCCGCAACGACGCTGCACGAACCCGACCTTCTTCTGCTCGATGAACCGACTGCAGGCGTCGACCCGCAGGCGCGGCGGCAGTTCTGGGACGAGATCCACGCTCTGTCCGCCGCCGGCCTCACCGTCCTGGTCTCCACTCACTACATGGACGAAGCCGAGCGCTGTCACGACATCGCCTACATAGCCTACGGCAAGCTGATGGCGCGCGGAACCGCGAACCAGATCCTGACCAAAGTCGGCCTCGTGACGTGGCAAGGAGAAGGCCCGGGCGTTGACCGCCTCTCACCCGAGATCGCCAAACTGCCTGGTGTTGAGGCCGCAGCTCCGTTCGGCCTGACGCTGCACGTCTCCGGCGTCGACGCACAGGCGCTTGACGCCGCGCTGCAACCATACCGCCACGCGCCTTTCACCTGGACGCGCACGCAGCCGACGCTGGAGGACGCCTTCATTCACCTGATGGGCCAGTCGGAGGACAACTACCGATGAGCCGCGCCGTCACCCATGATTCCTGGCCGACACGCATCCTCGCCGTGCTCGCCAAGGAGTTCGTCCAGCTCACACGAGACAGACTCACCTATGCGATGATCCTGATGATCCCCGTCGTACAGCTCCTGCTGTTCGGCTATGCGATCAACAACGAGCCCCGCCACCTGCCGACCGCCGTGCTGGTGCAGGATAGCTCCGCGATGGCGCGTTCTACGCTCGCCGCCTTCGTCAACACGCAGTTCTTCGACATCACGCACGAGGCGGGATCAGTGGAGGAACTCGACGCGCTGCTGCGCGGGGGCAGGGTTCAGTTTGCGCTGACCATTCCGGGAGATTTCTCCCGCCGCATCGCCCGCGGCGAGGGCGCGCAGATTCTGCTTGAAGCAGATGCAACCGATCCCTCAGCCACAGGCGCAGCCGTCAACGCCGCCGCCGGCTTGCCGGCAAAGGCGTTGAACCATGATCTGCCGGGCGGTCTCGCCGCACGCACGCCACAGTCGCCGCCTTTTGAGGTGGTCGTGCACCGACGCTATAATCCTGAGGGGATCACGGCGTACAATATCGTGCCCGGCCTCCTGGGCGTGATCCTGTCGATGACGCTGGTGATGATGACGGCCCTCTCCGTCACGCGCGAGACGGAGCGCGGAACAATGGAATCGCTGCTCGCCACGCCCGCCCAGCCGATCGAGGTGATGATCGGCAAGCTGGCGCCCTATGTGATGGTGGGCCTGTTGCAGACAACAGTCATCCTCGTGATGTCATCGGTGCTGTTCCAGGTGCCGATGGCTGGCGGATGGGATGCGCTTGTCCTCGGCGTGCTGTTGTTCATCACCGGCTCGCTCGCACTTGGCTTCCTGATTTCGACAGTCGCGCGCACGCAGCTTCAGGCAATGCAGATGTCGTTCTTCTACATGTTGCCGTCGATCTTGCTGTCCGGCTTCATGTTCCCGTTCCGCGGCATGCCGGAATGGGCGCAGACTATCGGCCAGGCAATTCCGGTAACACACTTCCTGCGGGTAGTTCGGGGCTCATTGCTCAAAGGCGAAGGGCTGGAAACGCTGTGGCCCAGCCACGTCGCCCTTGGCATCTTTGTGTGTATCGTGACCGCGTTGGCGATGCTGCGCTACCGTCGCACGCTAGACTGATTGAGGACGAGTTCGCCCTCGCCCTTCATGCCGTCAGATTTGAAAATGTTGGTTCGAAGCGCCTACTCGACCGCTTTCGCATCCACGCCCCACACCCGGCGATGGAACGCCCAGGCCGTCGAGACAACAGTGTCGATGTCCGACAGCTTAGGCGTCCACCCGAGCGTCTGCCTCACCTTTGTCGTGTCGGCATAAAGCGCGATGGCGTCGCCGGGGCGACGTGGGCTCATGATGGTCGGCACAGGGCGGCCTGTCGCGCGCTCCACCGCCTGCAGCACCTCAAGCACGGTGTTGCGGTTGCCCGAGCCGAGGTTGAGCTGAAGATTGCCCGAACCTGCGGCGAGCCGGTCCGCCGCGAGGATATGAGCCTGCGCAAGATCGGTGACATGGATAAAGTCGCGAATGCAGGTTCCATCTGGCGTTGGATAGTCGTTGCCGAACAGCTTCATCGGGCCGCCGAGGCCGACGGCCGCCTTCAGCGCATTCGGGATTAGGTGCGTTTCGGGATCATGCTCTTCCCCCGTCTCGCCATCGGGATCGGCGCCCGCAGCGTTGAAATAGCGGAGCGCGGCGAAGTTGAGACCATGCGCCTTGCTGATGTCTTCCAGTATCTGCTCGCACATCAGCTTGGTGCGGCCATAGACGCTCACGGGCCGCTTCGGCAGGTCCTCGGTGAGCGGCAGCCGCTCTGGATCGCCATAGATCGCACAGGTGGACGAGAAGACGAGGTTCCTGACCCCCTCCTCCAGCATGACATTCACAAGGTTCAGAGTGCCGGCGACATTGTTGTCGTAGAAATGGGAGGGATTTTTTTCGCCCTCGCCTACCTCGATCCGAGCCGCGAACTGCATCACGGCTTCTGGCTTGTACTCGCGAATGACCGCGCGCACGGCTTCCGGGTTCCGGATGTCAGCCGTGACCAGCGGGCCCCAGCGCACCGCATGTTCGTGTCCCGAACTGAGATCGTCGAGCACCACCGGCTCGCGGCCCGCCAGACGGACAGCCTTGGCGGCGTGGGAGCCGATATAGCCTGCCCCGCCTGCGATCAGGATACGCTGAAGTGTCATGCCCGGCCTCTTGCTTGCCTTTTTATGCAAGGCATGCGCCGGCATGAACAGAGCTAACTCACCGAGATTGACATGAGATCGCAGTCCCGCGAAGCGTGGCCGGACAGATTGTAAGGCCGCAAATGACCTTCGCCCTTTCCGCGCCCACCGCTACCGAGCGGAACCAGCTGGCGAAGCTGTTCGCTGGCATCGCTTCCGATGCGGGGGTTGCGGTGATGGAGGTCTATAACAGCGATTTCCAGACGCGGACCAAGGCCGACTACAGCCCGGTTTCGGATGCGGATGAACGAGCGGAAGAAATCATTCTCGCACGCCTGGAGCAGGCGCTGCCGGGCGTGCCGGTGCTGGCCGAGGAGCGGGCCGCGCGCGAAGGACTTTGCGAAAAGGTCGCAGAGGCGTTCCTGCTGGTCGACCCGGTCGACGGCACCAAGGAGTTCGTGCAGCGCAAGGGCGACTTCACCGTCAACATCGCTCTGATCTGCAGCGGCAAGCCGGTGGCCGGTTGCGTGTTCGCGCCGGCGCGGCGCGAGATGTATTTTGGCGGCGCCGAGGCGCATCTGATCGAGGCGTTCGGGCCGGGCAAAATGATACGCGAGGGTCGCCTGCTGAAAACACGCGCCTATCCCCCGGAGGGTCTGACGGCGATCACATCCTCATCGCATCTGGACGAGCGGACTAAGACTTTCCTGACGGAGCACAAGATCGCCGCGCAGACCGCCATCGGCTCGTCGCTCAAATTCTGCTGGCTGGCGGCCGGCAAGGCCGATGTCTATCCGCGTTGGGGACCAACGATGGAATGGGACACGGCCGCAGGCCACGCTGTGCTCAATGCAGCCGGCGGGCGCATGATCAAGCCAGACGGCTCGCCCTTCACCTACGGCAACGGCGCCGAAGGCTTCCGCAACGGCCCGTTCGTCGCCTGGGGCGGCGAGCCGGTCTAGCCTTTCGCGTCCGCTTGGTGCAGGACAGCCCGTCCACGAATCCACGAGCTTGCCATGACAGACGCCCTGCCCGACCGCCTCAGCCAGAACCCGAAGAGCCCCCATTACGACAAGGAGCTCCTGGAGCGCGGCATCGGCATCCGCTTCAATGGGCAGGAAAAGACCAATGTCTGGGAGTATTGTGTCAGCGAGGGCTGGGTCCGCGTGGTCGCCGGCGCTGCGATGGACCGCAAAGGCAATCCCATGACTATGCTGCTCAAGGGAACGGTCGAGCCCTATATCGACGGCCGCCCGGCGGAATAACTAGGCTCGCAGCATAGCGATAAACCGCTCGAACACGCGCAGTCCCTTCTCGACTTCTAAGACCGCGAGGAACTCATCGGGCTGGTGCGCCTGATCGATCGATCCGGGGCCACAGATCACGGCGGGAAATCCTGCGCGCTGGAATTGCCCCGCCTCGGTCGCGAATGCCGCAACGCGCAGGTTGTTGTCGCCGGTGAGCGCGCGGATGAACTGCTCGGCGGCGCTGTCCCGCACCACCTGCAGCGGCGGCGCGTTGGCGCGAATTTCAACCGTCACCCCACATTCAGGCCCGCGCGCCGACAGCTTCGCATGCACACGTTCGACCTCCGCAAAGAACGGCGCCAGCAGCGCGTCCGGATTGACGCCGGGCACCGTACGCACATCGAACACGAACCGGCATTCGCGCGCCAGAATGTTCGGCGCCGTGCCGCCGCCGATCTCGCCCACCGTGATCGTCGTCCACGACGGATCGAAGTCCGAAGCCTTCGGCGCATTCGACTCCTGTTCCCGCGCGATGCCGCGCAGGATGTTGAGCAAATCAATCGCTTCATGGATGGCCGACGCGCCGAGCCGCGGATCAGATGAATGCGCCGCCTTGCCCGTGATCCGCACCTCATAATCACGGATGCCCTTGTGCGCGGAGAGCACGCCCCACTGCGTCGGCTCTCCCACCCACACCACGCTTGGCGCCGAACCGCTCGCCGCAATCTTGGCAATCATCGGCTCCACACCGGCGCAGCCCACCTCCTCGTCATACGAGAAGGCGAAGTGAACAGGCCTCGAGAGGGGCAGTTTCGAAAAGACCTCGGCATGCGCCATCGCCAGAGCAAGAAAGCCCTTCATGTCGCACGAGCCGCGGCCATACCATCTGCCGTCGCGCTCGATCAGGTCCCACGGGTTGGTCGACCATGGCTGGCCATCAACAGGCACGACATCCGTATGACCCGACAACACAATCCCGCCGGGCAGATCAGGTCCGAACCGGGCCCAGAGATTGGATTTGCGTCCATCCTCGCTAGGCGAGCGGACGAGCTCGGCCCCCAGTGGACGCAGGAAATCCTCGACCCACTCAATCAGCGGCAGGTTCGAATCGCGCGATGTCGTGTCGAACGAGACGAGGCGGGCGAGAATACCCTGAACAGAAGCGATAGTGGTCATGGCGCAAGGCTAGCCCAACACTAGCGCCGCGCCATAGACTTTCGTCGTCAAATCCTTATGCCGGACCAATGATCGAGTTTCACGCAGGCATCGGTCCTGATAGCCAGGCCATCGGCATCGCGCTTGAGGAGATGTTCCTCGACTATGTGATCGCCCCCGCACGCGCCCCGCTTCCGGTGACCGTGGTGGGGAATGCGCGGCTGCCAGGCGCGAACAACGTGCTGTTGGCGCTGGCGCGTAAGACCAACCACTTCCTGCCGGATGCGGCAGCCGCAGCCCCCTGGCTGGCGAAAACGCCGCCCAGCCTTGAAACACTGGCGGCCCAGCTCGCGGACGGGGATTTCATCTTCGGCGTCTACACCATCGCGGATATGGCAATGTATCCGCACGTCGCGCCCCTGCGCGGCCAGCTGGCGGCTTTTCCAAACGTCGCGCGCTGGGAGCAGCGCATGCGGCTGCGCCCCGAAGTGGGACGCGGAATGGTCGCCGTTTCGCGTTGACTATTGCGGCTGAGCGGCAGGACCGACCGGCGGGAGTCCGGCGGAGGTGAAATCCTCCAGCTTGACCTCATAGATCACCGTCGCGCCCGGGGGCACGCGGCCATCGCCCTCATCGCCATACATCAGCGAGGCGGGCATCCGGACCATCCAGTGGTCGCCCTTGTGCATCAGCTTCAATAGCTCGTTCCAGCCGCTCGTCACGCCGGCCACGGGGAAGTGCGCAGGCTCGCCGGCGCCAATGGTCGACACCACGATGCTGCGATGGCGAAGGTCTTCCGCGGTGTCTCCCTCTTCCTTCTGCACCGATTCAAGGCGGCCCTCGAAATTGATGGTGACGACATCGTCCTCGGTTGGCGATGCGCTATCCGCCGGACCTGACTCGACCACCAGATATTCAAGACCGGACGGGCGGCGGACCACGCCGGGAGATTCGGCGGGCCAAGGCGTGACTTTGTTCCAAGGATCCGGCAGCACCTTGATCAACTCGACCTGAAACATCAGGTCCGAGTTTGGCGGGATATCCGTGCCGGCGCCACGCTCGCCATAACCTTCAGCCGAGGGAATCCAGAACATGAACATGTCGCCCGGCTGCATCTTCTGCAGGCCGTCCTTCCAGCCGGGGATCAGTCCGTTGAGCGCGAACGTCGCGCTCTCCTTGCGCTGATAGGACGAGTCGAAGATGAGCCCGGTCGCAGCGAGCCTGCCTTCGTAATTGACCTCGACCTGATCGGTCGGACCCGGATACAGACCCTTGCCGTCGCCCTTGCGGACCACGACATACTCCACGCCAGAAGGCAGCTTCTGGGCGTTCGCCGCGGCGTGATTCCACGGATGCAGCGAGGCCCACGGATCGGCAGGATCAACCTTCACGGAAGGGCCGCAGGCGCTGAGCGCCAGGGCCGTTACGGCCGCGAGCACGATACGGAACATGCACAGACTCCCTGTCCTTGCCCGCCTGTTAGCACCGACGCGCGCATGACGCGAGGGGCTGCGCCTGACGATCCTGTCAGCGCCTCTACGTATGAGGCCTGGGCGGGAAACCGGCCTTTGTAAGGGCGTCGATTATTTCCTGCGTATGCCGGGCGTCGCGGGTTTCGATGGTGATGTCGAATTCAGCGCCCTTGGCTGGAACATCCAGCGCCAGGCGATTGTGGTTGACCTCGATGATGTTGCCGCCACTGTCCCCGATCACGGTCGAAACGCCGGCCAGCAATCCCGGCTGGTCATTGCCGATGATGCGGATCGACGTGATGCGCTTCTCGCGCACCAGCGATCGCGTCAGGACGGACGCCAACAGGCGCGTGTCGATGTTGCCGCCGGAAAGCACCAGCACCACCTTGCGGTTCTTGAACAGCTGCGGTTCGGACAGCAGCGCGGCGAGCCCCGCCGCGCCCGCCCCTTCCGCCACCGTCTTTTCCACTGTAGCAAACAGCGTCACTGCACGCTCAAGCGCATCTTCCTCGACGACGATGACCTCTTCCATGAGCTGGCGCAGGATTTGCGCAGTGAGGCGGCCAACTTTCTTCACCGCGATGCCTTCCGCGATCGTGGCGCCGCCGACCTTGGGCTCCTCGCCCTTCATCTCGGCCGACAGTGAGGGATACATCGCCGGCTCGACGCCATAGATCGCGACAGCCGGACGACGCGACTTGATCGCAGCCGCAATGCCCGCTGAAAGCCCGCCGCCGCCAACCGGAATGACGACTGCATCGAAATCGGCAAGCTCGTCCATGACTTCAAGCCCGATCGTTCCCTGCCCCGCGATGACATGCTTGTCGTCAAACGGGTGGACGAAGGTGAGGCCCTGGCTCTTCTCGAGCCCGCGCGCGTGCGCGTCAGCGTCGGCCAGCGTGTCGCCGTGGATGATCACGGTCGCACCGAAATTGCGCGTGTGCTCGACCTTCACGAAAGGCGTGCCTTTCGGCATCACGATGGTCGACGGGATGCCAAGCCGCGCGGCGTGAAAGGCGACACCCTGTGCATGATTGCCAGCCGACATGGCGACGACGCCAGCCGCCTTCTCCGAATTCGTCAGCGACAGAAGCTTGTTCAGCGCGCCGCGCTCCTTGAACGAGGCGGTGAACTGCAGGTTCTCGAACTTGATCCATACCTGCGCGCCGGTGATCTCCGACAGCGTGCGCGAATAGCGCAACGGCGTGTTCTCGATCTTCCCCGCAATCGCCTGCGCCGCCGCTTCGATGTCGGCGAGCGTCACCGGCAGGAGTGCGGCAGTTTCGGCGGTTTTTGCGGGCGTTGCGGTCACTATGCGCATCCTTTGCCTTGGGCGCGTGACCTATAGAGGAATTTGGCCGAGGGGCCAGCTTGGGGCCGAAAAAAGCCGGCTCAGGCGGCCCTGTCGTGCGGGGCGGCAAGCCCGCGGGCGATATCAACGCGCCGCATGGCCTTGGCGGGCCACTGTTTTGCGCGTCCCACGGGCAAGCCTTCGACCAGCGCCCGCATCTGGAACTGCGCGGCCTTAAAGGCGGAAGACAATCCAGGGCGGCCGATAAAGCCCGACCCGATCGGGCGTCCATAGTTGGCGAAGCTTGTCTTGAACCGGTAATCGCCCGGCCCGAGATCCATCTCAGTGAAACCCTGCGCAGCGGCCGTCTTGATCGCTTGGGCGATGAGAATGAACCCGGGCGAATAGTCGCCGAACTTCGGATCGTGCGCGACGAACCAGGCATGCAGCGCCTTCCCCGCACGCAGGCAGAACAGCACTGCCACCGGCTGACCGCTGAGACGCAGCACGAACATCGCACCACCAAAATGGGGGTCCGATGCGGGCGCAGCGAAGGTGTCGCGCACCAGCCCATCGATCCAGGCATGTTCGAAAATATCGGTGACGCCGGTGCGATGCATCTGCTCGCGCTTCCAGCCGATCAGCGCTTCGAACGCTGCCTGGTCAGTCGAGAAGGCATCGAGCGCAACTGCGCCTATCTCATGATCGCGAGTTAGCTTCGACAGCCGCTTGCGCGCGAGAGAGACGACCTTCGATCCGGCCGCCTGCCGCTCCGCGCACCATGCATCCCAGCCTTCGGGAAAGCGCACCACATGCCCGACATCTTCGGTCAGGAGGCACTCGCCCACAGCATTGTCTCGAAGCCCCGCCGTCAGATCAATTCGGCCCACATTCAGAACCTTGGCGGCCAGCGAAATATCGAGAGTCGCTGGCCCAACCAGCGCCTGATAATCACAGACCGGTCCGCCGACTGGCATGGCGGCATGCGCGCCCGAGCCCTGAACCGCGAGAAAGCCCGCCGCTGTCCCGTCGTCGCGACGCCACACGGCGATGCGCGTATCCGGCCGGCGTCTGGCGACGGCGCGCGCCCAGTCCGACGTCAGATAGGGACTCGTCAACGCCGGATCGGCGGCCAGCAGTTCGCGCCAGGCGGCGATGTCGCCGTCCGCAAGGACGAGTGGGCTGGTCGTGTCGACCCGCATGAGAGGCGGAATTCCTCCACTGAAGAACGGGATGTACGCAGAAAAGGAGTGAAGTTTGGTGAACGCCCGCCAGCTGTCTTCATGGACCTGCGCCGCAATTGACCGCACGGGTAGCCATAAGCGGGTCGTTAACGATCAGCGTTTTGCCTTGCGCGCTTCTATGTCGGCGATCATCTGCCGCTCCTTGGCGGCGACTTCCTCGCCGAAATCCTCGGGTTCGTAGACTTGACGGATCTCGATCATCTCGCCTTCGGGGCACGGCGCCTGGCGAGCCCAGGCGACCGCCGCCTCCAGCGAAGCCGCCTGAATCATCCAATAACCGCCAAGGATTTCCTTGGTCTCCGTGAAGGGACCGTCAGTCACCGCCGTCTTGCCCTTGCCGAACCTGACCCGGGCGCCGCGCTTCGTCGGGTGCAGCCCGTCCCCGCCCAGCATGACGCCCGCGTCGACCAGCCGCTGGTTGAAAGCAACCATGGCCTCGACCAGCGCCTGATCCATGTTTCCGGGTCCTTGCTCAGTCTCAGCTTGCGGACCGGGATACATCAACATCATGAAACGCATGGTTTTCTCCTTTTCCCGCACCGAGGACGCGCGAGCCGGTCACGACCCGACATTTCTGCGTGCGGCGAATTGAGGCGCAGTCGATCCAAAAGCAAACGCCCCGGCCTTTCGGGTCGGGGCGCAGCAATCTTCCATTTGGTGAGAGCTCACTGTGCGCTGCGCGCCTGCCGGATCATCGCCAGCACCGCGTCGAACTCGGGCTGGTCAAGACCGCCATCCTTGTTGACGTCCGCAGCATCGAAAGCGCCGGGCCGGGCCGCAAACTGGGCGAACTGCGCACGTAGTTCGGACTTCTGCAACTTGTCGTCGATATTGTCGTCCATCATGCCCATCAGGCGCGTTTTCTGGAGCAGCTGGTCGTAGTTCGTCTGCTTCTCTGCGGTCTCGTCGGCCCAGCGATAGCGCAGCGAGGTGTAGAACATCTCCTCGAACGACTGGTCGCCCCAGACAATTTGTTTCGTCGGGTCCGGGTTGGCCGGGTTTCGCTTCGAGTTGTCGTAGACATAGGTCGCGATCACTTTCGAACCGGCCGGGATCTTGATCGGTTCAGCGTACTCGTACATGCGCTGCCAGTTGAAGTCATAGAACGGCACGTTGAGGATAGTTTCCTGCTTGCCGTCCGGGTAGCGGATCTCGAGCTTCGAATACGTTCCGCGATAGTGGGCGTGCACTACTGTCGTATGCAGGACCGCATCCTTGGGGAAGTTGAAATAGGCAACTTCTTTATGCGCGCCGTCACCAGCCGGGATCTTGATGAACTGATCGACGATCGGCAGTTCCCGCATCATAAGATCAGGCTTCTCGCCGTCCTTGTAAAAGTAGAGACCGATCTGCTCGGCCGACACGGCTTCCTTGCCATAGGGCGTGTAGTGCATCTGGAACGCGATCTGCCCGCCCGGCGCAACATAGGTCCCCATGCCTTTCGGGTTAACGACGGACTCCATGCCGACCGTGTAGCCGCCGACGGAGGTGGACCAGCTCTCCATGCCCTTGTCGGACTCGCCCTCCTTGATCATGCCGGAGAGGATGTGGTGCACGGCCTGGCGCTGCGAGACCTTAGCAGTCGACGCCTTCAACCAGCGGCCTTCCTTCACCGGGTTGGCGACCGTCGGATATTGATAGTCCACAACGCCGGTCGCCGGCACGGTGTACTTCGGAATGTTGACGATCAGGTCGGGCTGGCCCAGCGGCCATTCCGGCGCAACGTGTTTCACCTCGGCCAGCTTGTCCGGTCCGTCGCCGCGCGGCGCGCCGGCCTCGATCCAGTTGATCAGCGTCTTGATCTGCTCGCCCGAGAGCGACTTGTCGTCCTTGAACTTGCCGATGTGACGATCCGGGTCCCATGGCGGCATGCGGTCAGTGCGGACTGCTTCGCGGATCATCGGCGCGAAGGTCTTGACCTTGTCATAGCTGTCGAAGCCGAACGGCGCGATACCGCCTTCCTGGTGGCAGGCGACGCATTTCTGTTCGATCATCGGCGCGATGGTGGCCGAGTAGGAGATCTTGGCAAATTCGGCCTTCGCGGCCGGCGAGCGGCCCGGGAAGTTGATCACCGCGCCGGTGACCGGGGCAGACGCAACGGTCGGCGCCCTTCCCGCCACAACAGCATCGATCGCTTCAGCCGACAGCGGGCCATGATAGGCGATCTTCATCGTCTTCGGCTCGATGACAAACGCCTGGCTCACGTGCGTCGCGCCGATCTGGCCGCCGACCAGTTGCAGATCGTCTTCCAGGATTGGCGCCGTGATGCCATTCTTTGCCGCGTCAGCGAGGATCGCTTCGCGCGTATCGCCCGGGCTGGAGTTCAGCATCATGAACTCGACCCCCTTGTCCTTGTAGATCGCCTGCAGCTTCGCCAGTTCCGGCGCGATTTTGGCGACGTCCGGGCTGCCAACGCCATGCATCACCAGAACGATCGCGGAAGCGTCCCTCAACCGGGAAAGCTCGTGCGCATAGCCATCCGACGAAACCAGCCGGAAGTTGTCCACGCGGGCAGGCAGTCCCGCCATCGGTGCGGCTACGGCGGGCGTGGCGGCGACATCGGTGACCGGACCCTGCTGGGCGCAGCCGATGGCCGTCAGCGTCATCACAAGACCAATGGCAGTCAGCGTCAGAGAGCGTTTCATCGCGCGGTATCCTCCAGCGTCGAACCCGTATCAGTGCGACATCCATGCACGCGTCGCTAGACAGCGTCAAGTATCCACACAGGGCATACCCGGCCTTTATTGACGTGGCCCGCCTTCAGGCCGCGGAGAGGCCGGCGACGCCTTCCGCGGGGTCGTGTTCCGCCACCCAATGTCCGTGCGCAACTTCGATCAGGGCCGGCCGGTAGTAAGGCGCCTGATCCGTCAGCCTGGATTTCATGAAGCGCAGGCTGGCCCGTGGATCCAGCGGCGACGGCAGGTCGCCATGCAGTTTCACCTTCACCCGCGAACGCTCCCGCACCGGATCAGGCGACGGCACGGCCGAGAGCAGCGCCCGCGTGTAAGGATGCAGCGGATTGGAGAACAGCACCTCGCGCGAGGCCGTTTCCACCACCCGACCGAGATACAGCACCATCACACGGTGACAGATCTCCCGCACGACGGAGAGGTCATGGCTGATGAACATCATCGCGAGCCCGAACTCCTTCTGCAGATCGATCAGCAGGTCGAGGATCTGCGCCTGCACGGAGACATCCAGCGCCGACACCGCCTCATCGCACACGACCAGTTTAGGCCGCAGGATCATCGCCCGCGCGATGCCCACGCGCTGGTTCTGACCGCCCGATAACTCGTGCGGATAACGGTTCACGAGATTGTGGTCGAGATCCATGCGCTGCATGATCTCGCGCGCCGCCGCCTCCCTGCCCTTCGCATCGACCGCAGGCCGGAACACTGTCAGTGGCTCGGCGATCGACTGCCCAATCGTCATGCGCGGATCAAGACTCGCCAGCGGATCCTGGAACACGATCTGCAATTCCTGACGCAACGGCTGCATCTCCTTGCGCGACGCCTGCGCAATGTTCCGCCCCAGCCACGCAACTGATCCCGCCGACGGATCCAGCAGTTTCAGCACGCCCCGCGCCAGCGTTGACTTTCCGCACCCGCTTTCCCCGACCACCCCAACCGTCTCACTGGGCCGCAGTGACAGGCTCACCCCATCCACCGCCCGCAGCGGCACACGCTTGCCAAACAACCCGCCCGGCATGCTCACCGGAAAAGTCACATGCAGATCATCAACATCAAGGATCGGCTTCACTTCCTTCGCCGGCGCCGCGCCAATGGTTGGGCGCGAGCCCCGGTCCGTCCGGTCCATACGCGGCATCGCATCGAGCAGCATGCGCGTGTAGGCGTGCTTGGGCGCCGCAAACACATCATCGACATTGCCGCGCTCGACCGCATCGCCATGACGCATCACCACGACGCGATCCGCCATCCGCGCGATCACCCCCATGTCGTGCGTGATCAGCACCAGCCCCGCACCCGTCTCCCGCTTCAACTCGTCCATCAGGTCGAGCACCTGCGCCTGAACCGTCACATCGAGCGCTGTCGTCGGCTCGTCCGCCAGCAGCACCTGTGGCTCGCACAGCATGGCCGACGCGATCATCACGCGCTGGCGCATGCCGCCTGACAGTTCGTGCGGAAACTGGTGCAGCCTGCGCCGGGCTTCGGGAATTCTCACCCGTTCCAGCCATTCGACGATGCGCGCCTCGGCCTCGGCGCCCTTCATCTTCTTGTGGCGCGCCAGCACCTCGGCCATCTGCGCGCCAACCGTCATGTGCGCCGTCAGCGACGTCAACGGGTCCTGGAAGATCATCGCCATACGCGCGCCGCGAATGTTGTTGAGCTGCTTGCGGTCGAGCCCCGTCACCTCGACGCCGTCGAATTTGATCGACCCTTCGACGATCCCGTTCGCCGCCGTCAGCCCCATCGCGGCCAGCACCGTCTGGCTCTTGCCCGATCCGCTCTCACCCACCAGGCCGAGGCATTCGCCCCGAGCCAGGTCGAACGACAGCTTCTTCACCGCATCGACGCGGCCATCCTGGGTTTCGAACGAGACCGACAGGTCGCGAACGTCGAGCATGGGCTGTCGCCCCGTCGGATTGGCAGTGGCAGGTTCGGTCAAGGATACGCTCGTCTATGGCTTGCACACGTCGATGTTCTGGGCGCATTTCGCCCGGCGCACCGAACTCGCGCAAGCCATCACTTCACATTCTCGGATGCCATCACGAAGCCGTTCCGGTTCGGCATCTGGACCGCCGGCAAGGTTGTCCGGTCCATGACGGCCGCCTCGCCGATGATCCCGTTCGCCTGCAGCAGATAGGCGGTGAGCGCGTAGACCTCGTCGTTCGACAGCGTCTTGGGCGCATTGTAAGGCATGGCCCGGCGTATGTAGTCGAAGACGATTGTCGAATACGGCCAGTAGCTGCCGAGCGTCCGCACCGGCTGCGCAGTCGCAAGCGAACCTCGTCCGCCCACCAACGGCGTGAGCCGCGTGTCCGTTTCGGTACCCGTCGCGCCATGACAGGCCGCGCATTTCTGCTGGTAGACGACCTTGCCTTGAGCGCTGGAGCCCGATCCTGCGGGGAGGTTCGAGCCATCGATCAGGATGGCTGAATCCCAGAAGGCCAATTCCACGTCCGTCATCGCCTTGCCCAAATGCGGCGATGCAGTTGAAGCCGAGTTCTGCTCCGTGGCGCAGGCCGCCGCCAGCAACACTCCCGCCGCCAATGCAAATCTACATGCGGACATTGGCC
Source organism: Hyphomonadaceae bacterium (assembly GCA_947474455.1). Taxonomy (GTDB): domain Bacteria; phylum Pseudomonadota; class Alphaproteobacteria; order Caulobacterales; family Hyphomonadaceae; genus UBA7672. The sequence goes on along the minus strand of CANJIL010000024.1, from coordinate 15,223 downwards.
ACCTCCCCTGTTTGCGCGACAGCCCACGGCTGGATGCCGTTATAGTGGTAGGCGCCGACTTCCCCGTAATTGGCAATCGCGACGGCGTGCGTCGGCTGGACATTCCCGCGATCATCGGTTGCGCGGCTTGCCAGCGTCGCAGGCCCCCCATTCCACGACCAGGGCATGCGAAACCGCGTCAGGCATTTGGACAGCACCGGCTCGGTCAACTCGGCATCGGCCCAGCTCTTCCCACCATCGGCCGTGACTTCGACGCGACGCACGGCGCCATGTCCGCTCCAGGCCAGACCGGAGATTTCATAGAAGCCGGGCTGCGACATCTTCATGCCCACCGACGGATGGATGATGAGCGACTTGGGGCCCAGGATGAGGGTGTATTGAAGCGCGCGCCCGTCCGGCAGAAGGTCGGTATATTGTCCAGTCTCGTCGCGCGAATGACCCGGCCCGTTGACCACCTTGATCCGGTGGACCCATTTTACATTGACGCTGCCCTCGCATCCTGGAACGAGAAGGCGCATCGGATAGCCCTGCTCCGGCCGAATCCTTTCGCCGTTCTGATAGAGCGCCACGATCACATCATCGAGCGCCGTCTTCAGCGGGATAGAACGCACCATCGACGACGCCTCGGCGCCCTCCGCGATGATCCACGAAGCTCCGTCCGCAAGCCCCGTTTCATCCAGCAGGTGGGAGAGTTTGACCCCGGTCCACTCCGAACACGACAGAAGGCCGTGGATCTGGCCAACGCTTGTCTGGGGAACCGCCCGCTTGGCAGCGCCGCTGTTGCCTGAGCATTCGATGAACCTGATCACCGACGTCATCGGGTAGCGCATCAGCGCAGACATGTCCCACTTCTGAGGCTGGCGCACCAATCCATGGATCAGGAGGCTATGCGCATCTGGATTGATGTCCGGCACGCTCGAGTGATGCCTCTCAAAGTGCAGCCCGTTGGGCGTGATCATGCCGGTGAGCTTTTCCAGTGGCGTGCGCGTGGAACCCAATGTCGGGGTCAGCGGATTGGGCTGCCCCATGATCCGCTTCACGCCGTCCTCGAACTTCGAGGGCTGACCATATCCGCTGAGCCCCGTGCCCTGCCGCATCATCCATTCAGGATGCTTGGGCGGCGCCACCTGCGCATGGGCGTGGCCGGCCACGCCCATGGCGCCTGCAAGCGTCAACCCGCGCGTCAGGAACAATCGGCGATGCAGCAAGCCGTTGCCCGCAACGGCTTCAGGTTCAGCTGACGCGTCCGCCTGGCTCATGATCTCTCCCCTGGGCTGCTATTGCTTTGCGCCACCGTGCCTTTTTACTCAGGCAATTCCAAGACATGAGATTCGCCCTTTTTTGCGCAGGGCGCATGACACGCTGCTGCAGGCGCGTCTAAGCGGACGCCACGACCGACAAGCCCCAGTTTCCGCCTATCGCAATCGACGTTGTCGCCGCGGAAACATTCGACCGCGGGCGGTTCGGCGCTTCTGGCGCCTCGCCCGGGCGTGATCGGGCGGCGACTTTTCAGCCGGATCCCTTCTTTAGCAGCGTGTCGATCTCGCCAGCAGACGGCATCGTCTTAATAAACTCGAATGTGCCGCTCTCCGCCATCTCCTTGGCCGCCGTGATCACCGCGCTCATCCCAACGGCGTGCATCATGCCGCCCGTGCTGATCCGCTTGACGCCCAGCTCGGCGACCTGCGCAACCGTCATCATCTCCTTTCGCGGTCCACGCACGATGTTGAAAGGCCTGTCGATTGATCGGCACACCTCACGCACCTCGTCGGCGGTGTTGAGGCCGGGCGCAAACAGCACATCGGCGCCGGCTTCCTGATAGGCCTGCAGCCGCTTGATCGTCTCCGCCAGATCGGCGCGCCCGTTGAGATAGTTTTCCGCTCGTGCGCACAGCATGAATTTGAACGGCAGCTTCTTGGCCGCCTCCGCCGACGCGCGCACCCGCTCCGCCGCCTTCTCGATCGCGTAGATTGGATCATTCCGGTCGCCCGTGAAATCCTCGATCGAGCCGCCGACCAGCCCGGCCTCGGCGCCCTGCCGGATTGTCTCGGCGCAATCCTCGGGCTTCGGCCCGAACCCATCTTCGAGATCGGCCGCCAGAGGAATGTCCACCATCGTCGCCATGGCGCGGATGTGCGCCATCACATTTTCCCGCCCCGCATGGTAGTCCGGAAATCCGATCGATCGCGCATAGCCCGCGCTCGTGGTCGTGAGCGCCTTGAATCCGAGCCCGGCGAGTACGCGCGCCGATCCCGGATCCCAGGGATTCGGAATCAAGAAACACCCCGGCGTGTTGTGCAGCGCCTCGAACGCCTCGGCTTTCTGAGCTTGTGTCTTCATGGTCAACGCCTCGCCTGTCTTGCTGCGCCTGTTTTACCGGCGATCCTCGCCCGGCACGACAATTTTCCGGCTTGCACACCGGCATCGCTGCGGGCCCAGCATACGCCAACCCCCAGCCAGCGCATCAAGGTCCACGTGGGAGGACTTCCAATGCGCACGCTCGCCCTGGCCCTGCTTTTGACCGCGGCTCACGCGACCGCCTAAAGGTCCCCTCCGCCGCCGAAGTCGTTGACCTGCCCGGCGTCACCCTGCTGTTCGGCCTGATCGACATGCACACCCATCTCGACAGCGACCCGGAAGCCGGCGGCTACGGCTTCCTCGAATTCACAGACGCTTACTGGACCGTCATCGCCGTTCCCAACGCGAGGAAAACCCTCAAAGCCGGCTTCACCACCGCCCGTAATGTCGGCTCGTCAGACTGGAGCGACGTGGCCCTGAAACAGGCTATCGAAGCCGGCAAGATCGATGGACCCCGCATCGTGCCGGCCGGCTATTCCTTCGGCGCCACGGGCGGCGTCTTCTCGCACAACACCGAATCCGGCCAGCAGCAGCTCACCCCCGCTGAGATAAAGGCGGTCGCCGAGGATGTGGGGCCTCAAGGTTGCAGCCCATGCCCACGGCGCTTCCGGCATCCGCGACGCGGCCTCGCCAGCATCGACACCATCGAGCACGCCAGCCTGATCGACGATGAAGGCATCGCCGCCGCGAGGAAGATGGGCACGTGGCTGTCCATGGATCTCTACAACACCGAATACACGCAATCGGAAGGCGCGAAGAACGGCGTCCTCGAAGACAACCTCTGCAAGGACCGCGAAATCGCCGAGGTGCAGCGCCAGAATTTCGGCAAGGCGCTGAAAGCCGGAGTGAAGATGGTCTACGGCACCGACGCCGGCGTCTATCCTCGCGGAGACAACGCCAGACAGTTCGCCGTCATGATCCGCTATGGCGCTGCGCCCCGGCAAGCCATCCAGACCGCCACGATCAACGCCGCCGACGCCCTCGGCCAAAAGGACAAGGTCGGCGTCATCAAACCCGGCGCCTTCGGCGACCTCGTCGGCGTAACCGGCGATCATCTGCAGAACTCCGGCTGCTGGAAAAACCCGCCTTCGTGATGAAAGGCGGCGTAACTTACAAGACGCCGAAATAGAGCCTGCGCCCCGGCCAACTTCCGACACGAACCAAGGTCAGGCTTCCCGTGACTTGGGAGAGACACACCATGCGCGCCATCATCCTCGCCATCTGCCTTGCCGCCGCTGCGCCGGCGCACGCCCAGAATGCCGGCTATGCAAAAATGATCGGCGGAGACTGGACCGGCGTCGGCTATCAGGTCGGCCCCAACGGCCCGCAGATGAGCTGGAGCATCTCACTCACCGTCCGCGCCGACATCACCAGTCGCATCGACTACCCCTCGCTCGGCTGCAAGGCTGTGCTGCACGAACTGAAGCGCGGCGGCGACGAGATCGAATTCCGCGAAGAGATCACGGAAGGCGATTGCATCGACGGCGGCGCCGTCACCGCCCGCTACCGCGACGGCCGCGTCTTCTGGTTCTGGTCAAAACCCAACGCCGGCGCGGACGCATCAGCCGTGCTCTACCGCGACCGGCCGGTCGGCTGAGTCTGCCTCCCCGCTATTGCCGCGGAAACCCGAAGGGCGAAGAGCGGGAACCCAGGGCTTTTCTTCGCCGTGCATCACCCCCTGGGCTCCCGCTCGCACACCCAGGCACACGTCCCGAGTGGCGCGCTAAGCCGCCCGACGAAGAGGAGATCACGCCTCGATCAACAACGCCGTCGCATCGTCGGATGTCTTGAAGCGCCCGATCTTCGCATCGTCCTCAGGCGAAACCTCCATCCCGCGCAACTCGCGCATCAGCTCGCCAAGCCCTCGCGACAAGGCAGCCTCGATCAGCTGCGGATCGTCATAGCGGCGATAGGGCGAAACCAGCCGATAGAATCCGTCCGTCATCACCAGCGCCTGCGTTCCCACTGGCGCCTCCGCCGACTGATAGACGATGTGCGCCGCCGCCTCCGGCTGCACGCCGAACACCCAATATCCTTCTGGCGTATTGTGGATCGCGCGCACGTCCTGCAGCCATTTCATCCGCTCGTCCGGCGTCATCGCCATCACGCGCAGCGCCCGCTTCTGCTCGTCCGCCGGCTTGCTGGCTTCACCGAACACCGTCACGACACCCTCAGGCGTGCGGACGATCGTGATGCAATCGCCCAGCGTCGCGCCTTCCAGCATTCCCCGGCGCGCCCGCACCCACGACGCCGCCGCGGTCGGATAGCTAGATCGCGGCGCATCTTTCAGCGGGAACTTCGTCTCGCGCTCAACCGCCGCCCGCAACCGCGGCAGCAAGCGCGCGAACCAAGCCTGCGGCGTTTCCCGCGGATCTGCCGGCTTGGCCACGATCTCCGCCGCAAAGATTTCCGCATAGCGCGCCGCATCCGATTCCGCCGCCGAGAAGATGCGCACCGGCCCCACATCCGTCGCGCCGTCGATCACGCACACCCAGCCTGCGGCCTCATCGAACGCATAGCGGTCATCGCCCGTGCCCGTCTTGATGCCCCCGCGCAGCGCTGAGCCTGGGAAGGAAATCGAGTCGAGAAGTTTCATAGCGAACAGCTCCGGGGCGCGAACGCGCTTCCTAGAGCCTCACGCCGCCCGCGTCTTCAGCGCCGCCGAGAAATCCGCCAGCGTCTGGATGTAATCGCCGCTTTCGCGCAGGCGCTGCACATAGAGTTCAAGGATCTGTCGAGCCGCGACGCCGGCTTCGAGCCCGCATTTCTCTGCCTCTTCCGAGAACAATTTCTTCGACTCCGGGTCGAGCCGGACAGTCAGCGGCTGGCGATTTGCGCTCTTGGTCATGGTGATTCCATCAGCAGCTGTCGGAAGCCCCCCGACGCCTGTAGCGAGAATCAACTTGAAGGCATTGCCAAGACATTGCAATAGCAATGCATGGCTAAGCCACCTGCCAGCTCCGCGACCAAGCCTTTCACCGTTGTCCTGCCTGCAAAGGCAGCCGAACGCCTTGAAATTCTTGTCGAAACAGGCCTTTACGGCGCGACGCGCGCCGAGGTGGCGAAGCTGATCATCCTCCAGCACCTCCAGGATCTCTGGAAGTCCGGCAAACTCCCCGGCTGAAGCTGGAACGTTCCGTCCACTGATCGACATATCCTTTAAAGGCGAACCTTTTTGCGCTTTTAAGGACTCGTTAACCACTTGAAGCGCATCTGTCCCAAAGGGAGCCTGGAGCTGCTAAAAGCAGCTGTCAGAGGCGCCCGCCGGCAAAGGAGGACGCGCCCAATGACCGCAGCCGATCCGATCGAATTCTGCCCCGCCGCCGCCTGCGCCGCCGCCCTTGTCCGTCTTGAAGGCTTCATCAACCACCTTGCCCGCCTCCACGAGCACGCCCAGCTCGCCCGCTCGCAGGACCTGATGCGCCAGCTTGAAGCTATCTCAGGCGAACTCCTGCTTGCTGCTGACGAAGCCCGCACCCGCCTTGCCCAGGTCGACGCCATTTCGGCCGCCGGCGCCATGGCCCAGCTGCTCGCCGCCATCCGCGACGGCCGCGTTCGCGACGACGCCGAGCGCGAACGCGGCAGGGATCTCGAAGCAAAAGCCATCCGTTTCCTCGCCAACGCAAACCTCTACGATGCACGCTTCTGCGGCGCGCTCAGCCAGACAAGACTCGGCGGACGTCTGCATGTCCCGAATGATCGGGAGCAAATGCAGCAAATCGTTTAGCGCGCCAGAGAACGCTTCCGAAATTTGATCTGGATCAATTCAATCGCCGGCGGCTATGCCTAGCGTCCAACACTTCAATCTCCTGGGAGGCTCTTTTTTCATGCGCATTTTTCTGGCCACCGCCGCCGCTCTCGCCGTCTTGGCTGCATGCGCACCTGAGAAAGCGCCGCCGCCCGTCGCCGCGGCGGAAGCTCCCGCGCCCGTCGTCGCAACCGCACCGCCGATCACCCTGCCCGTCAGCATCAACGCCGTCATGGTCGCGCTGGTCGACCACGCTTCCGAGCCGCTTTGGCTCGACGCCTACGAACCTCCCAAGACAGAGGCGCGCTGGCTGGACGCCGAACACCACGCTTACCAGATGGCGGTCGTCGGCAAGCTGATCCGGCTCGCCGGAACCGGGCCGAACGACACGGACTGGGTGAAGGATCCCGACTGGAACAAGATGGCCGACGAAATGAGCGCCGCGGGCATGGATGCGCTCAGCGCGGCCAAGGCGAGGAACGTCGACATGCTGAACACGGCCGGCGACCGCCTGGTCGCCGCCTGCGAGGCCTGCCACAAGCAGTTCAAGCCAGGCCTCACCAGCATGGGCATCTACAAATCGCCCAACTACCCGCCCAAGAACTAACCGTTCAGTCCGGACGCTTTTCCTCCTCCAGGCAAGTCCTGGGGGAGGTGGACCGGCGCGCAGCGCTGGAACGAAGCGGGCTGCGGCCGAAGACGAGGCGCCGCGCAGCCCCACCGGGGGCGGATGTCTACCCCGCCAGACGCGCCATCTCGGCCTCTGAGATCTCGTAATTGCCATAGACGTTCTGCACGTCGTCACAGTCCTCAAGCTCTTCGATCATTTTCATCAGGTTTTCGGCGTTCTCGCCCTCGACCGCCACGGTGTTGAGCGGCTTCCAGATCAGCGCAGTCGACGTCGCCGCCGTCTTGATCTTGCCCTCGAGCGCAGCAGCCACCTCTGCGAGGTCTGCGCGCGCGGTGTAGATGTAGTGCCCGTCCGCATCGCTCGACACGTCGCTGGCGCCGGCGTCCAACGCAGCCTCCATGATCGCATCTTCAGTTCCCGCTTCCGGCGGATAGATGATCTCGCCGACATGCTCGAAGCCCGATGACACGGCGCCGGTCTGCCCCAGATTGCCGCCATGGTGTGTGAACGCCGTGCGTACGTCCGTCGCCGCGCGGTTCTTGTTGTCAGTCGAGCATTCCACGATCAGCCCGATGCCGCCCGGCGCAAAGCCTTCATAGCGGATCGCCTCATAATTGGTGGCGTCTCCGCCCGCGCCCTTGTCAATCGCGCGCTGGATGTTGTCCTTCGGCATCGAGGCGGCCTTGGCGTTGTTCACGGCGAGGCGCAGGCGCGGATTGAAGTTCACATCCGCCATACCGGCCTTGGCGGCGACAGTGATCTCCTTCGCCAGCTTGGAGAACAGCTTCGCCTTGGCCTTGTCGGCCTTGCCCTTGCGATGTTGGATGTTGGCCCATTTGCTGTGGCCGGCCATGTCGGGCCTCTTTCTGATCGTACATAAGCGTCGGATAGAGCCAGCCCGAATAGCGAGAGCCCCCGCGCGAGGCAAGCCGCCGCCAACAACCTCCGCTTTCAGGGAAACACGAAATATCCTGTCAGGCCGGCGACGGCAGCGGCCGGCCCGGCTAGCAAGAGCATGATCAGGGCCGAGTTGATCAGCCGCGTCTGCCCCTTCATGCGGGCGCGGTTCTTCTTTAGGGCGTTCTCATAGATGCGGGCCGTGTCGCCCCGGGCCTCATGCAACGACCGGCCGGAGGCAATGTCCTCCAGCCAGTTGGCGGGGTCGTTTCCAACAGTCGCGAATGCCGAAGGCCGCGTCGCCAGCGCCACCAGCACCGTCGCGATGAATGTCATGAGGCCAGCTCCCGCCGCCGCCATAGCAATCGGCCTAAGGCCTTCTGCGATTGCCGCGATCGCGCCGGCGATCAGCGCGACGGTCATCGAACCATAAAGATTGGTGAGCGAAAGGGCGCGCTGGTCCGCCGCCAGGGCAAATTGCGTCTGCACTGCAAGCCGGGCCTCGGCCTGCCGCACGATTTCTGCTAGAAGATCCTCGGAAGCCTTCTCGAATTCCATCTCGTCCCTGCCCGGCGCGGGCCGAGTCTAGCGGGGGATGCGCCGCGCCAAAAGGGCCCGACGACGAAACAAAGTTCCGAACTGAGGAAAGCGAAAACGCCCGCGGCCACGAGAGCCGAACGCACCAGCAAGACCACAACATGTCGGCGCATTACGGGGGTGGACGACCCAACGCCAAGGGCGGCGGCTGTGCGCTCGCCATTCTTGCCGTCGCTGCGCTGGCCATTTTGGGCGGCATCGGCTTTGGCGTGTGGTACCTACTCTTCCGATAATGTTGCGGTTAGCTTCATATCGGCTCGACACGCGCGGGGGCCATGTCTGTCTAGGACCAGCGATGCCAAAACACCCGACCGACGAAACCAAGATCAGCACGGAAGACACGGCCCCGGACGCGCTGCGCCCCCGCAGCTTACCCGCCGCCGCCGCCGAAAGCCCCCACTCGCCGACAGAGGCGCCCTACGCAAGGGCGCCGGCCCCGATGCGCCAGCGCAAATCGCCGCTGGGCCTGATCATCGTGCTCCTTGCGCTTGCGGCCATCGCTACGGGAATCTGGTACTTCTTCTTTCGCTAGTGTAGCGGAGAATCGGCCTCCTCCTCCCGGGAAAGACCCATGACCGACGCCGCTCCTCCCTTCATTGAAGACAATGTCGCCGAACTCACCGCCCTGCTCGATCTTGAACGCATCGAGGTGAACATGTTCCGGGGCGTCTCGCCGGAAGACGGCATGAAGCGCGTCTTCGGCGGCCAGGTCATCGCCCAGGCGCTGGTCGCCGCCTACCGCACGGTCGAGCATCGCGTCTGCCATTCCCTGCACGCCTATTTCATCCGCCCGGGCGATCCCACCATCCCGATCCTCTACGAGGTGGATCGAGCAAGAGACGGCAAGAGCTTCGCCACCCGCCGCGTCGTCGCCATCCAGCATGGCGAGCAGATCCTCAACCTCTCCTGCTCCTTTCAGACGCCCGAGACCGGCTTCATCCATCAGTCGTCAATGCCCGAAACCAAGAAGCCGGACGATCTCCTCAACGAGGATCAGCTCCGCGCCATGGCAAAGGATCACATCCCGAAGGAATACCAGAAGCAGTTCTCGCGCCCGCGCCCGTTCGAGCTGAAGCCCGTCGATCCGCGCCAGTTCATCAGCCCCGCCAAGACCGAGGCGAAAAAGCAGCTCTGGCTCCGCGCCCGCGGCCGCGTCGACGCCAACAACTTCGCGCTCCAGCAATGCCTGCTCGCCTACGTCTCCGACATGGGCATCCTCGACACCGCGACGAAGCCGCACGGCGTCAACTGGTTCACCGGCGGCGTCCAGATGGCGAGCCTCGACCACTCCATGTGGTTCCACGAGCCCTTCGATATCTCCGAGTGGCTGCTCTACGCGACCGACAGCCCGTCCGCCTCCGGTGCGCGCGGCTTCAACCGAGGCGAAGTCTTCACGCAGAGCGGAAAGCTCGTCGCCTCAGTCACGCAGGAAGGCCTGATGCGCCCGCGCGAACCGAAGTTCAAAAACTGACGTCACGACAGTCATGCAGTGCTGCTGAAAGTCATGTCGCCATGCACGAATGTGGCGACATGAATCATGGATCACTGCGCGCGAACATGCTTGATTGCCCTGCAGCCTCGGAGACCGGAATGAAACTTGTCGGCGCGTTTGCATCCCTTGCCGTGCTGGCGATCGGCGCCTGCACGGACGGGGCCGCGAACAACGCGATCGTTGCTACATCGCAATCGACGCCTGCGAGCGAGCCCGCAACCAGCACCGGCTATCGCGAATCCGCCGCACCGGACCAGCGGACGGCCGAAGCGCCTCCCGCCGGCGAAGCCGCTCTGCTTGCGGAAGAAGCGCCAGCCTCCAGCAACCACATCGCGCTCAAATACCTGATCGGCGACATCGATCCCGCAAGCGATCCGAAGTTCGCGCGCATCCCCGACAAATACCTCGGCGGCAGCCGCGTATGGGGTCACAAGGATGCAGTCGAGGCCTTCGTGCGTATGGCCGAAGACGCCGCAGCTAACGGCTACAAGCTAAAGGCCGTCTCCGCCTTCCGCTCCTTCTCCGACCAGAAGAAGATTTGGGAAGACAAGTGGACCGGAAAGACACCGGTCGGCGGCAAATCGCTCAACGTCTCGACGCCGGACCCGACAGCACGCGCTATCAAGATACTCGAATTTTCCTCCATGCCAGCCACCTCGCGCCATCACTGGGGCACGGACTTCGACATCAACAATCTCAACAACAGCTACTTCGCGACTCGCGACGGCAAGCGCATCTACGACTGGCTCACCCAGCACGCCCCGCAATACGGCTTCTGCCAAGTCTACTCCGCCAAGGGACCCGACGGCCGACCGACCGGCTATGAGGAGGAGAAGTGGCACTGGTCCTATATGCCAGTCGCGAGCTGGTACCTGAAGCAATACCCCATCGATGTCGGCTACGAACGCCTTACCGGCTTCGAAGGCGCCGAAGCCGCCAAGGACATCGACGTCATCAAGAACTACGTCCAGAGCATCAACCCCGAGTGCACGTAACGCTTGTCGCAGCTCCAAGGCCTGCGCAAACCCATGGCTCGTCACTCCAGACGGACGCAGCGCGAGCCGGCACTCAGGGTTTGCAAGCACGGACGATCCAAACACCCAGGTTCCCGCTCTTCGCCGTTCAGACTCCGACGGGAATGACGACTCGTGTCTTCGCAGCGCGATCCGTGTAAGACACCGGTAGGATCAGGTTGGACCGCCGGATCAAGGTTTTCCTAGCGCTCATCGCGCTGCTCGCCTGCGCGCCGGCCCTCGCGCAACCCATCCCCCACACGCCGGATGGCAAACCCGATTTCCAGGGCCTGTGGTACGCCACCTCGCTCACCAGGCTCCAGCGCAACACCAAGTTTAACCGCCTCGTCATCCCACCCGACGCTGTGGAAGAAGCCATCAAGATGATGAAGCGGCCCGGTCCCGACGGCGTCTACGATCCCGAAAATGACTATTTCGATCCCGACCAGCTGCTGAACATCCGCGGCGAGCTCCGCAGCTCCTGGCTCAGCAAGCCTGGGAATGGCCGCCTGCCCTACACGCGCCTCGCCATCAGCACCCTCGAACGCATCGAGGAACTTGAAAACTACAGCTTCGACAATCCGGAAGAGCGCCCCGCCTGGGTGCGTTGTGTCTCGAGCCTCGGCCATCCGCCCATCATGGCCAACAGCTATGTCATCCCGCATCAGGTCGTGCAGACGCCGGACGCTGTCGTCATTGCAACCGAAGACACGGATAGCGCCCGCATTATTCACCTTTCCGGCGCGCAGCCGCCCCAGATCATGTGCTCACGCGGTGGCTATTGCGCAGGGCGCTGGGAAGACGACACGCTGGTCGCGGAAACCACACACATCTCCGCGCCCGATCCCACCGGCGTCGTCTACCGCGGCCCAATTCCGCTCGCCGAAGGCAGCCGCACGATCGAACGCTTCACGCTCATCGCGGCCGACGAGATCCTCTACCAGTTCACGGCCGATGACTCGTCCTTGTTCACTGCGCCCTGGAGCGCCGAATACGTGCTGCGTCGCCGCCCCGACAAGTTCCACGAATACGCCTGCCACGAGGGCAACTACGCGATCGTCAACGCTCTCACCGCCGCCCGTCTCGGCGGCGAATCCGACAAGGCGGCCGGTGGAAAAAAGGCGGCCGCCGCCGAAAACGCGAAGCCGAACTAGCCACGCTTACGGCTCGCCCGCGCGCGCCTATCTTCCGCCCATGGCGAGATCGCGCACCACCTTCTTCACCGTCGGCTATGAACACACGACCCTGTCCGGCCTAATCGCCGCGCTCCAGGACGCCGGGGTCAAACGCATCATCGACACGCGCGATGTCGCCAACTCGCGCCGCGCCGGTTTCTCGAAGAAACTCCTCGCCGCGAGCCTCGACGTGGAAGGCATCGGCTACATCCACCTGCGCGCCCTCGGCACACCGAAAGCCGGCCGTGAAGCCAACCGCGCCGGCCGCATGGACGAATTCCGCCGCATCTACGAAGCCAGTTTCCAGCGTCCCGAAGCCCAGCTCGCCCTCCTCGAAGCCGAGGAACTCGACCGCCCCCAACCCGGCGCCCTCCTCTGCTTCTGCGGCGACGGTCTCAAGCGCCACCGCCACCGCATCGCCGGGACGCTCGAGGAAAAGGGGATGAAGCGCCGGGAGATCGAGTTCGGCCTGTAAGCACGCCGCAAAAAAAGGGGAGGCTCGCGCCTCCCCTTACTCAGCTCACAGTCGAAAAACCCCTACGGCTTCCGGAACTTCAGGATAAACTGATCCGTCTTGCCGCGGATGGAAGTATCGAAGATCGCCTTCGTGCCGTCGTCCGCCGGGTTGCGCAGAACCGCCGACGAGCCGACATATTTGAAGCCGGCCGCCTCGACTTCAGACTTCACCTTGGCTTCGTCGATGCGATGCAGATCGGCGCTAAACTCAACGCCCTTGGCCGTCTGGTGATCCAACACGACATAGATCCCGCCGGGCTTAAGCGCATTGTAGATCAGCTTGTTCACCGCGACGATGTCGAGGTTGCGGCCCGGGTTGTGGAGGTCGTGATAGTTCTGCGACGTCCACACCAGGTCGAGCGGCTCGGGCACGCTGAGCGTCTTGAAATCTGACAGCACGAAAGACAGGTTCGGATAGTTGGCCTTGTCATCCAGGAGCGGTTGGAAAGCCTGCGGCGTGCCCGCCTGACGCGGCGGGCTGTTGATCAGGTAGACGTGACCCGACGGCCCGACCGACTTGGACAGCACGCGCGTCATATAGCCCGCGCCCGGAACCAGTTCGCCCACCTTGTCGCCGGGACGGACTTCGCCAAAAGCCGTCATATCGGCGGGTTTACGGTTCGCATCGCGATCCTTGTCCGCCTGCGGACGCGCGGGGTCCGCAACGGCCGCCACGATATTGGCCGACGAAGCCGTAACCGCCGTTTCGCCGCCGCCCGACATTGTTTCGCAAGCCGCCACGCCAAGCAGCGCCACGACAGCCAGCGACATCATGAGATTCTTACGCATCAGGTGTCCTCCCGAGTTATCCGCGCCCGTGCGGCGGGATTGATCCAAGGAGGACCTAGCCCGGCGCGCGCGCGGCGCCAATTAACGCCCGCGCGATCAACTAGTCAGAATCACCAGCCAGGGAAGGAATGGTCTGGCTGAGACGCCCGCCGACCCGGATCGGTTCGATGCGTAACGCCAAGCCGGTATTGTCATCCGATTCAACGAATACGCCGCACATCGTGGCGGGTCCCTCGGCCGGCGCCTTGCGTTCCGTCGGAAGTCGCGTTGACGCACGCTGCACCAGTGGACCTTTTTTCATGCCGATCACGCTGTCGTAATCGCCGCACATGCCAGCGTCAGACTGATACGCGGTTCCCCCGGGGAGGATCTGCGCATCTCCAGTCGGCACATGCGTGTGCGCGCCGATCACCACCGTCGCCCGCCCGTCGCAATAGTGTCCCATGATATATTTCTCGGCCGTCGCCTCCGCATGCATCTCGACGATCACCGCATCGGCCACCTGCCGCAGCGGCGCCTCATCAAGCGCCCGCTGCACGCCCTGGATCGGATCATCCAGCGACTCCATGAAGGCGCTGCCATGGATCTGGATGACGAATACGCGCTGCCCGTTCGGCGTCGTGAACAGCTGCGCGCCGCGGCCCGGTATGTTCAGCGTCTGCGGATAGTTGAACGGGCGCAGCAGCCGCGTCTCACGCTCGATGAACGTCAGCGCCTCCGGCTGGTCCCACGAATGGTTGCCGAGCGTGATGCAGTCGGCGCCGGCGTCGAAAATCTCCGCGGCGGTGGACGCGGTGATGCCGAACCCGCCCGCCGCGTTCTCGCCATTGACCACGACGAAGTCGAGCTTGAGCTGCTTGCGCACGCGTGGAAGATGCTCGGCGACGGCTGCGCGACCCGCACGGCCAACCACATCGCCGAAGAAACCCAGTCGCATGTCTGCTCCCTGCCGCGTGCTCGGCCAATGGCCGAGCCTCTACAGGAGCAACGCCCCGGGAGCAAATTAGTCCGGCGTCTGCTTCCTAGGCCGGCGAGATCTGCAAAGCGTGCTTCAACGCGCCCTCTTCCCCGTCGCTCATGTCGCTGAACATGGTGATGTCACCCTTGGCAAACTTGATCGACACCGATCCGTCCTTATTGAACACGCAGGAGCAAATCTGCTCTGCATTGATCACGAGTGTGGCTCCATCCTTCACATAGCTCACGCTGTGGGTCATCGCGCCCTTCTTCGCTGGAGCGCCGATCACGCCCGCTCCCCTGCAAAGGTCAAGGCGTTGCGCGTCTCAATAGACCTGCTCGATCTGGTCGAGCGAGAAGATCTCCCCGCCCCTGCAGATGAAGCTGACGCGCCTGTAGAGCGGATCAGGCACGGGCTCGCGATAGGCGACGCGGCCGGCGATCGGCGCCGTCGGCGCGGTGCGTATCTCGAGGATCAGCGTGTCGCCCGTCGACGCCAAAGATTTGAGCACCACCGCCGTGTCGGTCGCCTCCACCAGGCGAACGTCGACATTGAGTTCGCGCGCCGCGCGGCCCACGCCCGGCATGTGATTGACCCAGGCATTCACCTCGGCGATCCGGTGCGGGCATGCAAGCTGCGCCAGCGCCTGTTGTGTGGTCTTCGGCGTAGACGGTCTCGCGTCTGGCGCCTCCGTCGCGCAACTCGCTGTGAACAGCGCTGTTACCGTCAGAAAAGCCCGGAATCGCAATGCTTTCTCCCGAATCAGGTGTATCCGCAGGCTAGCATGCGTAACCCTGGTGGTAGGATAAGCTCGGGTCATGGCGTATACTTGCGAGGCGCGTTGCCGGCCGGCCATGGAACGGAAACAAAAGCCCATGGTTGATCGGCAGACGGGGGACTGTCGTATACATATCGACGCTTATGAAAGGACCGCGAGATGGAGCTGAAGTTCCGCCGCAACCCCGACTACCAATCTCTTCGCGAAGAGATGACGCCGGAGACCGTGTTCATTGACCGGCGCCACGTCCTCACGGCGGCCGGCCTCCTCG
>CANJIL010000023.1 GCA_947474455.1 Hyphomonadaceae bacterium | reverse complement strand
TATCAGTTCACCGTCAACGATCCCGAAACCTACACCAAGCCCTGGACGGCCGAGCTCAGCTACTACCCGTCGAAGGGCATGTACGAATACGCCTGCCATGAAGGAAACTACGGCATGATCGGCATCCTCGCGGGCGCCCGTGAGAAAGAGCGTCGCGCGGCTGCGCTGACTGGCAAGAAAATGGCGAAGGGTGGACAATAGATAGCGGCCTGCGCCGATCGCGTGCGCATGCCTGAACACTAAGTGATGGATCGCAACGAGGAGAACTATACATGCATATGATCAAACCGGCGCTGATTGCGCTTGCTGTTGCGATCGTGGCAGCGCCCGCCATGGCGCAGGTGCCGAGGGCATCGACCGGAAAGCCGGATCTCTCTGGCTTCTGGACCCACTCTGCACTTACGCCGTTGCAGCGCGCGCCCGCCAACAAGACGCTCGTAGTCGACGAAGCGGAAGCGAAGAAGATCGCCTCCGGCTATGCGATCGGCGGCATCACGGAGGAGGGCTACAAAGGCTCGACCTATTCCGACCCGAGCAAGGGTGCGCCACCCAAGGGCGGCAAGGACTTCGGCGTGCAGGCCTATGACAGCTTCTGGTGGGATCCGGGCTCCCGGCTCGCCATCGTGAAGGGCGAATATCGCACCTCGTATATTGTCGAACCGGCCAGCGGCACGCTGCCGTTCAAGGATCCGGAAGGGCAGAAGACAAGGGCTCTGCAGAACCGGGATCGCTATGAGACCGGCAACGCCGCTTATGAAGGCCCAGAAGCGCCGCAGATCGCGGAGCGTTGCCTGATCGGTTTCGGCAACACCGGCGGCCCGGGCATGCTGAGCAGCTCGTACAACAGCAACTACCAGTTCGTGCAGACGCCCGAGCACATGATGATCGTGGTCGAGATGGCGCATGACGCCCGCATCATCCCGATCTTCGACAGCGCGGAGAAGGCGCGGGCCAGTCACAAGCCGAACGTCATCCAGCCCTGGCTGGGCGACTCGGTTGGCTGGTGGGAGGGCGACACGTTCGTGATGGAATCCATAAACGTGAAGCCGCTGCAGGCCGTGAACCAGAGCTTCCCCATCTCGCCGAAAGCGGTGATCACTGAGCGCCTGACGCGCACGAGCGGAAAGGACATCTTCTACGATTTCACGGTCAACGATCCTGAAATCTACACTCAGCCTTGGAAGGCCGAGCTCAGCTTCTACCCGTCGAAAGGCATGTACGAGTACGCCTGCCACGAAGGCAATTACGGTATGATCGGCATCCTCGCCGGCGCCCGTGAGAAAGAGCGTCGTGCGGCTTCGGTGGCTTCCAAGAAAGCGGCGAAGGGCGGACAGTAGGCTAGCTATCCGCCTGTCCATTTAGACCGCTAATCACATCCGTCGGGTTCCCCCGAACGTAAGTCCGTGGCCTCCATTCGGAGGTCACGGACGCGAATGTTTGGCGTGTGAAAAAAGTTACCATAAGCAAAGACGGGAAAGCTTTTGCGAGCCTCTGACTCCGGGATAGAATGACGAGAGGATGAGCGCTCCGTGATCACAAGGAGCCGGCCCAGAGGAGTGAGACCGATGAGGATGCTGAGACCGGCATTGACTGCGCTTGCTGTTGCGATCATGGCGGCGCCCGCCTTGGCGCAGGTTCCAAAGGCTTCTGATGGAAAGCCGGATCTGACCGGCGTGTGGACACACGCTTCGGTGACGCCGCTGCAGCGCGCGCCGGAAAACAAGACGCTGGTCGTCAGCGAGGCGGAAGCGAAGCGAATTGCAGCTGGCTTCACGGTCGGCGGCATCAAGGAAGAAGGCTACAAGACGACGTACTCCGATCCGACCAAGGGCGCTCCGCCCAAGGGCGGCGACGACTTCGGCGTCCAGGCCTATGACAGCTTCTGGTGGGATCCGGGCACCAAGCTCGCCTTCGTAAAGGGTGAGTGGCGCACATCCAACATCGTCGATCCGCCCAACGGCCAGATGCCGCTCAAGGATCCGGAAGCGGATGCGAAGAAGCGAAAGATGCGCCGCGACGTCTACGAGACCGGCAAGGCCGATTACGACGGTCCGGAAGTGCCGACCTTAGGCGAGCGCTGCGTGATGTTCGGCTCGAAAGCCGGCCCTGGCATGCAGAGCGGCGGGTACAACAACAATTACCAGTTCACGCAGACGCCGACCCACATGGTGATCCAGGTCGAAATGGGCCCGGATACCCGCATTATCCCGATCTATGCGACGGCTGTGGAAGCCCGCACGCATCACAGGCCCGCGGCTCTCAAGCCTTGGGCAGGCGACTCTGTCGGATGGTGGGAAGGCGATACGTTCGTGATGGAATCCATCAACGTGAAGCCGCTGCAGGCTGAGAACCACGGCTTCCCGCTGTCCCAGACGGGTGTCGTCACCGAGCGCTTCACGCGCACGGGCGATAAGGACATATTCTACGAGTTCATCGTCAACGACCCGGAACTCTATACGCAGCCGTGGAAGGCGGAGCTCAGCTTCTACCCGTCTAAGGCGATATACGAGTACGCCTGCCACGAAGGCAATTACGGCATGATCGGCATCCTCGCCGGCGCCCGTGAGAAAGACCGTCGGGCTGCAGCCAAAAGCGCCAATGCAAAAACAAAAACGGTCAAGGGCGGACAGTAACCCCGCCGGCTCTGGCGGCGGCCTTCGAGCCAGGCGCTGGAATGCGGGAAGACCAACGGGCGCACCATCGCAGCGGTGGTGCGCCAGCCTTTCTGGAGGGATGCTGATGCGGATGTTCAAAGCGGCGCTGTCGGCGCTGGTCATTGCGGTCATGTCGTCGCCTGCTATGGCGCAGGTTCCGAAGGCTGCCGATGGAAAGCCAGACCTCACTGGCTTCTGGACCAACAAGTCGCTGACGCCGCTGCAGCGTGCGCCCACGAACAAGACGCTGGTCGTGAACGAGGAAGACGCCAAGCGCATTGCGGGCGGCTATGCGATCGGCGGCATCAAGGAAGAAGGCTACAAGGGCTCGACCTATTCCGACCCGAACAAGGGCGCCCCGCCCAAGGGTGGCGAGGACTTCGGCGTTCAAGCTTACGACAATTTCTGGTGGGATTCGGGCACCATGCTCGGCAAGGTGAAGGGCGAGTACCGCACTTCCAACATTGTCGAGCCCGCTAACGGACAGATTCCCTACATCGACGTGGCTGGAGAAACCAAGAAGCGCACCGACCGCCGGAAGATCTACGAAACGGGCAACGACAACTATGACGGTCCGGAAGTGCCGACGCTGATGGAGCGTTGTGTTGTGTTCGGCGTATCGGGCGGCCCCGGCATGCTGAGTAGCGCGTACAACAACAATTATCGTTTCGTGCAGACGCCGGATCACATGCTGATCGTGACGGAGATGATCCACGAGGTCCGCGTCATTCCGATCTTCGCGACACCGGCGGAAGCGCGCAAGCATCACAAGCCGGCGGCGCTTGAGCCCTGGCTCGGCGACTCTGTCGGCTGGTGGGAAGGCGACACATTCGTGATGGAAACCACCAACGTGAAGCCCGAGCAGGGACAAATGCATTCCTTCTCGCTGTCGCCGACGGGCATTGTCACCGAGCGCTTCACACGCACCAGCGACAAGGACATCTTCTACGAATTCAGCGTCAATGATCCGGCCTACTACACGCAGCCGTGGAAGGCCGAGCTCAGCTTCTACCCGTCGCAGGGGATGTACGAGTATGCCTGTCACGAAGGCAATTACGGCATGATCGGCATCCTCGCCGGCGCGCGCGAGCAGGAGCGCCTGGACGCGGCGAAGACCGCTAAGGCGAAGACCAAGACGGTGAAGGGGGGACAGTAGCCGCTCTCCGCACAATCGCTGAAAGGTTCCCGACGCGTAATGGCCTGACCTCATTCTGGAGGTCACGGCCACGACGCTTGCCGTGAGAAAAAGTTACCACCAGCAAGTGCAAGGAAGCTTCTGCGGATCTCTGACTCCGGGGTAGGATAGCGAAAGAGAGAGCGTTCCGCGAAGGACGCCGCCCCACAGGAGGAAGAGGCTGATGCGGATGCTGAAACCGGCGCTGGCTGCGCTTGTCGTCGTGATCATGGCGGCGCCTGCCATGGCGCAGGTGCCAAGGACGAGGGACGGCAAGCCCGATCTCACCGGCAACTGGACCAACGCATCGGTGACACCGCTGACGCGCGCGCCGACGATCAAGACACTGGTCGTCGGCGAGGAAGAGGCCAAGCGGATCGCGAGCGGCTATGCGGTCGGCGGGATCAAGGAAGAGGGCTACAAAACCAACTACTCCGATCCCAACAAGGGCGCTCCGCCCAAGGGCGGCAAGGACTTCGGCATCCAAGCCTATGACAGCTTCTGGTGGGATCCAGGCACCTCGCTTGCCTTGGTGAAGGGCGAATACCGCACCTCCTACGTTGTCGATCCGCCCAGCGGCCAGCTGCCGTTCGTCGATCCGGTGGGGCAGGAGAAGGCCCGGCTGGCCAACCGCGAACGCTATGACACCGGCAATGCCGCATACGAAGGTCCGGAAGATCCGACGCTGGGCGAGCGCTGCATTGTCTTCCCGCCGAGGAGCGGGCCCGGCATGCTCAGCAGCGGGTACAATAACAACTCCCAGTTCGTTCAGACGCCAGACCATATGGTGATCCAGATCGAGCAGGTGCACGACGCCCGCATCGTGCCGATCTTCGAGAGCGCCGAAAAGGCCAAGGCAGGCCACAAGCCTGCGGCGCTGCACCCATGGTTCGGAGACTCCGTCGGCTGGTGGGAAGGTGACACATTCGTGGTGGAGTCGACCAACATACATCCCGAACAAGCCGAGGCGCATGGCTTCCCGATGTCGCCCAAAGGCGTGATCACCGAACGTTTCACGCGCACGAGCGAGAAGGACATCTTCTACGAGTTCAGCGTCGTTGATCCCGCGACGTACACGCAGCCCTGGAAGGCCGAATCCAGCTTCTACCCGGCCAAGCAGCTCTACGAGTACGCCTGCCACGAGGGCAATTACGGCATGATCGGCATTCTCGCCGGCGCGCGTGAAAAGGAACGCCGGGCAGCCGCCAAGACGGCCAAGGTCAGGACTGCAAAAGGCGGACAATAAATCGATGAACGTAGGTGTCGGCGCGCGATGGCGTGCGCCGGCACGCGCAAGGAGGAACCATGCGTGTCTTGAGACCGGCGCTTGCAGCGCTTGCAGTTGGGATCATGGCGGCGCCGGCTACGGCGCAGGCTCCACGAACCAGTGATGGCAAGCCAGATCTGACGGGTGTGTGGACGCATGCATCGGTGACGCCGCTGCAGCGCGCACCGGCGAACAAGACGCTCGTCGTCTCCGAGGAGGAGGCCAAGCGGATCGTCGACGGGCATTCGGTCGGCGGCTACTCGGTCAAGGAGCTCTACAACGGCTCGGCCTATTCCGATCCCACCAAGGGCGCCCTGCCGAAGGGCGGCAAAGAAGCCCTCATTCAGGCCTACGATTTCTTCTGGAGGGATCCGGGCTCGAGCCTCGCCATCGTAAATGGCGAATACCGCACGTCGAATATCGTTGAACCCGCCAACGGCCAGCTGCCGTTCAAGGATCCGGAGGGGCAGAAGAAAAGAGTTCTGCTCGATCGGGAACGCTACAACAGCGGCAACTCCGCCTATGAAGGCCCCGAAGCGCCGCAGATCGCCGAGCGTTGCCTGATCGGATTCGGCAATACCGGCGGCCCCGGCATGCTGAGCACGTCGTACAACAACAATTACCAGTTCGTTCAGGCCCCGGATCATGTGATGATCCTGGTGGAGATGGCGCACGACGCGCGCATCGTTCCGATCTTCGCGACTGCCGAGACGGCGCGCGCCAGCCACAAGCCGAACGTCATCCAACCCTGGCTGGGCGACTCCGTCGGCTGGTGGGAAGGCGACACGTTCGTGATGGAGACGACCAACATCAATCCGGAGCAGGCGGAGAGCCAGCAGTCATTCCCGATATCGCCCAACGCCATCATCACTGAGCGTCTGACGCGCACAAGCGAGAAGGACGTTTTCTACGAATTCGCCGTAAACGATCCGGTGCACTACACCCAGCCGTGGAAAGCCGAGCTCAGCTTCTACCCGTCGAAGGGCATGTACGAGTACGCCTGCCACGAGGCTAATTATGGGATGATCGGCATTCTGGAAGGCGCGCGCCAAAAAGAGCGTCGCGCTGCGGCGCAGAGTGCCAAGTCGAAAACGATGAAGGGCGGACAATAACAGATAATCGCGCGTTCGAACGCCCATCGACACACGCGAGGAGGAACAGCGATGCCTATGCTCAGACCGGCGTTGATTGCGTTTGCGATTGCGATCGCGGCGGCGCCCGCCATGGCGCAGGTCCCGCGCGCCAGGGACGGAAAGCCGGATCTTACCGGCATATGGTCGCACGCTTCGGTGACGCCGCTGCAGCGCGCACCGGCGAACAAGACGCTCGTCGTCTCCGAGGAGGAGGCCAAGCGGATCGTCGACGGGCATTCGGTCGGCGGTTACACGGTCAATGAGCTGTACAACAGCTCAGCCTATTCCGATCCCAAGGCAGGCCCTCCGCCCAAAGGCGGCAAAGATTCGCTCGTTCAGGCCTACGACTTCTTCTGGCGAGACCCGGGCAACAAGCTCGCCTTCGTCAGGGGAGAGTATCGCACCTCCTATATCGTCGAACCTGCCAACGGACAGCTGCCGCTCAAGGATCCGAAAGGGGACGCAGAAAGGCGCAGGCTCGATCGGGAGTTGCGGGAGCAGTATAACAGCGACAGCGGAGGCGTGGCCTATGAAGGCCCTGAAGTTCCGAACCTGGGGGAACGCTGCCTGATTGGCCTCGGCAATACCGGCGGCCCCGGCATGCTCACCGGCTCTTACAACAACAATTACCGTTTCGTTCAGACCGCGGACTACGTGATGATCCTCGTCGAGATGGTGCATGAAGCCCGCATCGCGCCGATCTTCGCGACTGCGGCGGAGGCTCGCGCGCATCACAAGCCGTCAGCCATCAAACCCTGGTTCGGCGACTCTGTCGGCTGGTGGGAAGGCGACACGTTCGTGATGGAGACTATCAACGTTTATCCCGAGCAGCAGCAGAACCATGGTTTCACGATCTCTCCGAAAGCCGTGATCACCGAGCGTTTCACGCGCGCCAGCGAAAAGGATGTCGTCTACGAATTCACCGTGGACGACCCGGACACGTATACCCAGCCGTGGAAAGCCGAGCTCAGCTTCTACCCGTCGAAGGGCATGTACGAATACGCTTGCCATGAAGGCAATTACGGCATGACCGGGATTCTTGCTGGCGCGCGCGAGAAAGAGCGCCGCTGGGCTGCGGAGAGCGCCAAGGCCAAGACCAAGAACATAAAGGGCGGGCAGTAACACCCGCAATTCATCGCCAGCCTGCGTGTGCGGGCTGCCGAGGTTGCGACTGGAATAGCCCCGCAGCCTTACCGGCAGCGGGGCTATTTACGTCAGGCAGTGCGTCTGGATGGCCAAAATCAGTACGCCGACGGTCTTGGTCAGAAGCTCGAAATCGTCTGTCGACGCACCTTTTGGCGTATTCCTGAGTAAATCGGGCGGGTCCTGGCCGACCCGAGACGGCTCGGAATGCCGGAAAAGCGGCGCCGGAACCTCACCTGTAAGCATTTGATCAAGCCGTATTTACGGCCTGTAGAGCCCCCGATAGGACTTGAATCGGGACGCGGCGTTGCTCAGATGCCTGAGGGACGCGGGACGCGGGACAGGGATTTTCGCCCATGGACTGGGTCAAACGGGTTTATCCGTTCAACGCCGAGCAGACCGTGAACATCGCGTCCGAGTTCGGGCCGCTGGTGGCGCTGTTCGTCGTCAATGCGATCACCGGCAATGTCGAGGACGGAACGTGGGCGCTAATCATCTCGACCGTGCTGGCGGTGGTCGCGATGCTGGTCGTGCTCAAGCGCTTGCCCATCTTCCCGCTTATCGCTTCGGCCGTCACCGTGGTTTTCGGCATTCTGACGCTGGTCACGCACGATCCGATGTGGGTGCAGATCAAGGTCACGATCTTCAACGCCGGCTTCGCGCTGTTCCTCTTCGCCGGGCTGGTCGTGAAGAAGAATTTCTTCAAATACATTCTCGAGAAGACGTTCCACTACACGCAGAAGGGCTGGGACCAGTTCACCTGGAGCTTTGCGTGGTTCTTCGTCGCCACTGCGGTAGCGAACGAGGTGGTGCGCATCGGCTATGCGCCGGGCAACACCTACAACCTGTTCGGCTTCAAAATGGACGGGGTCAATGTCTGGATACTGTTCAAGATCGCCATCATCATGCCGGCGAGCGGACTCTACGCCTTCCTGCTCACCCGGCTGATGGCCAAGCACGCCTTGCCTGCGACTGAGCGCAATGACGTCGTAACCGCCGCAGCCGCCGGCGTTCCAGTGGCGCACAAGAAAGACTCTAAGGTTCCGAATCCGGCGGGCTGACGCGGCGCGTCAATCGACGTTTGGCTCGTGATCCTCGTCGTCCTCAGCGGCATGAGCGCGGCCGGTGGCGGCACGGGTTTTCTTGCCCGGCTCGCGGCCGTCGAGGATGACCTTGTCGAAATCGACATCATGAACGGCGCTGCGGGGCGAGGTAAAGTCGCCGGCGCTCTCGATGCAGACGATCAGGTCGTTGTCCTTCATGCCGCGTACGGCGCCTATGGCGACATCGCCGTAATGCAGGAATACCAGCAGATCCTTGCGCACGGGTTCGCCCATGAGCGACCTCCTCTTGCAGGAGGAAGGTAGGCTGCCCGCGCGCATCGCCTAGTCTAGCCATCGATTGCGGCGGGCAGCAAATCCGATCCCGAAAAAATAGACGTCTCAGTTGAACAGGGACAAATCGATCGAGTCCGCCATCACCTTGTAGCCTGCGTCATTGGGGTGCAGCCAATCGCCAACCTGCAGGTTGGCGACCATCCGCGTGGGATCAGCGGGATCCTTCATGACTCCATCGAAGTCGATCACGGCGTCGAAAGCCTTGCTCGTGCGGATCCAGGAATTGACGGCTTGGCGTATGGCTTCGCCCTCCGGCGTGTAGGCGGTCGAGCCGCCATAGGGCAGGACAGTCGCCCCATAGACCTTCAATCCATGCGCGTGCGCCCGATCGATGACCTGGCGATAGCCGGCGATCATCACTTCGGGGCTGGGTCGGCCGTCCGCCCTGCGCATGTCATTGACGCCGATCAGCACCGTCACCCAGCCGGCATTGGGTATCGACAACACGTCGCGATCGAATCTCGAAACGCCTGCCTCGCCCGCCGCGGGCCGGCCGAAGCTGAGGAGGCGATTGCCGCTGATACCCTCGTTGACGATCGACCGGTCCTTTCTGACGGCGTTCAGCCGCTCGGCGAGGACATCCGGCCAACGCTTGTTGCCGTCCACGGTCGAGCCAAGGCCGTCAGTGATCGAATCGCCGAACGTCACGATGGAGCGGGTTGGCGTCGTGGGTTGAACCTCGATGGCGGATACGAAAGCGCGCTGTGTGAACTTGTCGACCGCAGTGAAGCCGCTGCGCGTGAAGTCGCCCGGACCAGAGATTTCTGTATTGGAAACGCCCAGCGCGTGGCACGTGCATTTGCCGGTCGCCTTGGGCAGATAGGTTGTGATCACGATCTGGTCGAACGCCTTCACCGGCAGTGCGACCGGGTCGCTCACCATCGGCGAGAAGCGGGGAATGCTCGTGGAAGGTTGCCCGGCAAAGGTGAGCGGGACGGGGGCGCCATTCGCTCCGGCGAGCGAAACAGTGACCGCTCCGATCTCAAGCGGGGCCTCGCCATATTCATTGGTAAGCCGCACGCGCAGCTGCTGGCCGGCGGTCGACACGCGCACGATCTGGCGCACGGTCTGGTTCTCGAATGATTTGCTGTCGGGC
The DNA here is from genome assembly GCA_947474455.1 of Hyphomonadaceae bacterium. Classification (GTDB taxonomy): domain Bacteria; phylum Pseudomonadota; class Alphaproteobacteria; order Caulobacterales; family Hyphomonadaceae; genus UBA7672. Next base: position 34,532 of record CANJIL010000023.1, on the reverse strand, counting down.
ATGGGCGGAGTTGGCGAGGCGCCCCACGCGGCAACCCAGCTCGACGATGGTCCGCCAGCAGACATGCTCGATGTTGTGCATCCCGCCAACGCGACGACCGCCGCCAATACGATCCAGCGTTTCATTGCAGTGCTCCCTTGATGTATCTCTCCCATGATAGCAGGCTGGCGCCTTGCCGCCAGAGCAAGCTGCGAGCGGTTTTGATCGATCGGGCCAAACAAACGATAGTATGGATCACGCTAACGCATGAGCGGGTTCACGTGCTGGGAATGCACCTGAGGGAAAGCTAGTTCTTCGCGCCTATGAATTCGTCGATCGTGCGGCGCGCGATGACCATGGCCTGAACCTCGCCTGCGCCCTCGAAGATGTTGAGGATGCGCGCGTCGCATAGGACGCGGCTGATCTGATATTCCAGGGCGAAGCCGTTGCCGCCATGCACCTGCAGCGCGTTGTCCGCCGCGCTCCAGGCAATGCGCGCCGCAAGCATTTTGGCGAGGCCGGCTTCGAGATCGCAACGCTTGCCGGCGTCCTTCTGGCGCGCGGAGAAATAGGTGAGCTGGCGCACCCCGACGAGTTCGGCGGCCATCATCACCAGCTTGTCGGACGAGCGTGGGAAGTCGAAGATCTGCCGGCCGAACTGGCTGCGGTCGAGCGTGTATTTGAGGCCGAGTTCGAATGCGCACTGCGCAACGCCGATGGCGCGGGCCGCGGTCTGGATACGGGCGCCTTCGAACGTCGTCATGAGGTGTTTGAAGCCCATACCTTCAACTTCGCCGAGCAGGTTTTCGATTGGCGCTTCGAAGCCGTCGAAGCCGAGCTCGTACTCCTTCATGCCGCGATAGCCGAGCACTTCGATCTCGCCGCCGGTCATGCCTTTCGCAGGGAAGGGGTTGTCGTCTGTGCCGCGCGGCTTCTCGCAGATGAACATCGAGAGGCCGGAGAAGTTGCTGGTGTTAGGAATGGAGCGGGCAAGCACCGTCATCAGGTCGGCGCGCGCGGCGTGCGTGATCCACGTCTTGGCGCCAGTGATCTTCCACTTGTCGCCATCGCGCGTGGCGCGCGTGCGCAGGCTGCCGAGGTCGGAGCCGGTGTTTGGTTCGGTAAAGACAGCGGTCGGCAAGATTTCGCCGGAGGCGATGCCGGGCAGGTATTTCTCCTGCTGGGCGCGCGTGCCGCCGTTGAGCAGCAGCTCGGCCGCGATCTCGGAGCGCGTGCCGAGCGAGCCCACGCCAATATAGGCGCGGCTGAGTTCTTCCGAGACGACGCACATCGCCGTCTTGCCGAGGCCGAGGCCGCCGAATTCTTCCGGGATGGTGAGGCCGAACACGCCCAGCTCGCCCATCTGTTTCACGACGGCGTCGGGGATGAGCACGTCGTCCATGTGCCACTGATGCGCGTGCGGTTCGACGACTTCCTTGCCGAACTTGCGGAATTGGTCGCGGATCTGCTCGAGTGTCTCCTCAAGGCCGGTGTATTCCACGCTTGCCTTCTGGCTTTCGAGGAAGCCGCGGATGAACTTCGCCGCCGCCATGCGTGCAGCGGCCGTGTTGCCTCTGGTGATCAGGGTGAGGATCGCCGGGGTGCCCAGCTTCTGGATCACAGCCGGGTTGGCTGTCATGTCGCTTGGGCGGACGATCTCGAGCTGCGTCATCGGCAGGCCGCCGCCGAGCTGGTAGAGGTATTCTCCGAACAGGATCTGGGTCAGCAGCTGTTCGATCTCGCCGAACTTGCCCTCGTCCGCGATGCGGTCGGCCCAGTTGGCGGTTTCCTTGAGCGTCTCGACATAGGTCAGCACCCAGGCGAGGCCGTGGGTGGCGCGCTGTTCCTCGTCGATCTTCTTGCGATCGACTTTCCCGCCGGGGGCGACCCGCTCCGCAACGGATTTGCGCAATTCAAGGAAATAGGCCTCGGCGTCAGACGCCGCCTGGCGAATGACCGCCCTGAGGTTCGCAATGACTGCGCTGTCCGCCATCCGCCCGCACTCCCGTTTTGATACGTTTTCCGTACCTGATTGCGGCGGTGCAGCAAATACCGTGTTCGTTCGCTGGGCGCGGGTTATTCGCCGCTGAACCTAAAGCCCCATCTGAGTGCGGAATTTCCTGCGCAGCAAGTCTATCGGCGCAAGGCCCTGGTCGGACTTGTAGTGCCAGAACGTCCAGCCATTGCAGGACGGCGCGTTCTGCACATGAGCGCCCATGCGGTGGATCGAGCCAGTCGCATCACCATTAGCCAGCGATCCGTCGGCGCGCACGCGCGCCACGTGGCGGTTCTGCGGGCAGAACAAACGATCGCCCGGGCGCACCAGGCCGTGCTCAACAAGCGCGCCGAACGGCACGCGCGGCTCGGCTTTCTTGGACGACTGCACTTCGATGTCTTGCGCGCCCAGTTTGCGGACGTTCGCGATGCGGCGGGTGGCGACGTCGATATAATCCTTGTCGCGCTCGAGGCCGATAAACCGGCGGTCCAGCAGCTTGGCGACAGCGCCTGTCGTGCCGGTGCCGAAGAACGGATCAAGGATCACATCGCCCGGATTTGTCGTGCCGACGATGATTCGGTGAAGCAGGGCTTCGGGCTTTTGCGTTGGATGCGACTTGCGGCCATCGTCATTCTTCATGCGCTCGCCGCCCGAGCAGATCGGGAAGGTCCACCAGTCGGAACGCATCTGGATATCGTCGTTGGCGGTCTTGAGCGCGTCGTAGTTGAACGTGTAGCGCTTTTGCTCGTGGCTGCGCGCAGCCCAGATCAGCGTCTCGTGCGCATTGGCCAGACGCGTGCCCTTGAAGTTCGGCATCGGGTTGGACTTGTTCCACACCACATCGTTGAGGATCCAGAAACCCAGGTCCTGGATCGCTGCGCCAACCCGGAAGATGTTGTGATACGAGCCGATCACCCAGATCGCGCCATCGGGCTTGAGGATACGGCGCGCAGCGTTGAGCCAGTCGCGGGTGAACTTGTCGTAGGTCGCGAAGGAATCGAACTTGTCCCAATCGTTATTCACGGCGTCGACATGAGAGTTGTCGGGGCGGGTCAGGTCGCCGCCAAGCTGCAGATTGTAAGGCGGATCGGCGAAGATGAGATCGATCGAAGCTTCGGGCAAGGCGTTCATCGACGCGATGCAGTCGCCCACAATGATCTGATCGAGCGGAAGCACAGGCTTCGCCGGCACTTTGGAAGTGGTCGCGACTGTCTTCGGTTTCGTGTTCTTCTGAACCTGCGGGTCGATCGTTTTGATCGCCATTGTGCTGTCTCACGCAACGCCCGAAATGGACTGAAGCGATGAGAGTCGCTGACCCGGGTAAATAACCTGTTGAGTCAATGGTTAAGTTGGGGTTTACCATATTTGCATCGACCCAGCAGACAGTCAGCGACGACGAGGGAAATGATGAAAAGACCATCGCGCCGGATGTTCGCGAAGTTGGGGCTCGCAGCGCTTTCAACATCCGCGATTCAGACCGCGAGCGCGATGCCGCAATCTACCGTCGGCGCGGAGGGGCGGCTCGCGGCGCGGCCTGGTGCAGTGCGCAAACCAAGCGACCGGCGCGGTGAGTTCAGCCTTGCTGAGTTTCCGCAGCCGCTGGTGTTCGTTCCTGACAGTGTCGACGCGAAAAAGCCGGCGCCCATGATCCTGCTGCTGCACGGAGCGGGGCAACGCGCCGAACGGCTACTCACCCGCATCACGCCGGCGGCGCAGGCGCGTGGCGTGATTGTCCTCGCCCCGAAATCGGCGTCCACGACTTGGGACATCATCCGCTCGTTCCGGGGCGATGAGATAGACTTCAGCGAGGATGGGCAGCGTCTCGATGCATCGTTGAGCGCGCTGTTTACGCAGTACGCCATTGATCCCCAGCATGTGGCGATCGGAGGGTTTTCGGATGGCGCGAGCTACGCCTTGTCGCTTGGCCCGCGCAACCAGGATCTGTTCACGCACATCATGGGATTCTCGCCGGGCGGCCTCATACCTTTCGCAGACGAAGCTCGGGCGAAGATGTTCGTGTCTCACGGCAGGCAGGATCAGATACTGAGCTTCACCAACTCGAGCATGAATATCGTGCCGCTCATGAAGCGGCGCGGGTTCGATGTGCGGTTCGAGCCATTCGACGACAAGCATGTGTTCCGCGAGGAAGAAATCACGAAGGCCCTGGACTGGTTTCTGGGCTGAGATCATGGACCGCCCTGGTCGAAGAGATTGAGCTGGCCGCTGTCGTCTTTCGGGGTTGGCGGGCGGAAGAGGTCGGCGCGCAGGCTCACACTGACGGCGTTGAGCCCGAGCCGCCTCGTTGCATTCCTGAAGCGTGCGGCGATCAGTTCGGCATAAGGCCCGTCGCCGCGCTGACGCACTTTCCATTCCGAGCGATAGTCCTCGCCCTTGTGCATCGAGCGCAACAACGACATCACGCGCCTGGCGCGATCAGGATAGTTCGCCTCAAGCCATTCCGTGAACAGTCCCGCGATCTCCAGCGGCAGACGCAGCAGCACATAGCCCGCCCGCGTGGCGCCCGCGTCTGCGGATGCTTCGAGCAGCTGCTCCATCTCCGGCTCATTGAGGGCAGGGATCAGCGGCGCTGTCATCGCGGTGACGGGAATGCCGGCGGCGCTCAGCGCGCGCATTGTCTCGACGCGCCGATGCGGCGCTGCGCAGCGTGGCTCCATCGTTCGCGCCAGCTTGCGGTCCAGCGTCGTGAACGAGATTGCAACTGACAGCAGTCCTTTCGCCGCCATCGGCGCCAGCAGGTCGAGATCGCGCATCACCAGCGCAGACTTGGTGATCAGCGCAACAGGATGATCGTAGCGCGCCAGCACTTCGAGAATGGAGCGCGTGATGCGCAGCTCTTTCTCCAGCGGCTGGTAGATGTCCGTATCCCCCGCCAGCATGATGCAGCCGGGCTTGTAGCTCTTCTTCGCCAGCTCCTTCTCGAGAAGCGAGGCGGCGGAGGGTTTCACGAAGATCTTCGTCTCGAAGTCGAGACCCGGCGACAGGCCGCGATAGGCGTGGTTCGGCCGGGCAAAGCAATAGATACAGCCGTGTTCGCAGCCCTTGTAGGGATTGATTGTCCGGTCGAACGAGATGTCGGGCGACGTATTGTAAGTAATGATCGTCTTCGGCTTCTCGACGATGGTTTCGGTCTGCAGCGACCTGGGCTTGAAGTCCTCGTCCGCCTCATCGCCCCAGCCGTCGTCAAAGGGTTCAGCGTACTGTTTCTCGAACCGACCTGAGGCATTGGAAAGCGCGCCGCGGCCGCGTGTGCGTTCCTGCATCTCCGCCCAGTCGGCGTCCTTCGACCGGGTTTTCCATTTTTCCTGCGGAGGCATTGGCTCGTCCCGGTAACCCCGTTTCCCGAACTAGAACAAAAAAGGAATAAAAAAAGAACAAAAAAGCGTTTACGTAGGTCCGCGTTTGCGTATGTTTGTGGATGGGCCTCCCTGGAAGGCTTGCGCCTTAAATGGCCCCGGGACAGGAGCCGCCCGCAGCCACCTCCGTCCCGAACGCGAGGCGGCGGACCGGAACACCGGTCCGCCGCCCATTTTCATCCGATAGTTATGAAATCAGGCGGGCGTGAATTTCAGCGCCACGCCATTGATACAATAGCGCAGGCCGGTCGGTTTCGGGCCATCCTGAAAGATGTGGCCCAGGTGGCTGCCGCAACGCCGGCAATGCACTTCGACCTGGAGGAAGCGGCCCGAGCCCTGCGAGCGTGTGCCGAGCGCCTTGTCGTCGATTGGCCCCCAGAAGCTCGGCCAGCCTGTTCCGCTGTCGTATTTCTTGTCGGATGCAAACACCGGCAGGTCGCAACCGGCGCAGGAAAACACCCCTTCGCGTTTTTCCCCGTCGAGTGGGCTGTAGCCGGGCGGCTCGGTCTGTTCCTGCCGCATGACCATATAGGCGTCTTCGGGCAGGATTTTCCGCCATTCGGCGGTGGTATGCCTCACCTCGAAGGGTTGCTGCGCGAGGGCCGTTGCGCCGCCAAAGGCGGCCACGACGCCAAGCGCCGACGAGGCGATCAGAAAGTTCCTGCGAGACATCATGGCATCACCTCTGCTCTTCGATATTACAACGCCGCGTCCCGTTTGACACCCAGTTCATCGCAGATGGCGGCAACCGTGCGCAAATCATCCCACGCCTTCGCCTTGTCCTCAGGGCGGCGCAGCAGATAGGCCGGATGCAGCAAAGGCACACATTTTACAGGGGCTGGCAGGCCTTCCTGTCGGTAAAGCAACTTGCGGCCACGCAGGCGCATGATGCCGTCATCGGTTCCCAGCATCGCCTGTGTCGCGAACTTGCCTGCGGTTAGCAGCAGCTTCGGTTTTTTCAGCTCGATCTGGCGCGTTAGGAACGGCGCGCAGACCTGCATCTCGGCCGGCGAGGGATCGCGGTTCCCCGGCGGGCGCCAGTAGATCAGGTTGGTGATGTAGACATTCTCCTGCCGCGAGAGGCCGATAGTCGCCAGCATCTTGTCCAGCAGTTTGCCCGCCCGCCCGACGAAGGGCAGGCCTTGTGCGTCTTCCTCGCCGCCCGGCGCTTCGCCGACGATCATGACGTCCGCATCGAACATGCCGTCGCAGACAACGGTGTTCTTGGCCGCTTTCTTAAGCGGGCATCCGTCGAATTGCTGGATGGCGGCTCGCAGCTCGGCCAGCGTGCTCGCCGCCGCCGCCAGCCGTCGCGCATCGGCGATGGGGTTGTTGTTGAGCCGCTTCGGTTCGGGGCGGGTTCCCGCCGCCGCACGCTCGGTCTGGCGGGTGGGGCCGGCCGGCCGCGCTCCCCCAGCGGCGCGAGGCACTTGGAGCACGCGCGCCTCTTCCAGGCCCATATCAGCCCAGAAATCGGCCAGCGCCTTCAGCGCGAGAGCTGCCTGAGGGTGCGTCACGCCGGCTTTTTCTCCCTGCTTGTTGCTTCTGAAACCACTGGATAAGTAGCCCAGGGTACATGGAAATTTCTGCCGTGGGGAGGAATTCCCCAGCGACTAGGAGACTGGGATAATGACAGCTGACGCCGTCGAGCGGGAGTCCATGGACTTCGACGTGGTCATCGTGGGCGCTGGGCCCGCGGGCCTCGCCGCAGCCATCCGGATCAAGCAGCTGGCCGCCGAAACCGGCAAAGACGTCTCGGTCGTCGTGCTGGAGAAGGGCTCGGAAGTTGGGGCGCACATTCTTTCAGGCGCCGTTATGGACCCGAAAGCTATGGACGAGCTGATCCCGGATTGGAAGGAAAAGGGCTGCCCGTTCGAGACGGAAGTCACCAAGGACACGTTCCTCGTGCTCGGGGCCGAGGGCTCGATCCCCCTGCCGGTCTTCCTGATGCCGCCCATGCTGCACAACCACGGGATGTATATCGGCTCGCTCGGCAATGTAACGCGCTGGATGGCGAGCCAGGCAGAGGCGCTGGGGGTCGATATCTATCCGGGCTTTGCCGCGTCGGGCCTGACCTATCGCGAGGACGGTTCGGTGAAGGGCGTCATCGCCGGCGTGGTCGGCATCGGGAAGAATGGCGAGCCGGGTCCCGACTATTCGCCGGGCATGGAGCTCAACGGCAAGTATGTGCTGATCGGCGAAGGCGTGCGCGGCTCGCTAGCCAAGAAGCTGATCAAGGACTTCAAGCTCGACAAGGATAGCGGCCCGCAGAAGTTCGGCATCGGCATCAAAGAACTTTGGCAGGTGAAGCCGGAGAATTTCCGCACGGGCTTCGTCCAGCACACCTTCGGATGGCCGCTCGGCAACTCCACCGGCGGCGGCACCTTCATGTACCATTTCGGCGACAACTACGTGGCCATCGGCCTTGTCGTCCACCTCAACTACAAGAACCCCTGGCTCTCGCCGTTCGAGGAGTTCCAGCGCTTCAAGCACCATCCTGACGTGCGCAAAAATCTCGAAGGCGGGACGCGCGTGTCCTACGGCTCGCGCGCCATCACCGAGGGTGGTTGGCAGTCGATCCCAAAACTCACCTTCCCTGGCGGCGCGCTGATCGGCTGCTCAGCCGGCTTCGTGAACCTGCCGCGCATCAAGGGCAGCCATAACGCAATGAAGACCGGCATGCTCGCGGGCGAGGCTGCCTTCGCTGCTGTGGTTGACGGGCGCGAGGGCGACGAACTCACCGCCTATGCGGAGGCCTTCAAGACCAGCTGGGTCGCCAAGGAGCTCAAGGCCGTCCGCAACGCCAAGCCGCTCTGGTCGAAATTCGGCACGGTCGTAGGCATCGCCCTCACGGGCTTCGACCTCTGGGTCAACACGCTGTTCGGCCGATTCTCGTTCTTCGGCACGATGAAGCACGACAAGACGGATGCAAAATCGCTCGAGCCCGCCTCGAAGCACAAGAAGATTGCCTATCCTAAACCCGACGGCGTAATCTCGTTCGACCGCCTCACCAGCGTGGCCTTCTCCTTCACCAACCATGGCGAGGACCAGCCCCCGCACCTCAAGGTTGCGGACATGGAACTGCAGAAGAAAAGCGAACTCGGCGTGTTCGGCGGACTGTCCAGTCGGTACTGCCCGGCGGGCGTTTATGAATGGGTCGATGACGGCAAGGGCACCAAGCGCTTCCAGATCAACGCCCAGAACTGCGTCCACTGCAAGACATGCGATATAAAGGACCCGAACCAGAACATCACCTGGACCACGCCCGAAGGCGGCGGCGGGCCGAATTATCCGAACATGTGATCTGGCCTACGGGCGTGCTTACCCGCGGACAAACCGGCGCCACCGCGCTGTCAGTCCGCCTAGCTCACGCCCCAATATGTGACCCAATCTCAAGGCTAGGCTCGGTTGAGCCCGGTTCAGCCTTCGGATAGCGTCGCCCCATGACACATGTGAAATTTCGCCTGTTCCTTGCGGTTTCGGCCACCGCTTTCCTTTCGGCCTGCGTCTCTATGGACGTGCCCGGTTTCAGCGAGAATGGCTGCCGGACGGTCTATGTCTTCACGGGCGGCGGTGTGCAGCCGATGAATACCTGCGGCGATCTCCCGCGCGATACATTGCAGGCGCAGAGCCTCCTGGCCGCCCCACAGGTCGCGGTTCAGGCCGCACCCGCCGATCCAAACGCGCCGCCCAATCCGGATGCTGCGCCTGCGTCCGTGACGCCGGTCTCGGCCGCTGCCAAGGCCACGGCTCCTTACGCCAAGGCGCTCGCCGTCTATCCCGGCCCGAACGAGATGCTGGAATCGGCCGACATGTCCGCCTTCATGGGGCGCGTGCGCGAGGACTTCGCCAGGAAGACCAATGCCGGCGCGTGGGGTTACATGATCGTCGACGCCCTCGCAGCGAACGATCCTGCAACCGCGCAGGTCGTGCTCGATGCAATGGCTGGCCGCCGTCCGAGCGAGTGGATGAGCGCCAACCATCTTCGCGCCTGGGTCTTTGCCTACAACGGTCGCGGCGCCGACGCGCAGACGGAGATGCTGCGCCTGCGCAACGTCGTGCCGTCCGCAACGCTGCTAGGTCATCGCGCCCTGCTGGCCGAGGGTCTTGGCGATACCGCTGCTGCGCTCGAAGTCTATGGTTCAGCGTCCGACAAATTCGATTCGCCAAGCGCGGCCGATGCAGACTCTCCCACCTATTTCGCCCGCGCCCGCGCGTTTCAGAGCGAACGTCTCCTGGCGTTGCGCCACGCCGAGCTGCTGCGCGGATTGAATCGCGATGCTGAAGCGGTCGCGCTGCTCGCGCGCCTCAGTACGGCTGTGCCCGATGACGGCTATGTTGCGGATCGACTCAACAAGGCGAAGGCTGGGCAGGATCGCCGCAAACCGCGCTCGCTCGCGCAAGCAATGGCGCAGGCGTTGGGCGACGAAGCCAGCTTGATCGAGGAGCAGGAAGCTATCATGGCGGTGATGGCGGGTCGCGGCGGCAAGACGCCGTTCAACCATCTGCTGTCATCCATGCGCCAGAGCGCGCTGCTGCTCGATCCCGACAATGGCGAGATCCGCTTGCAGGAAGTCAGGCGCCTCTACGACCAGGGCAAGTTCGAACCCGCGCTGCGGCTTGCGCAGATCGGCAACCCGTCGCGGGAAGTGACTTCGGCCCTTTTGTCGACGGCTGCGCTTGCGGCGCTTGAACTCGGTTCGCCAGAGACGCTTGAGGCGATGACGGACCTTTCGCTGAAGATCGACTCCAGCGCCGACGCCAAGATCGAGGCCGCGGGCGCGCTGACAAGCGCGAACAAGACAACGCGTGCGCGTGCGCTGGTCGATCAGGCGATGAAGCAAGGGCCGCTGACATCATCTCAGCAGGTCTTTGCGCTGATGTCGCGAGCTCAGGCGCACATCCAGGACGGCAATGTCGCCGGCGCCGTCGAGGCCGCCCGCGCCGCCCGCGCCATCCAGGACGACGAGACGACACAGCAATTCCTTGCCTCGATGCTGGTCGAGGGTCCGCAGCGCCCGGACGGCCTGGCCATCATGCGGCACATGCTGACCGAGCAGCCGGACAACACCAGCCTCATGAACAATTTCGGCTATTCGCTGGTCGACGGACATACGAGCCTGCAGGAGCTCGACGAAGGCTTCAAGCTGCTCAAGCAGGCCATCCGGCTGACGCCCGACGAGCCGAACCTGCTCGATAGCGTCGGCTGGGCTTACTATCAGTACGGCGACTTCCGCGAGGCCCATCGCTTCATCGCGATGGCGCTCGAGGCTTATGCGCCCTTCGCGCACTGGGAGTTGTCGGATCACATGGGCGATGTGAAATGGCGCCTCGACGAGAAGGAAGAGGCGCGCGCCTTCTGGCGGGATGCGCTGAAAGCCTATCCGCCGTCGCAAAACCGCGCCGAGCTTGAGGAAAAGATCCGCGGCGGTTTGACCGAGCCAGCGCCGGTTCGCCGCGATACGCCCGAGGTTCCACGCGCCCCTTCGCGCGAGGGTACGAGCGACATCTAAGTCTACATTCAGTTAACCGTGTACGCGACAATCAGGTACAGCCATGCCCTGTTGATGGGGGGGGAGGCCTGGGGCAGCATGTGCGCATGTGGTCAAGCTTTCGAGCGTCTCTTCTCGCAGCAGCGGCATGTCTAGGCGCAGGCTGTGTCAGCAGTTCCAGCGGATATACGCCATGGTTCTCGGCGGACATGCTGGATGAGCTCAAAACCCAGCAGGAATATGCAGACTTCATCGCAGCCCGATATGCCGGCATGTCGGGCGACCCCTCGGCTGCAGCCGCCTATTACCGCCGCGCTTTTGGCAATGCGCCGACCGATCCCGGCCTGCTGGAGCGCGCGACGTTCGCAACTCTGATTTCGGGTGACGCTGGGGAAGCGACGCGGCTTGTCGAAAGCGCAGACGACTCGGTCTCGCAACAATCTCCCAGCGCGCAACTCGTTCTCATCGTTGACGAGATCGGCGCCGGCAAGACCAAGTCGGCGCTCCAGCGGCTCAAGGCCGGCAATCTCGGCGCCATCAACGCTGACCTCGTAGGTTTCCTCTCGGCGTGGCTCACGGCTTCGGGCGACAACGTCGACAAGGGTGTCGCGGCCTTGTCCCAGACGCCCCCGCGCCGCCAGCTGGCCGGCGAGCAGGCGGCGATACAGGGGCTCATGTTTCTCAACGATGGCCAGGACGAAAAGGCAATCGCCGCTTTCGACCAGGCCCAGCGCCTGCCGGTCGCCTCAACGGATCTCATCGCTTCTTTCAATGCGCGGTTGATGGCGTCACAGGGCAATCTTGCCGGCGCCCGCAAGGCAATCGCTCTGGAGATCGAGGAGAATGGTCCAAGCTCGCTAACGGACGCCGTGCAGGCTCAGCTCGACAGCGGCGAGCCATTGTCGCGTCCCAAGCTTTCCATCCGTCAGGGCGCAGCCTTGGTCGTCTATCTGGCCTCGGCCGGCGGCATCGCGCGGTCGAGCCCGGAGCTGGCCGCAATGCGCTACTCGCTCGCACTGCGTCTTGATCCCGAACTGGCGCCGGCGCGGCTTGCTTTCGCGGAGGCCTTCGAACAACAGGACAGGCCGGAAGACGCCGTCGAAGTGCTGCGCGAGATCCAGGCGACATCGCCCTGGCGCGCCGAGGCGTTGATGCGGCAGGCCTGGATGCTCAACGGAATCGATCACCCCGGCGAGGCGCTCGTCGCCGCCGACCAGGCGCTGGCGTCCTCGCGCCGCAGGGATGTCATCGTCGGCGTGGCGGACCTCAACCGCATCAACGGCAATCACGAACGGGCCCGGAAGCTATACGACCAGATCATCGCGGCAGACCTCCAGGCCAATTTGCCCGACTGGCGCGTGCTGTTCGCGCGCGCCAACGCGCTTAGCGCCGCAGGCGCCTGGAAGGAGGCGGAAGCCGACGTCCTCGCCGCGCTCGCCATCGAGCCTGACCGGCCCGAGCTGCAAAACTTCCTGGGCTTCGGCTGGATCGAACGCGGCGAACGGGTGGAGGAGGGAATGAAGCTCGTCCAGAAGGCCGCCACAGCCCGTCCCGATCAGGGATACATCGTCGACAGCCTAGGCTGGGCGCATTTCATCCTGGGCCAGTACGAAGAGGCTGTCACTTATCTGGAACGCGCGGCCGGTCTTTCGCCCGCTGACGCCGAGATCGTCGACCACCTAGGCGACGCCTATTGGCGCGCCGGGCGCGAAGCTGAAGCGCGCTATCAATGGACGGCCGCCCTTCGGCTCAAGCCAGGCCCCGAGCGCGAACAATCCGTGCGCGACAAGCTAGAGAAGGGCTTGCCAGCGAAGCCGGCAGCGAGTCTAGCTTCGCGGCCATGAGTCTGACGCCACATCGCGCAAACTTCTCGACGGCCTGGGCGCCGGCGAAGGTGAATCTCTATCTGCATGTCGGCCCGCCAGGCGCTGGCGGATTGCATCCGCTCGACAGTCTCGTGGTGTTCGCAGATACGCGCGCCGCCGATCGCATCTCCGCCCGGCCCGCGCCCCAGCTTTCGCTGCGCGTCGAGGGACCCGGCGCCAAGCAACTGAAGAACGCGCCCAACAATCTTACCCTGGCCGCCGCCATGGCTTTGCGCGATGCGTGCGAGCGTGGCGGTCTGGGCGCTGGTCTTGTGCTTCACAAGGAACTGCCCATCGCCGGCGGCGTTGGCGGCGGTTCGTCGGATGCGGCGGCGACGCTTCATGTGCTCAACGAGATGTGGGGCATCGAGTTCGGCGAGGCTGCGCTAGAGCGCCTCGCCATACAGCTCGGATCAGATGTTCCCGCCTGCGTGCGCCTGCGTCCTCTGGTGATGCGCGGCACGGGCGAGCGGCTGCTGGACATCGTCACACCTGACCTGCCCGCCGTGCTGGTCAATCCAGGCATCAAGCTCGAAACCCGCAAGGTGTTCGACCGCTTCGACCAGCTCGGCGCCAGCCGCACGTTCCGCGAAACCGATCCGCCATGGGGGCATGACGTGGCTTCCCTAGCCGGCGCGCTCCAAGATTATCGCAACGACCTGCAAGCCGCTGCCATCGCGCTTTGCTCGGAGGTGGAGCGTGCACTGAACATGATCCGGGCCGAACCCGGCTGTCTGCTGGCGCGCATGTCGGGCAGCGGCCCCACCTGTTTCGGCCTGTTCGCCGATGACGCGTCCGCCGAAGCTGCGGCGCGCAAGATCGCGGAGGTCAAGCGCAAATACTGGGTGCGCGCCACCACCTTGCGCGGTGTGTCATCCGCGCCGAACAACTAGGCTGTTGGCCGCGCCCATCAATCTGCGCTAGCCAGACGCATGGGCGAATCCATCCGCATCCTGATTGCCTTGGTGCTGGCCTTTGTGCCCGCTGTGGTGCTGTGCCGGGTAATGATGTCCGTACGCATAATGGATGCGCCCACTGAGGCCCGGAAAATCCAGCTCACGGCCGTGCCGACCTCCGGGGGTGTCGCCGTCGCGATCGCGGCTTGCCTCGCCACGGTTTCGATCACGGAGTTCACCGACTGGTCGCTCGACAGCTTCGTCCTCGTCACCGGCGCAGGCGCGCTCATCGCAATGCTGCTCGGCCTTGCCGATGATATCGTGCATCTACGCGCATCCATCAGATTGTTACTCGTCGGCGCGATCACGCTTGGCATGGCCGCGTTTGGCGCCCGCACCGCGATGCTCTGCTTCTGGCCGGGCGCTGCGGTGCAGCTTCCGCTCGCATTCGCAATAGTGGGATCGGCGTTCTGGCTCGTGGTGGTGATCAATGCGGTCAACTTCATGGACGGCGCCAACGGCCTTGCCATGGGCATGGCGATGATCGCCTCGTTGGGTCTTGCAATCTGCGCTGGCTTCACAGGCGCGTGGACGCTATCGCTCCTGTCGATCGCGATGGCAGGCGCATTGTGCGGGTTTCTCGTCTGGAATATCCCCGGCCGGCTGTTCGCAGGCGACGCCGGATCCTATTTCGCCGGTGCGGTTCTCGGCGGCCTCAGCCTCGAATTCGTGCGCCAGCGGCCGGACTTGCTGTTCATTCCGCCAATGCTGCTGTTGCCCTTCCTGTCAGACGTTCTGCTTACGCTCGCCTGGCGGTTGATGCACGGAAAGAAGCTGTTCGTCGCCCACCGCGACCACACCTACCAGATCGCGATGAAAACCGGCCTCCGTCACTGGCAGGTCGCGCTGGTCCACGCGTTCTGGGCGCTCAACGCCGCGGTGGCGGCAGTGGCGTCCACCATTCTTGGGGGACAGATGCCAGCGATTGCATTTGGCGCGCTGCTTCTGGTATCGATCTGGATCCACTGGCGCGTCCGCCGTTCGGGCGTGGCGGCTGGCCTGGTTGGCGCCGATATCGCGTAGCGGCTAGAACGCCCGATTTACGCAGTGATCGGCCAGCTCGGCCATCTCATCATGGAAGGCGCCACGGGCGGCGCGAGCGAGCGCGGCTTGCGCTGCGGCCGCTTCAACGCGCGCTGTCTCCAGCGTACGATCAGCGGCGCCCGACGAGCGGATAAGATGAATGGCATGGGCGAGATCTGACTCGACCTGCTCGCGATCGCCCATCACACGGCCCCAAAACTTGCGGTCACGCGCATCGGCGGCTTCGCGGGCATAGAGGACGGGCAGGGTGAGCTTGCCTTCCCGGAAATCGTCGCCGACTGCCTTTCCGATCACCGACGTCAGCCCGCCATAGTCTAGGAGGTCGTCAACGATCTGGAAGGCGCGGCCAAGCCGGCGGCCATATTCGCCCATCGCATCCGCAACCGCATCGTCGTTCGTCGCCGTATAGGCGCCGGCGCGTGCCGCCGCCTCGAACAGCGCCGCCGTCTTGGCCTCGACGATCGCCATGTATTCGTTGAACGACAGGTCCACCTTGCCAAGCGCCGCGAGCTGCCGGACTTCGCCTTCGGCAATCACGCACGCGGCGCGTGAGAGAATGTCGAGGATGCGCAGGTCGCGCGTCTCGGTCATCAGTGTGAAGGATCGCGCGAACAGGAAGTCGCCGACGAGAATCGAAGCCGAGGCGCCCCAGACATTCTTTGCCGCCGCCTTGCCGCGCCGCAGGTCGCTATCGTCGACCACGTCATCATGCAGCAACGTCGCCGTGTGGATGAACTCCACCGCCGCAGCCAGCTTGCACACTGCCTCGCCGCCACGGCCGCCAACTGCGCGCGCCGAAGCCAGCGTCAGGACGGGGCGCAGGCGCTTGCCGCCAGCAGCGATCAGATAGCCCGAAAGATCGGGAATTGTGGCGACCGGGCTCGCCGCACGCTCCGCAAGCAGCCTTTCTACGTCGGCCAGCTCAGGGCGCAGCAGCGCCACAAGGCGGTCCATCGGCGTTGCAGGCAGCGACGCGTGCGTCTGGATTTCGGCGTGAACAGCCAATTCCATCCCTTTTGCGCTTTCCAACCCGCTTCACGGGGCGCAGCTAGTATACGATATTCGTCACGTGAGAAGATGGTCAAGAAATAGGAATTCGGGGGGCCCGCCACCGGCGTGGCAAGTTGTCGCGAAAATGATAGAGATTCTGCGCACCAATGACCCGATCAGACTCGACTACGCCATGGTCCTTTTAAAGCAGGCGGGCTGCTATCCATTCGTGGCCGACCGCTTCATGGCCGCCGCCGAGGGCAGCATTCTCGCAGTTGAGCGCCGTATTCTCGTGCCTGACGAATTTGCCGCCACTGCGAAAGAGGTGCTGACGCAGCTCGATGCACCGCCTGTCCGCTCGTCCGGCGCAGATGAAGCCCCCGACGCCGACGATGGTGGACCCGCGTGAAGGAAGGCCTCGTCACCTATGATCGTTTTCTCGGCGGCGCCGTCACGGTGGTCCAGCCGGCCAAGGGCTACAGGGCGGGAATGGATGCCGTGCTTCTGGCTGCCTCGCTGTCCGCCCAGCATGGTGAATCGCTGGCAGAGGCCGGCAGCGGCGCCGGCGCGGCTCTGCTCTGCGCCGCCCACAGGCTGGATGGTTGCCACTTCACCGGTTTCGAGCGGGACGCCTCTGTCAGCGCACTGGCCGGGCAAGGCATCGCGACCAACGCTTTTTCCTCGCGTGTCGATATTCGCGCGCACGACGTCGCCGATCGCCCGTCGGCGCTGGACAACGTCTACGACCAGTCCTTCTCCAATCCTCCCTTCTTCGATCCGGCAGCCGTCCGCGCGCCCGCGCCAGGCAAGGAAAACGCCTACCTTGCCGAAACGCCGCTCAAGGCCTGGATCCTGTTTCTCTATCACGTCACGAAGCCTGGAGGCCGGATCACACTGATTCACCGCGCCGCCGCGTTGGCCGATCTGCTGGAGCTGCTCAATCCCCGCACCGGCGAAATCGAGGTGTTGCCTATCCGTCCGCTACCCGGCGCGCCAGCCGGCCGCATTCTCGTGCGCGCACGCAAGGGGCTGCGCCGTGGCCCGGTCACCCTATATGATGGGATAGCGCTGCACGATGTTGCCGGCGGTTCGTTTTCGGCTCGGGCAGCCGCCTGCTTCCAGGGCGGCGCGCTGGAATGGAGATAAACCGCCATGGGCGGCATTATCCTGGTCTTGCTGTTGGCCATCCTCATCGTGGTTCTGATTACGCCAGCGATCCGTGCCCGCTATGGGCGCCCGCCGCCGCCTGAAGGCGAGGAGACTTCCCACGAAGTCGTGGTTCGCAGGCTCGACGATCACCGTGCTCGCCGGAACACACCGCGCGACGAACCGCGCGACACCTGAGCCCGGCTCCGCGCTCGCCCAGACTTTGCCAAATCGCTGACTCATTCGGCGGCGAGTCTCGCCAAATGGCCGCGCCGTCCTGCGACGTAGTGACGGCCGGTCCTGCGGCGGAGCCCCCGCGCGCTTAAGTGGCTAGCAACGCGAGGGACCTGAGGTTCACGGCATGCGGGTTTTTGTTCGGGGCATTTCGCTGATCGTCGCCTTCGGCATTCTGGCTGTGCTCGCGGTGCGCCCGGATGGCCGCCGCCGCTAGGCGGCTCCGTGCGCCTACCTGACCAGCACCAGTATATTTCCGAGTACCGGCTCCGTGGAGTTGGAGGCTGACGGCATGACGTTCGCCTTTGCGCCGATGCCCTTGTCGATCGCGTTGATCGAGCCTCATGCCATCTCCATCCTCGCCGAAATTTCTAACGTCGCCGACGATTGCTGCTGAACAGCCGTGGCCGCCTGGGAGATGCTAGACGAGATCATCGTCACCGACGTCTGGATCGTTTTCAGCGACGAAACCAATCCGCCGAAACCGATTGCACGCCATGGATCTCGCTGGAGATGGTTTTCGTCGCGACCGAAACGTGGGGCCACAAGCTGCTTAACTTCCGCCCTCACGACTGCGAAACCGCGTCTCGCTTCGCCTGCGCTCGCCGGAGCCGACACGTTTGTATTCCGCGGCCTGGAATTCGCAGCGGTGCAGGTTTTCCCACAAGTGCTGGTGTTGCCCGCTGGAGCCATAGGCCAGCTCCGCGAACATGCGGTGATGCCGCCCCTTGATGTCGGACAAGGCATAGCCAATCGCTTTACAGAAGGTCGGGTTCGCCGTGATGTTGGCGCCATCAAGGTTGAACTTGATCACGGCCTAGCCGTGGTTGATGGCCTCGAGATGGCCCATCGCATCCATCGCGGTTCTTCTGCCGGTAATATCGGCCGCGAATTTCACGACGCGCGTCGCCTTTCCTGAAGCATCCATGATCGGGGTTGTAGCTGGCCCGCCGCCAGATCTGGCGGCTGCCCCCCGGGCGACGCGCTCGAACTCGCCGCTGACATACTCGCCGCCGTTCAGCAGCTCCCAGAACGCCGATACTCGTCGCTCGCGGCATACGACGGGTCGGCAAACATCCGGTGATGCCTGCTCTGGATTTCGTCCAGGCAATAGCCCGTGGCGGAAGAGAAATTGGCGTTGGCCGAGACTATCGTGCCATCGGGGTTGAACTCGATGACCGCCATCACGCGATCAACCGCGTTCATCATCCCGCCAGATTATGCGATGGCGGCGCCTGCAGGGCCGGCGCGGCAACAGTCTGAACATTACGGGGTTTGAAAGCTGCGAGCATGGGAATGGCGCCTTTTATGTGTGCCAATAGCATAAATGCTGCAGACCCATTAGCCGACCGTTGTTCGGGGGCAATGGGTTTTTAGGGGTGGCCACGGCGTCTCAATCACGCTGGCTCACTTCCGGATTGGAAGTTATGGATCGCGCAAATCAGAGGTCCACATGCCCGCCACGCCCGCCGTCCCCAAGCGTCAGATCATCAAGCCGAAGAGCTTTCAGGACATCATCCTGAAACTCTCGGACTACTGGTCCTCCAAGGGCTGCGCGATCCTTCAGCCTTACGACATGGAAGTCGGCGCCGGCACGCTCCACCCCGCCACCACGCTGCGCGCGCTCGGGCCCAAGCCTTGGTACGCCGCCTATCCGCAGCCCTCGCGCCGGCCGAAGGATGGCCGCTATGGCGAAAACCCGAACCGGCTGCAGCACTATTACCAGTACCAGGTCATCCTGAAGCCGAACCCGCCCGACATTCAGGACCTCTATCTCGAAAGCCTCTACCAGATCGGCATCGATCCCACCGTCCACGACATCCGCTTCGTCGAGGACGACTGGGAGAACCCCACCGTAGGCGCCTGGGGCCTCGGCTGGGAAGTCTGGTGCGACGGCATGGAAGTCTCGCAGTTCACCTATTTCCAGCAGGTCGGCGGCCTGGACGTGCGCCCCGTCTCAGGCGAACTCACCTATGGCCTTGAGCGCCTCGCCATGTACGTGTTCGGCCTCGATCGTGTCTACGACCTGCCGTTCAACGACCCGCAGAGCCAATACCCGCTCACCTATGGGGACGTCTTCCTCGAGAACGAGAAGCAGCAGTCAGCCTACAACTTCGAACACGCCGACACCGAAGTCCTGCAGCGCTGGTTCAGCGACTGCGAGAAGGTCTGCAAGAAACTCCTGTCTCTGGAAAAACCGCTTCCGCTTCCCGCCTACGAACAGGCCCTGAAAGCCAGCCACATCTTCAACCTGCTCGACGCCCGCGGCGTCATCTCCCCCACCGAACGCCAGAGCTTCATCGGACGCGTCCGCGACCTCGCGAAGGGCAGTGCCGAAGCGTGGCAGAAGTCGCAGCAGGCATAACTGTGGCTCAGATGCCTGCGATCCAGCGAGCGACGGGGCGCCACGCCTCGGCGTGATAGAGAATCGTGACGACGATCTGGCCAGCCAGGATCAGCGGGGCGGCGATCAAGTAGGATCGGTGAATGCGACCGCGCGTGATGACATCGTAGGCGAGGGCCGCCGCGGTGAGCAGATAAAAGCCCGCATACCTGTTCAGCAGCATTCCGATGTGGTCGTCGCCAACGGTCGCGATGATCGCCTCACCCCACCAGCGCGCATAGGCTGCGCCGACGATAAATGCATTGGCCAGCGGCATCAGGCGCTTGTGTGTAGCGGGAGACTTGCGGAACCAGAGCGCCGCGCCCGCGAGCAAGGGGAACACCACCATGTAGGTCAGTGGTACGATGAAGAAACTCTGGTTTCTCGGATCGTCCACCGAATAGAAGCGCTGGCTGAGGATTTCCGACCAGACGGCTGCGATCGCCATCGCGGGAATGAACGCAAAGCCGGCGAGGCCAAGCGCGCGGTGCAGCGCCGGCCTGCGCAAGCCGACCGGCAGGACCTGCAGTGTGAAAAGCACGAGCCAGCCCGGAAAGATGATGGCGTGGATCTGCAGCACGACCGATGCTGGATAGTCTTCATGATCCGAGAATCGGGCAGCCACCGCCGGGCCGAAACCCATGATGACGCCGAGCACCCTCGCCCTCGCCATTGCGTTCGTGATCGAAATCTCGCAGGCGGCGAATCTCCTCGGTCTGCTGGGACTTGGCGACAATAAACTGGCCAGAACCGTTCTCGGCGGATGGTTTGACGTTTTTGATCTTCTTGCCTACGCCACTGGCGCCATCGTTATTGTTCTTGTTGAACGGGCGGCGTCAGAAAGGGGAGCATGAAACTCGGCTGGTTCATCCTGTTCCATCTGATGGGCGTTGCGTGCATCGCCGCCGACATCGCGATTATCGCGACATTGGGCCAGCATGATATTGCCTGGACGGGTTGGCTCGGCGTCTGCTTCTACTGGATGTTCGCCCTCGGCGTCGCGATGGGTTGGAAGCGATTCGTCGGCCGGCCCGTTACGGTCATCATCCTGGGTTTCTATGTGATGGCGTCGCTGATGCTGCTCGGTCTGGGCTTCGCGCCGCAGCTCGGCCAGGCGACGCTGCTGCTGGCTTTCGCGCCGCTCGCCACGGCCCTACTCGGCCGCATCGTGCTCGACATTGTCGCCTCAACGAAAAAGAAGCCGGCGCCGCCATCTGCTGCAGCAAAAGCCACTACGCACGACACCTTGTTTGGGCCGTGAGCTGTCAGGCCGCGACAGGCGGCATTCCGGGCGATACCGGCCGATCGGCCACGGGCCCCGGAGGTATTTCCGCGGGCGGCTTGCTGGGTGGGTCCTTGCGGTCGGGCTCCGGGCCCAGTTTCGGCCGGGAAGCATCGGGTTCTTCTGGGGGGGGCAGGGTGCTCATCCCACAGGAACGCGCGCCGGAGCCCCAGGATGCATCCCGGCGTTGCAATCCGCCAGTTGGCGAACTGACGCCGGACACGCTAGAGAAAGCTGCATGAGAACCCTGCTGGCCGGCATTTTCCTCGCGTTCGCCTCGTGCTCACCCGCGCCGGCCCCGGCCCTGGCGCCGACGGCGTCAGCCGCGCCCGCCGTGCCGGTCTATAGCTATCAGGTCGTCGCCACCTATCCCCACGACAAGGCCGCCTTCACCGAAGGCCTGCAATTCGCCGACGGCGCGATGTATGAAAGCACCGGCATGGAAGGCACGTCCTGGGTCCGCAAGTTCGACCTCGCGACCGGCGCCGTGCAGGCGCAGCACAATATCGATAGCCAGTATTTCGGCGAAGGCATGGTCGTCCTGCCCGACAAGATCATCTCGGTCACCTGGAAGAGCCAGAAGGGCTTCGTACTCGACCGCGCCACGCTCGCGCCCAAGGGCGAGTTCACCTACACCGGCGAGGGCTGGGGCCTCACGACGGACGGCGCCCGCGTCTTCATGAGCGATGGCACCAGCCGCATCCGCACCTTCGATCCCGCCACGCTTCAGGAAAACGGCGCTATCGACGTGAATATGAACGGCCGCCCGGTCGACCAGATCAACGAACTCGAATTCATCAAGGGCGAGATCTGGGCAAATGTCTTCCAGTCGGATCGCATCCTCCGCATCGATCCCGCCACGGGCAATGTCGCCAGCGTCGTCTATCTCGCCAACCTCCTGAGCCCGCAAGATCGGCGCGGCGTCGATGTCCTGAACGGCATCGCCTATGACGGCGCCGGTGAACGTATCTTCGTCACAGGCAAATACTGGCCCAAAATTTTCGAGATCAAACTCAAGGATCCGGCTCCGCCTGCGAAGCCCAACTGATGCTGTGATCCGTGCACTGCTTCTTCTTTGCTGTCTTACCCTCGCCGCCTGCTCGGGCGAGCCCGCCAACCTCGACGCGCAATATCAGAAAGACCTCGCCGCCGCCGCCGACCGTGCACGCGCGAAACTTTCCTTCTTCTGGCAGCATTTCGATATGCCGGAAGCCGACGAGTATGATTTCTCCCTCAAGGCCGCGATCCCACGCCGCGACGGCCAGCCCGGCGCCGAGCAGGCCTGGCTCGAAAACATCGCGCGTGCGCCCGACAAGATTATCGGCGAGCTGGTCGTGAATCCGAAATACCTTGGCGCGTTGCGCGAAGGCGCCATCGTCGAATTCCAGCCAGGCCAGATCGTCGACTGGGCCTTCATGCGCGGCAACGCCCTGCTGGGCCACTACACCACCCGCGTCATGCTCCCCTACCTCGACCCGCAACAGGCGGAATGGCTCCGTCCGTTGCTATCCGAAACACCCGACGGGGTCTGACCGTCGATCGGCTCACCGGCAGATGAGAAGCCGCGTTTTCACTCCATCTCCTAGAACAGGAGCCATCCATGACCATCCCCCCGCCTCGTCACTGTCGCCTACCACCCGAAGCCCGGGAAGGAGACCGTCCTCTCGCCAAACCGCGCGACCACCTGCACCTGTTGCGCTCCGAAGGCCTCGCCACGGATCGCCCAGCCGTTGTGATGCGTGCGGAGGACGGCGCCATCATCGAAGTGTTCGAATGGGCCTCGCCCTGCGCCGTCGACGAAGGGTACAACAGTCCGCGCGTGCAGGCCATGTGGGGCCGCTTCGCCGCCTGCCGCGACTACACTCCGCTCAACGTGCTCATTGAATCCGCCGACATGTTCACCGAGTTCGAGCCGGTCGATCTCGACCTCGCGCCCATCGTCCAGCCCGACCCCGAACAGAGGGCGGAGTAGGGTCTATTCCGGCAGGGCGATCTGCTTGGCCCCAGCCATCGCGGCGTCAGAACTATCGTACTGGAAGATGTCCCCGATGGACTCGCCATAACAAACGACTGCTTCAAGCAGCTCCTCCACCGTGTCCTCCTCCACGTCCAGCCATTCTCCACCTGGTTCGCCATTGCCGACGATTTCGCCATCGGCATCCATGATCATTGAATCGCCCACCTGGAACTGGTCGCTCAGGCAATCAAACGAGATGTCCTGCATGAGGAAGGTGAAGGCGCCGCCCCCGTTCGTGAACGGCTGACCCGCCGCAAAATACATCAGCCGGGTCAGGGTGTAGACGTCGTCGTCCTCCGCAATGCTCTCGGTTTCCCAGCCCAGCGCGCCGCCTTTCATGGCGACCATTTCCCAGTGCTCGACTGCATCCTGCTGGGCGGCCGCGCTGCTGCTCCCTATCACCGCCGCCGTAACTATCGCCGCCGCCAGAGCCCGTGTCCGCATGTCCATCCCCGTTCAATCCCACCTAGTCAGGCCTGATTTGCCACGTACGCGCAACATCACACGCCAGCTCCCCGTGAACGCTTGCATTTAACCCCGTTCCACTGCACTCACGCATCCAATTCCGCGACTGCGAACAAGGCCGATGCCCCAGCTCTTGCTTGAAATCCTTTCGGAAGAAATCCCGGCCCGCATGCAGGCGAAGGCCGAGGCCGATCTCGTTAAGGCGCTGATGGACGGGCTCGCCGGCGCCGGCCTGATCCCGGAAGGAATCAAGGGCTTCTCCGGCCCCCGCCGCCTCGTCGCCGTGGTCGAAGGCCTGCCGGTTAAATCCGCCGATGTCGCCGAAGAGATTCAGGGCCCCAAGGAAGGCGCCCCCCAGGCCGCCATCGACGGCTTCCTCCGCAAGGCGGGGCTCGCCTCGATCGAACAGGCGCACGTCCACGACGTCCCTAAAAAGGGCCGCATCTACACCGCCCACGTCCGCAAGCCGGGCAAGCAGACAACCGACGTCATCGCCGCGCTTGTCCCCCAGATCATCCGTGGTTTCCACTGGCCCAAGTCGATGCGCTGGGGCTCGGGAGACCTGCGCTGGGTCCGCCCAATCTCCCGCATCCTCTGCACGTTCGATGGCGAAGTCGTTCCCTTCGAGATCGAAGGCATCAAGTCCGACAACATCACCGAAGGCCACCGCGTCATGGGTCGCGGCCCCTTCAAGGTGCGCCGCTTCGATGACTACGAAGACACGATCAAGAACAAGGGCCGCGTGATCCTCGACAGGGAAGAGCGCAAGGAAATCATCCTCACTGAGGCGAAACAGCTCTGCCACGCGCAGAACCTTGAACTGGTCGAAGACATCGGCCTGCTCGAGGAAGTCGCCGGCCTCGCAGAACATCCCGTCGTCATCATCGGCGACATGGACAAGAGCTTCCTCGATCTCCCGCCGGAGGTGATCAAGCTTTCTATGCGCACCCACCAGAAATACTTCGCTGTGCGCGACCCCAGTTGGCATGACGGCCGCCTCGCCCCGAAGTTTATCGTCGTCGCCAACCTCGACGCCGCCGACGGCGGCCAGAAGATCGCCGAAGGCAACAGCCGCGTCCTGTCGGCCCGCCTCAACGACGCAAGATTCTTCTGGGACAATGATCGCAAGATCAAACTCGAAGACCGCTTCGCGAAACTGGGCAACATCGTCTTTCACGAGAAGCTGGGAACGGTGAAGGACAAGGCCGAACGCGTGATGGCGCTGGCAAAGGAACTCGCGCCGAAAGTCGGCGCCGATCCCGCCCAGGCCGAACGCGCCGCTAAGCTCGCCAAATGCGACCTGGTCTCTGACATGGTCGGCGAGTTCGCCGAACTCGAAGGCGTGATGGGGCGGTACTATGCGACACTGCAGGGCGAACCGCAGGCGATCGCTGATGCTGTGCGCGACCATTACAAGCCGAAAGGTCCAAGCGACGAGGCGCCGTCCAATCCTGTTTCGGCGAGTGTCGCGCTCGCAGACAAACTCGACACGCTGGTCGCATTCTGGACCATCGATGAGAAGCCTACGGGCTCAAAAGATCCTTTCGCGCTCCGCAGGGCGGCACTGGGCGCTGTGCGAATATTGCTCAACACCGGTCTGGCGTTCTCGCTTCGCGACAACCTGTTTTATGGCGGGCTGGCTCTGATTGGAGAAGACGGTGAAGAGAAGAATGCTGTTAAGGCGCGTATTGATGCGGTTGTCACCGACCTTCTCGCCTTCTTCGCCGACCGCCTCAAAGTTCACCTCCGCGAACAAGGCGCTCGCCACGACCTGATCGACGCTGTCTTTGCCTTGGGCGAGGACGACCTCGTCCTCGTCGTCAAACGCGTCGAAGCCCTCGGCGAATTCCTCTCCACCGAAGACGGAAAGAACCTCCTTGCCGGCTACAAACGCGCCGCCAACATCCTCGCCATTGAGGAAAAGAAGGACGGCAAATCCCATTCGGGGGAGGGCACAGCGATGGCCGGCGATCCGGCGGAGGTCGATGCACTGGTCTCCGCGCTCAACAAGGCGGCGCCCGATGCCTCCGCGGCGCTCGAAAAGGAAGATTTCGCAGGCGCCATGCGCGCGCTCTCGAAACTCCGCGGCCCCGTGGACGCTTTCTTCGACAAGGTCACCGTGAACGCCGACAAGGCCGACGTTCGCGAGAATCGCCTGAAAATCCTCTCGCAGATACGCGACGCCCTGGGGCGCGTTGCGGATTTCAGCAAGATCGAGGGCTAACCCTCCTGTTGTCATCCCGGCCGCTGCGAAGCGGCGCGCCGGGACCCATCGGGAGGCAGGGACGAACAGATGAATGGTTCCCGGATGCCCCGGACTTGATCCGGGGTTCGCGTTTCCGGGATGACAGGCTGAGCGGACGACAAGCATGAGCGAACTCGCCACCAAGTGGGTCTATGATTTCGGCGGCGGGGCCTCGGATGGCGACGCCTCGATGAAGAACCTGCTGGGCGGCAAGGGCGCCAACCTCGCGGAGATGTCCAAGCTCGGCCTTCCCGTGCCGCCCGGCTTCACTATCACCACCGAAGTCTGCACCGTCTTCTATCAGCTGAAAAAGAAATACCCCGCCGACCTCGAAGCCCAGGTCAATGACGCCTTGCGCGCGCTCGAAGGCCGCACCGGCAAGATGTTTGGCGATGTGCGCAATCCGCTGCTCGTCTCCGTCCGTTCCGGCGGCCGCGCCTCCATGCCTGGCATGATGGATACGGTCCTGAACCTCGGCCTCAACGACCGCACCGCCGAGGGTCTGTCGAAACTCTCAGGGGATCGCCGCTTCGCCTATGACAGCTATCGCCGCTTCATCCAGATGTACTCCAACGTCGTCCTCGGCATCGGCCATGACGAGTTCGAGCATATCCTCGACGACTACAAGGAAAGCCACGACTTCAACTTCGACACTGACCTCGGCGCCGAAAGCTGGATCGAGGTCATCGCGCTCTACCAGAAAGCGGTCGAAAAGAAGATCGGCCGCCCTTTCCCGCAAGAGCCGAAGGATCAGCTCTGGGGCGCTATCGGCGCCGTGTTCTCAAGCTGGATGAACGACCGCGCCGTCACCTACCGTCGCCTCAACGATATCCCCGAAAGCTGGGGCACGGCCGTCAACGTGCAGTCCATGGTCTTCGGCAATATGGGTGAATCCTCCGCCACCGGCGTCGCTTTCACGCGCGACCCCTCCACCGGCGAGAAGCGCTTCTACGGCGAGTATCTCGTCAACGCCCAGGGCGAGGATGTTGTCGCCGGCATCCGCACGCCCGCGCCGATCTCCAACTCCCGAAAAGCCGAACTCCGCTCTGAAGACCTCTCCCTCGAGGAAGCGATGCCCGTTGTCTATGGCCAGCTCATCGCCGTCGCCGAACGCCTCGAGAAACATTACCGCGACATGCAGGACATCGAGTTCACGGTGGAGCAGGGCAAGCTCTACATGCTCCAGACGCGCAACGGCAAACGCACCGCCCAGGCCGCGCTCAAGCTCGCCGTCGAGATGTGCCGCGAAGGATTGATCTCGGAGAAGGAAGCCGTTCTCCGCCTCGAACCCGCCCAGCTCGACCAGCTCCTCCACCCCGCCATCGCCGAAGACGCCGTGCGGGACGTCTTCGTCAAAGGCCTCCCCGCCAGCCCCGGCGCCGCCGTCGGCCAGATCGTGTTCGAACCAGCCGAAGCGGTGGCCCTCGCCCAGTCCGGCAAGGCCGTGATCCTGGTCCGCATCGAGACCAGCCCCGAAGACATCCAGGGCATGCACGCGGCGAAAGCCATCGTCACCGCCCGCGGCGGCATGACCAGCCACGCCGCCGTCGTCGCGCGCGGCATGGGCCGGCCCTGCGTCTGCGGCGCCGGCGCGCTACAGGTCGACACTGAACGCGGCACGGTCCGCGTCGGCTCCCGCACACTGAAGAAGGGCGACATCATCACGGTCGACGGCGCCAAGGGCCAGGTCCTGGTCGGCTCCGTGAAGATGGTCGAGCCCGCCCTCGGCGGCGATTTCGGCGAGCTCATGGGCTGGGCCGACAAGGTTCGCCGCATGAAGGTCCGCGCAAACGCGGAAACGCCGCTCGACGCCGAAACCGCCCGCAAGTTCGGCGCGGAAGGCATCGGCCTCTGCCGCACCGAGCACATGTTCTTCGACGCGCAGCGCACCCCTGTCGTCCGCGAAATGATCCTCGCCGACAATGAGCGCGGCCGCCGCAAGGCGTTGGAAAAGCTTCTACCGATGCAGCGCCAGGACTTCGTGGAAATCTTCCGCATCATGGAGGGCCTCCCCGTCACCATCCGCCTGCTCGATCCGCCACTGCATGAGTTCCTGCCGCACACCGAGGAAGACATCGCCGGCGTCGCGCGGCAGTCCGGCGTTGCGGTGGATGTGCTGAGAGCCCGCGCCGCCGAGCTGCAC
Organism: Hyphomonadaceae bacterium; assembly: GCA_947474455.1. Classification (GTDB taxonomy): domain Bacteria; phylum Pseudomonadota; class Alphaproteobacteria; order Caulobacterales; family Hyphomonadaceae; genus UBA7672. The sequence goes on along the minus strand of CANJIL010000023.1, from coordinate 6,921 downwards.
GAATCCAATCCGATGCTCGGCCACCGCGGCTGCCGTCTCGGCGTGACTTATCCTGAGATCTACGAAATGCAGGCCCGCGCCATCTTCGAAGCCGCGCTTGACGTGGCGAAGGAGTCGGGCAGGGCGCCTATCCCCGAAATCATGATCCCGCTGGTCGCAACCCGCAAGGAGCTCGAGCTCATGCGCGCCGTCGTCGTGCAGACGGCTGAGCGCGTGTTCAACGAGCGCAAGGCGCAGGTCGACTATCTCGTCGGCACCATGATCGAACTCCCCCGCGCCTGCCTGCGCGCCGCCGAGATCGCGGAGGAAGCCGAATTCTTCTCCTTCGGGACCAACGACCTCACGCAGACCGCGCTCGGCATCTCGCGCGACGACGCCTCCCGCTTCCTCAAGACCTACGAGGAAAAAGGCATCTACGACAAAGACCCTTTCGTCTCGATCGACCGCGACGGCGTCGGTGAACTCGTGCGCATCGGCTGCGAGCGCGGCCGCGCCGCGCGGCCGCGTCTCAAGCTCGGCGTCTGCGGCGAACACGGCGGCGACCCGGTCTCGATCTACTTCTTCGAGGAAACCGGCCTCGACTATGTTAGCGCCTCGCCCTTCCGCGTGCCAGTTGCGCGCCTTGCCGCTGCTCATGCGGCGCTGGTGCGGCGAAAATAGTCTCCACCGCCTGTCAACCTTTACCGTCCCCGCGGGCGTGCGACATCTGCGGCGCCGAGGGTACGACCGACGAAAGCTCACTTTTTCGCTGCAGCGACTGTAATCGCTGTGCTTGCACCCGCCGCCCACGCCCAGGCGTCCTGCGACGACACCGCCACGAATCTAAGCGCCGCCGAAGTCGATCTCGACGAGATCACCGGCGATGAGATCGATACGGACTAGTAAGCGACCAGCCTCATGCTTCCCAGCGCAAGCGAAAGCGCGGTCACATACCACCTGGACAGCATGTACCATTGCGCGTGGCGCTTGATTCCCGGGGCCGCCTTCCGCGTGACAATCGGCGATGAGGAACTTGTCTAAGCCGCCCGTGCGGACGTATCGAAGTCAGACCAGACCGTCGATGAAGCAACAGTCTCGCTGACCTGCAACTTGGTCTGATCGGCTGTGGTCAGGCGCACAGCGCCACAAAATCTTCACGCATCAGAGGACCCAACCGCGCTATTCGGCCCTGATCGAACACGGAGCCCGGCCATGCTGTCGCGTCGCCATCTTCTTCGTTCCGCCGCAAGCCTCGCAATCGCCGCGCCCGCCCTGCAGCTCATGGGCTGCGCCGCGCCCAACGCGACGCGGCCTCAGATTCGCCAGCGCGTCTCCAGCCTGCCGCTTACGCCTGACCCCAAAGGCCTGCTTGATCTCGCCCCGGGCCTCTCCTATGCCGTGCTCTCGCGCGCCGGCCGGGAAATGTCCGATGGCCTGCTCGAGCCCGGCAACCACGACGGCATGGCCACCTTCCCCGTCGAGGGCGACCCCACACGTTGCCTGCTTGTCCGCAATCACGAGCTTGGTCCAACATCTTCTGTCTCCGCCTTCGCGCCGATCTCTCGCGCGTGCAGCGCATCGCCCGCGAACGCGTCTAAGATCTCTCGCCCGCGGGCAAACCCTTCGCCGGCGGGACCACGACGGCGCTGGCGGCCCCACGCCCTGGGGCTCCTGGCTCTCCTGCGAAGAAAGGGAAATGGTGAAAGGCGCCGAAGCCGGAAAGTTGCACGGCTTCATCTTCGAAGTTCCCGCCGCGCTTACCATGCCGGTCGAGCCCGCTCCGCTCGCCGCCATGGGCCGGTTCAGGCACGAGACCGCCGCCGTCGATCCGACAACCGGCATCGTCTACCGCACGGAGGACATGGCGGATTCGCTGCTCTACCGTTTCTTTCCCGCCGCGCACGGAGAGCTGGCAAAGGGCGGCCGCCTGCAAGCGCTCGCCCTCGTCGAACAGGCCGGCGCCGACACGCGTAACTGGTCGAAAGAGTGGGGCGGAGACCTGTCGCTCCGCATGGCGCCCAATCGCAGCTATGCTGCACGCTGGATCGACATGGCCGATGTCGAAGCCCCAGACAGCGACCTTTGCTTTCGCGGCCGCAAGGCTGGCGCCGCCATCTTCGCGCGCGGAGAAGGCATCGCTTTCGCGCTTGAAGCATCAGGCCCCGTCGTCTACTTCGCCTGCACCTCCGGCGGCGCCGCAAGTCTCGGCCAGATCTGGCGCTACATCCCCAGTCCCTATGAGGAAACAGTCCGCGAAGCCGATGCTCCGTGCGCGCTTGAATTTTTCGTCGAAAGCACCGGCGAGTCCGACTTCGAAAATTACGACAACATCGTCGCCAGCCGTCATGGAGAACTCATCGTCTGCGAAGACAGCGATGGCGACAATTTTGTCCGCGCCGTGGCGCCGGATGGCCTGATCTACACGCTCGCCCGCAATGCCCACGCCGGCAAATCCGAGTTCTGCGGCGCCTGTTTCTCACCCGACGGCGCAACCCTCTTGGTCAACATCCAGAAACCCGGCATCACTCTCGCCATCACCGGCGACTGGCTCGCCCTCCAGCGCAACGCCCGCACTCTAGCGTAGCCGCCACGAGGGCGTGCTGACGAATTGCTGAGCATGCTGCACCATGCCCGTCTCGCTTGTCCGCCCGTGATCCGCCTACTTGCTACGCATGCGCCAGGGGTTATGTCGGATGACTTCCGAACACGCTGAGCCGGGTGAACGGGCGTCGAGCCAAGGCGCCAGGCATCACGCCGCCCGGATGACCGAAACAACCCCTCGTGCAGCCGAACCGGGACAAACGGTCAGTGAAGGGGCGTTTCACGCGCATCCGCCTGCCCAAAAAGGCAGGCACTGGCGCTACCCACGGCGCATGACGCGCGCCCCGCGCCCTCATTTGAGGGATAGCTACGGCATGCCGCAGGTCAGTTAAGCCTCTTGCGAAGGAGAGTGCGTGGCCGAAACTCGCCTAGACCTTCTCGCTGATCCGGATCGCCGCGCGGCATCCAAAGCGGATCAACGCCGACAGCAACGGATAGGCCGGCGCCTGCGCTGCGCCTTCGGCGACCGCTAGCTCCTTGTGCGCCACTTCATCGTCGCGGAACTTAGACATGCGCGCCGCGAGCTCGCTCTCACCTGCCGCCTCAAGCTCGGCGACCTGGTCGCCATAATGCTCCTCGATCACTGTCTCGACCGACTCGGTACATGCATGCGCGGCCTTCTCGCCGAGCAGGGCGGTCGCCGCTCCCAGCGCAAAACCGGCGGCATTCCACAACGGCGACAGCGCCGTTGGCCGCACGCTGCCGGCGACAAGCAGCTTGTCAAAAGCGTCGAGATGCTCCCGCTCCTGCGCCGACATCTCCTGCAGTTGGCCAGTGATCTTCTCGCGCCCCTGCTGTCGCTCGAACACGGCAAGCTGTCCGCGATAGATCGCCACTGCGCCGTATTCGCCGGCATGGTCGACGCGCAGCATCTCCTGGCGGCGATTCGACGTGAGGCTCATGGCTGCACCGGCTCGTTGGCTGTGTCGCGCATTGGCGGCTGGGTGGCGGAATAGAAGCTGAGCACCATGAGCACGCCCGAAATGATCCCGTTGAAGCCTGCCATGGAAAGTCCCCACGGCGCATTCGGCAACCGCCACATCGCTTCCTTGCAGGACACGATGCCCAACGGGCGGCTCAGAATATCCGAAAGATTGCCCGTAATTGGCTCCGATCCCGAAGCCGCCTCGCAGGTGTCAGGGCCCGGGGCAAGGTTCCATTCGAACAGGGCATGCCAGCTTCCCAGGAAGAAACTTACCGCGAACGTCAGCCCGATAAGGATCGAGAGAACCGTCATAAGCTGCGGTCCGGCACCGCGCCAATTGAGCACAATGGCGGCCAGCGCCACAGCGCACGTTGCAAAATGGGCGTACCGCTGCCACCAACACATCTGGCATGGCGCGAGATGCATCAGAGTCTCAAAAATGCCGAAAGCCGCCGCGAGCATGGCTGCGGACACAAGGAGGGCTCCAAGCGGCCACCTCGCCCGATCAAGCGGCAACTTATTCATGGTTTTGAAGGTATCGGGGGGGAGGTAGGCGGCAATGCGACCAAAGAGCAGCGCCGTTTAACTTGCATTGGAAGTCAGCTGCAGGCCTTGCGGCTGGTTGAGGTGTCACGTGACCCGACCCATGCTAGGGCTAAATCCGGTTTTGTGCGGTGCGGGAAACAGGTGATCCCATGAGTGATGCGACAACTGTGGCTGACGCATCCGACGTTGCTCCAGCGCACGCGCCCAAGGCGAGGGGTCCCCTGGGCGCCCTCTACAATTGGGTGATCCGTCTCGCTGGCGGAAAGAGCGCGGAACCCGCACTCTGGGCTATCTCCTTCGCCGAAAGCTCGTTCTTCCCGATCCCGCCGGACGTCATGCTGGCCCCCATGTGCTTCGCTCGGCCGGAGCGCTCCTGGCGCTACGCCCTTGGCTGCACCATCTCGTCCGTGCTGGGCGCGGTACTTGGCTACGCCATCGGTTTTTACCTGTTCGAGGCCGTCGGCTCGGCGATCATCTCTGTCTTCGGCTATGGTGGGAAGGAAGACGAGCTGCGCGCGTCTTATGCGGCCGCGGGCGTCTGGATCATATTCCTCAAGGGCATGACCCCCATCCCCTTCAAGCTGGTAACCATCGTGTCCGGCGCGATGGAGTTCAACCTGCCGATCTTCATCGCAGCGTGCCTGGTCACGCGCGCCGTGCGCTTCTTCCTGGTCGCCTGGCTGTTCAAGACCTTCGGCCCCACGCTCGCCCCTGTGATCGAAAAGCGCGTCGGCCTGTTCATGCTGCTGTTCGTCGTGATCCTGGTCGGCGGGTTCGCGGGTGCGGCATTGTTACACTAAATTCGACTGAAATTTCTCCAGTCCGTGAACCGGATGTTTGCGATGTCCACACAAACATCCACTGACGCGCCGGATGGTCTGGCGTGCTTTGAGTTCCGGGTTATCCGATGCGCACGCTTCGCCGCATTCATTCCGTTTCGCTGCAAGTTGCCCCGCACTGGGTGCTGTTTGCAGCGATGGGCGCTTATTTCAGCTGGCAGCTGATCTCGCCAGCGACGATCCCCGGCTGATCAGTCCCGCCTGAGGCCCCTTTGCCTCGGTAACCACCTGCGCTAACACCGCGCCTGCTGCGCTCGCGGGAGTGGCGGAATTGGCAGACGCAGTGGACTCAAAATCCACCGTCCTAACGGATTTGTGGGTTCGACCCCCACCTCCCGCACCAAAGTCAATGCGAAAAGTGTTGCAGAAATAGCGAAACTGCAATTCTGGTCCTGACCCGTCCCTCCAGCTGTCCCTCCATGAGCGCTGCGGGCGTTTCGGACCGAGCAAGCTGCTTTGGCCTCCGCGCCACCCAGCCTAACCGCGGTCGAAAGCCTAAGACCCGGATCCCGGCTCTGCTATGGGAGAGGGCGTCGTCCGCATCTCCTGCAACCGGATCAGCATCCCCAGCGACTTCTCGAACTGCCGGTCCAGGCGCGCTTCCATGTCCCACAGCTGGCGCAGGCGTACCGGATCGAAACTCTCTGCGATGGCTTGCGCCCGGATCGCCGGCCGCGCTGCGTTGACGGTGAGCCAGCCGCGGCGCCAGGGCAGGGCGTCGCCCGCGAGGAACGTTTTCAGCGAGGCGCAGTCCTCCTGGTACTTGGGTTTCCCATCCTCCGTCTCGTTGAGCTCGCCTGCCCACCAGTCGCGCATGTCTTCATCAAGGCGCGCTACGACTGTCTTGTAGGCCCTGCCTGCGTCGATCATCTCCAAGGCCGCTTCGACATCGCTGACGCCCTCCCTGATCGCGGCGATGGTTTCGGCGTCGTCAGTATCGGATCCCCTCAGGACCTCGCCAACCGAAATGTCGTCGCGCGCCTTGCGGTCAGTGATGCCGGCTCGGTTCAGCGTCTTGCGGGTGCTATGGTCATCGGATGCGCGGTCGAAAGCGTGCGCCACATGCACGGCCGCCTCGGCTGCAACCAGGCGCTTCCTCCGCCATTCGATCCAGACGAGACGTTCGACCAGCGAGCGTTCGGCGGGCCCATCCGGGGCGTGGGCCTTTATGAACGCCTCGAGCAATCCAGCAAAGGCGTCGCCATCCTCCCATGGGCACAGACCGGCAGGACGCGGGGCGGGCGGCGGGTCAGATGCTACCGGAGACACAACAGCGAGCGTGCTCATGACCAAAAATTCCCTTGCCTGAGCTTGCGGCCGCGCCCGATGCGGGACTCGATCCGTCCTAGCCAGGCGGCCCATCGATCCCAGCTTGCGCGCTCAAGGCTATGAATGCGCTCGCATGTGCGTTCATATGTCGTCCGGTGCATACCCTTCGGTCGTGGCGCGATGATGCTGTCGAAACCAGCATCGCCGCCAAGCTGGGTGCGTAGGCGATGCACAGTTTCGGCAAGACGGTCATAGGTCCGGCTGCGGCGGCTTTCATAGGTCAATCGCGCGCAATGCCGGCACACATTCTGACCTCCCGTCAGATAGATGTGCCAGACGCTCCGCCGGCAATGCGGACAGACGAAGTAGGGCGTCGTCCCGCCATAGCGGTTCGGTCGCCAGTCGATCTGGATATCCTGCGCCACCTGCCGCCCTTCGCTCTCGCCGGGGCTTTGCTGGCGGTAGTGCATGTGAATCCTGTCGCGCCCGCCATAGATCCCGATCGACGCCACGCGCTCACCACCGCGCGACCAGCTCACCGTCACCGAACGCGGACCATCGAGCACGCGATCGCGCAGCAGCTTGTTCACGTCGATGCGCCGCAGGTCCTCGGTGGTCACGTCCACCTGAGTGGTGTAAATTGGGGCGGCCAAGCAGTGTACCGGCTCAGGCCGCGCGCGGTGCAAGTATCGGCGTTGCTGGTGGCGGCGCAAGAGCGAACCTGTCGGCTTCCTCTTCGATGGTGCTGACGCCGGCGAACGC